>CAMYYI010000019.1 GCA_947303465.1 uncultured Bacteroidales bacterium
GTAGCACTACAGATTTTGGTTCTGTCTGCCCAGGTTCGAATCCTGGTACCTCAACGCTCGAGCCGCCTGCTGGGCGGCTTTCTCTTTAGTCGTCCCTTCGCTTCTGTATGCGCCGTGGAATGTAAATGTCTGTCAATCAGCCAATTAACGAAAACCGATTATGCGGTTTAGCGTAATTGATTTTGCGCAATACGTTGATAATGAGATTGTTACTCATCAAGCCAGCAGACACCTAGCTTTGCGCGCATCGCCTTTTACTTTGTCGTTGATATACATTTGAAGAGTCTACGATATCCTGAAGATCATCTGGAAATCGTCAACTAATTAGTCTCTGCGTAGCATAAGTTTTTTGTTGCTCAAGTGTAGTGATTAATTCTTATCTTTGGTTGCAATGAGAAAAAGTATTTCTACCATTCTGCTAGCTCTGCTTCTGGGTGCAGCGGCACTCACCGGCACGACCAGGCTCGGCGCCCAGACGGCGCGTGATTCCCTTTCAATAGACGGACCGTATATTCTCCATAAGGGGGATAGCGTCAGGGTTATTACGGTGTCGGAAGATGGCGTAATAAAGGACACCACATACGTGCAGGCGCCGGCCTCTTTCAGGGTATGCGACCATGAAGGCAATTATCCTTTTGAGATGAGCCTGCGCCCGATAGAGCGTCAGGACTGGTGCGTCAGGACCGCTCCCGGGCGGGTATTCGTAATGTCCGACCCGCACGGAAAGCTGGATTGCGTCATATCTCTTTTGCAGGGAAACGGCGTAATCGACGAGAATCTCCACTGGGCGTACGGCAGCGACCAGCTGGTCCAGATCGGGGACATTTTCGACAGGGGCGACGATGCCGTTCAGATCTTCTGGTTCTTTTACAGGCTGCAGCAGGAGGCCGCCGATGCCGGAGGCAGGGTCACTATGCTAATGGGTAATCATGAGCCCATGGAGTTCTCCGGAGACATGCGTTACGCAACCCCGAAATATCACATACTGGCGAGGGAACTCGGTATTGAGTACCGGGACCTCTTCAGTCCGGACAGCGAACTCGGCCGCTGGATAGCCAGCTGGAACACCATAGGCATCATAGGCCGAGAACTTTACGTCCATGCCGGCCTTAGCGGCGAATTCTACCGGGAGGATATTCCGATTGAAGAAGTGAACGGGGAGATGAGCAATGCCCTCTTCATGAGGAGCATGGCAAGAAAGGCAGCCTCCGAGAGACTGCATTTCCTGTATGGCAGTCGCGGTCCGATATGGTATAGGGGGATGGTGCTGAACGGCAAAAGGTGGGCGCCTGTAAAGAACGACACCCTTAACCTGATACTGTCCCGCTACGACATCGACCACGTAATCGTAGGGCACACTATCTTCAACGATGTCAGGACCTTCCGTAACGGCCGCGTAATCTGCGTCAACGTAAATAATGCCAGGAACAGGGACAGAGGCCTCGGAAGGGCGCTGCTGATAGAGCAGGGACGCTATTTCGTGGTAGGAGACAAAGGGAAACTGAGGGAACTTATCCCCTGCCGGTCTCGTCAGAATAGACAGTCTCGAATATCCCCCGCAGGCAGGCAGTATCCTTGATAATCTCTCGCAGCCTGGCCAGCGGCGCCTCGTTGGGAGAACCGGGTATGAGCAGGTGCAGGTAGCCGCCTTCCGCATACTTTTCGTTCAAATGCTCCAGGGTACGCTGCCAGTGACCCTCCATATCCAGCTCCGGATAATGGGACAGGCCGAACTGCACCGTTCGGCGTATTATAGTCTCCGGCACTATCATGCGGTCGGCTTCGGCAACAAGGGCGCCGTAGATGCTGCGGGGCGGAGTGGTGGCCGACGCCCTGTGGTCTTCTGCAGCTTGCGCAATCACTTCAATCTGCTCGGCCGTAAACCATTCGCGCAGGCGCTCATCGGAGCGGATTATCCTGCCGCTTTCCAGATGATGGGTCTTGCGGTCCACCTCCAGTCCCAGGTCGTGACATGCAGCTGCGGCATAGAGCATGTCCTCGTTTACGTCGTACGCCTTCCCCATCGCCAGGGCCCTGGAAATCACCGCGCGGGCATGATCTTCCCTGTGCGCCTTGTCGAAAGCCGCATAACGGGGTATGATCACGGATTCTACGTATTGCTCCAGCGAACTTGTCATACAGGCACTAGCGTATCAGCCTGAGCCACTCGTAGAAGAAAGAATAGGAGTAGCAAAACAGCAGCAAGAGCGCTGCGGCGGCAAGCGGAGGGAGCAGCAGGAAAAGCGCCACAGCCCAGATGATGAAGAATAGCGGATAGCCAACCAGACGCACCAGGAAACGCACCGAATTGCTGAAGGCCTTGTCTTTAAGCTTGCTGCAAATATATTCGGCAGTGCCCCAAAGCGGAAGGGACAGCAAAGCGCAGAGTACAAAAACAGGGGCGGAAACGACTGCGGCCGGTATTTCCCACCAGCGGCGCTTGCGGGGCGGCTTAAGTATGGCCAGCCTCGCCTCGTAATTCCCGTCATCCGGGATATACAGTATCAGCTCGGAAATACGCTTCCACAGTTCAGCACTCAAAGCATCGTAAAGTTCAGGCTTGGACAGTCCTTTGTGCTCCTCCACAAAAGCGTTCACGTCTATGGGCTCGCCGTAGCGCAGAGTACATGTACCCATATACCGGAAGAAGTCACTGTAATTCAGACCGGCAGGCACCATGTACGTGGGCTGGTCTGCTGCATTCTTGAGGGCGATACGAACAACCCCCTTGTGAATAGGCATCAGTGAATACATGGGCCTGTGGGTGCCCTCAGGGAATATGCAGAAAGGTGTACCGTGATGCAGGATATCCAGAATGACGGGGATGATCTCCAGGTTCTGGGCGACGCTGCGAAGGCCGTCACGCTTGCGGGCGATAGGCACTATACGCAGGAAATGCAGGGCCTTTGCAGCTGTAGGATTCTTGAAAATATCCGCCCTGGCGCCGAAGGCCATGGGAGAATGGCGGGTCTGCAGGACCACGAGTGCATCCATCAGAGTGTTGCAATGATTGGGCGCCACGATTACGGCTTTCCCGTCATCCGGCAGCGAACCTTCAACTGTAAGCTGCGCAAAACTGCGCCTGGTGCACCTGTCAACCCAGTGGCGCAGGAACGAATACCATTTGCTCTCCTCCCAAAGCTCTGTCATATCTACGGTATCTTATTGAGTATTATCGGTATCGCCAATAAAAGAAAGCTGTCGTACTTAAGATTGTCGGGATCCGACCGGCGCAGGTCGAGGCAAGAGCACAGATCCACATGAACCGGGTCGTCTGCATTGTTCTTAAGCATCTTCGCGTAAGCCGCCTTCTTCCGGGCGTACAGGCTTTCATATTCCAGCCACTCCTGCGCCGAAGGCGCCCTGAAACCCATAATAAGTTTCTCTACCATCCAACGGTTGTGCTCGCTGCAGGTAAGCGCCTCGTTGCTATCTTCCCACGCCTGGAGTTCGGCCACACCGCGTTCCGCAGCATAGCGCTTTATCCCCCGCGCCCTGGAGTCAAAACAATCGGAACAGAATATGTTGGACAGACCGTTACGTACGGCCAGCTGGTTCTTCATCCACTTTTCTTCCTTCACCAGCGGGGTAAACTTCTTACCCAGCAGCGTGTACTGGAAAGTATCCAGGGCCAGGATGTAACGGCGCGCGCTGTGAATATCTTCCGCCGGGAGGTTGTCGATCAGCGAGCCAAGTTCATATACCCTGCTGACCAGCACGGCCTTGCGTGTGTCGATAGAGAAAACCTCGTCGGGATTTGCCGAACTGATGAAGGAATCAATATCCTCCTCCTTGATGCATACCGCGTCCGGACAGCCGGAAGGGCAATCCGGGACTATCTGAAACTCCATGTCCAGGTAAGCATCTTTGTTGAAAACCTCGCCGCAAACCGAATACTTGCAGTACTGCAGGAGATTACAAAGGTATTCCTCCTTCCTTAGCTCCGCTACCACCGCATCCGCATCCATTCTGCTGACCAGGGTGACAAGCGTCCTGTTACGGCACACCAGGCGGCCGAAGCAATCGCGCTCGGAAAAGTTTACGAAATGAGCGGAAAGGGCCAGCTGGCGCACTACGGAAAGCATCCGCGGGCTGTCCCCCTCAACAACGAAGTGCAGGCACCCGGAAGAGTCCGGAGCAATAGAAACTTCTTTAAGCCTGTCCAGCACAAATGCCCTGGCGATGTACCAGTTCCTGACGGTTTCTTCCGGGAAAGCTTCTCCGCCGCCCCTGCGCCTTAAATACTCGAACGGGCGCTCCCTTATTACTGTCGTCTTCATTTCCAGGGCTCCTTAATAATTCTGATATTGTCTGCAGAGGGCGCCTGGAAGAGCATCAGGCCGAACCATTCCATTGCTTCTACGATCTGCTCGGTAATGCGGGACTGCACCCATTCGAAAGAACAGAACTCGCTGTCCAGCAAAAATGCATATACCTGCAGCGGAAGGCCGAATTCGTTCTGCTCCATCCACCGCACGATAAGGTGGGGTTTCTGGGAAACGTTGGGATTGGCCATCAGCCAGTGATGGAGATAGATACGGAAAAGGTGGGCGTTCAGGGCGCCTTCCTTTATCTCCTCAGCCGGCAGGTACCTGCTGACCGCCTCATACCGTCCGGACCGTAACGCCTCCGCTTCCTTCGACGATATGGGATGGAAACATTCCGTATCCAGTATGAACGTCTTCATCATCCTGCGCCCGTAGGTCTTCCCTTCCGCCATGTTCTGCAGATTGATGAAATGGTCGGACTGCAGGTCGCTGATGGGGATGGTGGATGTCGTGGTATCCCAGTTAAGGATTGTAACCGTGGTCAGCGTAACCGCCTTCACCTCTCCGTCGGCGTTATACTTGGGAACCTGTATCCAGTCGCCTATATTCAGCAGGTGGTGCATACGCAGATGCACGAAAGCCACTACGCCCTTCAGTTTATCCTGGAATATCCAGCCGGCCACGGAGCCGGCCACTCCGAATACTGCAGCGGCGGCGGGATGCCTGTGGATGTGGAAAATGAGGACAAATCCTATCAGCCAGGATATTATGGCCGCAAGTATGGCAATCTGGCACCAGGTGATACCTGCCTCCTGCTTGTTGAGACTGAACACTCCGGAAAGCCGGCGGCAGCACTTGACAATAAGCCAGACAGCGAGATCCAGGCCTAGCAGATATAAGAAGGGAATATAATTGCCCGGGGAAAGGATCAGCGTTATCCCCGCAGAAAGAGGGATGACTAAAAATACAAATGCCAGGAAGGATGCCGTATTCCATTCTATCAGGGAACCGAATATCTGCCTCCCGAGGCGCCCGGAAGCAATGTTCTTTTTCGCAATTTTGGTTAGAAAGCTCATTTGGCGAAGTAACAACAGCAACAAATATAATAAAAAAAACCAAATCAGGGGACCTGACTGCTGTTGCAGAAAAGAGGCCGTTTATTTATATTTGCGTTGTATCTCTATCTTCAGCATACGTATAACAGTTATCTATATGGGATTCAAAGTACTCCTGGCCTCCATGGCCATCCTCGCCGCAAGCCTTGCGGCAAATGCACGGGAAGAAGCACGCCTTCTCCGTTTCCCCGCAACCAACAGCCGCGAAATTGCGTTCACCTACGCCGGAGACCTCTGGACAGTTCCCGTTTCCGGAGGCCAGGCACGCAGGCTGACGTCCCACATAGGCTATGAAGCCTTCGCCCACTACTCCCCCGACGGCAGGAGCATAGCGTTCACTGCCGAATACGACGGCAACCGTGAAGTATATCTCATCCCCTCGGAAGGAGGCGAGCCGGTACGTCTGACCTATACTTCCACCAATGCCCGTGACGACATGGGAGACCGTATGGGCCCCAACAACATGGTGGTCGCATGGACGCCGGACGGCAAGCAGATTGTCTATCGCAACCGCATCGGCAGCGGATTCGACGGCAAACTCTGGACAGTATCGCCGGAGGGCGGCATGCCTGAAGAGATACCTCTCCCGGAAGGCGGATTCTGCTGCTGGTCGCCGGACGGCAAGAAGCTGGCCTACAACCGGGTGATGCGTGAATTCCGCACATGGAAGTACTACCGCGGCGGTATGGCGGACGACATCTGGATATGGGATCCGGCCAAAAAGAAGGTTACCAACATCACGGAGAATGATGCCCAGGACATATTCCCCATGTGGATAGGAGACGAGATATTCTTTATCTCCGACCGCGACATGACCATGAACCTGTTCTGCTACAACGTCAAGACCGGAAAGACCGAGAAGGTAACCGACTACACCGACTTCGACATCAAGTTCCCCAGCACGGATGGCAAGACCATAGTATTCGAAAAGGGCGGATGGATACACTGCTTCGACCCAAAGGACCGCAAATGCTACAGAGTGCCTGTAAATCTGGCGTCCGACGATGTCCAGGCGCGTCCCGTAAGACTCGATGCAGGTTCCCGCATCACATCGGCCGCCCTCTCTCCGGACGGCAAGAGGATGGTCGCCACCGCCCGTGGCGAGGTCTTCGATATCCCTGTAACAAAGGGCGTTACGCGCAACCTCAGCCGCACCCCGGGAGCCAACGACCGCAGTGCGGACTGGAGCCCGGACGGCAAATATATTGCCTGGATTGGCGACGGCAGCTCGGAGACTGAAGTGTATCTGTACGAGGTGGAGAAAGGCGGTGATGCTATACAGCTTACCAGCGGCGCAGACACCTACATCCGCAGCCTGCAGTGGGCTCCGGACAGCAAGACCATACTTTACACCGACCGCAAGAACCGTCTTGTAGAGGTGAGCGTTCCCTCGGGAGCGAAGCGGGTCGTCATGCAAAACCCCGAAGCGGAGTTCCGCGGAGTGTCCTACTCTCCCGACAGCAAATGGATAACTTATACACGTCCGGCAAAGAACGAAATGGACGTGGTTTATGTGTACAATCTTGAGAGCGGGAAGGAATACCCCGTAACGGAAAGGTGGTACAACAGCTCGAGCCCGGTGTTCTCCAGTGACGGAAAATACCTTATATTCAGCTCCGACCGCGACATTAACCCGCAGTACAGCAGGATAGAGTGGAACTTTACCCTGGGCAACATGGGCTCCGCATATCTGGCACTGCTGGCGGCGGATACACCTTCTCCCCTGCTTCCCAAGGACGGTTCTCCGAGTTCCGGTGAAGGCGGCGGACGCGGACCCGGCGGCATGGGGTTCCCCGGCGGCAGACCGCCGCGTGACATGATGGCCGAGCAGGACACAAAGCCGGCCGGACCGGATTTCAAGGGACCCAGGCCGGACAAAGGGTCCAAGCCGGAAAGCGAAAAAGCAGACGGCGAAGAGTCCAAGGAACCTGTAAACGTAAAGATAGATCCGGATGGCATTTTCGCACGTATAGTCAAGCTGCCCTTCGGTGGACGCAACTTCTATTCTGACGGCAAGAAGATATGGCACGGAGACTTTGGGGGCACCAAGGTTTTCGACCTGGAGAGCGGATCGGACGAGGAATGCGCCAAGGGCATGGTCCGTTACCGCAACGGAGACAAGATGGCCCTTATACGTGAGAGGGGCAGCTGGTCGGCAGCCAAATTCGGAGCCAGGATGAGCGGTGAGAAGATTGATACCAAGGATGTGGTGGTCCTGGTTGACTATGCGCAGGAATGGCCCCAGATCTTCGACGAGGTATGGCGCGCCTTCCGCGACGGTTATTATGTGCAGAATATGCACGGACGCGACTGGAAAGCCATAAAGGACAAGTATTCTGCTCTTCTTCCGTACGTACGCACACGTCTCGACCTCAACTACGTGATAGGTGAAATGATATCCGAACTGGCTTCTGGGCACGCATACGTGAATCCGGGTGAGTATCCCAAGCCGGAGCGCGTGCAGATGGGCCTTCTTGGCGCCCGGCTCTCTCGCGACAAGAGCGGCTGCTATAAGATAGACCGCATCCTGGAAGGCGCCCCGTACAGCGAGAGCCTGCGCTCCCCTCTTGCGGAACCCGGAATCGGTGTGAAGGCCGGCGATTACATTACCGCCATAGACGGTGTCAGCGTTACCGGAACCACCAATATCTACAGCATGCTTGTCGGAAAAGCCGGAGTACTTACCGAGCTGACCGTGGCCTCCAAGCCCAACGAGAAAGGCAGGAAGGTGATAGTCAAGCCCATAGCCGATGAAGAGCCGCTCTATCATTACGAATGGGTACAGAGGAACATCGCCACAGTTGACAAGCTTTCGGGCGGCAAGGTGGGATACATATACATCCCCGACATGGGACCTGAAGGGCTGAGCGAATTCGCCCGCTACTACTATCCCCAGACCGACAAGGAAGCGCTGATCATCGACGATCGTGCCAACGGCGGCGGAAACGTATCCCCCATGCTTATCGAACGCCTCAAGAGAGAGGTTTACCGCATGACCATGAGCCGCACTTCGACCATGACCGGAACCGTACCTGACGGCACGCATACAGGGCCTAAAGTCTTGCTGATCAATAAGTATTCAGCTTCCGACGGAGACCTGTTCCCCTGGAGCTTCAAAGCCAACAATCTGGGTACCGTCATAGGAACCCGCACCTGGGGCGGAATCGTGGGTATCAGCGGCTCCCTGCCATATATGGACGGAACAGACGTGCGTGTGCCTTTCTTCACCAACTATGACCGCAAGACAGGTAAGTGGATAGTGGAGAACCATGGCGTGGACCCGGACATCTTGATAGACAATGACCCCGTCAAGGAGTATGCAGGCGAAGACCAGCAGCTTATAAAGGCCGTGGAAGTGGCCCTGGAGCAACTCAAAGACCGTGTACCTCTTCCTCCGGTACCTGCAGACCGCACCTTCGAGGACCTCGGACTGCCTCAGCTTCCGTAGTATGCGACTCCTCCTGATTTATTCATTTTTGGCGATTATGGCCCTGGCAGCGCCGGCGGGAAACACCGCCCCCGGTGCCGCCAGGAGCTATTTCTGCTCCACAAAAGGCGCAACTCTGCGCTATGAGCGCTATGACCCCGAAGGGGAAACCCACTGGTGGACGCAAATTTCCAGGATAAATGCCGTACGCACCCGCCAGGACGGTGTGAGGGAGGTGGACTTTACCACAACCATTATCCCCGACAAGGAAAAGACCATGGTCAAAGGGGATGTGAATTCCACCGCCCTGCTATACCCGGACGGCGCAGTGGAAGTGAACGTCTCCGATGCGGCCGCCTATGTCGCCCGTCAGTTGTTCTCCTCTCTCAATTTCACAGTCAAAGGCGGCACTTCCACCTTGAAAGCCACATTGAAGCCGGGCGACATCCTGGAAGACATACACGGGACGGTTGATTGGAAGGGCATAAAACTTACAATAGACTTCACGGATCGCAAAGTATTGCGCCGTGAGACCGTCACCGTCCCTGCCGGCACTTTCGACTGCATTGTAGTGCGCGAGCATAAACTGGAGAAGGCTCCGCTGCATAAAAGGGCCCGGATCACCTATACCTGGTACACCCTGGACTATGGCATGATACGTCACGACACGCATTTCCTTGACGGCCGCCAGGAATGCTCCGAGCAACTCTATACCATTACGAAATAGCCATAAACACCGTGAAACGGATACTGCTCGCATTCGCCATCCTCGCATTGGCATCTTCCTGTAATAATACAGTTGAGACCTATACTGACTGGCTGTATGAGTATATGCCTCTTCCGGACAGCCTGCACCAATCCCGCAGCTGGTGGAAGGCCAATGTGGCCAAGACGCTGGAAGTGCGGGAGCGAATGCAGTGGAATATTCCCGAAAGGGAGTTCCGCCACTTCGTGCTGCCGCTGAGGGTGAACAATGAGAGCCTGGACGATTTCCGCACGGTCTATGCCGACACCCTGTGCCGCCGTGTTCAGGGAATGAGCCTTGCGGAGGCTGCGCTGGAAATCAATCACTGGTGCCACGAGCAGGCCAGCTACGAGCCGGCGGACGCGCGTACCAGCGCACCCATGGCCACGGTACGCCGGGGAGTTGGCCGATGCGGCGAGGAATCCGTGCTTACGGTGGCGGCATTGCGCGCCGCAGGCATCCCTGCCCGGCAGGTGTACACGCCCCGATGGGCGCACACCGATGACAATCATGCGTGGGTGGAGGTATGGGCCGACGGAAAGTGGCATTTCCTGGGTGCCTGCGAGCCTGCGCCGACGCTGGACAACGCCTGGTTCAACGGACCGGTTTCCCAGGCCATGCTGCTGCATACCAAGGTTTACGGTGACTACGACGGTCCCGAGGGAGTGATTCAGCGAACCCCGTGCTTCACGGAGATTAACGTCACCGGCGGATACGTTCCTACGAAGAATATCATAGTGACGGTGGTGGAGATCCCCGATCAAGTCGGGGATGACGCAGCCGTCATGGCCGGCTCCGACCGGCCATCTCCCGTTCCCGGCGCGGAAGTCGGTTTCACGATTTACAACTATGCCGAATTCTACACCGTCGCCCGCTACACCACCGGCAGCGACGGCCGTGCGTCCCTGGAAACAGGCATGGGAGACATGTACGTCTGGGCAAGGAAGGGAGACCGATTCGGCTACGGCGTCGCATGGGCTGACAGCGTTACCGTGATCCTGGACCATAAAGTCGGCGAGCGTTTCAGCGCCGAGGTCATTATCGAGCCGCCTCACGAGAACCCGATCCCCACTGGCGCCACTCCCGAGCAGGAAGAGGCGAACAAACTCCGACTTGCCGCGGAAGACGCCATTCGCGACTCGCATCCCCATAACAATCCGGACGCCGACGCCTTCCTCGTGGCACATGGAGAGGAAGGACAGCTGCTGCTGGATCTCATCTCGGCGAAAGACCGCGGGGACGTTTCCCGTGAGGTGCTGGAAGATGCTCTCGAGGGCGCACGAGGCTGCACTGACCCTTATATCCTGAACCCCCGCGTGGAGATTGAGCCGCTGCTCCCCTTCCGCCGCGAAGTTTTAGCATCCGGAATAGCGGGCCAACTCCGCAGCGCAGACGAAGTGACACGGTGGGTGCGAGACAACATACGCCTGCGCGAGGGGCGTAACCCCCAAGGCCTGCGTACCGCCCCCATCGCAGTCTGGCGCTCGCGGCTTGCGGACGCCAAGGCACGCGACATATTCTGCGTGGCCCTTTGCCGCACCCTGGGCTTTCCCGCACGCATCGATCCTGTAACCGGCAAGCTTCAGTATCGGACAGGGGAACTCTGGGCTGACGTCCGCCTCTCCGGGGATGCCGCGCCCGAGCCGGCCCCGCAGGGCACGCTACGCATAGTCAGGGAACTGCCGGCCGAGTATTACAGGGACTTTACAATCAGCGCCCTCAACGAAGACGGGCCGCAACTTATGGAGTATGACGAAGGCTCCACTTTGCAGAAGGCCTACAGCCTCGACGAAGGCTACTACGTACTGACCTCCGGAACGCGCTTCGGCCCGCACATCTTTGTCCGCCAGGAATTCTTCCCCCTGCCCGCAGGAGAAGACACCTACGTGCCCATGATTCTCCAGAACAGGGATGAGCCCCTTCCGGTAATAGGCAAGATCAATATCAAGGACATTCCGGAGTCTTCCGTCCACGGTGACGGTCTGATAATTGCAGTACTCGGAAACCGTAGCGACGAGCCTACTAATCATGCCATACGGGAGCTTGACTCCTTGGGGCCGGAAAAGAACATAATGACATTCAGCATGCACAAGGCACCCGGGAGCCTGTGCCGAAGCCTCTCCTCGATAGGCAAACCGGGACTCACCCTCCCTGTGGTAGCGGTCTGCGATGATGCAGGCAAGGTTTATTATATTTCCAAAGGATACAACCCTTCCCTAGCCAGCAGCATTCTCCCTGTAATCTTCCAACTCAGAAAATGAAAAAAGCACTCTCCTTACTGTTTTGGCTGGCTGTTTGTATTCTTTCGGGAGCCCAGACCAGCCATCGCGACTCCGTGCTCACGCAAGCGCGCTACCTAAAGAGCATCTTTCGCACGGATGACGCCATTGAGATGCTGTCGACTCTGGTGCAGCCGGGCGCCATGGATGAGGCGGTAATGACCGAGCTGGCCGACTGCCACTTCCAGAGCGGCGCATACGAAGATGCGGCAGGCAGTTATTTCATGCTCTCTTCCCTCCGGCCGGACAACATACTATACAAACTAAGGCTGATGCAGGTGACTTACCGGCTGAAAGCATATCCACAGAGTATCCAGGCAGGGCAAGCGGTACTGCAGCTGGATTCCATCCCGGCGGTGGTGAGCTATGTTGGCGATGCATTCAATCAGATGGAGCAGGCAGATTCCGCCCTCAGGTACTACCGCAGGGCGCTTGCAATGAAGCCGATGAACAAATCGGTGCTGTCCAAGGCTATGGGTATTCTCCTCTCTAAAGAGGATTACGACGGAGCCGTGAGCATCTGCGAACCTTTCCTGGCCGAAGATCCGGACAATACCACTATTGCCCCGCTCAAGGGTCTTGCCGTTTACCGCAAAGGCGATTATGAATCTGCTGTAAACATATTCCAGCGTCAGCAGGATATAGGAAATGACTCATACCCGATCCACTACTATCTGGGGCAGAGTTACTGGCACACTCAGGTTATCTACAGGGCCGAGCAGGAACTTGAGGCAGCCTGGCAGATTGATTCCAGCGACGTGAATCTGGCATACTCCATTGCCGCTGTCAAGTTGGATTATAAATCAGAATCTTACCGTCCTTTCGAGACGGAAGTGAAGCCATGGCTTGACAGGGCCTGGGATATGATTCAGCCGGATCCGGCCGTCGCCTCCCGCATCCAGCAGCAATACGGTTTGGGCTTCTCCCGCAAGCAGGAATCCATTGATAAGGCCATCGAGCATTACAAAGAGGCTTACCGCCTCAACCCCAAACTGATATCCAATATTTCCACAATTGCGTACTGTTACGAGAAGAAGAAAGATTATAAGCAGGCGTTGCAATGGTATGAGGTGTACTTGAAATTTGCCCGCCCCGGCACCAAGGGCTACGAATTTGCCACCAAGAGTGTGGAATACATCAAAGGAGAATTGTTTATGGAAGCCCCTTAATGGCCAGTGTATGAAAAAGAGATTATTGTTGGTTCCGCTTCTGCTCGCATGCATCAGTCTGCAGGCGCAAGTCGTCATTATCAACGACAATATGTTGAACGGGAGGATGAGCACGATTAAGGCGGCGGTGCTGGATTCACTCACCAACGAACCGGTTCCCTTTGCATCGGTGTACCTTGTACCCTCCAAGGATACTACGATCACCAACTTCACGCTGACGGACGACAAAGGCGAGGCCAGGCTGGAGGACGTTCCCTACGGCAGCTATGTCTTCCACGTCGAGATGCTGGGATACAAGCCATTCGTTAAGGAAAAGTACTTCCGTGAGCGGAGGGAGGACATGGGGACAATCAAGATGAAGATAGACGAACAGTTCCTGCAGGCGGCGACCGTATCTGCAGTCGGCAATCCCATAGTTATCAAGCAGGATACGGTTGAATTCAACGCCTCGTCGTTCCGGGTGGGCTCGAACGCCATGCTCAAGGACCTGCTGAAGCGCATGCCGGGCATGGAGATAACGGAGGACGGCAAGGTAAAATTCAACGGTGAGGCGATAGACCAGCTCACTGTCGGCGGACGCACATTCTTTTTCAGCGACCAGAGTACGGCGCTGAACAACCTGCCGGCATCCGTGGTGGACAAGATACGGGTAATCGACAGGGATTCCAAAGCCACCAGGGCCACGGGCGTGCAGGACGGCGGCAAGGAAAAAGTTCTGGACGTGGCGCTCAAGAAAGAATACGAAAAGGGCTGGTTCGGCAACGTGGGCCTCAAGGGAGGCTCGACCGTAGGAGATAAAAATGATGACAGCCCACTCCGGGACGACCGCGGCCTGCTCTGGAGCGGGAATGCCCTGGCCTCCGCTTACAACGAGAAAGACCAGTTGACGGTAATAGCCAACGGGCAGAACATCAACGACTCCAATGGCGTGGTAATGGTAATCCGGTCCAACGGAGTACGCTCCACAAATTTGAATCAGGGGCTCTCGACCGCCGCACAGCTGGGCGTGAATGCCAACACCTCCCGCATAAAAGACGTAGAGACCACCGTAGGCGTCAATTACAAATACACTGATACGGATTCCGGCTCCAAAACTTCCAGAACCACTTATATGGATGACGGAGACCTCCTCAGCGTGAATGATAACATGGGGAAACAGTACGCCAATGGCGTCTCCGCCAATGCGGAAATGAAGAAAGAGACCGGAAAGGTGTGGTTTGAGATTGAGCCTTCTTTCTACTACGGCAAGACCGACGAATACAGTTCCGGGAATACGGAATCCAGCCGCGGCGACATATTTGCGAACCGTTCCACAAGCAATGTACACACTATAGAAGAGCAAAGCAACGCCGAGATCAATTCCTCCGTTACGTTCAAGGAGCTTTGGGGGAAGAATAACAGGTCTATACGCCTGGACTTCGGAGGCAGTTACGGCGTTTCCTCAGATTTCAGCGACGAGACTGCCAGTCTGGAAACCGCCGGAGGTTTTTCCACAAAAAACATGTCTTATACAGGCACTAACAATGTCCGCTCTCTCCGCAGTTCGATTAATTACGTGGAACCTTTCGGCGATAAATGGATGTTATCCACCAGTCTTGGCTTCGATTATTCGAATACAGAAAGAATCAGGGACGCCGCCGAAGAATCAGTGCCCAACGACTATTACTCTTCCGAGAGCAGGAACAACAACCTGAAGCAGATATATGATTTGACCCTCCAGTACAAGTTCAGCAGCAAGAGTTGGATAACCCTTGGCGCCAAGCTTAGCGGAATGCTCAGTGAGACTTTTTCCAAGAGCTATGGAATTTCCCGGGAAACCGGAAAAGGAGAATGGCTCTGGTTTGTTACTCCTACCATGCGTATAAGGCATAACGGACAAAAAGACAGGTTATACGTCACTGTTTCCGGATGGACAGACAAGCCGTCTGTATCAAATCTTTTGCCCGTTCTTGACATAGCCGATCCCTCCAGGCTCAGCTTGGGAAACATATATCTGCAACCCTTCTCAAACGTTTACATCAATGGCAGTTGGTCCAGAAACAACAGGGAGCGTTTTTCAACGCTGCAGCTCGGTATGTACAGCAACGTTGTCACTAATCCTGTCAGCTACGCACGCTGGTACGACGTGGACGGAATAATGTACTCAATTCCCGTAAACTCAAAGAAACCCACAATGTCCGCGAGCGTGTACGGGAGTTTTACCACGCCCCTGGACAAGAACAAGTTGTGGTCATTGACTCTGAGCTCCGTGAACGGCTTTTCATCATCTGTAAACTATCAGGCAAGGAGCACCCTGAAGGCGCTTGACAAGGAGTCTTTCGATTATGCCGAATTCATGGATGGCTTCTGGGGAGATTCAAAAGGCGACCGTTTCTACGGCGGACAGAGCGGCTTCAGCGAAAGCAATACTATCTCATTCACTCCTTACGCCAGTCTCAGCGTCAAGTATAACCAGGACCACTACTCGTTCAGCGTAGGCTCCAATGCCCAGGGCCGTATTTCCCGATACTCGCTTGACCCGAGTATCAACATGAACACCCTGGATATCAGCGTGTTCGTCAGCGGCTCCTATACTACCAAGCACGAATTCGAGTTTAATTCCGACCTTGCATACGCTTTTCACAGCGGCTATGCAGAGGGCTACGGACTGCCGGAATGGCTCTGGAACGCGGAGATTTCCAAGAACATCGGGGCCTTTAACCTGAGCATCAAGGCCCATGACATACTCAACCAGGCGCGTAACCTTTCCCATACGGTAACAGCCAACTACGAAGAGGACAGCTACCGCCTCATCATGGGCCGCTACATCATGTTCGGGGTAAAATGGAACTTCGGCAAGATGAATGCCGCCCAGAGCCAGCGTGCACAGCAGGCTGCGTGGAATATGGCCTTCTAATTCTTTTTCCGGAAGAACTGCGACTTCTGGGCCCTTTTGCGTTCCGGGTCGCGCTCCACGAACACCGGTTTCATGGTCCGCGGGTCCAGCCCGCTGTAAAACATCACGCTGGAAGTCGTCATCGGCGTAGGCATGAAGTCCTGCACCTGGTCCATCCATATACCCTTGAGGGCCGGATGGTGTGCCAGTTCCTGCATGTCCCGGAGGGTGCAGCCGGGATGGGATGAAATGAAGTACGGCACCAGCTCCACATGCGTTCCGTTGCGGCGGTTGATACCGTCGAACTCCTTTCTCAGACGTTCGAAGAGGCGGAACGAGGGTTTGGCCATATAGCTCAGGACTTTGTCGGAAGTGTGCTCAGGGGCCACTTTCATACGGCCGGAGGTATGTTTGAGCATGACGGTCTCCAGATACGGACAGGAGCTCTTGTCTATGAAGCCCTTCTCGTCCAGGAAGAGATCGTAGCGTATGCCGCTGCCAATGTAGGAGTGGCGAACTCCCTTGACTTTGTCTATCTGTTCGTAGAGGCGCAGCAGGCGCTCGTGAGAGCGGTCCAGATTGACGCAGGGCGCTGGGTAGAGGCAGGATTTGCGGCGGCAGACCTCGCATCTTTTGGGGTCCATACCGGTCATCCCGTACATATTTGCCGTGGGAGCGCCGACGTCGGAGATGTTGCCGTGAAATTCCGGCATGGCGGCCAGCTTCCGTACCTCCTTAAGTATGCTTTCCTCACTTCGGCTCTGGATGAATTTGCCCTGGTGGGCGGCTATCGTACAAAAGTTGCAGCCGCCGAAGCATCCCCGGTGAGTTATGATACTGTCCTTAATCATATCGTACGCCGGTATTCGCTTGCCCTTGTAGCGAGGGTGCGGCAGCTTGGTGAACGGGAGATCCCAGAAGGAGTCCATCTCTTCCGTCGTGGACGGCTCGCAAGTTGGATTCACCTGCACGTAGCCGTTGCCGACGGGCTCAATGAGCACCGGGGGGTGCAGCATGTTGGCGTATATCTCGATATGGTGGAAGTTCTCCGCGAACGCCCGCTTATCCTTGCAGCACTCCTCATACGAATGAAGCACGAACGGAGCGGCCGCACTTTGCTCGCGGGGAGCGCCATCCGGCTGCGTCCAATCCTCGCTTCGCTGCGGCTGAGCAACGCCGGACGGCATCTCCCCGTCTCGCTTCGCCGCGGCCGGCTGGTTCGAAAAAACAATCCGGAACGAAGCGACCGGGGTGGTATCGGGGGGTACGCCCCCCGTCCCCTGGGGGTGCAGGGGGATAGTAGGTAGCTTTTTGCCGGAACGGTAAAAAGCTATCTGAGGAAGCTGTTCGATCTGGCGGCGGGACCAGCCGCGCTCGATAGCGCGGGTGAGCTGCAGCATCGGCTTCTCCCCCATTCCGTAGCATAGCCAGTCTGCGCCGCTGGAGACCAGAATCGAGGGCATCAGGCAATCGTCCCAGTAGTCGTAGTGGGTAAGACGTCGGAGAGAGGCCTCTACGCCACCGATCACGACCGGCACGTCCGGCCATAACTCCTTGAGAATCTTAGTGTAAACAGTCACCGCGCGGTCCGGGCGGGCTCCGGCACGGCCTTCAGGTGTATAGGCGTCGTCGTGGCGGAGGCGCTTGGCGGCGGTATAGTGGTTAACCATGGAATCCATGGCACCGGCATTCACGGCAAAATAAAGGCGCGGTCGGCCGAGTTTCCGGAAGTCGCGGAGGTCGTCCCGCCAGTTAGGCTGAGGCACCACGGCAACGCGGTATCCCTGCTTCTGCAGCCAGCGGCTGATGCAGGCCGTACCGAAACTCGGATGGTCCACAAAGGCGTCTCCGGTAAAGAAGATAACGTCTATGTAGTCCCACCCGAGTGCCTGAACCTCCTTGACGGAGGTAGGGAACATATATGCCGCTTCCGGGCTCACATTCTTTCGGGAAGTTCGATTCCAAGCACGTCCATGGCCTTGCGGAGTGTCGCCGCAAGAGTGTCTATCAGGGCAAGGCGCATTCCCTGGAGCGTTACGTCAGGCTCCTTGAGTATCTGCGTCTCGTGGTAGTACTGATTGAACTCCTTTGCCAGGTCGTACGCATAGTTGGCTACAAGTGCCGGGGAGTAAGCGGCGGCAGCCTCTGCCACCTTCTGCGGGTAGAGAGCCAGCAGCTTTACGAGACGTATCTCTTTGGGACTCAGCGCCACTTCGTCAGCTACTCCATACCTGATTCCGGCCTCTGCCGCCTTACGCAATATGCTGCAGATGCGGGCGTGGGTGTACTGGATAAAGGGTCCTGTGTTGCCGTTGAAGTCTATGGATTCCTTGGGATCGAAGAGCATGGTCTTCTTGGGATCCACCTTGAGTATGAAGTACTTGAGGGCTCCCAGGCCTATCATGTGATAGAGGCGCTCCTTCTCATCCTCGGAGATTCCATCAAGCTTGCCGGAAGCTTCGCTGGTAGCCTTTGCCTCCTGGTACATCTTCTCGATGAGGTCGTCGGCGTCAACCACTGTGCCTTCGCGGCTCTTCATCTTGCCTTCGGGGAGTTCCACCATTCCATAGCTCAGATGGTAGATCTGGTCCGCCCAGTCGAAGCCGAGCTTAGCGAGAACCAGCTTGAGCACCTTGAAGTGGTAGTCCTGCTCATTTCCCACAACATAGATGTGCGAGTCGAGCTCGTATTCAGCGAAGCGGCGCTCGGCAGTGCCGAGGTCCTGGGTCATGTAGACAGAGGTGCCGTCGGAACGGAGCAGCAGCTTGCGGTCCAGCCCGTCTGCGGTGAGGTCGCACCACACGGAGCCGTCGGGGTCGCGCACCAGCACGCCCATATCGAGGCCCTTCTGCACGAGTTCCTTTCCCAGCAGGTAGGTGTCGTGCTCATAGTAGGTGCGGTCGAAAGTGATTCCGAGGGCCTTGTAGGTCTGCTCGAATCCGTCGAACACCCAGCCGTTCATCATCTCCCAGAGCTGACGCACCTGCGGGTCGCCTTCTTCCCACTGTACCAGCATCTTATGCACGTCGTCGATAACTTCCGGATGCTCCTTCTCAAGCTTCGCATAGGCCACGTAGCAGTCTCCCACCAGGTGGTCGCCCTTGATGCCGGTGCTCTCCGGGGTGGCCCCGTCGAAGAGTTTCTCCCACGCATACATGGACTTGCAGATATGCACTCCGCGGTCGTTAACCAGCGTGGCCTTGATGACCTCGTTGCCGGCGGCCTTGAGCAGGCGTGACACACTGTCACCCAACAGGTTGTTGCGGATGTGGCCGAGGTGAAGGGGCTTGTTGGTATTTGGAGATGAGAACTCCACCATCACGCGGCGGCCGGTTGCAGGCAGCTGGCCGAAGTTCTTGTCGGCTATGATTTCCTGCAGGTTTTCGCGCCAGTAGATGTTGCTGAGACTCAGGTTGAGGAAGCCCTGGACTGCGTTGAAAGCGCTGATTTCCGGGCAATTGGCGATGAGCCACTCCCCTATCGCCTGAGCCGTTGCGGCAGGTGCCTGGCGGGAGATCTTCAAAAGCGGGAAGACGACCAGGGTATAGTCGCCTTCGAAATCTTTGCGGGTCACTCCGACCTGCATGATGTCCGCGGGGACATCGGCTCCATAAAGAGCCTTCACGGCTTCTACGGCCTTCCCCGCTATGAATTGTTCGGTAGTCATCAGCCGAGGTAGGATTTTAGGAGTTTGCTTGCAGAGGGTTTCTTCAGCTTGCGGATGGCCTTTTCCTTAATCTGGCGCACGCGCTCACGGGTGAGGTCCAGACGCTCGCCTATCTCTTCCAGGGTCATTTCCTGGCAGCCGATTCCGAAGAAGCTCTTGATTATCTCCCTCTCGCGGGGAGTGAGGATCTGCAGGGAACGCTCGATCTCGGTGCTCAGGGACTCGTTGGTGAGACCCTTGTCGGCACTCGGGGAGTCGTCGTTGGGCAGAATGTCAAGCAGTGAATTGTCCTCTCCTTCCACAAAAGGATCGTCCACACTGACATGACGGCCGGAAACACGGAGGGTATCGGCTATCTTGTCCTTGGGTACGTCTATCATCTCGGAAAGCTCTTCAGCGGACGGCTGACGCTCGTTCTCCTGCTCGAACTTGCCGAGTGCCTTGTTTATCTTGTTCAGGGAGCCCACCTGGTTCAGGGGCAGACGGACGATACGGCTCTGCTCGGCGAGGGCCTGGAGTATGCTCTGGCGTATCCACCACACTGCATAGGAGATGAACTTGAAGCCGCGGGTCTCGTCGAACTTCTCGGCAGCTTTGATTAGGCCAAGGTTGCCCTCGTTGATAAGGTCGGGCAGGCTGAGGCCCTGGTTCTGGTACTGCTTTGCCACGGAGACCACGAAACGCAGGTTGGCGCGGGTAAGCTTTTCGAGCGCGGCCTGGTCGCCTTTGCGTATACGCTGGGCAAGTTCAACTTCCTCTTCCGGGCTCACAAGCTCCTCTCGTCCTATTTCCTGAAGGTATTTGTCCAAAGATGCGCTTTCGCGGTTGGTAATGGACTTGGTAATCTTAAGTTGTCTCATAGAATTCCTTTGTGTACCCTATATACGGAAAAAACCGCCGCAAGTTTCACACTCCGGAGAAAATATTATCAACAAGTTATTCCGCCCCGCCGCGAAGGCAAGCCGGGTACGGATTGAGGTTACAACAGTACCTATTCGCAGACAGGGCGGACAGGGAAACCGAAATAGCGGCCCAGGCCGTTGAATCCTACGCTGCCGGATGATAATTCTACGTAATATGCGTATATTGACATGCCGCTGACGGTATTAGATGACCAATAAAAGCCTGTGCTACCGACAGCTTCGACTGTATCATAACTCTTATTCCCGGCGGCAGGGAGGAAAATGGATTTATCCGTAAAGCCGGTCATGTTGCTTGTAACCATGTACCCGTAAGTTCCGTTTTGTGCGGTCCATGTCCAGGTACAGTTTTCATACAATTCATCCCATTCCTCGTTGGTTGGCATTCGCCAAGGCTCGCCCCATTTCACCTTCGCGGCATCATCTTCCGGCTCAATGGTTTTCTTGCCGTCAACAGTACCATATGAATACTGGCTGCAGTACTTGGTCAGATTATTGTAATCTCCGTTGCACCATTTGTAGGTCGCCCAACTGTAATTCGATTTTGTTTCCGTTTCAGCCCATGCGAAATAATCGCCGTATCCCTCCGGAGAAGCGGCGCCAACGTTGCATGCAGCCCATTTCACGCTCAGGCCAAGATCCACGGCGACAGGATTCAGTGCCACTTCTATTTCTATCGGGGCCATACTCGAGATGCGGTTTCTTACAATATTCACAGCATTGGAGGTACTCTTATCAAAAGAGCCTCCGTTGTATTCTACCGTCATGGTAAAGCCCTCGGTGAAATCGACAGGCGGCATTGCCAGCCAAAACTCCGTACAGGTTTCGGATGAGGCACCTATCTGCACTGCATCTGTACAGCAAAGGGTAAGTTCATCTTCTGCACCGTCACCCAAGGACACCGAAGGTAAACCGCCTGCTTCCATGGTAACTGTAGCCTTGCCGGCGAGCTTCTCCCCCTTGTTCCCTCTCAGCGTAACTGAATTCACGGAAACACCGCTTCCGTACAACTTAAGCAACAGCACACCCACGGCATTCTTGAAGAGCAACTTGTTGTCATCTGTGGCAGACACCATTATTCCAGCACCTCGCCCAAACGTATCAGGCGCATAGCTCTGGGTTGCGGGGAATTCAACGCTCAGTACCGCGTCGTTACTAATCTTCGTCGATTCGCGATAAGGATAAACCGCCCAGATACTGGGAAGCGAGTTACCGGTAACGAAGACATCGCTCTCCACTTTATTGAAAGTGCCTGCATTGTCTCCGGTTTGGCCGGTAAACTGATACTCCTGGTTGAACGTATATTTGCTGAACACCGAAATCCGGTCGTCGGCATGCCACAGAACGCGCAGCTGATCATCTACATAAGTCTTTGATTCAGACTCCGAAACACCCTCTACAGCAGCGTATACCCTATCATACTGTTCAATGGGTGCCGCTGACTCGGGGACCTCTTTCACACTACAGGACACAGCCAGCAATACTGCAGCTGCAACTTTCAAGTATTTACACATGTTCAATTCCGGTACCAAGTTTCTGCAAAAGTAACCAATTGTGATTTCCCAAAATTAGCCATATTTCCCGAGAAAAAAAAACACGGCGTCAATACGGCGGCCAAAACGTTGCCGTCCCACGAAAAAAAGGAGAGTCGGCGACGATCAGGGGGTCTGAACGTCGCCGACTCTACAATCTCAACAGGGGGTCTGTCAGAGGCCGAAGGCCGACAGAAGGGGGCGCGCTTTAGCGCGGCGGGGGGAACCTTCCCCCCGTCCCCAGGGGGTGCAGGGGGATAGTAGCCGGGCTACGGCAGCCTTCGGCAAAAAAGATGACTACTCATCTTTGCCGAAGGCGAAGTAGCCCTGGCGTCCGGTGGCGGTAACGCCCTCGATTACGATGCTGCGGCGGGCCTTCCTTGCGAGGTCTATTACATCCTGCGGCTTGTTGACCTTCTGGTCGTTGACATACTTGATCACAAAGCCGTCTTCGCCGCCTGCCTGGGCAAGTTTGCCGCTGCCGGCGCTGATAATCTCCACGCCCCTGTCGGTTTGGCCGATACGGGCTCCGTAGAAGGCCACGCTACCGTCTTCGGCAACTGTTCCGGTTGCCTCTACAGTACCCTGGAACTCAACGTTCAACTGCTGTTCCTGGCCGTCGCGAACTATAGTCATGACAGCCTTGTCGCCGGGATGGAAACTATTTACCAGAACCTGCAGGTCGGATGGAGTCTTGACATCGGAGGAATCTATCCTGATGAGAATGTCACCCTTCTTCATGCCTGCTTTCTCGGCCGCACTGCCTTTAGTTACCTCATTGATATACACTCCGTTAAGCGAAGAGAGCCCGGCATCTTTGGCAATCTTTTCAGTTACCGGTGACATCACTACGCCGAGCTTGGCACGCTTGACGGAGCCGAAGTCGATGAGGTCGCTTACAATCTTCTTCACTATGTTGGAGGGCACTGCGAAGGAATAGCCGGTATAGGATCCGGTAGTAGAAACAATGGCTGTGTTGATACCCACCAGCTCCCCTGCCTTGTTCACAAGAGCACCGCCCGAATTGCCGGGGTTCACGGCTGCGTCGGTCTGGATAAAAGATTCAATCTTGAATTCTCCGTTGTAGTTGGGCATGGAACGGCCTTTGGCGCTAACTATACCGGCAGTGATTGTAGAGCGAAGCTCTTCGCCGAGAGGGGAACCGATGGCCAGCACCCACTCGCCAAGGCGGAGTTTGTCCGAATCGGCAAAACTCAGGGTCGGAAGACCTGCAGCGTCTATCTTAATCAATGCGACATCCGTGGCGGGGTCGGTTCCGATGACACTTGCCTCATATGTCTTATTGTTATTAAGGGTAACTTCTATCTTGGTAGCGTTCTGCACCACGTGGTTATTGGTCACTATGTAACCGTCAGGACGTATGATAACGCCGGATCCGCTGCCCTGGCGCTCCTGCTCTCGTGTCTGGGGCTGCCCTTCATCTCCGAAGAAGAAGCGGAAAAAGGGATCGATCATGTACTGCTGCTGATACTTGACAGTAACCTTCACATAGACCACAGCCTCCACCGCATGCTCCGCGGCATAAGTGAAATCGGGATAATCGGACAGTGACAAATTGACAGTCTTTACTACCTCTCCCTGCTCGTTGTAAACCGTTGTCGCGGTCTCGGTAGGGGTGGCCGCCTTAACGATGCCGTAGGCTGTCAGGCCACTCAGAAGCACTGACGCCAACACTGTGATGAAATTTTTTCCCATATAATTGCAAATTTGTTTTTTCCGTGATCTTAAAAAGTCAAAAGCTGTGCCAAATGTCACGAATATTTACTATTTTTGTGCGAATATAATAAATGTAACGTATGGAATTCATCGTATCTAGCGCAGAACTACTGAAGGGCGTCCTCAATGTCTCCAAGGCAATTCCCGCCAAGACCTCCCTTCCCATATTGGAAAACTTCCTTTTTGTCCTAGGCGACGGCAAGCTTGACATCACGGCTTCCGACCAGGAGCTCACATTGCGTACTTCAGTCCCCGTCGACGTCAAGGATGGCGGCTCCATAGCGGTTCCGGCCCGCCAGATCATCGATCTGCTGAAGGCACTGCCCGATCAGCCCCTCACCATAAAGACCAAGGGAGAAGGCTCCTTCGAGTGCCTCTGGAACAACGGTAACTCCTCCCTGCCTTACTTCCCCGCTGCCGATTACCCTGAGATCAAGGGAGTAGGTGAAGATGCTGAGACGGTTACGTTCCCGGCCCAATCGCTTGCCGACGGTATCAGCGGCACTATTTATGCCACCGCCGACGACGAGATGCGTCCCGCCATGAACGGTATATTCTTCGATATAGATACGGCCAGCACCACCCTGGTGGCGTCCGATTCCCATAAGCTTATATGCTACACCACCGATGATGTGAAAGCGGCGCAGAAGTCTTCTTTCATCCTTCACAAGAAGCCCGCCGCCGTGCTCCGTTCCCTGCTCGAGAAGGGCGAGGGCGACGTCGAATTGCGCTTCGATGCCGGCAACGTGGTGTTCAACTACGGTGCTACCATGATGGTATGCCGTCTCATAGTCGGCAAGTATCCCAAATATCGCGATGTAATTCCGCAGAACAACTCCAATATACTACGCATCGACCGCGTGCAGCTCCTCAACACCGTGCGCCGCGTATCCGTATGCGCAAACAAGGCCTCCAACCATGTGAAGTTCAACCTCACTCCCGGACAGCTCGAGATTACCGCACAGGATCTGGGCTTCGCCCTGGCCGCATACGAAAAACTGGAGTGCGACTATGCCGGAGAAGACCTGGCGATAGGATTCAAGTCTTCGTTCCTTGTGGAGATTCTTGCAAACATGAGTTGCGAGACCCTCGTGATGAAGTTTATGGATGCCCGCAGGGCCGCCCTCATCATCCCTTCGGAAGAGGAAGCCGCCAGCGAAAAGATCTGCGGTATCCTTATGCCGATAATGATTTCCTAAGGTTATGGAACTCAATCTTCAGAAGCCCCTTCTCTTCTTTGACATAGAGAGCACGGGGCTTTCAATTCCTGTGAACTCTATCATAGAGCTCAGTTTCGTAAAGGTGTTCCCCGGAGGCGAGGAACGCATAAAGACCTGGAAGATAAAGCCATGGGACTACGAGCGCGGCTGCCAGCGGCCGATTGAGCCGGCTGCGTCCGCCGTTAACGGCGTAACCGACAATATGCTGGTTGACTGCCCTACTTTCTTCGAACTTGCAGATGAGATAGCATCCTGGATCAAGGACAGTGACCTTGCAGGATTCAACTCGCAGAAATTCGACCTGCCCTTGCTGGCAGAGGAATTCGAGCGCGTCGCTCTTGCCGGAAAAAAGCTGGACGTGGACCTTCATGCTCCCCGCATGGTGGATGTCCAGAACATATTCCACGCCATGGAGCCCCGCAACCTCAAAGCCGCTTACCGCTTCTACTGCGGCGGCGATGATTTCGAAAACGCCCACACGGCAGAAGCCGACACAGTCGCCACCCTCAAGGTCCTGAAAGCCCAGCTGGACCGCTATCCCGACCAGCTAAAGAACGATGTGGCACAGCTCGCCACGTTTGCGGGACGCAAGACTGTGGACTTCTCCGGATGCATGGTTTACAACGAAGCCGGAGAGCCTGTGATAAACTTCGGGAAGCACAAGGGCAAGACCGCGCGCGAGGTCTTTGATACAGACCCGTCCTACTTCGCATGGGTGCGCCAAGGCAGTTTCTCCCTGGACACGAAGCGTCAGTTTGAAAAACTGGAGGAGCAATTCAAGCTCGAAAGACTTGCTAAGAAATGGCGAAACTGATTCCTGTATACACTTGGAATAAAAGCGTAATTAATTTCAACAGGCGCAGTGACAGGCTGGCAAAGCAACCCTGGTTCCAGGGCGTC
This sequence comes from uncultured Bacteroidales bacterium, assembly GCA_947303465.1. Taxonomy (GTDB): domain Bacteria; phylum Bacteroidota; class Bacteroidia; order Bacteroidales; family UBA932; genus Cryptobacteroides. The sequence goes on from CAMYYI010000019.1 coordinate 25,855, forward strand.
CTGCTGATGGGTTGCGTGGTCGTGGCGATGCTGCTGGCCAACCTGCCCTTTACCAAACATCTGTATCACGCTGTTCTTGAGACCCATCTCCAGATGCATCTGGCGAGTCCGGACAGCACCGTGGACCTGCTGTTCCCGAGAGACCTTACGATAGAGAAGTTCATCAATGACATATTGATGGTAATCTTTTTCTTTACCGTGGGTCTGGAAATCCGCCGCGAGGTGGCACACGGAGAACTGTCCAGTGCCAGGAAAGCCCTGCTCCCCGTGATTGCAGCCTTCGGCGGCGTGGTGGCTCCGGCTGTTATTTATGCAGTTATCAACCATGGTACCGCAGCAGCAAGCGGCTGGGGCATTCCTACTGCCACGGACATAGCCTTCGCGGTCTGCATACTGTCCGTGCTGGATAAGAAAGTACCTATTTCCCTTAAGGTTTTCTTAACGGCGCTCGCCATAGCTGACGACCTCATAGCCATACTGGTGGTGGCTATCTTCTATGGGGGCGACATAAACCTGCCGCTGCTTGGTATTGCGCTGATAATTATCGGATTCACACTTGCGTTGCGAAAGATGGGCGAGAAACACATGTTTCCGTACATCTTCATGGCAGTTCTGGTCTGGGCGCTGTTCTATTACAGCGGCATCCATGCCACCATGTCCGGAGTCGTCATGGCTTTCCTGATTCCATCCACATCCCGATACAACAAGGCCCAGTACCTGCGCAAGCGCAATTACTACATAGCCAGGCTGGACGAGTACGACGGGCTGGACAACGAGCCGTTCCCCAACGGGCCGCAGAAGCACTGCCTGCGCAAGCTGGAAAGCATAGCCCACGGCACCATGGACATGAGTTACCGTGTGGAGCACGCCCTGACGCCCTGGGTAAACTTCCTGATCATGCCTGTATTTGCCCTTGCAAATGCAGGTGTAGAGATTACGGACCCTTCATACTTCAACGTATTCTCATATGATCCCGCGCTCGGCAGCGTCTCGATGGGCATTTTCTTCGGCCTTCTTCTGGGCAAGCCGCTGGGCATTACCCTCTTCAGCTGGATAGCCATAAAACTGAAGGTCGGCGAAATGCCCGAGCACTCCAGCTGGAAGATGTTTTTTGCCGTTGCATGCCTTGGCGGTATAGGTTTTACCATGAGTATCTTTGTGGATACGCTGTCCTTCGGCGGCCTGCTGCCCGATGTTACGGAGCACCTGCGGAACGCCGGGAAAATCGCAGTCCTGATGGGGTCCATCTGTGCCGGAGCCCTCGGCAGCCTGCTGATTACCCTAGTGAACAAGTTGGAAAAACAAAAAAGCGAAGAATGATTCTCCGCTTCTTGAGCCACTCATCAGGCTCGAACTGACGACCTGCGCGTTACGAATGCGCTGCTCTACCGACTGAGCTAAAGTGGCGTTGGGACTGCAAATATAAGTCTTTTCGACGAATCTGCAAAAAAGACTTAATCCGAATTCTGAATCATCTTCAGCTCTTCGCGATAGGCCATAAGCAGGCGGCTGCGGGAGATGAAACCCAGGTAACGGCGGCCGGAATCAACGACGGGCAGGCGCCAGGCGCCGGTGGTGTCGAACTTCTGCATCACGCTTTCCATCTTTTCATCTTCATCTATCAGTGCCGGAGCATGCTCCATTATGTTGACCACATTGGTATTGTCATACAAGTCCGTGCGGAGTAGATACTTGCGTATGTTGCCAATGTCTATGTAGCCCTGGAAACGCCCCTTTTTGTCAATCACTGCTGCCACGGCGGCATTATTGTCCTGCACTGCCGACACCACATCCCGCAGGGTCCCTCCTATGTAAATCCTGGGATACTTGTCACGTATAAGCGACTTCGTGCTCATCAGCGTCAGCACCGCCTGGTCATTATCGTGCGTAAGCAAGTCTCCGCTCTGGGCGATGCGCTTGGTATAAATAGAGTACTTCTCGAATATGCGTGTTGTGCCATAAGACACGGTCGCACAGATGATAAGGGGTATCAGCAGAGCATAACCCCCGGAAATCTCCGCTATAAGGAATATCGCCGTCATGGGTGCCTGCATAACCCCTGCCATCATGGCCGCCATTCCCACCAGCACAAAATTCTGTTCCGGAACATCGGCTCCGAGGAGATTGAAACAGCGTGCAAGAACGAAGCCCGCGATGGCACCGCAGAAAAGGGTGGGGCCGAAAGTTCCACCATTGCCGCCTCCGGAGTTGGTAGCCGTCATGGCAAGTACCTTGACCAGGAAAACCAACAGGAAGAATATCACAATGCCCCAGCCGCTGCCCATCATGGTGGCAAGTATGGATGAAGACCCTGACACGTCACGCCCGTTGAGCATATCCGACAGCACACCGTAACCCTCTCCGTAAAGCTGCGGGAACAGGAAAATCATGAGCCCCAATGCCACGGAACAAAGTATCCAACGGACATATACATTCTTCACTTTGCCGAGCTTATCCTCCAGCCAAAGGGTCGTACCGGTAAAGTACAGCGAGGCGAAGCCCATCACGACGCCCATTATGATATAGAAAGGAATGTTCCCCATGGAGAACGGAGTAAGGCTGCAGGCGAACATGGGAGTCTGCCCATGGAAGACATAAGCGATAACCGTTGCGGAAATTGTTGAGATCAGCAGCGGGAGCATGGACGACAGGGAGAGGTTGAAGAGCAATATCTCCATCGTGAACAGCACGCCGGCGAGAGGAGCCTTGAAGATACCTGCTATGGCTCCGGCAGCGCCACAACCGAGCAGTACGGTTATATTGCGATAAGACAGATCGAAAACACGGCCGATATTACTGCCTATTGCCGCTCCCGTATAGACTATTGGCGCCTCCGCTCCTACAGAGCCGCCGAATCCTATGGTGATGGACGATGTCAGAATGGACGACCACATGTTATGCGGCCGGATCTTGGACTCACCCCGGCTCACCGCAAGCAGCACCTTGGTAACACCGTGGCTGATATTGTCCCGTACCACATAGCGGAGAATCAAGAGCGATATCAACATACCGACTCCCGGCAGTACCAGATACTGAAGATTGTATGGCATAGAGAGGCCCCCATCCAGCAGGTGCTTGATAGCGTCTATGCACCAGGTAAGCAGCACAGCTGCCAGGCCCGAGCAAACGCCCACCACGAAACTGAGTATGAGCAGGCGGTTCCTCTCGGAAATATGCTTCAAGAGTTTGCTATGAATCTGACGGATCGTCATCTCCGCCGTACTGGGAAATATTGTCGTCGGGGAGAGTATCGTCGCCCTCGGGCGCTCCGGCGGTTCCGGCCACTTCTTCGGCCTCCGCCTCTTCTTCGCCCTCAAGCCAGCGCTCCACATCCTCGGGGTTGTCGATATCCACTTTTATCTTTACGAGATAGATATCTGTATCTGTCTCAATTGTAACAGCATAGAACGGCTCAATCAGCTTTCCTGTCCTGGGGTTCACGCCCGGGGAATACTTTACGAGGTCGGGAAGGAAATCATTGAATCCTTTAGGATACTTCTCGTTGAAAAGCTGTGTGATATCTGCCGGGAGATTTTCCTGACTGATGACGTGTCTGCGCTTGCTGTCTGAATTCATAGCTATAAGTGTTTCGGGTACAATATTAAATCAAATATTTTAATCAAACAAAAAAATGTGTGTATCTTTGGGTATGGCAAATAAGAAGAATCTGGTAGTGCTCAGCGGCTCCGGCATAAGCGCCGAGAGTGGTATCGCCACTTTCCGTGGTGGTAACGGTCTGTGGGACAATGTCCCCGTAGAAGAAATCTGTACTCCGGAAGGCTGGAGACGCAATCCCGGCAAGGTGCTCAAGTTCTACAACAACCTGCGCTCACAGATGCGCGAACGCCAGCCAAATGCCGCCCACACTATTCTGGCCGAACTGGAGGCTGAATACAATGTCTGCGTTATAACCCAGAACGTGGACAACCTTCACGAGAGGGCGGGCAGCAGCCGGGTGCTGCATCTTCACGGCGAGCTCACAAAGGTACGTCCAGAAGACTGCTACAACGACTACGATGGTTTCTCCATGAAATATGTTCAGGACATAGGGTACAGGGCCGTAGAACTTGGAGAGACGGGAGGGCCGCACAATAAGCAGTTGCGACCGCACATAGTCTGGTTCGGCGAGGCCGTACCCAACCTTGAGAAAGCCGCACAGCTTGTAAGTATAGCCGACATTCTTGTCATAGTCGGCACCTCCCTGCAGGTCTACCCTGCCGCCAGCCTATACCATTACGCTCCTTCCGGATGCCAGATCTGGCTCATCGATCCCGACGAACGCCTCGGCCGCCAGCTGGAGGCCGCCGGTATCCACGTCATAACTGACGTCGCGACCTCCGGAATGAGAACATTCCGGAGGTCGCTGTGCGACTTCTAACCCCCGCTGCTCCGCAGCTGCCCCCAGGGGCATCTCGGCCTCCGGCCGGTCGCTTCGCAACTTGTTATAATGAGAACGTTCCGGAGGTCGCTGTGCGACTTGTTAACCTGTTAATAGGTTGCGAGCGGCAGCGGTCCCTCCGGGACGTGTCCACCCCCGGATACGGGTAGGGGGATGGGGCCCGCCGGAGACAAGTTCTTGCGGAGCAAGGACGAAGGAAACGGTGGGAGGGGCCGGAGTGAGCGAAGCGAACGGAGTTCCCGGAGGGGCCACTGCCGCTCGCTAAACAAGCTTTAAGGAGATACGGCGGCGGTCGAGGTCAACGCCAAGAACGCGGACGCGAACCTGCTGATGCAGTTTGACAACGCGCGAAGGGTCGGTTCCCCGCGGCCCCATCTGGGATACGTGAACCAGACCGTTATCGTGCAAACCTATATCCACAAAGGCGCCGAACGCGGTAATATTGGTCACGATACCCGGCAGTTCCATACCGGTCTTCAAATCCTCAAGCTCATGAATATCGGACGCAAATTCAAACTCCGTTGCCTGATCGCGCGGATCCAGCCCCGGCTTGACCAGCTCTTTCAAGATATCGTTCACAGTCGGAAGTCCAACTTCGCCACCGACAAAATCTTCTGCCTTGATGCGAGAGCAGAGCTCGGCATTACCGATTAACTCCGAGGGCGTTACACCAAGGGCTCCGGCCATGGCGTCAACAATATGGTAAGATTCGGGGTGCACGGCAGACGCATCCAAGGGATTCTTACCGCCACGGATACGCAGGAATCCAGCACACTGTTCGAAAGCCTTCGGCCCCAGCCGCGGCACCTTCTTCAGGTCTGAGCGGCTGGCGAAAGCACCGTTTTCGCTGCGCCATGCCACAATGTTCCCGGCCAGTACCGGCCCTATACCAGAAACATAAGACAGGAGATACGGAGATGCCGTATTCAGATTCACTCCGACGCTGTTCACACAAGATTCCACGGTATTGTCCAGCTTTTCCTTCAGCAGCACCTGGTCCACATCGTGCTGATACTGACCTATCCCGAGGTTCTTGGGATCAATCTTTACCAGTTCCGACAGCGGATCCATAAGCCGCCGGCCTATGCTTACCGCACCACGGACCGTCACATCTTCGTCCGGGAACTCTTCCCTGGCGATTTCGGATGCGCTGTAGATAGACGCACCGTCTTCGCTTACGGTCCATATCTTACACCCCTCCGGCAACTGCACCTTACGCATGAACTCCTCAGTCTCCCGGGAAGCCGTGCCATTCCCTATAGCCACCGCCTGGATACGGTATTTCTCCAGCATGCCCTGAACCGTCACCAATGCCTTAACCTTTTCATTCTGAGGCGGATGTGGGAATATTACGGTGTGGTACAGCAAACCTCCCTGTTCGTCCAGGCAGGCAATCTTGCACCCGTTGCGGAAACCCGGATCAATCGCCATCGTGCGCTTCTGCCCCACCGGAGCCTGAAGAAGCAACTGCCTTAGATTTTCGCCGAAGACTTTTATTGACTCCACATCGGCGCGCTCCTTGGCTTCACGGATCACCTCACCACTTATGGAAGGTTCCAACAAGCGTTTGAATGAATCGGCGACCGCCTCTTTTATCTGATCGGCCAGGGCGCCTCCCGGATAGCCCTGCTGCTGACAGAAATCGTAGTAAATCTTGTTGCCGCACTTTTCCGCATCCGTATCGAGCGAGACAGACAGGAAGCCCTCGTTCTCTGCGCGCAGGATAGCCAGAAGATTGTGCGGCGGCATACGGTCGAGAGGCATCTTGAAATCGAAATAGCTGCGGTACTTGGCCGCTTCCGGATTGTCTTTGGCGGATTTTGTCGCCTTGGACTCCAGACGGCGGGCCCGGAAGATGCCGCGCAGGTTCTGGCGTATTACTGCCGTCTCGCTCAAACGCTCGGCAATAATGTCCCGTGCACCGGCCAGCGCCAGATCCGCATTATCCGCACCTGCCTTTCCCTTCAGGGTTGGAGAGCCCTTCACATAGGCCTTTGCAGAAGCTTCAGGGTCACGTGTCCTGAGATTCCACATCAGGTCTGCAAGCGGTTCCAGCCCCATCTCCTTTGCCACGGTCGCCCTTGTGCGCCGCTTGGGACGCCACGGCAGGTAAATATCTTCCAGCTCGGTGGAACTGATACAGTTTTCTATGCGTTCCTGCAACTCCTCCGTAAGGGCTCCGGCCTCTTCTATGGTCTTGATTATGGTAGCCTTGCGCTTCTCCATCTCGTCGTAAACGTCCACCCAGTGCTTCACTTCCGCAACGGTAGCGTCATCCATGCCGCCCGTCTTCTCTTTGCGGTAACGGCTTATGAACGGGATGGTATCGCCGTCTGCAAACATATCGGCGCAGTTCTCAATCTGCCAGGCCTTAAGGCCGAGGTCGGCAGCTATCTGTTTGATATAAAGCTCTTTCATTATTTGAATCTGCGGAAGCGCAGTTTGATTACGCCCCAGAAAGCCTCTCCGAATATGCTTCCGGACATCTTGGACGTGCCTTCCTTGCGATTGATGAAGATTACGGGAACTTCAACGATCTTGAAGCCCAGTTTATGGGCTGTATACTTCATCTCTATCTGGAAGCCGTAGCCCTTCATCTGAACGTCGTCGAGATTTATGGTCTCCAGCACCTTGCGGCTGTAGCAGATGAATCCGGCAGTGCTGTCAAAAATTTTGAAACCCAGGACCTTGCGCACGTATACGGATGCGAAATAAGAGATAAGGATGCGCCCTATCGGCCAGTTGACCACACTGACCCCGTTGCAGTAACGGGAGCCTATGGCCATATCGGCGCCGTCGTCGACGCAGGCGCTCAGGAGCCTCGGCAGGTCCGACGGAGCGTGGGAAAAATCGGCATCCATCTCAAACACATAATCGTAGCCGCGCTCCAGCGCCCACTTGAAGCCGGTGAGATACGCAGTACCCAGGCCCAGCTTGCCGCCGCGCTCAATCAAATGCAGGCGGGTGTTGAATTCCTCCTGCAGTTTCTTGACCACCTTTGCCGTACCGTCTGGCGACCCGTCGTCTATGATGAGTATCTCAAAGCCCCCGGGCAGCCCGAACACAGCCCTGATTATCTTCTCCGCATTCTCAACCTCGTTATAGGTCGGTATGATTACCAGATTCTTCATACTCTTGCAAATATAAGAAAAATCGGGGGATTATCTCATCCTGTCCACGAACTGCTCCGGGGTCATGACCAACATGGAATCCAACTCACGCGCCAAAATACCGGCATCGGATGTCAAAAACACATCGCATTCCTCATCCTCGGCACACGCAATCTGGGCGCTGTCTTCGAAATCGGGATGGCCGGATTTGAGAGCATCGCGTATGCAGAAACTGTCTATGTAACGAACGTTAGTACAATTCAACAGCCACTCAGTAAAACTGTCGATATCTTCCTTGTCAACATGACATTTTTTTGCCGTATAGTAGACATCAATTATGCTTTGGGCACTAAGATAGATTTCATCGCGACATCGTTTTATGACTTGCAAAGCAGTAAGCGATGCAAAACCGGATGACCTGCCCGGAACCAATACATCGAGGAGGATGTTAGTATCTAAGAAGATTCTCATAATTTAAATTTTTCCACAAGATAAGCAAGTTTAGGATCTGCGTCCAGTTCTTCCTGACTGGGGCGTCTAAAATTCTTAGCCGTCAGGCTCTTTATCTCATCCGAGATAATGAAGTCTTCCGGCTTCAATTTTGGGAAAACGAGTTCAGTAGCCTTGTACAGAGTATGCTCAACAAAGCTGTTGAAGGAACGGTTCTCGCGCTTTGCCTGACGTTTTACTCTGTTTACCAATTCAATTGGCAGGCGGACTGTGGTCTGAACCATCCTGGTATTATCGGCATCCATAGTGACATCATTTTTGACAAATATAAATCAAAATGATATCACATGCAAGAAAATGACATCAAATAATCGTGATTACTCCATCAACTTCTTATACTTGAAACGTTTAGGCTCGTCATTTCCAAGGCGGGCCTTCCTGTTCTCCTCGTACTCGGAGTAGCTGCCCTCGAAGAAGTAGACCTGGGAGTCGCCCTCGAAGGCGAGGATGTGAGTGGCGATACGGTCAAGGAACCAGCGGTCGTGGGATACTACCACGGCACAACCCGCGAAGCCGTCGAGGCCCTCCTCAAGAGCGCGTATCGTGTTGACATCCACATCGTTGGTGGGTTCGTCGAGCAGCAGGACGTTGCCTTCGTCCTTGAGAGTAAGGGCCAGGTGCAGGCGGTTGCGTTCGCCTCCTGAGAGCACGCCGCAGAGCTTCTCCTGGTCGGCACCGCTGAAGTTGAAGCGAGACACCCAGCTGCGTGCGTTAATATCACGATTGCCCAGGCGTAACCACTCAGAATTCCCTGCAATGGTCTCATACACAGTGAGATCAGGATCGATGCTCTTGTGCTGCTGGTCAACGTAGGCGAGTTTCACGGTGTCACCTATCTCTATCGAGCCGCTGTCGGGCTTCTCAATGCCCATAATCAAGCGGAAGAGGGTGGTCTTGCCGGCGCCGTTGGGGCCTATGACGCCCACGATGCCTGCGGGAGGGAGCACGAAGCTAAGGTGCTCGAACAGCAGCTTGTCGCCGTATGCCTTGCTGACGTCCTTGAACTCGATGACCTTGTTGCCGAGATGCGGTCCGTTGGGGATGTAGATTTCGAGGTTCGCTTCCTTCTCCTTGGTGTCAGCTGACGCCAGTTTCTCGTATGCACCGAGACGCGCCTTCTGCTTGGCCTGACGTGCACGTGGTGCCATCCGCACCCATTCAAGCTCCCGTTCCAGGGTCTTGCGGCGCTTGCTTTCCTGCTTCTCCTCCATTGCCAGGCGCTTGCTCTTCTGCTCCAGCCAGCCGGAGTAGTTGCCCTTCCATGGAATGCCCTCGCCGCGGTCAAGTTCAAGTATCCATCCAGCCACGTTGTCCAGGAAGTAACGGTCGTGCGTAACGGCGATTACGGTACCCTTATACTGCTGCAGGTGGGCCTCCAGCCACTGTATGGACTCCGTGTCCAGGTGGTTGGTGGGCTCGTCAAGCAGGAGCACGTCCGGCTGACGCAGAAGCAGGCGGCAAAGGGCTACGCGGCGGCGTTCACCTCCCGAGAGGGTGGCGACGCTTGCATCTGGCGGCGGGCACTGAAGGGCGTCCATCGCGCGCTCCAGCTTGGCATCGATTTCCCATCCGTCAGCATGCTCAATGGCTTCCGTGAGTTCGCCCTGTCGCTCGATGAGGGCGTTCATCTCGTCGTCGCTCATCGGCTCGCAGAACTTCATACCTATCTCGTTGTACTCGGCCAGCATGTCCATAACCTCCTGTACGCCCTCCTGGACCACTTCCAGCACAGTCTTGGAATTGTCCATCTGGGGCTCCTGCTCCAGATAGCCTACGCTGTAGCCGGGCGCCCAGACGACCTCTCCGCGGGTGGGTTTCTCAACCCCGGCGATAATCTTCAGTACGGTTGACTTGCCGGCGCCGTTAAGGCCTATGATGCCAATTTTGGCCCCGTAGAAGAAGCCAAGATAGATGTCCTTGAGTATGACTTTGTTGTTATGGGGGAGGATTTTGCTCACCCCGTTCATCGAGAAGATAATCTTTTCGTCAGCCATGGTTATAGTGTTTCGTGATTATATGCGGAAATGCGGCCCAGATGCGGCCGGGCGCGGGATTGCAGGACGCGTATGCGAATTGCGGCTGCATTCTGCTCCGGGAAACGGAGGATGCGGCGGTGGCCGATGTTGGTGCCACGCGCTACCTCCTGCCACCCGTCTGCCCATACATCCAGTGCGAATTCTTCCACCCTTTCGCCCTTGCCGAGGTCTTCCTCAAGCAGCAGGCGGTTGAAGCGCACTGCGAGCGGGAGCTGGAATACTATGCCGTCCTTCGTATTGCGCCTGCGTGCACCCTGCAGGAGGTCGTTGGAATAAGTGTCCCTGATAAGCCCTCCGACCGCTGCCAGCACGCAACTGTCGCGCCGGGAAATGCGGCCGTCGGTATTCGGCGGCACGTTCAGCAGGAGGATGGAGTTGCCGCCGGTGGAGCGTTCCCAGATGTCGAACACGTTGGCCGCGCTACGTACCGCCTGTTCGTCGTCGTTGCGCCAGAACCAGCCGTCACGGATGGACACGTCAGTCTCTGCGGGCTGATAGTGGAGCCAGAAGGGCTTGTCGTGCCGTAGGAGTACGTCCCTGCTGCCGAGGTCGGCGCCGGTGAGGTCGTCGAACATATTCATGGCGGAGGGGTCCTGGGCGTAAGGGATCACGTTCCATTCCGTTCCGCGCGTCACTCCAGCCTCGTTGCCGCACCAGCGCAGGTCTTCCTTGCCGAAGACCACGGCCTGCGGCGCCAGCGTATGAATTAACTCCTTCCAGGCCAGGTAGTTATACTGCTGGCCACCCTTACGCTTGGGGTGCGCCCCGTCGAACCATACTTCGGAGACAGGCCCGTATTCCGTGAGCAGCTCGAACAGCTGGTTGAGGAAGTATTCGTTGTAGTCATCGACCTCGAACTCGAAGGAGGTCTTGTTTTCAAAGGGTCTGCCTTCAACCTTGCGCGGGATGGTGCGGAGCGTTGCCTCGCTGCCGTTACCGTAGAGACCATCCGGGGACTCCATCTGATACAGGTCGGCCGGTGAGAGGTAGAAACCGAATTCCAGGCCGTGGCGGGCGCAGGAAGCGGCCAGTTCCTTTACGACGTCCCCTTTGAACGGCGATGAGGCCACCCCGTGCCCGGTATACCTGCTGGGCCAGAGGACAAAGCCGTCGTGATGCTTTGCGGTGAGAATCACCCTCTTCATCCCTGCAGCTTTAAAGCACCGGCACCACTGGTCGGTGTCCAGGGCCTTAAGGTTGAAGACTGCCGGGTCCTCACTTCCGCTGCCCCACTCCACTCCCGAGAAGGTATTGGGGCCGAAGTGCACGAAAGCCTCGAACCCGTTGTCCATCGCGTGCAGCTGCCCGGGAGCCGGCACCACCTTCACCGCCTTGGCGACAACCCGTGCGTCCGGGTCGCCTGTCTCAACCTTTATGGTGTGGTCGGCCGAGCAGGCGGTGAGGGCTGTCGCAGCCAAGATGGCGAGGAGTCTTCTCATACTTACAAATATAGTATTTTTTAGGAAACTTTTCTCACCTGCGTGCAGGGGCACAACGGCCGGCACCCCTACGGGCAGAAAACGGCCGAAAATGAGCGCAGGGGTACACCGGAATGTACCCCTGCGCACGGATATGGACGTTGTGAGCCGCTTGGCTTACAACGTCCTCTTAACCTCTACCACCTGGAAGGCCTCGATGAAGTCGCCTTCCTTGATGTCGTTGTAGCCGGCTATGCTCATGCCGCATTCCTTGCCGGCAGGCACTTCCTTCACGGAATCCTTGCCTATCTGGAGCGAACCGAGCTCTCCGGTGTAGATAACGATACCGTCGCGTATCAGACGGACCTTGGACTTCTGTATCATCTTGCCGTCGCGGACAATACAACCGGCGATGGTTCCGATCTTGGAAATCTTGAAGGTCTGCTTGATCTCCGCAGTTCCGATGACCTCTTCCTTCTTTTCCGGCTCGAGCATACCCTCAATACCGTCCTTGACATCATTGATACAGTCGTAAATGACGGAATAGAGACGTATTTCGATACCCTCGCGGTCGGCGCTCTTGCGGGCCTCCACTGAAGGACGTACCTGGAAACCGATGATAACGGCATCCGAAGCCTCGGCCAGCAGCACGTCAGACTCGGAAATCGCACCCACAGCCTTGTGGATTACGTTTACGCGTACCTCCTCGGTGCTGAGCTTGATGAGGGAGTCGGACAGAGCCTCGACGGAACCGTCCACATCGCCCTTGACGATGACGTTGAGCTCCTTGAAGTTGCCGATCGCGATGCGGCGGC
>CAMYYI010000020.1 GCA_947303465.1 uncultured Bacteroidales bacterium
TTTAGTACACGTTTAAAGGTCGGGAGCCGCGAGGTTACCGGCCTTTTGCATCTAATCCAATCGTAAAACCGTGAACCGGCTGATTTCCACCGCGTTATGCCTTCTGGCAGTAGCCTCGTCCCTGCATGCTGCAGAGCACAGGGTAGCTGTTGTTCCCGTGGAATTCAGCGATGTCCCTTTCCGCAACAAAAAAGCAAACGTCGAAGAAAAAATTGCAAGGGCTAAGGATTATTTCAACGATCAGTTCTCCCCAGACCGCAGTTTCCGCTTCGATATTTTCCCTACTGTAAAGCTCACAAAGGCGCAGTCCTGGTACGGAGCCAATTCTACAGCCCGTAAGGATGAGCGCATAGACCAGCTGGTACGCGACGCCTGCTCACAGTTGGCCGGGGACATGTCTGCATACGACAACGACGGGGACGGAATCATTGACAATATATGTATTATAACCTCCGGCGGCAATGAAGCCGACGGAGACGGAGTGGACTGCATCTGGCCGCAGCAGGGCTACCTGAGAGAGCGCGGCGGCACCGCATCTGTTTCCGGAAAGACCGTTGACTGCTTTACCGTATGCGCAGAGAAGGCCGGGCTCGGCACGTTCTGCCATGAATTCGCACACAGCTTCGGACTGCAGGACCTTTATGACACCGACGGCAACGGCAGCGGAGGCGAATCTGCCGGCGTATGGGGCTCGCTCAGCCTGATGGACAAGGGCATAGGCAACGACGGCGGCAACACTCCCCCGAACTTCTGCGCAATAGAACTGGAGCAGCTGGGCATAGGAAACCAGCTCACCATGGTCTATGGCTACAACACCCTGAAGCCCATCAGCAGCAGCAAGGAGTACATACGCATAGACAGCGACACGGAAGGCGAGTATTTCCTCCTGGAATGCAGGGACGGCAACGGCTGGGACGCATTCGCCGGCGGCTGCGGGCTGCTCGTCTATCACATAGACCGCTCTGCCAACAACAGCTGGTATTCGGATTACTTCAAGCGCAACCTGAGCGCCGCCGAAAGATGGCAGAGCAATCAGGTCAACTGCCGCCCCGACCATCAGTGCGCCAGGATACTGGCCGCTACTCCGGGCACGAAGGATGTCTCCCGCATTTTCTTCCCCCAGCCCGGCAGGACTGTACTCGGCGCCGAAACCGACCCCGCCTTCCGCTACTGGAGCGGGGCCACCGCCAGCCAGATAATCGACAATATAACAGCCCACAGTGACGGCAGCGTAAGCTTCAACATAATAATCCCCGTGGTGCTTTACGAGGTCAGCGTATTCCAGGATGCCGTCATACTCAACTGGGCCACCGGCAGCGGCCTCGACGTCAAGGAGTGCGAAGTATCCTGGCAAGCTGATGGGAGCCAAAGCAGCTACGGAACCCATAAGGCCAAGGCCGTGAAACAGTCCGAGGGGAACTATTCGGCCACCCTGGAGGGCCTCTCCCCCGCCACTGCTTACCGCATTGTAATCAAAGTGATATGCAATGACGGAACCGTCCATTCCAAGACCGACTCCTTTACCACCAAAAGCCTCCAGAAAGGCGTACGGCCGTTTATCTACATGCGCACGGTAAAGCGCAACGAGGACGGCAGCCTGCCGCGCGACGGAAAACTGCCGCTCAGGGTGTATAATGCCCAGGAGGCCGAGGCCGTGGAATGGTCGTTCAACGAGAAACCCATCACTCCCGGAAGCGACGGATACTGGCACGTGTCAGGAAGCGGGATGCTGAAGGCAATAGTCCATTATTCCGACGGCTCCACGGACGTCATAGCAAAAGAACTGACAGTACGATGAAAAAGCGTCTTCCCATAATAGTGTTTACAGCCGTTTTGCTGTGCGCCTGCAACGAGCACTGGGTGACGGACCTGGGTCCGTTCATCAAAGACGCCACAGTGCGGCTGGAAATCGATGGCGAACGGACTTTCGTATATGATGCCGCCGACTGCCAGCTTGCTTTCAACGCGCAGCGTATGGAATTCCGTGCCCATACGGACACCATGCTGGACTATTTCATTCTTGACGCGGACAGCATTCCGTCCAAGGTCGGAGACAAGGTAAATGCCAGCATCTCATGGAGCTCCCCTTCCGGAGAAAAGAGCAGAACAAATATCACCCTGTACACGAAACGCATACAGGGTGACATAATCTGGCTGTGCGACCAGGGCTATAAAAACGCCGTGGTCGTCAGAGTCTTAGAATGACTTTCCTATCTCGATGAAGTCATCCGCCTTAAGGGCGGCTCCTCCGATAAGACCACCGTCTATATCCTTCTGGGCAAACAGTTCCTTTGCATTGGAAGGCTTGCATGAACCGCCATACAGGATGGTGGTATCTTCTGCCACGGACGCGCCGAACTTGTCTGCTATGGTCTTGCGGATGAAGGCGTGAATCTCTTCTGCCTGCTCTGCGGTTGCAGTCTTGCCGGTGCCGATAGCCCACACGGGCTCATAAGCCACGATTATACGCTTCATATCCTCGGCGCTGAAGTTGTAGAGCACGTTCTTGATCTGGGACTCGCAGACGTCGAAATGACGGCCGGCTTCCCTTTCCTCAAGATTCTCGCCCACGCAGAGGATAACGTCAAGACCGTTGGCAAGCGCAAGTTTGGTCTTCTCGACGAGTTTCTCATCGGTCTCACCATAGTACTGGCGACGCTCGGAATGGCCGAGAATCGTGTACTGGCAGCCTGCGGAAGCCAGCATGGCGGCAGAAACCTCACCGGTGTAGGCGCCCTTCTCCTTATCTGCGCAGTTCTCAGCCGAAAGGCCGACCTTGCTGCCCTTCAGGGCCTCGGCGACGGGGCACAGATGGGTAAAAGGAGTTGCGACAATAAGCTTAACGTCGGAGGGAACCTCTCCGGACTTTGCGACGACCGCCTTGGCGAGCTCGACGCCCTCGGGAACTGTGGTGTTCATCTTCCAGTTGCCCGCAACGATTTTCTTTCTCATACTTATAAAAACAATATAAAATTCGTAATTGGATTGCAAATTTACTAATAATTGTCCAAATTTGTGGTCTGTTAACTAGGAATATATGAAGAATTTTGTTGAAGAGCTCAAGTGGAGGGGCATGATCCATGACATCATGCCGGGAACCGAAGAAGAATTGATGAAAGGCCCTGCATCTGCATACGTCGGAATAGACCCGACAGGTGACTCATTACATATAGGGCACTTGGTCAGCATAATGATACTCAAGCACTTCCAGGCATGCGGGCATAAGCCTTACGCTCTGGTGGGAGGTGCTACAGGCATGATTGGAGACCCTTCCATGAAAAGCCAGGAACGCAACCTGCTGGACGAAGCCACTCTGGCGCACAACGTCGAGTGCATAAAGGCGCAGCTTTCCAAATTCCTGGACTTCAACTCGGATGCCCCCAACAAGGCCGAGCTGGTAAACAACTACGACTGGATGAAGGACTACAGCTTCATCAACTTCGCCCGCGACATCGGCAAGATGATTACGGTCAATTACATGATGAGCAAGGACTCGGTGAAAAAGCGCCTGTCCCGCGACTCATCCGAGGGCATGTCTTTTACCGAGTTCTCATACCAGCTGCTGCAGGGATATGACTTCCTGTACCTGTACCAGAATAAGGGCGTAAAGCTGCAGCTGGGCGGCGCCGACCAGTGGGGAAACATAACCACCGGCACGGAGATGATACGCCGCACCGGCGCAGGAGAGGCGTTTGCACTCACCTGCCCCCTCATAACCAAGGCCGACGGCGGCAAATTCGGCAAGACCGAGAAAGGCAACATCTGGCTGGACCCGGAGCGCACCAGCCCCTACCAGTTCTACCAGTTCTGGCTGAACGTGAGTGACGCGGACGCAGAGCGCTATATCAAGATATTCACGATGCTTGACAGGGAGACCATAGAAAACGCCATTGCAAGCCACCGTGAATGCCCCGAAAGGCGCGAGCTGCAGAAGCTGCTGGCCCGGGAGGTCACAATCCTGGTGCACGGCGAGTCCGAATACGAGAATGCGGTAAAGGCGTCAGGTATCCTTTTCGGCAAGGCAACTGCAGAAGATCTCCGGAGCCTGGACGAGAAGACTTTCCTGGACATCTTCGACGGTGTGCCGACCTTTGAAATAGAGCGCAGCAAACTGCCCCTCGGCATCCTGGACGCCCTCGCCGTAGAGACTTCCATTTTCCCGTCCAAGGGAGAAGCCCGCAAAATGATTCAGGGTAACGGCTTCAGCGTGAACAAGGAAAAGTTTACCGACTTCGGCGGCAGCCTCACGGAAGCCGACATCATAGACGGCAAGTACATCCTTGCACAGAAAGGCAAGAAAGACTATTACATCATCAAGGTCAATGGATAACAAGCCCGCAGGAACCAGGCAGCTGAAGGTCGCCCGCGAACTTCAGCGCGACCTTGCGGAGATAATCCGCAGCAAAGGCATGGCAGCCTGGGATGGCGCCATGGTAACCGTCAGCGAAGTGCGCATCAGCCCCGACCTCAGCGTGGCCAAGGTATTCGTGAGCATCTTCCCTTCTGACAAGCAGGACAGCGTGATGCGGCTGCTGGAAGAGAACAAACGGGCCCTGCGCGGCGAGCTCGGACGCAAAGTGGCGTCCCAGCTGCGCATAGTCCCTGAAATCGACTTCTACCTGGATACGACATTGGATTACGCGGAACACATTGACGAACTGCTTCGTAAATGAACGTTCCGCTGTTCATAGCCCGACGGTATCTCTTTGCCAGGAAATCACATAACGTCATTAACGTGATTTCTGCCATCAGCGCGATCGGCATGGCCATAGGCACTGCCGCCCTGGTGCTGATACTCAGCGTTTACAACGGATTCGACGACCTTATAGAGAAGAACATAAGCGACCTCAGTCCGGACCTTATGCTGGTGAGCAGTGACGGGGCCGCCCACTTCCAGGCCGATTCCGTGCTTACCGGACGGCTGCTCGACGACGGACGCGTCGCCCAGCTGCGCTACATGCTGGAAGACAACGTGTTCCTGAGCTACGCTGACAAACAGGGCCTGGCGCGCGCACGCGGCGTGGACGAGAGTTTCGAGGAATCTGAAACCTTTGCCAGCCACATCTACGAAGGCACTTTCCAGCTCCACAAAGGAGAGATTCCCACCGCGCTCGTAGGCTCGTCGCTATCCCGCAAAATGGGCATACACCCCCGTTTCCTGGACCCGATAGTGCTGTATTATCCGGACCGCGAAGGGCATATTTCTCCATCCAATCCCATGGCCTCCACGAGAAGCGAGAAAGTCTTCCCTGCGGGCATCATGAGCATAAGCAGCGACACTGATGCAGAACTCATAATAATTCCGCTCCACGTGATGCGCAAGCTGATGGGCAGCCGCGGCGAAGAAGTGAGCGGCATAGAAATAATGCTTAAAGATTCCGGCAAACGTGCCGTCCGCCGCTTCAAGAAAGACTACGCAGCGGATTGCACCCTGCTGGACCGTTATGAGCAGCAGCCCACCCTGTTTAAAATGATGCGGTACGAGAAGCTGGCGGTGTTCCTTATCCTGCTGTTCGTGGTCCTGATAGTTGCCCTGAACATCTACGGATCGCTGTCCATGCTGATTATAGAGAAGACCTACGATGCAGCCACCCTGCAGGCCATGGGCGCGTCCGACTCCCTGGTCAGACGCATTTTCGTTACTGAAGGCTGGCTGATATCCCTGTTGGGAATGATTGTGGGGCTGGTCGCCGGCATAGCGCTGGCACTGCTCCAGCAGCATTTCGGGCTGGTAAAGATGCCCGGCAGTTTCCTGGTCGACGCCTATCCCGTTATCCTTAAGATACAGGACGTCCTGTTCACCGTTCTAGGCGTCGCCGCCATCGGCCTTATCATTTCCCTGTTATCCACCGCCAGAAGGAGCTAGGAGCGTAGCGACACGGGGGTGTCTGAGGGGGTCTCCCTTCAGTGCCCCTGGGGGCAGCTGCGTAGCAGCGGGGGTTGGAAGTCGAAGACGCTTTTCTGGCTAGAAAAGCGTAGGGTGGTTTTCTTCGAGTCCTCTTAGCACACGTTCCATCACGGCCTGACGTACGAGGGCCGAGCGGGAGCGCACCTTGAAACGGCGGCAATACTCGTCGATGGCCGCAATCTCATTGTCGTTGAAAAGGACGGATTTACGGTGTATGCGGAGCAACGATTCACGCTGCTTGTCGAAATATGCAGGATCTACACCCTGAACCTTGTTATTTTTGCGCTTGCCCATAGTAATCGCAAATATAATGAATTATTTCGTTAAGTGATTCTATTTCAAGACGTCTGCCAAGAATTTCCCCGTCCGTGTCCGTAAAATAAAGGCGGGGCGTCGACATTACCCCATAGAGCCGCAGATAGTCGCTTTCTATTTCAGGGTCCCAGCAGTGGACTATTTTAACGTGCCTGTTGCGCACCTTGAATCCGCAGCGGAACTTGCGCCACTCTTTCCTGTCCTGACCGCAATAGACGGCATAGAACTTCGCAGGAAAGCTTATCTGCTCCAATATTCCGGGCATAAGCTGGGCCTCCAGCTTGCACTTTCCGCAACTGGTATCGAAGAAAAAGAGTATGGAATAGGTCCCCTCTTCCGGAATGACGATCTTGCGTCCGCAAGGGTTCTTCATGCTTACGGCGGGTGCCTTCTCGCCCAACAGGGTGGAGCGGTTGAACGTGGCGAAAAGATCGGCATCGAAGCGCTCGAACTCGCTGCGCATCTGCACGGTTCCGGGCTTGAACCACTTGTCCCACAGGTAAATGGCCACCGCTTCTTCGCCCATGACGGGAGACTCCTTGTAATGGTCGTAAAGCCAGAGTGCTATGTGCTGGGTAGTGAGGGAATCGCTTACCGAAGTGATGAGGAAATCACTTTCCGACTTCTTTACATCTATGCTCTCAAGGGCGATGGCATCCGTATAGCGGGTAAGCATGGTGTCCAGTTTTGCGAACACCAGGCTGTCCTGCTGCTGGCCGTAAAAGCCGCTCAGCAACGACAGTAATATGCTGAGTATCAGTCTCATTCTACAGGCGGAAGGATTACCCCTTCGGAGACGAACAGGGACGTATCCCCATGATGGCGCAGGATGTCGCGCACGGCGCTGGATGAGATGTGGGCAAACTCCTGGGCGGTAGGGATTATGATGGTCTCTATCTCCGGAGCCAGGCGGCGGTTAGCATCTGCGATGGCCCTTTCGTTCTCAAAGTCGAGCATATTCCGCACCCCTCGCACTATATGATTTATACCCAGCGATTTGCACACGTCCACGGTGAGTCCGTCGTATTGTATGATATCTACGTTGTCCAGCCCCTTTATGGTCTGGCGTATGATATCTATCTTCTGCTCGTTGGAATAGAAACCACGTTTGTCCTGGTTCACGCCCACCGCGACTATTACCCTGTCGAACATGGTGAGAGCGCGCCGCAGGATATTCAGATGGCCTGCGGTGAACGGGTCGAAGGACCCGGGAAACAGCGCTGTCTTGTGCATAACGTACAAATATAGCTTTTTTTTCATATCTTTGAGGATATGATTCAGGTAAAGATAGAAGAGAGCTGGCGGGACGCCCTTGCGGAGGAGTTCGCCAAGCCTTACTTTGCCGCCCTTGTCCAGAAACTGCACGAAGAGAAAGCGGCCGGCTGCAGGATTTACCCTCCCGGAGGGCAGATATTCAGGGCATTCGACCTCTGCCCGCTTCCGGATGTAAAAGTGGTCATACTCGGCCAGGATCCGTACCACGGCTACGGACAGGCCATGGGCTTGTCTTTCTCTGTTCCGGACGGCGTGCCTGCACCGCCTTCGTTGAAGAACATTTTCAAGGAAATAGAGGACGACCTTGGAATCAGGATGTCCGGAAAGCCCAACCTGGAAAACTGGGCGCGCCAGGGGGTATTGCTCCTGAACGCAGTCCTTACCGTGAGAGCCGGAGAACCGACGTCTCATGCCGGCATCGGCTGGCAGAGTTTTACCGACGCGGTTATACGGTGTATTTCCGACCGTTGCAACGGTGTCGTTTTTATGCTCTGGGGAAATTATGCCCGTTCCAAGGCACCCCTCATAGACAGTTCCCGCCACTTTGTGCTTCAGGCCGCCCATCCCTCCCCTCTCGCCCGCGGAGCTTTCTTCGGCTGCCGGCATTTCTCCCAGGCCAATGCCATACTCCGCTCGGAGGGCCGCGAGCCCATAGACTGGCAACTGTAGGTTTTTTGCCGATTATTGCTTAAGTTTGTAGAAACTAATCTTCTGATATCATGAAACGGATTGTTCTTTTTATGACGGCACTGCTGCTTTTGTGCGGGAGCGCATCCGCGCAGAGCGTACTCGGCAGGCTCGGCCGTACTGTCCGCAATGCAGCGGAAAACAGCATCAACAGGCAGGTGGAAAAGACTGTCTCCGACGCCGTTGACGCAGAATTTGACAAAGCTCGTGAAAGGCAGCGCCAGAAGGCTGAAGAGGCCGCTGCCGAGACCCGCAGGCAACTGGACAGCCTGGCGGAGGCCGGCGTTGAGATAGACGCCGATGAGCTGAAGGAAGAGGCAGAAAAGCCCGAAGCCAAGCCTGAGGCAAAGGAAGAAGCCGCCATCGTCATGCCGGCCAATTCCGAATATGCCGCATACGCAAGGTCCCACGGCACCTGGTTCTGCGACAAGCCGGGGGCAAAACTCCACTATGTGCAGAAAGATGCCGACGGCAAGCAGACCAACGAGATGTTCTATACCATCAAGGACGTCAAGAAAGAAGGATCCAAAACCGTCATCTTTTACGACATGCTGATTCCGGCGCTGGGCGGCGAACCCATCGACTGCAGCGTGCGTTCGGAAGGCGGCTGGTTCTATGCCGATCCCCGTTCCGTTACAGGGCAGGTGGGCAGGAACATGGATATCAAGGGAAACACTCCCATCATGCCGGAGAAACCTTCCGCTGGCCTTAAGCTCCAGGACTGCACGGTAACCATACCGTCCATGTCCACGACGGCCAACTATACCGGCGTACAATTCACCCGCAACGAGCAGGTCACCACTCCCGCCGGCACCTTCGACTGCTGGTGCCTGGAGTACACCACCGTCTCCAAGGTGGCTTTCATCAAATCCACCACCACGAACGAACAGTGGTTCGCCAAAGGCGTGGGCGTGGTCAAATACGTTATGAAAGACAAGAGCGGCAAGGTTCAGTCTGTACAGGAATTGGATAAGTTTGAAAAATAAACGTCTATGAAAAAGTTATTTATAGCATTGGCAACTGTTTCGCTGGGGCTCATGGCAGCATCCTGCAGCATCAGCGACATTATTGGCGTCAACCTGGATTATGACATGGATAATCCATGGGAATCGTGGACTAAAGTCAAGACCGGTGTATACTTGGGCACTGAAGAAGGATGGAACAAGGACGAAGTTATTGCCAAGGGTAACGACGGCAGCATCATTGTCTGCAAGGTGGACGGCAGCGGCGACCTTCCCCGCGAGTTCTCCGGGTTCGACGGAAAGAAGACCGTTTATACTTTCGGCCAGAGCCAGTACAAGGGAACGAAGATCTTTACCCATACCACCAGCATCGTGGCCGAAACCCAATCCACTGCAATGGATGCCTTCACCGCAAACGTGGCTGCCACCAAGAAACTCTGGGGAGCGAAGGGCGTAGGCCTTATCACGACCCCCAAGAAGTATAAGAAAATCGCAAACGGTTCCGATTTCTGGGGCAATTACAAAGCCATCTGCGACAAGTATCAGGCAGGCGGCTACGTAGCTCCTGAAAATCAGCTCACCACCGAATATACCGAGTACGACACCAAGTGGTTCACCGATAAATATCCAAAGGACATGGACGCCAGAGGCTGGGTAGTCCCCTACACCGGTAAAGGCAAGATCGAGTGGATGACAGTAATCCGCCAGCAGGGCTGGGACGACCACGGCAACCGCAAGGTGCTTTACGGCGGATGCAACTTCGAAAACTACACTTACGTCAAAGCCGAAATCACCGGCATCACCTACGACGAGGCCGCGGAATACCTGAACAAGGTGAAGTCTTCCGGCAAATACAACGTGCAGGACAAGGACAACTTTGCCGACGGCTCCAAGTCCTTCGCTTTCAAGGCGTGGAGCAATGACGAGGCGGAGAATCTGGAAGGATTCAAAGGATACATCTACCCCGAATACGACATCAAGTTCACCTCGCTCCTGACACCTACCCTGACAATCGAGTTCGCAGTATGCTACATAACATTCGTATAGCAGCCGCTTTTATTTCTTCAGATAGCTGTCGCTCTCCTCACGGGGGGCGACAGTCGTTTCCAGGATAAAGGTATCCCTGTCTGTCGGGACCAGAAAGAAATCAGGGCATTCTGCGGGAACCAGCATGGTATCACCTGCAGCCATGGGGAACCTCGCAGTCTGCCCCAGAACCTCGATCTGCACGGAGGCCCCGCCGCGCAGGCAGGTATAGAGGACAAAGGAATCGAAGTTCTCTCCGCTGATATGCAAAGGGTCTGAAAGATTCAGGGCAGATACAGTAAACTCAGGAATATCAATCAGTTTCCGTGCAGGATCGAATTGTTCCGTGCCGGGCCGCTCAGGATCTTTCCAGGCCTTGTAGTCTATAAAGTCCAGGGCATCCACCAGGCTGAGACTGGTATCGAATTCTTCCGGGCTCACCTCCTCCCCCCAGCCGCAAAGGCAGAAATCCAAAGGCGAGGATTCGCTGATTTCCACTATTTCTACATCTCCGGCAGCGGCGTGAGGTACGCCTGGACGTATATGGAAGAACTCCCCGGCCTTGGGTTCAACTGTATTCATCAGTTCCTCCACACTGGCATCCATGCATTTGGAATAGAGTTCGGAGGCATCGGTATCACGGCTGAAGCCCAGCATCAGACGGGCGCCTGCACCGGCCCTGAGCACATACCAGAGTTTCTCGCGGCCCAGGAAATCGTAACGCTGCTCCGCCGTTTCGGCATCCGGATGCACCCTCAGCGGCATCTTGCCCTTCACCCGTATATGCTTGACCTGGACGGGAAACTGCCGGCCCCAGAACTGATAGACGTTCTCCCCTACCACCCTGTCCAGATAGGTATCCATTACCTCGCTGATGGCATTTCCTGCAAGCCATCCGTCCCTGATAAGGGAGTCACGGTAGCCCAGGTCGGCCAGTTTGAATTCGTCGCTGCCCCAGGAATACTCGTCGCGCAGCGTGCAGAACCTGAAGGGGTATAGTTTCTTTTCTTCCATTTTTACGTCCGATTATTGTGCAAAAATACGGAAAAAAGCGTAATATTGTGGAAACAAGTATCGAGTTATGAAAGGCGTGAACATATTCCTGGCAGACGGCTTCGAAGATGTGGAAGCCCTGGCCACCAACGACGTGCTCCGCAGAGGTGGAATAGACGTCAGAATCGTATCGATTTATGATGAATACACCGTAGAGAGTTCCCACGGCATAAGCGTCAATGCCGGAAGCATGCTGGACGATGTTGACCTCCGGCCCGCCGGCACCACCGCAAAAGACGTGATGATTTTCCCGGGAGGCATGCCGGGAACCCGCAACCTCGCCGCATGCGAGCCCCTCATGAAAGCCATGAAGGCCCATTATGAAGCAGGCGGCAACGTAGCCGCGATCTGCGCCGCTCCCGGACTGGTGCTCAGCCAGCTGGGCGACGCCCTCAAGGGAGCCGAGGTGACCTGCTTCGACGGATTCGAGTCCGCCCTGGAAGCCGTAGGCGCCAAGTTCATACCCAAACCCGCCGTGCGCAGCGGGCGCATCATCACCGGCCGCAGCGCCGGTCATGCCGTGAGCTTTGCGCTGGAAATCCTTAATCTTCTGGCGCCCGAAAAGGTAGAAGACGTACGTTACGCCATGTATCTCAAAACCATCTGACATGGACAGCATCAGGATAGACAAGTACCTCTGGGCGGTAAGGCTGTACAAGACCCGGAGCGAGGCCACCGACGCCTGCAACGGCAACAAGGTGAGGGTGAACGGGGCCGTGGCCAAACCCAGCAAGGCAGTAAAGATAGGAGACCAGGTAGAAGTCCATAAAGGGCCGGCCGTACTCACGTACAAGGTGCTCCAGCTCAGCGAAAACCGCATGGGCGCCCAACTCGTTCCGGAATATGCGGAAGACCTCACGCCCGAAAGCGAACGCGCCAAGTTCCATGTGCCCCGGGAGACGATAGTAATGCACCGCGACCGCGGTTCCGGCCGCCCGACAAAAAAAGATCGCAGAGAGCTTGACCATCTCCGCGACCTTCTGGATCAGTAGGCGTTTGTCAGAAAATAAAGGCGATAACGTCGTCTATAGTCTTGACGTACTGGAAGTTAAGCCCCTTGACATAGATGGGCTTGATATCTTCCACGTCTTTGCGGTTCTCCTCGGAAATAACTATAGTGCCTACTCCGGCGCGCTTGGCAGCCAGGATCTTCTCCTTTATGCCGCCCACCGGCAACACGCGGCCGCGCAGTGTCATCTCGCCCGTCATTGCTATGCCTTTGCGGACTGCCTGGCCACGCAGGGCAGACACCATTGAACTCACCATGGTAATGCCGGCTGAAGGGCCGTCCTTTGGAGTGGCCCCCTCCGGCACATGAACGTGGATATCCTTCTCCGAGAAGGTCTTGGCGTCCATTTTCGCCATATCAGGATGAGCTTTTATATACTGGTAGGCTATGGTGGCCGACTCCTTCATTACATCGCCGAGGTTGCCGGTCATGGTCATTACTCCCTTTCCTGTGCTTACCGAGCTCTCCACGAACAGTATCTCTCCTCCCATCTGGGTCCAGGCAAGTCCCGTAACGACTCCGGGAGCCTCATTTCCCTTCTGCAGGTCATGGAAATTGGTGGGCAGACCAAGGTACTCCTTGAGGTGCTCCGGCTTGATGGTGGTGGGATACTCCTGCTCCAGGGCTATCTTCTTCGCGGTCACGCGGGCAATCTTCGCAATCTGCTTCTCCAGGCCGCGCACGCCGCTTTCATGGGTGTACTGGTCGATAATAGCCTTTATACCTGCGGCGCTGATCTTCAGTTTACGGCCGTCTATGCCGTGTTCGCGCAATTGCTTGGGTAGCAGGAACTGCTTGGCTATCTCCGCCTTTTCCTCTGCAAGGTAGCCGGAGACATTGATAAGCTCCATACGGTCGAGCAGGGCCGGCTGTACCGGCGACAGGCTGTTGGCGGTAGTGATGAACATCACATTGCTGAGGTCGTAGTCCAGATCCAGGTAGTTATCGTGGAAAGTGGAGTTCTGCTCGGGATCCAGGGCCTCCAGCAGGGCCGATGAAGGGTCGCCCTTGAAATCGGCGCCAAGCTTGTCTATCTCATCCAGCACAACCACCGGATTGGAGGTGCCAGCACGGGCTATACCGTTCAGGATACGGCCGGGAAGGGCGCCGACGTAGGTTTTACGGTGACCGCGGATTTCCGCCTCGTCATGCATGCCGCCGAGGGATATCCTCACGTACTTGCGACCCAGGGCACGGGCGATAGACTTGCCCAGGGATGTCTTGCCTACTCCGGGAGGGCCGTAGAGGCAGAGTATGGGCGATTTCATATTGCCCTTGAGCTTCAGTACGGCCAGATATTCTATGATACGGTCTTTCACGGTGTCCAGGCCGTAATGGTCCTCGTCCAGCACCTCCTGGGCATGCTTCAGGTCCAGGTTGTCCTCGCTCATCTCGCCCCAGGGCAGCTGGAGCATGAATTCCAGATAATTGTACTGGACGCTGTAGTCCGGCGAATTGGGATTGTATTTTTCCAGCTTGGCCAGCTCCTTTTCGAATGCCTTGCCTATCTCCTCCGGCCACTTCTTCTCCTTGGCCCTTTCCCGGAACTTGTCGAAATCTTCCTGTTCGTCCATGCCGAGCTCCTCCTGGATGGTCTTGAGCTGACTGTTCAGGTAGTATTCCCTCTGCTGCTGGTCTATTTCGCTCTTTACCTTCTGGTTGATGTCCTGCTTCAGCTTTATGAGCTGCAGCTGCACGTCCAGTATGGACAGCAGTTTCATGGCACGCAGCTTAAGGTCGTCCAGGGAGAGCAGTTCCATCTTGTCCTTGAAGTTCTCCACCTCCACCGTAGTAGCGGTAAAGTTCACCAGGAACTCGAAGTTCTCGACCGCCTTTATGGCACCTATGGATTCGCGGGAAGAGAAATTGGTGGTGCGCAGGACCTGGATGGCCTTGTCCTTCAGCGCCTCAGAGAGGGCCTTTACGTCGGTGGACGTTGTGTCATAAGTACGGTCGCGCCTGTAGAGCACGCGAGCGGTGATATACGGGTCCACATCGACTATAGCTTCTATCTCTATGCGCCTGAAGGCCTGCAGTATGGCTGTCAGGGTGCCGTCCGGCATCTCGAGTGTCTTGAGTATCTTGCAGACCGTGCCGTAACGGTAAAGGTCGTCTGCGCCCGGATCTTCCACCGTCACATCCATCTGCGGAACGGCGCCGATAAAGAAATCATGCTCTTCTGCATGCTGGATAAGGCGCACCGACTTTTCGCGGCCTATAGTGACAGGATAAACCGTTCCCGGGAAAAGGGCGGCCCCGCGGAGAGCAAGTACCGGCAACACGTCCGGAAGTTCATTCTCGTTGAGCCTGAACGGCACTTCTCCCTGCACTACAGGAATAATGTTTATATCTTGTTTCATAATAGTTGTGTCAAAATGTCAGTAAAAAAGGGTAAAATACCCCCTGGCATATATAGGTCAATCTCTGTGCCAAAAAGAAAAAGGCAAAATTATTTTGATAGTTGAAAATTAAACTCTATTTTTGCGTTCCCAATTGATTGAAGGGAAGATAACAACCAAATTCAGTATAGAAATTATGACTAAAGCAGAAATCGTCAGTGAAGTTGCAAAGGCAACCGGCATTGAAAAAGTAACAGTTCAGACCGTTATTGAGGCAGCTATGGAATCAATCAAGGAGTCCATCGTAAAGGGTGAGCCCGTTTACCTTCGCGGATTCGGCAGCTTCATCATCAAGCACAGGGCACAGAAGGCTGCACGCAACATCACCAAGAAGACTACCATCACCATCCCTGCACACAATATTCCCGCTTTCAAGCCCTCCAAGGCTTTTGTGGCAGAACTGCAGAAATAATCAATACCATTTCATATGCCCAACGGAAAGAAGCATAAGAGACACAAGATGGCGACGCACAAGCGCAAAAAGCGCTTGCGTCTGAACAGACACAAGAAGAAATAGTCGCGAAAGGCCCGGCGGGAGATCCGGCGGGTTTTTCGTTTTATAACGTCCCAAAATGGAGTCCGAACACCAAGAGAAAGACCTTGTGGTCGATGTGGGCTCGGCGGAGGTGCGTCTGGCGCTGCTGGAAAACCATCGTCTTATCGAGCTCAACAGAGAATCGAGTCAGGGTCACAGTTTCTCGGTGGGAGATGTATATCTTGGTAAGGTCAAGAAGATTCTTCCCGCCCTGAATGCTGCGTTCGTGGACATAGGCGACACCAAAGAGGCGTTTGTCCATTATCTGGACCTCGGTCTGCACTTCGACGCGTTCGACAAGTTCGTGAAGGAGAGCAATCCCAACAGGGATATGGCCGAACTGTATTCCGGCATCAAAATCGGCGAGCCCCTTTCCAAAGAGGGCCGCATAGAGGATTACCTGAAGCCGGGCCAGCTGATCATAGGGCAAATCGTCAAGGAGCCTATATCTACGAAAGGATCCCGGCTGACTGCGGAGATTTCATTGGCAGGACGCAACATTGTACTGCTCCCTTTCGCGGAGAAAGTGAGCGTTTCCCAAAAAATTGCCTCTAAAGAGGAAAAGAAAAGACTCGAGACTCTGGTCGGCAACATCCTCCCCAAAAACTACGGAGCAATTATCCGCACTGCCGCCGAAGGCAGTTCAGCCGCAGTTCTGGTGGCGGAACTCCGCTCCCTGATTGAGAAGTGGGAAGGAGCATGGAAGACCATCTCGAAGAACAAAGGCAAGGGACTGCTCTTCACGGAGTATTCCAAGACCACCACAGTTCTGCGCGACCTTCTCAACGACTCGTTCACGAACGTCTATGTGAACGACCCCAAGATTTACGTAGAAACGCGCAAGTACATCTCCCTCATTTCTCCAGAGCAGGAGAAGATAGTCAAACTCTACGAGGGCAAGGAGCCGATCTTCGACCACTTTGAGGTCACCCGCCAGATCAAGAGCTCCTTCGGCAAGGTGGTTCCGATGAAGCAGGGCGCATATCTGGTCATAGAGACCACGGAGGCCCTCAACGTCATCGACGTGAACAGCGGCATTCGTGCCAAAACCAACGACCAGGAAGAGAATACCTTCGAGGTGAACAAACTGGCCGCCGAAGAAATTGCCCGCCAGCTGAGGCTGCGGGACATGGGCGGAATCGTAATCGTGGACTTCATCGATATGGATTCCGTAGAGCACCGCAATGAGCTGTTCAAGTACATGACAGAGCTCATGGCGAGCGACAGGGCAAAGCATAACGTGCTTCCCCTCACCAAGTTCGGCCTTATGCAGATCACCCGCCAGCGTATCCGCCCGGTCACTGAGATCAACACCACGGAGAAGTGTCCGCTATGCCACGGCACCGGAAAGATAGCCTCCACGGTGGTAATAGACGAGCAGATCGAACGAAAGCTCGCAGACCTTGTCGAGAGCACAGGACTCCGGCAATACACGCTGAAAGTCAGTCCCATAATGGGAGCTTACCTCACCAGGGGCTGGAATTCGTTCGTCTCCAAATGGAAACGCAAGTACAAATGCAAGCTGAAGGTCGTCGAAATGACGGAACACAGCATCCTGCAGTATGAATTCTATGATGTAAACGGAAAGGTGCTCGATTGAGCGCCTTTCTATTTTATAAGGGCCCTGTTGGTCTTTCCGTCTATGCAGATGGTGAGGGGCTCCGGGAAGCGCACATGGCGCAGGAACTCCGTTTCCCGGACTGCCGGCATGGCATCCAGGACGCTGAAGTCCAACAGCTCATCATGCCTGGCAAAGGGGTTCACGTTAATGTAGCCCACGTTGAAGGATGTCAGGTTCTGGAAAAAGTGGGTGCCCTGGCTGGGGTCTATCTGAAAATCTTCCAGGGAACACTCCACAATGGCCTTGGACTCGGATATATCGCCCCAGCCCACGGGGACGCCAAGGGTGGGTTGGCTGGTACCCCAGCGTCCGAAGCCTATGAGCACGTATCCGTTTCCGCCCTGCATCCGGGTGTTGAAATCCGCTATCTGGGCAGCTATCTCCCTGGTTCTCAGCACATCCCATGCATCCTTCTTAATATAAAGTACATCCTTTACGCCCTCTATCCATCCTATGCCGAGTGCACATCCGGACTTGAGGAAAGCGCCGGACTCGTCTATCTTGTCCCAATCCACCTCGGCAAAACGGGAGTCCGCAGAGATGGGACGCACCTGCAGTACCGAGAAGGTGGCGACACCATCCTTATCGAAGTCTGCGGCAAACTCCAGTTCCACCTCGCACTTCATCTCCCTGCGGGAAATATCCAGGAGGGTATTGAGTATCTCGGCCAGGGGGAAGGTGTTGTACTTCAGCATGGAAGCGAAAGTAATGTACTTGGGTCCCTCCGGTATTGCCGAATCCACTATGCGCATGTTCCCAAGGTCCCAGGTGGAGACCACCCTGCGCAGGGACGGGAAATCCCCGCACTCCGAGACCCCAAGACGCGCAAGGTTGACCGAGTCGTTTACGGAGGCCGTGAACTTCTCCGGCCTCAGGTCCATGGCATACATCACCCTCTGGGTGTCACTTACCGTCAGTTCCGGAGTGGATGTCTGCAGCACATGCTTGGGATATCTGGGCGAGAAACGCAGCACCTGTTCCCCGTCCACGACCGCCTTTCCCAGTCCATACGCCAGCTTTACTATTCCGTCTTCCGGTTTCTCGTGGCCGACAGGATAAAAATTCACGGAGCGTGCGACTCCTGAGAGCGTAGGGAAGAAATATTCGCCCTGCTTGCTGCCGCATATCTCCTCTATCACTATTGCCATGCTCTCTTCCGAAATCACGTTGCCGGAAGACACTATGTAACTCTTGGCCGAACCGAAGAAAACGCTGGCATAGACGCTGGTGATAGCCTTGGACAGCATTCGCAGCTGCTGGTCCTCGTTCTGCGCGAAAGGCAGCATGTATGTGGAGTAAACACCTGCAAAGGGCTGATGGTAAGAATCTTCCAGCTTGGACGAAGAACGTACGGCAAGAGGCCGGCGGACCACCCGGATGAAAGCCCTCAGTGCATCCAACAGATCTGCCGGCAGCGGCGAGGAGACGAATTCGGAAAGCAGTTCGGCGTCTCCCAGATCGGAATTGATGACATACTTGAGGCCGTTGTCCTTGATAAAACGCTCGAAATAGTCGGTGGTAATTACCAGGGTGCGCGGCACCATCACCCGGACATCCTCCCATTTGTCGTACAGTTCGTACTTGTGCAGCACATGGTTGAGGAAGGCCAGGCCGCGGGCCTTGCCCCCGATGGAACCGTTGCCGAAGCGCGAGAACCAGATGGCGTCGTTGTATGCCTCCGGATTGAAGGCCGCCACGACTCCCTGGGCCTGGGCTATACGATAATCGTGAATGGCGCGTATGTCTGCCTGACGGTGCGATTCGATATCGTCGTAGTCCTCGGAACGTATGGGACTGAGCTTGCGTCCCAGGCCGAACAGGCCCCTTGCGAACAGCCACTTGGACAGGTAGTTGTTGTCTGTAAGGCGGCGGAACGCAGCCGGGGGGATGTTCTTGAGCACGTTCTCGAACTCATACAGGTCGTGCGCGCGGGCCAGCTCCACATGGGTCTCCGGATCTATGACCACGAAGTCCCCGAAACCGAATTCCCTCTCCAGATACTCGCCCAGTTCCTGGGTCAGGGTCTTGGACTGCTTGAGAAGGAAACCGGCCTTGAGCTTTGCCGCTACCGGCCTCATGCTTTCCTGGGAAGACTGCATCAGGAAAGGCATGCGCGGATTCTCGCTGCGCACCAGTTTACACAGGTCCACGCCGGCGTCTATCTTTTCTGTAGAGGGGCTGTCTCCGCTGTGAAGCACGAATCCAATATCGGAAATGATACCCAGCAGGTTACCGGAATACTTGCGGTAATATGCCAGGGCGTCTTCGTAATTGGTGGCCATCAGTATCTTGGGACGGGCCCGCTTGCGGAGCACCTGCTGCTGTTCGTTCAAGGCGTCTTTTACGGCCTCCTTGTTCTGCTGGAGCACCAGGTTGTACAGGGCAGGCAGATAGGTGGAGTAATACTTTATGGAGTCCTCCACCAGAAGTATAGCCTGCACACCGTGTTCCAGGATGTCGTGCTCGGCGTTCATCCTGTCTTCCAGCAGTTTGATGATGGCGATAATAAGGTCTGTAGAGTAGTTCCAGCAGAATACGTAATCTATGCAGTTCCTGCCGGACTCCTCTATCTTGCGATAAACCTCACGGGAAAAAGAAGAAAGCAACACTACCGGCATGGCGGGATCCATAGCCTTGGCCCTGGCGGCGAAATCGAAGACGCTTATCTCGCCCACGTAGTACATGGTTATAACGAGATCGAAGCGCTCCCCCGCCTCAAACATGGCGAGGGCCTCGGCCGTCGAAGGCACCCGGCGTATCCGAGGAGGGTTGCTGAGGTTCAGATCTGCATACTCCTGGGCAATCTGGGCGTCTATGCGGCCGTCCTCCTCCAGGGAGAAACTGTCGTAGCTGTTGGATATCAGGAGGATGCTGCGTATCCTCCTGGCCATCAAAGTGTCGCTTTCCTTCATATATTAAACAAGTCCCTGGTCCATCATTGCTCCGGCCACCTTCAGGAAGCCCGCAGTGTTGGCACCTTTGACGTAATTCACGTAACCGTCGGCCTCCGTACCATACTTCGTGCACGCCTCATGGATGTCGGACATGATGCGGCGCAGATGCCCGTCAACCTCCTCGGGCGTCCATTTCTGACGTATGGAATTCTGGGTCATCTCCAGGCCGGAAGTCGCCACGCCACCGGCATTGGATGCCTTTCCGGGCGAGTAGAGCAGCTTCGCACCCTGGATTATTTCTATGGCCTCGGGGGTGCTAGGCATATTGGCACCTTCGGTGATGCAGATACAGCCGTTGCCGACCAGTTTGCGGGCACCCTCGGCGTCCAGCTCGTTCTGGGTGGCGCAAGGCAGCGCGATGTCGCATTTGACTCCCCAGGGCTTGGCGCCGTCGCCATAATAAGTGGCGGAAGGATACTTCTTGGCGTATTCCTTGATGCGTCCGCGGATAACGTTCTTGAGCTGCAGCACGTAGTTGAGCTTCTCCTCGTCAAGGCCGTCCGGATCGTAAATATAGCCGTCTGAATCGGACAGGGTGACCACCTTCGCGCCCAGGCGCATCGCCTTCTGGGCCGCATACTGGGCCACGTTGCCTGCGCCTGAGACCACCACGGTCTTGCCCTCGAAGGACTCGCCGCGGGTGGCCAGCATCTGCTGGGCAAAGTAGCACACGCCGTATCCGGTTGCCTCGGGCCTGAGGGAACTGCCTCCCCATGCGAAGCCCTTGCCGGTAAGGGTGCCGGTGAACTCGTCACGCAGGCGCTTGTACTGTCCGAAGAGATAGCCTATCTCGCGCCCGCCCACGCCTATGTCACCTGCAGGCACGTCCGTATCCTGGCCTATATGGCGCTGGAGTTCGGTCATGAAACTCTGGCAGAAACGCATGACCTCTGCGTCGGATTTGCCGCGGGGGTTGAAGTCGGAGCCTCCCTTTGCGCCACCCATGGGAAGGGTTGTAAGGGCGTTCTTGAAGGTCTGTTCGAAGGCGAGGAACTTCATAATGCTGAGGTTCACGCTGGCGTGGAAACGTATTCCTCCCTTATACGGGCCTATGGCGCTGTTCATCTGCACACGGAATCCGCGGTTGATATGTATCTCACCTGCGTCGTCCATCCAGGGAACGCGGAACATTATCACCCGCTCGGGTTCGACCATACGTTCCATAATCTTGTTTTCCAGCAGGAAAGGATATTCCTCCAGGCAGGGGGCTACGCTGTTCAGAACTTCGCTGACAGCCTGATGGAACTCAGTTTCGCCGGGATTGCGGGCAAGCAGCTCCGCCATGAAATTCTTGATATATCTGTCTGTAAACGCACTCATACCAGTTGACGAATTAAGGTTTCACGTTCCCCTGCCAGATAGTCTATGACAGGAATTTCTATCATTGTATAGCAGCCCGGGCGCTGGCGCACGGCAGCACGGGCGGCCATGACCAGCACCTGCCCGGTAAGGGCGGGGTTGTTGATTTTCATATTGAACTCCAGGAGCTGGTTGTGGGTGGCTCCGGATACGCCCTTGCGCACCAGGTTGACACCGTGTCCCATGTCGTTGAGGGCATCCACGCTGTCCACAGGGATGACGTGGGTCTCGTCATGAGAGAAATAGGGGTCAGCCTTGATGGCGGCGGCAACCGCTGCGGCATCTGCTCCGGTTTCCAGCTCCACATAAACCATACGGCGGTGCAGACCCGTACCTACAGGAATGGTAACGCTGAGGGCGTCTTTCACTCCGGGTACGGCCTTAGCCGCCACGGAATGGCCCATGGACCTGCCGGGGCCGAAATTGGTGTAGCTGATACCCTTGGGGGCCAGCCCCTGCATAAGGGAGCGGACCACGGAATCGCTTCCCGGGTCCCACCCTGCGGAAATCACGCTGACCGCACCGTTAGCCTCTGCAATAGGGGCCAGCGCGGCACGGAGTTCACAGATTTCAGTGTGAATGTCGAAGCTGTCCACGGTGCTGATGCCCATGGCCAGGTACTTTTCCGCGTTCTCCCTCACCTTGCGTGAAGGGGTGGCCAGGATGGCGACATCCACCCTGCCGAGTTCCCTGATGTCTGACACCACCTTGTATGATGCCAGCTCAGCAATTCCGTCGGCGGAGCCGCTTCTGCGGACCACACCGGCGCAAACCATGTCGTCCGCGGCCTCGACCGCCTCCAGCGAGAAGCGGCCGATATTGCCGTAACCGACAATTGCAACTCTGATTTTATCCATATACTAACTAACTGATAAACAACAATTCACGATATTTGGGAAGAGGCCAGATGCGGTTATCTACCAACTCTTCCAGCCGGTCTATCGGCTTACGCAACTCCCGCAGGTCTGCGACTATTGCAGAATATGCCATGGCCCTGGAATAGGAATCCGAGGCCTCCTTGGCGGCGGTACGGGCACTCTGCATGGCATCCACTTTAACGCGTATGTCTTCCACCAGGGCGGAAATACTCTCCACCAGAATGCGCTCCGACTTGCAACCGTCGAGATTGCCAAACACGTCCAAATTGTATTTGATGCCCTTCAGCAAACGCGACTTGTACTCCAGAGCCGCAGGAATAATGTGGTTGATAGCCATCCTGGCCATTACCAGCGACTCTATCTGCACCTTCTTGGAATAAGTATCCCACTTTACCTCATTACGCGCTTCGAGCTCGCGTGTGGTGAACACTCCGGTGCGCTCAAACAGTTCTACAGACGAAGGAGATGCGTATGAAGCGATGAGCTCGGGCACGCAGGTGCGGGTGTCCAGCCCCCTCCGGGCGGCTTCCTTCACCCATTCCGCCGAATAGCCGTTGCCGTCGAAGCACACAACGTCTATGATGGAGGCTATGACCGGCTTGAGGGAATCCATCACCGCCACATCGAAAGGCTTGCCCGATGCCAGCTCTGCATCCAGGGCAGCCTTGTAAGAGGTCAGCTGGTCCGCCACCGCCGCATTCAGCACGGTAAGGGCTCCGGCGCAGTTTGCGGAAGAGCCGACCGCACGGAATTCAAAGCGATTTCCGGTAAATGCGAAGGGAGAAGTACGGTTGCGGTCGGTATTGTCCAGAAGTATTTCCGGAATCTCCACCAGGCCCACTCTCTTGCCCTTCTTCCCTGCTATTTCCACAGGTGTTCCGGAAGGCAGTTCCAGCAGCTTGCGGAGCACCTCGGTCATAGTACGGCCAAGGAATGCGGACACTATGGAAGGAGGAGCCTCGTTGCCGCCGAGACGATGCTCGTTGCTGGCGCTCACTATACTTGCCTTGAGGAGGGCATTATGCTTCTGGACAGCCGCCAGGGAATTCACCAGTAAGATGATGAACTGCAGGTTTCCGCGGGCATCCTTGCCGGGAGCCAGAAGGCCGGTACCGGTATCGGTTCCGAGGGACCAGTTGTTGTGCTTGCCGGAACCGTTTATGCCGTCGAAGGGCTTCTCATGCAACAGCACCACGAAGGAATGCTTGCGCGCTATGGTGTCCATCAGGTTCATGAGTATCTGGTTCTGGTCGTTTGCCAGATTTGCCTCGCCGAATATGGGCGCAAGTTCGAACTGGTTGGGAGCCACCTCGTTATGACGTGTCTTCACGGGTATGCCTAGGCGGAAAGCAGCGAACTCGAGATCCCGCATAAAAGCGGCTACGCGGGACGGAATGGCCCCGAAGTAATGGTCGTCCAGCTGCTGGTTCTTGGAAGACATGTGACCGAAAAGCGTACGCCCGGTAATCATAAGATCGGTGCGGGATGCGTACAGCGCCTCATCTACCAGGAAATACTCCTGCTCCCAGCCAAGGTAGGAATAGACCTTGGTCACCTTGGGGTCAAACAGTTTGCAGATGGGCAGAGCCGCATCGCAAACCGCTTTCAGGGCGCGTTTGAGAGGCGTTTTGTAGTCCAGCGCCTCTCCGGTATAAGACACGAAGATGGTAGGTATGCAAAGTGTGTCTTCCTGGATGAAGACAGGAGAAGTAGGGTCCCACGCCGTATAGCCGCGGGCCTCAAAAGTCGCGCGTATGCCTCCGTTTGGAAAAGAAGAGGCGTCAGGCTCCTGCTGTACCAGGGAACTGCCGTCGAAACGCTCTATTACGCCACCCTTGCCGTCATAATCGATAAGGGTCTCGTGCTTTTCCGCAGTACCGTCCGTAAGCGGCTGGAACCAGTGGGTAACATGTGTTACGCCATGCTCGAGCGCCCACTCCTTGATGCCGCAGGCTACGGCATCGGCGGTCTGCCGGTCGAGGGCATTGCCGTTGTCGATACAGTCCAGGAGGCTGTTGAAGGTCTTGGTGTCAAGATACTTGCGCATTTTTGCGCGGTCGAAAACCAGTTCTCCGAAAATCTCCGAGACCTTTTTATCCATGGCCTCGTATTCACCGGCTTTCTTTTCGAAGGAACTCCGAACCAGGTCGATTCTGTTTACACTCATAGATTTTTGAAACAAAAACCTTGCAATTTAGCAAGAATTTTTCAAAAATCCGACATCCTCGACACAGGTGCTACATCAAGCGGGGTACGTTCACCGGCAAGATAATGATAATAGCCCGCTATGGCTATCATGGCGGCGTTGTCCGTGGTAAACTTGAATTCGGGCAGGAAGGTACGCCATCCCCGTTTTTCGCCTTCGGAGCGCAGCCTTTCACGCAAGCCGCTGTTTGCGCTAACCCCTCCGCCTATGGTAATGTCTTTTATTCCTGTCTGCTTTGCGGCCTTGACGAGTTTGTCCATCAGGATGTCTATCAGGGTTTTCTGGAAAGAAGCACAGATGTCTTCTTTGTTCTTTTCCATAAACTCCGGGTCCTTCGCCATCTCGTCGCGGACGAAATAAAGCAGCGAAGTCTTTATTCCGCTGAAGGAATAGTCCAGCCCGGGGATGTGCGGCTTGGTGAATTTGAATCTGTCCGGGTCTCCCTGTCTGGCCAGCCTGTCTATGACCGGGCCGCCCGGATAACCCAGCCCCATCATCTTGGAACACTTATCGAACGCCTCCCCCACCGCGTCGTCTATGGTTTGCCCGAGCATGGTGTATTGCAGAGGCGCATCTACCCTGACTATCTGGGAGTTACCCCCGCTTACCAGAAGACACAGATAAGGGAATGCCGGCTCGTTCACCTCCTTGCCGGGCTGGCGTATGAAATCAGCCAGAAGATGTCCCTGGAGATGATTTACCATCACTATCGGAATATCAAGCGCAAGTCCCATGGCCTTTGCGAAAGACGTCCCCACCAGCAGGGATCCCAGCAGTCCGGGGCCGCGTGTGAAGGCAATCGCTGTCAGCTCCTGCGGCTTCACTCCCGCCCTGGAGAGGGCCTCGCTCACTACGGGGACTATGTTCAACTCATGGGCTCTGGAAGCCAGCTCCGGGACCACTCCGCCGTAGGCCTTGTGAACATCCTGGGATGCTATCACGTTGGATAAGAGCCAGCCGTCCTTTATGACGGCCGCCGAGGTGTCGTCGCACGAAGATTCTATTCCCAGAATGATATCAGACATAAAAAAGCTGCTGTAGGGACCGCAAATTTAACAATTATTTATTAAATTTGTAGGATTTAGTACGTTTCAGATACCATCGAAAAGTTCAGGTACATAGCTGCCCGTGTAATAGGGCTTCTCATTATTCTGCTGCTCGGCACCCTGCTGGCGCTGCAAATCCCCGCAGTGCAGACAGCCGCAGCCCGCTTTGCAGGAGAGAAACTCAAGTCCAAGTTCAACGGACAACTGGAAATTGGCTCCATACATGTACATGCGCTGAATGCCGTAACCGTAAAGGATGTCGTACTTATAGATCCGACCCCTTATACCGAGGACATAAAAGGCACCGGGCTCCCACCCGTGGACACTGTGGCCAGAATAGGCAAACTCTCTGCGACGCTGTCGCTGAAGAGCCTCCTGAACAAAAAAGGCCTTTCCCTGGGCCGGGTAAGCGCAGAAGACCTGCTGTTCAACCTTGCTATCGAACCCGGCGGCAACAACCTGACCCGTGTGCTGAACCTGTCTTCCGGCAAGGAGGATTCAAAAGTCTCGCTGGACAGCATCTTCACGGTCAGGCGGCTCAAGGTCAAAGATGCGCACTTCCGCATGCTGAACTTCTGCACCAAGAGCACCAATGAACATGGCATGAGATGGGGCGACCTGGACGTGAAGGCCGATGTCAGCGGGCGCCACATAGGATTCTACGGCGGACGCATGCATGCCGTCGTGGACAAGATGACGGCCAAAGAAAAAAGCGGATTCGAGGTGCTGAATCTCAGCGGCGGCTGCATAGTCGGCCTGGGAAAAACCATATTGAAGGACATTTACCTGCAGGACGGAAGCGGCAGCGCCATCATGCTGCCGGATGCCGTACTGAGCTACACCGATACACGCGCCTGGTCTGACTTTATCCGCCAGGTCAATATGGATATAAGTTTCGCCCCTTCGACTCTTGTGCTGGAATCCATAAGCTATTTCAGCGGCGGGACTTTCAAGGACTGCCCGTTCATTACGCACATATCATCAGGCCACTTCTGTGGCACCGTCAGCGACTTTGTAGCCGAGAATTTCGACCTCAGCACACCCTATGGCCCTTACGGCAAGGTCAGCGCCCATATGTACGGGCTTCCCTCCATAATGAACACCAGCCTGGAGGCCGAAATTGAGGAACTGCATTTCACTGCTGCCGGCCTTGAGGCGGGACTGGCCGACCTGGGGTCGAAGGCCAGGCTCTCCCGTTTTGCCCCGGGAGTCGGATTCACCCTGCACGGCAACGCGTCAGGACCCATGAACAAGCTCGCCGCAAACATGCGCGTCAGCTCCGGCATCGGCGGAATAAATGCCAGGGCCACCCTGCTGAATACCGTAGACCGCAACAAGCCCATACAATTCGGCGCCAGGCTCAACGCCAGGGAGTTCAACCTGGGCAAGCTGCTTAATATCAGCACCTTAGGCTCATCTTCGTTTACCGCAAAGGCCAATGGCACCCTGGGTTCCGGGAAAACCGCCCTGCTGCTGGAGGGGCTGGACATCGACAAGCTCAATTTCATGGGCTACGACTACAGCGACCTGCATCTTGCCGGCACCTTCATCAATAAGTCCCTTACGGCGGCATTGCTCAGCGAAGATCCCAACGCCCTGCTAAATCTGGAAGGCAGCTTCGACCTTAAGAATCAATCCGGCTCAGTAAATGCGGAACTCAGCAACGTGGATCTTGCCGCCCTGAACATAGACAGGCGCGGCGGTGCATCCAAACTCTCATGCAGCCTTGCCGCCAACCAGGGTATCAGCGAGGATGCTCCTGTCCACATCCAGATAAGCGACCTGCAGCTGACAAGCGACAAGGGGATTCACGATATCGGAGACATAGAGGCTGAGGCGAGGCTGACCGGCGACCGCGTGACCGCCATACTCAGTTCCGGGTTTATGGACGCCAAGTACAACGGGCCTTCCAACGTAGGCGGACTGATCAACTTTGTCAAGAGCGTTACGGTGGAGCGCGACATGCCCGCTTTCTTCGCGTCTTCCGCCAAGACTGCCGCTCCCCTGCCGGAAGACACACGGAACGCCACCCTCAGCGCCGTATTCCACGCAACCAGGGGCTTGCTGGACTTCGTCATGCCGAACATGGCCATCGCGGACGGCACCGCCATCAACCTGGACATAGACAACGACGGCATGTTGCTCGGGTACATCAGTTCCCCTTCGCTGGATTTCAATACCATTCACAGTTCCAACCTGAAACTGGCAGTCAGCAACCAGGACCATGGACTGAGCTGCACCGTGAATGCAGACAGGCTCAATGTCAAGAACCTGGTATTCGACAACGCAGGAATCAACCTGGACGCCGACGAGAACCTTGCCAAACTGGGTCTCAGGTATGCCGGGGCGAACCTGCTGGACAACGGCAGCGAGCTCAATCTCCAGGCCCTTCTGCAGAGGGACGAGAAAGGACGGCCGTCGCTGGACGTCAATACCCTTCCGTCTTTCCTGAGCATCAAGAACGACGTCTGGAACCTCAGCAAATCGGATATAGGGCTGCACGGAGGAGTGATCAGCGTGGAAGGCTTCAAGCTTGCAAGCTCCAGCCAGAGCATAGAAATCAACGGCGGCCTGAACCCCTTCCGCAGGGACACGCTGCAGGTCAACATGCACAACGTTGACCTGGACATACTTAACGAATTCACAGCCGAAAGCTTCCCGGCCATGAGCGGAATAATCGACGGCAATGTGACTATGCTCTCGCCGGTGCCTTCCGAGATTGGGCTTTGGGCTGACGTTTTCCTGAAGAGCATAGAGGTGGAAGGCAAAAAGGCCGGCGATTTCCTCCTTCACAGCGACTGGAACGATGTTGCCAAACGGATAGAGCTCAAGCTGGACAACACAATGCAGGACAGCAAGCTGCTCGCCGTAGATGGTTATTATGCGGTTAAAGATAAGAAGCTTGACGCAACAGCAAGCCTGGACGGCTTCAATCCGGGCGTGGCAGCGCCTTTCCTCAAGAGTTTCCTCACGGAGCTGGACGGCAGAATCAGCGGTACCGTGCATGCAAGCGGGCCGCTTAACAAGCTCAGCATAAAGAGCGACGGCCTGCAGCTGGACAAGGTCCGCACCAGGGTCAGCTATACCAACGTCGCCTATACCCTGGACGGCCGCATGGGCCTGAGCGACACAGGGCTTGAATTCAACAATATCTCCGTTACGGACGACTACGGCGGAAAGGGCACCCTTGGAGGCGGAATAAGCTTCAAGGACTTCAAGAATTTCCGCATGGACGCATCACT
Source organism: uncultured Bacteroidales bacterium (assembly GCA_947303465.1). Lineage (GTDB taxonomy): Bacteria > Bacteroidota > Bacteroidia > Bacteroidales > UBA932 > Cryptobacteroides. Next base: position 28,476 of record CAMYYI010000020.1, read on the forward strand.
CATGATGCGTCGCCTGAAAGCTATCGACATTGCCGATGCAAACAGCCCCATCATGGTTTACGGCGACCTGGCATTGTCCGGCCGCGGCAAGATAAGCGGGCCGTTCAACGCCCTGTACGTCGATGCCGACGTATCCACTTCCGGCGAAGGCAACGTAAACGTGCCTATCATGTCCTCCTCCACGGCGCATGGCAGCGACCTTCTTACCTTCGTGCAACCTGAGACCGACGAAGAAAGCGAAGCCGAGGCCTCTGTCAGCAAGATGCGCAAGGGTTCGTCCACCTTTACGGCCCATGCCAAGGTGAACATTTCTCCGGAAGTTACGGCACAGGTCGAGATAGACAAGGAGTCCGGGCACGTCCTAACTGCCGGCGGTACAGGATCGGTGCTGGTAGATCTCAACACCGGCAAGGGCAAACTGCAGCTCAAGGGTGATTACAACATAGACAAGGGCAAGTACCTGTTCAATATTCCCGGCGTGGTGAGCAAAGAGTTCGACATCCAGCCGGGCAGCACGCTGCAGTTCAACGGGGACGTAATGGAGAGCACCATGGATATCAACGCCGTCCACACCGTCAAGACATCCATCGCCACCATTGTTGCGGACACCACCTCCGTCTCCAGCCGCAGGGCCGTGGAGTGCGGCATCAACATCAACGGCAAGCTGAGCAATCCGGACGTGTCGTTCTCCATCAAAGTACCGGACCTCGACCCGAGTACCCAGATGCAGGTGGACGGAGCGCTGAGCACCCAGGACAAGGTGCAGAAGCAGTTCGTCGCCCTGCTGCTCTTCGGCACCTTCCTGCCGGAAGAGGGCTCCGGCGTTGTCAACGGCACCAACATGATAGCGTCCAACGTAGGCGAAATAGTATCCAGCCAGTTGAACAACATATTGCAGAAGCTGGACATTCCTTTGGATTTCGGTTTGGGATACCAGCAGGACAACGTGGGTACCGACATATTCGACGTGGCCGTTTCCACCCAGCTGTTCAACAACCGGGTGCTTGTCAACGGATCGGTGGGAAACAGGAAATACAGCACCTCAAAGAGTTCCAGCGGAGATGTCGTGGGCGATATCGACATAGAAATCAAGATGGACAACAGTGGCGAGCTGCGGTTCAAGCTGTTCTCTCATTCGGCCGACGAGTTCTCCAGCAGTCTGGACTTCTCGCAACGCAACGGCCTGGGTCTTTCGTACCAGAAGGAATTCGACCGGACCCGTGACTTTTTCCGTCAGATATTCATGTCTCGCAAGCGCAAGCAGGAGGAGAATATGAGGGAGATGATGCGTAAACGGGAAATGACCACCATAATCATTGAGTGATGGACGGCAGGATAGAATTACTGGGTATGCGCTTCTTCGCCAGGCACGGCTGCCTGGAGAGCGAAAGGCTGGAGGGCAACGAGTTCAAGGTTGACTTTTCCTGCGAATATGACATTTCTGCCGCAGAGCTCACGGACGAGCTTGCAGACACCCTCGATTACAGCCGCGTGTACGCCATTGTCGCCAGGGAGATGGATATACCGTCCAGACTTCTCGAGCATGTGGCGGGCCGCATTGCAGATGCCATTCAGGCGGAGTTTCCGGAGCTGGAGCATTTTGAGATAAGTGTTTATAAAAAGAACCCTCCTGTGGAAGGAGAATGCAAATGGGCGAAAGTGAGCACAAGACGATAGCGCTGCTTACCCTGGGCTGCAAGCTGAATTACGCGGAGACCGGCACTTACGAGCGGGGTTTCGCAGAGGCGGGATTGGAGGTGGTGCCGTGGAACCGGGCTGCCGACATTTATCTTGTCAACACTTGCTCGGTTACGGCAACTTCAGATGCCAAGTCGCGTAACCTCATACGCAAGGTACATCGCATCAATCCTTTCGCGGTAATAGTGGTCACCGGCTGCAGCGCCCAGCTGAGACGCTCCGAGATAGAGGCGATTCCGGGAGTCGCCCGCGTCTTCGGTTGCAACGAGAAGTCGCAGGTGGTGTCGGAGACGTTGGAACTGATTCGGGGCCGGGAGACCCCGGAGGGGCTGGAAAATCGTCGCTCAGCGACCCCTCCCACAGCGGGCTGTGGGCCCCTCCCTCTTATGGAGCCGAGGGTGGCTACAGATTTTCCAGCCCCTCCGGGGTCTCCCGGCGACACAATACTACCTGCCTGGAGCTATGGAGAAAGAACGCGGTCATTCCTGAAAGTGCAGGACGGTTGCGACAACTATTGCAAATATTGCACGGTTCCTTACGCCCGCGGAGCGAGCCGTAACGTACCGGTGGCCGAATGCGTGGAGAATGCAAAAAAGATTGCTGCGCTGGGCGTAAAGGAGATAGTGATTACGGGCGTGAATACTGGAGACTTCGGGCGCAGCACCGGAGAGAGCTTCCTGCAGCTGCTGCAGGCGCTCGAGAAGGTGGAAGGCATTGAGCGCTACCGCATTTCCAGCATCGAGCCAAACCTGCTGACGGAGGAGATAGTGGACTGGATTGCCTCAGGCACCAAGTTCCAGCCCCACTTTCATATCCCCCTGCAGACGGGCTCCGACGAACTGCTGGAACGCATGGGACGCCATTACGACACGGCTTTCTTTGCCAGGAAACTGGAATATATCCGCCGGGCTATGGAAGGCCCCTGCAAGCCGCTGGTCTTCTTCGGGATAGACGTAATGGTGGGGCTGCCCGGCGAGACCGATGCCCTTTTCCGGCAGACGGTGGAGTTCCTGGAGCGGATACGTCCTGCTTTCATCCATGTATTCCCCTATTCCCGCAGGCCCGGCACTCCTGCCGCCTCCATGGACGGACAGGTGAGCGAAGGCGTCAAGAAAGAGCGCGTGGCGGTACTGGAGGAACTTTGCGGGCGCCTTCATTCAGAGTTCATAGAGGCGAACCGCGGGATTCACGAAAAGGTACTCTTCGAGTCCACTGACAGGCAGGGATTCATGGAAGGATATACAGGCAATTACATACGCATACGCCGTCCGTACGAAGCGGCGCTGAGCGGCAAGATAGTGGATGTAACGATATGAAAGCAAAACTTACAATTCTGGGCTCCGGGACATCGTCGGGCATTCCTATGGTGGGATGCACCTGCCCTGTATGCATGTCGAAGGATCCCAGGGACCAGCGCCTGCGCGCTTCCGCCCTGGCAGAATACGGAGGCCTGAGCATACTTATTGACTGCGGGCCGGACTTCCGACAGCAGGCCCTGAGCGTAGGCATGCGGCATCTGGACGCCATTTTACTGACCCATAATCACATGGACCATACGGGCGGGCTCGACGACACGCGCGCCCTCAACCTTTGCGAAAGCCGTCCGGTCAACATATACTGCGAGAAATATGTAGAAGAATCGCTCAGGCACACCTATGCCTATGCTTTTGCCGATCCAAAGTATCCCGGAGCCCCGGAATGGCACATGCACACCATAGACGGGAGCGCCCCTTTCAAGGTGTATTCCAACGCCGGGGACGAGGTGCTGCAATGGGAAAAGGGCTTTGGCTACAGGCACCTGGGCGCATCCGGCATGGAGGGAGCAAGCGTAGAGGTGATTCCCATCCAGGGCTGGCACCACAAGGTTAAAAAGCTGTCTGTCCTGGGCTACCGCTTTGGCGACATAGCCTATCTTACCGATATGAATCTCATTGAAGATGAGGAGTTTGAGAAACTTCGCGGACTGCGTGCGGTTACTATTAACTGCGTAAAACCGGGGCCCCATCACTCTCATTTTTCCCTGGACGAAGCGCTGGAGTTCTTCGAGCGTGTGGGGGCTGAGGAGTCGTATATCACACATCTCTCCCACCTGCTGCCCCCGCATGCCGAATTCGAGCAGCAGCTGCCGCCGCACGTACATCCGGCTTACGATGGATTAATCATTCAATAACAATATGAAACGTTTACTTTTATTTGCCGCCATGGCAGCGGCCCTGTTAACATCCTGCAAAATGGAAAATCCCCTGCTGGTCGAATCTCCGCTGGAATACGGAGCCCCGCAATTCGACAAAATCCAGAACAAGCACTATATGCCGGCATTCAAGCAGGCTATCAAGGAAGCCAAGGACGAGATTGACGCTATAGTGGCCAATCCCGACGAGCCCAGTTTCACCAACACCATAGAGGCCCTTGAGTTCGGCGGCAAGAAACTGGAGCGCGTTGCAAGCATATTCTACAACCTCATGGAAGCCAACACCGACGACGAAATGCAGCAAATCGCCGAGGAAGTCGCCCCCATGATGACAGAGTTCTCCATGTACGTATCCCTCAACGAAAAGCTCTTTGAAAGGGTAAAGGCGGTTTACGAAACCCGCTCCACCCTGGGCCTCGACCCTGACCAGGAGCGCCTGCTGGAGAAGAGGTACAAGGAGTTCTCCCGTGGCGGTGCAAACCTGAATGCGGAAGACAAGCAGACCTACAGCAAGCTCTGCGAAGAGGAGTCCCTGCTGGAACTCGCGTTCAACAAGAATGTCCTTGCCGCCACCAATGCCTATACCCTGGAACTCACAGACGAGGCCGATCTGGAAGGACTTCCCGACTTTGTGGTCGCACTCGGCAAGCAGACCGCACAGGACAAGGGCAAGGAAGGCTGGGTATTCGATTTGAGTTATCCCAGCTATGGCCCGTTCATGCAGTACTCGGCCCGCCGCGACCTGCGCGAGAAAATGTACATGGCATACAATACCAAAGCGGTCGGCGGAGAATTTGACAACTCAGCTATAGTAAAGGATATAGCCGAACACCGCAAGCAGATTGCAAATATCCTCGGATATGCCACCTGGGCTGACTATATGCTCGAGGAGCGTATGGTCAAGACTCCTGCAGAAGTAAACGCCTTCATCAGCGAGCTGCTGACCCCTTCCCTCCCCGCCGCCCGCAACGAAGTCGCGGATATCTTTAACTATGCCAAGGCCAACGGCTTCGATGGCGAATCACTTATGCCCTGGGACCTCAGTTACTGGAGCGAGAAATACAAGGCTGAGAACTACAGCCTCGACGACTCTCTGCTCAAGCCTTACTTCCAGCTGGAAAACTGCATAGAGGCAGTATTCGGCCTTGCTACAAGGCTTTACGGCCTGCAGTTCACTCCTCGTCCCGACCTGCCCGGATATCACCCCGATGTAAAGGTATATGACGTAAAGGACGAAGACGGACGCCATCTGGCCCTGTTCTATGCCGATTTCTTCCCCCGCGCCAGCAAACGCGGCGGAGCCTGGATGACCGAGTACCGCGGCCAGAGCATCAGGGACGGAGTGGAAGAGCGTCCTTTCATCAGCATAGTGACCAATTTCAGCAAGCCTACAGGTGACGACCCGTCACTTCTGACCCACGACGAACTCACCACCTTCCTGCACGAGTTCGGCCACTCTCTGCACGGCATTATGGCCGAGGGCAGATACGGCTCGCTCAACGGCACCAACGTCGCCCGCGACTTCGTGGAACTGCCTTCCCAGATTATGGAAAACTGGGCGTTCGAGCCTGAATACCTGCGCGGATTTGCCAAGCATTACCAGACCGGAGAGCTCATCCCCCAGGAACTGATAGACAAGATTGTAGCTACCAAGAACTTCATGGCCGCCTACTACCAGGTGCGCCAGCTGGACTTCGGTATCCTGGACATGGCATGGCATAACCGCACTGACGTAACTACCGATGGCACAGTGGAATACGAAAAGTCCGTGCTTGCGCCTTCCGCCCTCATGCCCCAGGTTCCCGAGACCTGCATCTCCACCTCCTTCAGCCACATATTCTCCGGAGGCTATTCCGCAGGTTACTACTCCTATAAGTGGGCCGAGGTCCTTGAGGCCGACGCGTTCAGCCTCTTTAAGGAGAAGGGCATATTCAACCGGGAAGTATCGGATGCGTTCCGCCGCGAGATTCTTTCCAAAGGCAGCACCCAGGACGAAGCCGTGCTCTACCGTAACTTCCGCGGGCACGACCCTTCACCGGAAGCTCTGCTGAAGAAACTTGGAATTATAGAGTAACAGCAGCCCTGTCATTCTGAGCCTCCTGTCATTCTGAGCGCAGCGAAGAATCTATCCTTCGTCCAGAATACGGCGCCAGACCTCTACAGCATTCTGCGGCATCCCGTTCTCCGGATTGTCGCAGAATTCTTTCAGCTCCCTTATGCCGGCGCCCGGATGCTCCTTCAGAAAACGCTTCAGGACGGCACGGGTGCGCTCTTCCGCGCTGCGGGACCGGCACACGTCGCAGGTTCCGCAATCGCTGGTCCGGGTCTGCCCGAAGTAAGCGAGCAACTGGCGCGAACGGCAGACCTCATCTTCTTTCAGATAAGATTCCATTGCCTCCAGACGCGATTCCGCATTGGAGCGCAGGAAATGATAGCGCTCCGGCTTCAGATCCAGATTGCCGGGAGTGAGACGGTCGTGATGAAGATACACCAGGGAGCAGGTATCTGCCGGAATATAACTGATTATCCTTTCCAGCGACAACTGGTACAGCAGCTGGTGCAGCCAGGGTATGGTCGCATCGCACTCGCCGGCAAGGCTCTCTTCGTCGACGGGGACTGAATATGACATTATACCGGGGTACCCGCGCATAAGCGCCTCCAGCAGCGGAATCATCTGCGGATGGGGCAGATCGGCCTCATACAGCATGTTGCGGGGCGCGACTATGCGGACACGGGTGGGAAACTCGGCGTCTTCTGAAAAACTGAGGTGCCCCGACTGCTCCAGGTAACGCAGGGCATTACGCACCTGCGATGGACGCTGCCCGTACTGCTTGCAAAAGGATTCCAGGTCGAAGCGTACCGTGTGCCCCTCCCCTGTCTCATAAACTATTCCGTCTGCAATATGTATCTTCTGGTATATGTCCTCAATGTATTCCAGCGACGGGAAAGAGCTGTCCAGCATCTGGCGCAGATGGGCGATGTCCGTTGCGTTCCAAAGCAGCACGGCGAACGAGCGAAGGCCGTCACGCCCAGCCCTGCCGGCTTCCTGGAAATAAGACTCCAGGCTTTCCGTAGGCTCCCAGTGTACCACGAAGCGCACATCCGGCTTGTCTATCCCCATGCCGAAGGCATTGGTACACACCATCACCCTGATATCGCCCCGTTTCCAGGCCTCCTGGCGCTCGGAACGGCTTTTCGTACCCAGCCCGGCGTGGTAGAAAGAGGCGTTCTCGCCTTCCGCCTTGAGCAGCGCGGCCACCTCCTCGCAACGGCGCCGGCTGCGGAGATACACTATGCCCGAGCCGCTTACTCCTCGACATATATCCAGAAGCTGGCCGGCCTTGTCGCGGCACTCGCGGACAATATAGCTCAGGTTGGGGCGTTCGAATCCGCTCCTGAGTATGGTGAAAGAAGGTTTCTCCGGGTCAAGGGAAAGCCGTGCCGCAATATCTTCAGTTACCCTGGGCGTCGCAGTTGCGGTGAGGGCGATTACCGGTGCGGCCACAGACTTGCGCAGTTCGCCGACATTCAGGTAATCGGGACGGAAGTCGTAACCCCATTGGGAGATACAGTGCGCCTCGTCTACGACTATATAGTTGATTTCCAATACCTCAAGGTAGGAGCGGAAGAGTGGCGTAGCCAGACGCTCGGGAGATACATACAGGAATTTGCAGTCTCCGTAGGCGGCATTGTTCAGCGCCAGGTCAACTTCCCTGCGGCTCATGCCGGCATGCACGGCTATGGCCTTTATGCCCCTTTGCCCGAGATTCTGGACCTGGTCCTTCATAAGGGCTATCAGCGGTGTTACCACCAGGGCCAGCCCGTCACGCATCATGGCCGGGACCTGGAAGCAGATGGACTTTCCTCCGCCGGTAGGCAGAATCGCCAGAGTATCGCGACCTTCCAGAGCCGAGGCCACGATTTCCTTTTGCATGGGGCGGAAGCTGTCAAATCCCCACCAGCGCTTCAGTGCCTGCTCGGGAGTCATGCCAGAATTATGAATACGCAGGGGCGCTTGCCAATGACTACCGGATTCTTGCGCCACTCCGCTATGCTGCGGGTACGGATGAATGCGTCCGGCAGGGTGATATCGGCCGCAAGCGTAAGTCTTGTGGTCGGCTGGAGGAACTGCAGCAGGTCTTTAAGAAGGGCGTCGTTACGGTAGGGCGTCTCAATGAATATCTGACTCTGGTTCAGCGCCTTGGAATCCCTCTCAATGGCCTTCAGGGCACTGCGGCGCTCGTCTGTCTTGGCAGGCAGGTAACCGCGGAAAGCGAAACTCTGCCCGTTGAGGCCGGAGGCCATGAGGGCCAGCATTAGCGATGACGGGCCTGTTAAAGGGACCACCTCTATGTCCTTGCGGTGGCAAAGGGCCACCAGAGCGGCCCCGGGGTCGGCTACCGCAGGGAGCCCGGCCTCCGATATCAGGCCCACGTCTCCCCTGTCGAACAGCGTCGCCATAGCTTCCACCTCCGGGGGTGTAGTATGTTCGTTAAGGGTATGAAATTCAAGCTCTTCGATATGCCCTTTAAGACCGGCCGCAGAGAGGAAACGCCGCGCGGTGCGCACTTCCTCGACCACGAAACACTTCAGTCGCATAGCGGCTTCCAGCACCGGCCCGGGCAGAACCTGCGCCGGATCGTACTCGCCCAGCGGCGACGGAATCAGATACAGCTTTCCTTTCATAGCATACAAATATATCAAAAAATAATGACGTTTGGCTATTTGAGTTGACGGCAAAAATTATTATTTTTGTGGACTGGAAAATAATTTAACAATTTCTATAAAAATTATGGCTAATATCCATCTCTTAAAGTACGGAATCAAGGGTGTAAAGGAGATTCTCTACAACCCCACGTACGAGGTTCTTTACAACGAGGAGACCAAACCCGGTCTCGAGGGCTTTGACAAAGGTCAGGTGACCGAACTCGGCGCCATCAACGTGATGACCGGCGTTTATACCGGTCGTTCCCCCAAGGACAAGTACATTGTTTACGACAAGACTACCAAAGAAGGCGCTCCCGGAGAAATCTGGTGGACTACCGAAGGCTATCCCAACGACAACCACAAGATGTCCGAGAAGGTTTGGAAGGAAGTCAAGAAGATGGCCATCAAGCAGCTCAGCAACAAGCGTCTCTACGTGGTCGACGGCTTCTGCGGCACCCACGCAGACACCCGCATGAAAGTCCGCTTCATCATGGAGGTTGCATGGCAGGCCCACTTCGTGACCAACATGTTCATCCGTCCCAAGAACCAGAAGGAATTCGACCAGGAGCCCGACTTCGTGGTTTACTGCGCATCCAAGGCCAAGGTTGAGAACTACAAGGAACTCGGCCTCCGCAGCGACACCTGCGTAGCCTTCAACGTCACCACCCGCGAGCAGGTTATCCTCAACACCTGGTACGGCGGCGAGATGAAGAAGGGTATGTTCTCCATGATGA
>CAMYYI010000021.1 GCA_947303465.1 uncultured Bacteroidales bacterium
TCATGATGGAACGGTCCTCCTTGTCGGCGGTGCCGCGGAAGAGGGAGTTGCGGTCTATCTCGGCGTACAGCGTGTCGGCTTTCTTCTGGTCAATGGCGTGCATTGCATCCAGGCCTCCTATGCCCTTGAGCCACTTGAGCGTCTCTTTCATCACGAAAATGGAGAACACGGGGGGCGTGTTGAACATGGAGAGCTTGTCGATATGCGTACGCAGGTCGAGCATGGTGGGTATGTAGCGGCTCACCTTGCCCAAAAGGTCCTTCTTGATGATGTAGAAGGTGACGCCGGCAGGGCCCGCGTTCTTCTGCGCACCACCGTAGATCATTGCATACTTGCTTACATCGACCTTGCGGCTGAGGATGTCGGAGGACATGTCGGCGATGAGGGGGACGGGGCAGTCGTAATCCGTCTTGATCTCGGTGCCGTAAATGGTATTATTGGTGGTTATGTGCAGATAGTCGATGTCGGTAGGAATCTCGTATCCCTTGGGAATGTAGCAGTAGTTGCGGTCCTTGGAGCAGGCGATGGCGTATGCCTCTCCGATGCCTTGTGCCTCCTTGAGGGCCTTGTGCGCCCATACGCCGGTATCCAGGTATGCAGCCTTCTTCTCGAGATAATTCATTGCCACATATAGGAAACCCATGCTTGCGCCGCCGCCCAGGAACACCACTTCGTAGTCATCGGGGATATTGAGGAGCTCCTTCCACAGGGCGCGGCATTCATCCATTACTGCATCCCACTCCTTGGTGCGGTGGGAGATCGATATAAGGGAGACACCGGTACCGCTGAAGTTTTTCAGGGCTTCGATTGAATTGTCGATCGCCACCTGTGGCAGCAGGCAGGGACCGGCGTTGAATACGTGAACTTTAGCCATAGCGTTATAATTACAATAAGTTTACAAATTTACAGATAGTCTGCGTTCTTTCCAAAAAAACTTCCTGGAGGCTGCGGCGCACCCTGAGTTCCATACAGCACTGCTCTCCGAAATCCCTCGCACGCTGGGGGAGGTCAAGGTCCTTGACTATTTTCATCATCTGGGGCATGGCGTCGTAGCCGAAGCCCACGCGGTACCAGTTGCCGGCAATCTTTTCGGTTGCGGGTGCATCGGCAATGGCATCGGCGCTGGAGCTTTTGTATGCTTTGATGAGGCCGGGCACTCCGAGCTTGATGCCTCCGAAATAGCGGACCACGACGACGAGGATATCACTGAGTCCGGCAGAGTCTATCTGGCCGAGAATCGGCCGTCCAGCCGTGCCCGAAGGCTCTCCGTCATCGCTGGAACGCCATATTTCGCCTGCCGCGCCTATGCGGTAGGCGTAGCAGTGATGGCGGGCGTCATGATACTCTTTTCGGAATCCGGCTACCAGCTCCCTAACATCATCTTCAGTCTCTACCGGAATGGCAAAAGCGAGGAAACGGCTGCCATTGTCTTTATACAGCCCCTCCCCGCGGGAAGAAATACTTTTGTAAATATCGCTCATCCGGAGCCAAAGTTAGCGGTTTTTTTGTATCTTCGCATATTGATTTTGTGAAAAGACTATTATGATTTACACGTACAGGGTAACACTGGAAGGGATTAAGGGCTTCTACAGAGTTTATAAGGTAGACGGCAACCACTCTCTGTACACCTTCCACAAGCAGCTTCGCGCAGATCTGGAGTTCACCGTTGACCAGCCCATCCTTTTCAAGGCTTTCGACGCAAACGGAGACGTGGCTGCGCGTTATGCCCTGCAGGACCTGGGTTCCGGTACCGTAGACGCCGTTTCCGTTGCCAAAACCGTCAAGGACGGCATAGTTAAGTTCGTGTATTTCTATGATATAGCCGCCCGCAAAAGCGTTACCATCACCCTGGAGGGCGAGGAGGCCGGCAGTATCGCAGCGCCTACGGTGGTGGACACCAAGGGCCCCGTTCCCCTGGAGTTCGAAAACGGATACGTTGCTTTCGAGGACCTTCCCCAGCAGCACCGCAAGCTTCCGGGCATCCCGGGCGGTGACGATGACGAGGACGAGGACGATGATGACGAAGATGATGCAGACGAGGACGACGAAGAGAAGGAAGAAATCATCTACGACGAGGACGAGAATTAAGATTCCTCTTGCTTTTTAAATAAATAATTCGTACCTTCGGTTAAATTAATAACCTATGGTACGAGTAAAACCTTTTTCAGCTATCAGGCCTCCGCGCAAACTCGTGACGGAGGTGGCGTGCCCGCCGTATGATGTTCTCAATTCCCAGGAAGCCAAGAAAATGGCGGGGGAGAAGTCGCTGCTCCACATTACCAGGCCGGAAATAGATTTCGATCCTATCGCCGGCGAGCATGAGCAGCGGACATACGACCGCGCAGTAGAGAATTTCAAGACCTGGCAGAAGAATGGCTGGCTGGTCCGTGAAGACAAAGAGAAATACTATATCTATGCTCAGACCATGGGCAAGCGCACCCAGTATGGCATAGTCCTCTGCGCACATACGGACGATTATGCAAACGGCGTAATCAAGAAGCACGAGCTCACCCGCAAGGACAAGGAAGATGACCGCATGATACACGTGCGCATACAGAATGCCAACATCGAGCCTGTTTTCTTCGCTTTCAAGGACCATGCGGAGCTCGGCGAAATAATCGCCAGGACCGCAGCGGGCGCTCCCGAATACAAGTTTACGGACGAGAACAATTTCATCCATACCTTCTGGGTCATAAATGACGATGCGGTAAATGCGCGGATTACCGAGATATTTACCAACGACATAGACGCTTTCTATGTGGCCGACGGTCACCATCGTACCGCTGCCGCCGCGCGCGTCGGAGCAGAAAAGAAGGCCCAGAACCCCAATCATACCGGGGATGAGGAGTACAACTACTTCATGGCGGTGTGTTTCCCTGAGAGCCAGCTGAAGATATTGGACTACAACCGTGTGGTCAAAGATCTTAACGGGTTGAGTCCCGAGGAGTTCCTCAAGTCCATGGAGGAGGATTTCGAAGTGACGCTTGCCTCAAAACCTCGTTGCGGTCGTCCCGCCAAGCCATATAGTCCCACAGGCCTGCACAATTTCTCCATGTATCTTGGAGACAAATGGTACAGCCTCACTGCAAAGTCCGGCAGATACGATGACTCCGACCCTATCGGGGTACTGGATGTGACCATACTCTCCAATCTGGTGCTGGACAAGATATTGGGAATCAAGGATCTTCGAACGGATAAGCGCATAGACTTCGTGGGTGGAATCCGCGGTCTCGGAGAGCTTTCCCGCAGGGTGGACAGCGGAGAGATGAAGGTGGCTTTCGCCCTTTATCCGGTATCCATGCAGCAGCTTATCAATATTGCCGATACCGGCAATATCATGCCTCCCAAGACCACATGGTTTGAACCTAAACTCCGTTCCGGACTTGCCATACACACCTTAGACGAGAATTGATGAACATCGACTCCGCGACCATACACGAAACTCTCAAGAACTTTTTTGGTTACGACACCTTCAAAGGAGACCAGGAAAGGGTGATACGGCATCTGATGGAGGGCGGCGACGCATTCGTGCTGATGCCCACCGGAGGTGGCAAATCGCTGTGCTACCAGTTGCCGGCCATACTCATGGACGGCACTGCTATAGTGATTTCTCCCCTTATCGCCTTGATGAAGAACCAGGTAGACCTCTTGCGCGGATTCGAGGCCGGCTCCGGTGCCGGGAGCATAGCTCATTTTTTGAATTCTTCGCTAAGCAAGGCGCAGATAGAGGAAGTGCGGGCGGATCTGCTTGCCGGCAAGACCAAAATCCTCTACGTGGCTCCTGAATCCCTCACCAAGGAAGAGAATGTGGCGCTGCTCCGGGAAGTGAAGATATCGTTCTATGCCGTGGATGAGGCCCACTGTATTTCCGAATGGGGGCACGACTTCCGGCCGGAGTACCGCCGCATACGTGCCCTTGTGGACGAAATAGGCCGACTGCCCATCATTGCGCTCACTGCCACGGCTACCCCTAAGGTTCAGAGCGATATCCTGAAGAACCTGGGCATACAGGGGGCCGCGGTCTTCAAGTCTTCTTTCAACCGTCCCAACCTCTACTATGAGGTGCGCGACAAGCAGGACGTGGAGAAGGACATGATAAAGTACATAAAGCAGAATCCCGGCAAATCAGGAATCGTTTATTGCCTCAGCCGCAAGAAGGTGGAAGAGATAGCTCAGCTTCTGTGTATCAACGGTATACAGGCCCGTCCGTACCATGCGGGACTGGATGCCAAGACGCGGGCGGAGAATCAGGACGCATTCCTGTCGGAGGAGATTTCCGTCATAGTCGCCACCATTGCATTTGGAATGGGCATAGACAAGCCCGATGTGCGATTCGTAATCCATTACGACATTCCCAAGAGCATAGAGAGCTATTATCAGGAGACGGGGCGCGCCGGGCGTGACGGCAAGGAGGGCCGCTGCATAGACTACTACAGCTACAAGGACATACAGAAGCTGGAGAAGTTCATGCAGGGCAAGCCGGTGGCTGAGCAGGAAATCAGCCGGCAGCTGCTTGGCGAGGTGGTTGCATACGCAGAGTCCAACCAGTGCCGCAGAAAGTTGCTGCTCAACTACTTCGGAGAGGATTACCCTCAGGACAACTGCGGTTCGTGCGACAATTGCGTGAATCCCAAGCCGCTCTTCGACGGCCGTGAGCAGATGAAACTGGTGATATCTCTCATAGAAGCCCTGCCGGAGCACTTCAAGATAGAGCATCTGGCTAACATTCTCATAGGCAATCCCACCGCCATGGTGAAGTCTTACCAGCATGACGAGCTGCCATTCTACGGCAAGGGCAAGGACCATAGCGACAAGTTCTGGTGCACCGTTATACATCAGGGTCTTATCCTGCACATGCTGGAGAAGGAAATAGAGAGCTACGGGCTCATAGGAGTGACTGACAAGGGACGGGAGTTCCTCAAGAATCCGTATGAGCTCAAGATGGTTGAGGACAGGGTCTTTACGGGCAACGGGGATACTGATGACGAAGAGGATGAGGAGACCGCTGCAGCCAACGCTGCTATGAAGGGCGGAGGCGGAGCCGGAGATCCCACCTTGCTTTCAATGCTGAAGGACCTCCGCAAGGATGTTGCCAGGAAGCTGAAACTGCAGCCGTGGATTATCTTTGGCGACCCTGCCCTGGACGACATGTCCATACTGTATCCTATCACCATAGAAGAGTTGCGCAACTGCCAGGGCGTGGGTGAAGGCAAAGCCAGAAAGTTCGGCGAGGAGTTCGTCAATCTCATACGCAAGTATGTAGAAGAGAATGAGATAACGCGTCCGGACGATTTCATAGTCAAATCTGCTCCCAGCAAATCCGCCAACAAGATATTCATCATCCAGAGCATAGACAAGTGCATGTCCCTGGAGGATATAGCAGAGGCCAAGGGCCTGGAGATGGATGAACTGATGAGCGAGATAGAGGCTATCGTATCCACCGGCACCTCCCTCAATCTGAATTACTACATAGAGGAGACGCTGGACGAAGATATAGTGGAAGAGATTTACGAATATTTCCGAGACGAGGCTTCTTCCGATTCGCTGCAGGATGCCATTGAGGCCCTGGGACCGGATTATGATGAGATGGAGATTCGCCTGGTGCGCATAAAGTTCTTGTGTGAGATAGCTTCGTGATACCGCAGGAGACAGTCAATCTTATACTCGATACTGCCAGGATAGAGGACGTAGTCGGGGATTTCGTGACGCTGAAGCGCCGCGGTGCCAACTATGTGGCCTGCTGTCCCTTCCATAACGAAAAGACGCCTTCTTTCTATGTGTCGCCGGCCAAGGGCATTTACAAGTGCTTCGGCTGCGGCAAGTCCGGCTCGGCAGTGGGCTTTGTGATGGAGCATGAGCACAGCTCCTATGTGGATGCGTTGCGCTATCTGGCCGCCAAATACAAGATAGACATAGTAGAAGAGGAGGAATCCGCGGAGGAGATAGCACGCCGGCAGCGGCGAGAGAGCCTTCTGCTGGTGAGCGAGTTTGCCCAGAAGTTTTTTGCTTCACAGCTGCAGACGCCGGAGGGGCGTGCCGTGGGTTACGAATATCTCCGAAAGCGCGGGCTGGAGGACGCCACCATCGCCCGTTTCGGGCTGGGGTGGGCTCCGTCCGGCAAAACGGCTCTTGCAGACGCCGCCGTGGCCGCAGGCTACAAGATGGAGTATATAATTGCGGCCGGTCTTGCGGTGCAGCGGGAAGACGGCAGCGTGGTGGACAAGTTCCGCGAGCGGGTGATGTTCCCCATCCATTCCGTGAGCGGCAGGGTGCTGGCATTCAGTGGCAGAACCCTTCATGCCGACAATCCTGCAAAGTACGTTAACTCCCCGGAAACAGAGATTTACATCAAAAGCCGTAACCTTCTGGGAATATGGTTCGCAAAGAGTGAAATCTCCCGTAGCGGCAAGTGCATACTGGTAGAGGGCAATCTGGATATGGTGACCATGCACCAGCTTGGTATTACCAACGTGGTGGCATCCTGTGGCACATCGCTCACCGTTGAACAGATACGTCTCATGCATAAGTTCACTGAGAATGTGACCATTATGTACGATGGCGACTCCGCCGGTATCCATGCCGCCCTTCGCGGCATCAACCTGGTTCTGGCTGAAGGACTGAATGTTAAGATAGTGCTGTTGCCGGAAGGGGAGGACCCGGATTCCTTCGCCCGCAAGAACACCCTGCCCCAGATGCAGGAGTACATAGCTTCCGGCGAGAGGGACTTCATAGAGTTCAAGACGGATTTGCTGCTCGCCGAGGCTGGAAACGACCCCCTGAAGCGGGCCGAGCTTATAAACGATATAGCGGATACTATTGCCGAGATTCCGGATCCGGTCAAGCGCTCCGTGTATGTTGATACGGTGGCACTGCGCTTCGGTATCGAGTCGTCTATCCTGTTCCAGAGGATTGCAGGAGTACGCCGGAAGAAAACGGAAGAGGCGGCCCGTGAGCGTCAGCGGGGGTACTCGGCGGCGCCGGGGGATACGGTCGCGGGGACAGAAGACCCGGCTACGTCCGTCCTCGCTGATTCCGCTGCAGGCAGCGGGCTGCGGCCGAGTAACGCCGGCCCTTCTTCCCCGTCTCCCGATTTATCCCCCGGCGCAGGAGTATACTTCGAGAACCGTACGCTGGCACCGGCGGAACGCGACCTGCTCTATTTCCTGATGCGCTATGGTCGCGAGCCTCTGGATTTCGAGAGCGATTCGCCGTACTATTCGGGAGACGAAGACAGCAAGCCTATAGTGGCCGATTTCATCCGCGAATCCATGGAGGCAGACGACAGCTGCTTTGCCAACAGTTGGTATAAACTGCTGTACGACAATTATATGCGGCTATACGACGAGGGCCTTCCGCAAGATGCCATAGTGCGCTCATTACTGAATTGCGAAGACCGCACCCTCGCCAATCTTGCAGCCTCCTTCTCCACAGAGAAGTACCAGCTCACGGTGGGGGCTTTCGAGGCCGCACTTACCACCACATCCAGTTTCCTTGTAAGCGGTGTGCCCAAGGCCATCATGGTCTATGCAGAGCGCCGCGTACAGGACAGGCTGGACACTTTACGGCACTCGCTTGCGTCTGCAGGCCCCGACGAACAGATGAGCATGATGCAGGAAATGCTGAAGCTGCAGGCAGCCCAGCGCCGCATCAGACAAAAGATAGGAAGAGAAAAAACTGATAAGTTATGAGCGAAAAGAAAAGGACTCTCGTAACCTGTGCCCTGCCGTATGCCAACGGCCCCGTGCACATTGGTCACCTGGCGGGCGTATACGTGCCTGCTGACATATACGTGCGCTACCTCCGTATGCGCGGCCGCGACGTTCTCTACGTCTGCGGTTCCGACGAGCATGGCGTCCCCATCACCATAAAGGCGCGGCAGCAGGGATGCAGCCCGCAGGATATAGTGGACCGCTACAACAAGATAATAAAGGACTCTTTCACCGGCCTGGGCATCAACTTCGATATCTACGGCCGCACAAGCTCCAAGATCCATTCGGAGGTGGCTTCGGAATTCTTCCGCAAGCTATACGACGAGGGTAAATTCATTACCCGTGAGAGCGAGCAGTATTACGATCCGGAGGCCAAGCAGTTCCTTGCAGACCGCTATATCGTCGGTACCTGCCCCAAATGCGGCAACGAAGGGGCTTATGGCGACCAGTGCGAGAAATGCGGCAGCACCCTCAGCCCCGAGGAGCTTATAAATCCCCGGTCCAAACTGAGCGGCGCCGCTCCAATCAAAAAGAAGACAACCCACTGGTATCTGCCGCTTCAGGATTACGAGCAGTGGCTGCGGGAGTGGATCCTGGAGGGCCATAAGGAGTGGCGTACCAATGTTTACGGTCAGGTTAAGAGCTGGCTGGACGGAGGATTGCAGCCCCGCGCCGTTACCCGTGACCTGGACTGGGGCGTGCCGGTTCCCGTCGAGGGCGCCGAGGGCAAGGTGCTCTACGTGTGGTTCGACGCTCCCATCGGCTACATTTCCAACACAAAGGAACTGCTTCCGGACAGCTGGGAACAGTGGTGGAAGAGCGATGACACACGTCTGGTGCATTTCATAGGCAAAGACAACATTGTCTTCCATTGCATAGTTTTCCCTGCCATGCTTAAGGCATACGGGGGATATATCCTGCCTGAGAATGTCCCTGCAAACGAGTTCCTGAACCTGGAGGGAGATAAGATTTCCACGTCCAGGGGCTGGGCGGTGTGGGCACACGAGTACCTGAATGACTTCCCGGGCAAGGAGGACGTGCTGCGTTATGTGCTTACCGCAAATGCTCCCCAGACTGCAGACAACGACTTCAGCTGGAAGGATTTCCAGACCCGCAACAACAGCGAGCTGGTGGCTATTTTCGGCAACTTCGTAAACCGTGCCGTAGTGCTTACCCACAAGTATTTCGGCGGCAAGGTCCCGGCCTGCGGTTCGCTGCTGGATGTGGACAAGGAGGTGCTGGCGGAGATTCCTGCCCTCAAGGCATCCATGGAAAAGAATCTGGAGAACTATCGCTTCCGCGAGGCCCTCAAAGACGCCATGGGAATCGCCCGCGCCGGCAACAAATACATCTCGGACACCGAGCCATGGAAGACTGCAAAGGAGGATATGGAGCGTACCGCTACCATACTCAATATTTCCCTTCAGATCTGTGCTGACCTGGCTGTCGCGTTTGAACCGTTTACTCCTTTCGCTGCAGAGCGCCTGCGCAAGATGCTAAGAGTAGATTTTGAGGCCGGTTTCGATCATCGCCGCGCCGGAGAGGAGGGCTGCGCGCTTCACACTGGACGCAAGCCCGCTGTCGGCGTACCTGTACTCGACTGGGAACTGCTGGGCAGGCCTCAGATTCTGCCTGCAGGCCATGAGATAGGGGAGCCGGAGCTTCTGTTCGCCAAGATCGAGGATGACGCCATCGACGCTCAGATGGCAAAGTTGGCCGCCATCAAGGAGGAGATCGAGGCCCGTGCCAAGGCGGAGGCCGCCAGGCAGGTGGCTCCGCAGAAGGACGAGTGTACTTTCGAGGACTTCGAGAAGATGGACATACGCACCGCCACCGTGCTCGAGGCTGAACGCGTTCCCAAGACCGACAAGTTGCTCAAACTTACCATCGATACCGGTATCGACCGGCGTGTAATCGTCTCAGGCATAGCTGAATACTACAAGCCAGAGGATATGGTGGGCAAGCAGATCTGCATCCTTGCAAACCTCAAGCCCCGGGTAATCCGCGGCATCGAGAGCCACGGCATGATACTCATGGCAAAGCAGGGCGACGGCACCATGCGTTTCATCACCCCTCAGGAGATAGTCTCCAACGGAGCCCAGGTGGGGTAAAAACCATAAAAGCTTATGAAAAAATTATTACCATTTTTTGTTGTTCTGTTGCTGTTCGTTTCCGGATGTGCCGAAAAAGGCGTTGATAAATACGCAATGGAAGGATATGGTTGGGAACTGGTCAGCCAGAAATGGTCAAACGGCAAGAAGGAGCCCGTTACCTTGAATATGCAGGGCCTGTTTATTCAGGGTGATGGCACTTTTGATTACCGCGATTACGGTATCCATTGGATAGTGAATTACATTTATTACGACTGGCAATTCGAGAACAATGATCCGCCGCATTACGTAGAAACTGCTCCCAAGGACTTATATGGGCCCAAGTCAGGGAGTTATGTCTGTTCGTTGTCTTTCATAACCATAAGGCAAGTCAAGCCAAGCGACGGTAGAGAGCCATATGACGAGATTCTTTTTGACTTGCCATACAGCGCTTATGTAGGGAATTACCGTTTTATAAACAACGGGGATGAGTTCACCATTACGAACGAAGAGGGGACCAAGTATCTGAAGTTCGAAAGGAGGAAGCACCTTTCATACCCCACAAACGCGAACTGGAGAGCCGCTTTCAGAACGAAATAACTCGGAATACACCATTGTTGTGGCGACAAGGGCTGCCGTCTCCGTGCGGAGGCGGCTGTTGCCGAGGGTGACGGGAATCCATCCGCGCTGCAGCGCCAGGGTGGCCTCCTCCGGGGAGAAATCGCCTTCCGGGCCTATCAGGATATAGATATCGGGGGAGTCGCAGGGCTGAGCGGCTGCTGTCTCCGGCAGATTTTGGCCCTTACGAACATGAGGCTGGAGACAGCAGCCGTCAGCCCCGGCAAGTAGCTCCCTGACTGTGTGCTTTTCGCCGTCGAAGCAATAGCAAATCATCTTTATGGCATCCTCAGGGACGGTGGCGATGAAGTCCTTTACGCTCACGGGTTCCCGGACCTCCGGAATCGCTCCTTTAAGGGACTGCTTGGCGGCCGATTTTACCAGTCTCTCCAGGCGCTCGGTCTTAAGCACTTTGCGCTCGGAACGATCTCCGATTACCGGGGCCAGCACATCCAGGCCTATCTCAGTAGCCTTTTCCGCAAACCACTCATACCGGTCGATATTCTTGGTGGGACATACCGCCATGGTGAGCCTGTAGGGGTGCGCACCGAATCCGCTCACGCGCTCTTCTATCCGTGCGGCAGCACCGCGCGGGTCCGCATCGAGCAGAGTGCAGCGCATCATGGTACCGCGGCCGTCGATAACGGAGATTTCGTCTCCGGCACGGTGCCGCAACACCCTTATGCAGTGTCCGGATTCCTCTTCGTCCAGGCGGAGCAAACCGTCCTGTATGTCAAAAGAATAGAAAATTTCCATACCGCCTGCAAATATGGCAAAAAATCGGAGTAAAAGTGCTATATTTGGCAGATATATGAAGTACGACGTTTTCATTAGTTATTCCCGCCGTGATTCCAAGATAGTGGAGTCCATCTGTGACGCTCTCACCGGGGCCGGAATAAGCTTTTTCATAGACAAGGAAGGCATCAGTGCCGGAGCCAATTTTCCGGAAGTGCTTGCAAGGACCATAGATTCGGCCACGGTATTCCTGCTTGTGGCAGGGGATAATGCATACAAATCCAAATTTACCAAAGCGGAAATCCTTTACGCCTTCAACCATAAACGCAGCGGCTGCATCGTCCCTTACATCATAGACGATACACCCATGCCTTCCGACCTGGAGTTTTTGCTGGGCAACGTCAACTGGCTGTACAGCAAGAACTGCCCTGTGGCCGGTCTTCCTGCAGAGATCCGCAAGGCTCTGGACAATCCTGACAGCGGTACCATTGCCGGCCGCAAGGTGCGCAGGAAATGGTATTTATGGCTGCTTTTGCCCATAGTCATAGCAGCTGCTGCCGCAGTGGCGAAGATGGTCATGGACGACAAGGCGCAGGAGGCCCGCAAATCTGCCGCCCTGCAGGACCGTCAGGCTTATGAGCAGTGCCTGCGCGATGCCGACTCTCTCATCCATGTGTCTGATGCCATGAGCCGCGAGTCCAATGCAATTGAGACTACTGAACTGCAGATTGCGGCATTACGTGACGCCGGGGCCGTATTGGAGCGGTCGGACAGTATCCGCCAGCTGCACTCCGTAGATGAACATGCCGGCCTTTTCAACCGCGACAATGCCGGCCTGTACAGAAAGATCAACTCCAGGCTCGATTCCATACACACGGCCTGGAAGAATTATGCTCTGGACTCATGGAGTCTCTATCAGGTTACCGGCAGCTCTTCCGAGGCGCAGATAACCAGGGAATGCATAGAACATGCTCTTTCAATTAAACCCGATCCGGAACTGGAATCCATAAAATCAAAGCTGACCAAATGAAGAAACTGATTCTCCTGCTGTTTGTCGTCTTTCTGGCAGCAGCGCCCGTTTACGCCCAGAAATCCTTCGATATGCGCTATAAAGAGGCAGTCGAGTATTATACAAAGAAACAGTTCGATACGGCCATCAAGGTGCTTGATGCAGCCAAGAAGAGCCCGGGAGTTACCAAAGACCAGATAGCCAAAGCCAACCGCCTCAGGAGCCAGTGCCTGGCCTCCAAGCAGAAGCAGAGCGACCTCAATCTGTCCAAGGAGTCCGTGTTCGCATCCGGCTCCGGCCAGACGGACAGCATTTATGTAACGGCAGGTAAGTCATGGGAAGTTACTTCTGCTCCATCCTGGTGCAATACCTGGAAAGAAGCCGACGTGCTGTTCATCGAGGTGGAGCCTAACCCTGACCATTCTCCCAGGAACGGGATAATAGAAGTCACCATGGGCAAGGAACGTACTGCGTACCTTGTGGTGAACCAGGAGAAGCATCTGGATATCAACTGTCCGGTACGTGTGCTTACCAGGCCGGAGCGCGCCATGGTCTATATAGACAACAATCAGGGCATGCTTTCCGAGGATTTTGTGATGGATGAGGGCAAGCACCGCATAAGGATAGAGAAAAGCGGTTACGAGCGCAAGGATACGATGGTGGTCATAGGCGCCAGGAATCAGGACGGTGCCGTATTCGAGTTCTCATTAAAGCCTCTCTTTGCAACCATTTCCGTGGACATCCGGCCGGTAGAGGGCTATGCTTTCGACAGCAATCCCAGCCTGGACGTGAGTGGCAACGAGGTCAACCTGTATCCAAGCGTGGTCAAGCGTTTCAATGTGGATCAGGATATCAGCTACTACAGCCTTTATGACGGCAATGTAATACCGCTACACCCTGGTCAGTATGTGCTGAAGGCATCTGCCGACGGGTTTGTATCAGAGAAGAAGGTGGTCGAGGCTGTCCGCGCAGAAAACCAGCATTTTGAGTTCAGGCTTGCGCCTATATGCGGAACTCTTTCCGTCAGCGATGAAGAGAATGCCGCCGGTGCCCTTGTGTACGTGGACGGCAAGGAAGCGGGTACCGTACCGCTCGCCGGACTTACGCTCAAGAGGGGTGTGCACAGAATTCGCCTGGAAAAAGCCGGATTCATTTCTGACAACGCCGAATACGAGGTGGAAGTGCTGGAAGACAAAAACACCGACTTCAAGGCGGTTATGCAGCGCTTCTCCGAGTATTCCATTACATCCGAGCCTTCGTACAGCAAGATTTTCGTGGATGACGAATATGTCGGCACTACGCCGTTGAAGCTCAACATGCGCGAGGGGGATCATGTCCTCCGTCTGGAGAAAAACGGCTATTATCCCATTGTCAAGAGCATCACTCCGGCCCTCGACGGCGAGGTGCATGAGTTGTCGTTCAACCTGGAGAATTCCTATCCTCTGCTGATTACGGCAGACAAGGACAGCCTGGACATAGTCGTGAGCAAGGGGTCTGGTAAGAACAAGACCGTATTTGCGCAGGGAATCAAGACACCGTCCACCGTGTACATACCTCTGAGCAAGTCTCCTTACCGGCTGGAGCTTATCAAGAGTGACCGCAAGCCTGCATACAAGGGTAGCTTCGGCTTCTCCAACGAGAACAAGGATGTGGTGAACATACTCACCTGGGGGGATGGGACCCCGTTTATTACAGGTAATTACTACCTGCTCGGTTCCAAGCCCTGTCTGAGTACGGATCTGGCCGGAGTCTCTTACAGCAGGATTGCCGATGCTACCCTGTCCTCAATGAAGCTGTTCAACGGTTTTACTACCAGCCTGGCCAAGGCCGCCCTCTTCATCATGGACGACAACGGTACCAAGACCCTTTTGCCTTCATTCTCTATCTTGCTCATCAACCAGGAGGTGCGAGTGGGAGGTGCCGTGCTGCCTTTCCTGGATGTGGATGCTCTTGCCACTTACACATGGTATCCCAATCTGAGCAGTATCCTCAAATTCTCTCACATGTCTGGTCATGAGGTCTTCCTTGGCGCAGAATTCAGTTCCCGCCTGAAAGTGTTCAACGCCAACGTCAAGGCGGGTATGCTGGGATTCTTCGGCGGCAAGGCCAATATCGTTAACGAGAAAAAGGATGATTTCAAGGCTCACGATCCTTATTCCCAGCCCATACAGTTCGTGGTTTCTGTAGGATTTACGCTCGGCGCGGGCGATTGCCGAGGCCAGAACATCCTGAGGGTATTCTGATTACGCCATCATGCTGTTAGCTGCTTTACTTAGCTGGGCGGTAGTGAATTTCTCCTCCGTGTTCATGAGGGTGGCTCCGGACTACGAGTCATCCCTGGACAACCAGCTCATGATGGGCATGCTGGTACAGACCGGCGAGACCAGCCGCTACTGGGTGAAAATAACTTCTGACGATTACACCGGCTGGGTTACGGAAGAGGGGGTAACCATGATAAGCGATGAAGAGAAGGAGGGTTACCTGGATGCACCCAAGTGGATATGCGTTTGCGAGTATTCCCGCGTAAGAACGGCTCCTTCAGAGAGTTCCGCGCCGCTTGCCGACATCATAATGGGTAACCTGGTGCGCCAGACCGGAAAGTGTTCGGACGGTTGGACTCAGGTGTTGCTGCCTGACGGGCGTTTAGGATGGGTGCTTTCCCATGAACTAATGGACTTCCGGCTCTGGGCCGGGAGCCGCAGCGGAACCAACCGCGTACGTGAGATTACCGATCTTGCATGCAGTTTTGCCGGCACCCCGTATATGTGGGGCGGCAGTACGGTTAAGAACTTCGACTGCAGCGGTCTGGTGGAGTTCTGCTTCTTCATGAACGGAATACTTCTCCCACGCAATGCCAGTCAGCAGTACAAGTGTGGTACTCCCGTGACTGACGGCCGCTACAGCCCCGGAGACCTGCTGTTTTTCGGATCCAAGAACCCGTTGAGAATCAGTCATGTAGCCATTTATCTGGGAGATGGCAGGATAGTCCATTCCTCCCAGTCTGTAAAGGTGATGGCCCTTGGGGATTATGAGCGCGAGGTGGTGGCGGCGACCCGTATTCTTGGCGATATAGATAACGGAAAGGGCGTGACGAGCATACTTCGCAGCCCGTATTTTTTCAGGCAGGATGGCGAATAAGAGCAAAACGCTATGGTTCTGCACCAGTTGCGGTAACGAGAGCCCCAAATGGATGGGGCGCTGTCCGGCGTGCGGCGAATGGAACACCATGGTAGAAGCTCCGGCAGAGTCCAAGAAAACGGCCGGGGCATCTTCCAGGCTTGCGTCTTCTGACCGCAAACCGCGCAAGCTCAAGGATATAGACTTTTCGTCCGAGGCCCGCATCAGCCTTGGCATGCAGGAACTGGACAGGCTGCTCGGGGGCGGTATGGTCCCCGGATCACTTATTCTCATAGGCGGTGAACCGGGCATAGGAAAGTCCACCCTGAGTCTGCAGATTCCTCTTGGATGTCCTTCTTTGCGCACCCTTTACGTTACTGGAGAGGAAAGTGAAAAGCAAGTGAAGATGCGTGCCCGGAGGCTGGCCGGCGAGTCTGCCGGCGACTGCATGATTTACTGCGAAACCCGCATCGAAGATATTCTGGAGCAGGCCAGGGCCATGCAGCCCGATCTTATGATAGTGGATTCGGTACAGACCATGTTTACCGACTCCGTAGAATCCACTCCGGGCTCAGTGAGCCAGATAAAGGAGGTTGCGGCATCTCTTCTGCGTTTCGCCAAGGAAACTGGCGTTCCGGTCATACTGATAGGGCATATCACCAAGGACGGCTATATTGCCGGCCCTAAAATTTTGGAGCATATTGTAGACGTGGTGCTACAGTTCGAGGGGGAAAACCGCGGCTCCTACCGCATCCTGCGGAGCATCAAGAACCGTTTCGGCAGCACCTCCGAGCTGGCTGTGTTCGAGATGACGGGAAGCGGACTCAGAGAGGTCCTGAATCCCTCTGAAATGCTTATTCCCATGCATGAGGAAGGCCTTAGCGGTACTGCCATTGCTTCTATGCTTGACGGTACGCGTCCGCTGCTTTTTGAAGTTCAGGCTCTTGTATCTTCTGCTGCATATGGCACAGCCCAGCGTTCGGCTACCGGTTTTGACGGCCGGCGCCTTAATATGCTGCTGGCGGTGCTGGAGAAGCGTGCCGGCTTCCACCTGAGTGCCAAGGACGTGTTCCTCAACATGGCCGGGGGGTTGAAGGTGAACGACCCTGCCTGCGACCTTGCCGTTATTGCCGCAGTGCTTTCGTCCAACTTCGATTATGCCCTGCCGGGCGACTGCTGTTTTGCCGGAGAAGTAGGCTTGAGCGGGGAAATCCGGCCTGTCGGCCAGATCGACCGCCGCATAGGTGAGGCGGCCCGTCTCGGCTTCAAGCGCATTTTCGTAAGCGCATACAGTTCACTGGATTCCAAGTCTCCTGCCGGAATCAAGGTCGTTAAGGTTTCGGATGTGCCTGAATTGGTCCGGGCACTGTTCAAGTAGGCCTTTCTACTTGAGCTCGGAACGGAAGTACCAGTTCTTCCCGCTTTCGTCTGCACCGGACATGGCAGGTGCACCGTCCTGGGCCGAGTAGCTCAGGATGGCCACCATGGGCTCCGGAGTGGGGTATCTGTTCCTGATTCTGCGCATGAGATCCCGGTTCCATTCAGATGGACCGCCCAGGACCGTGAGCCTGTAGGAATATGTTCTGCTCTCAGACTGGGAGAGAACAATCTGCTTTGCGTCGTTTATGTAGTACGAACACTCAATCTCCCTGTCCACGATGCCGTAGCGGTTGGCATAACCGCAGTTGTCCTCAATGTGCTTGGGAGAAATGTTTACGGAGCCCTTGCCGGAATCGTCCGGACCAATGAACTCATACACGTCGCAGCCAGCCTCAGGCTTACCGTTTACATAATTCTCTACCCGGAAATTATACTGGCCGAAGTCCTTTCTGAGCAAGGCGATAAGCTCCTGCAGTTCTTCCGCTTTCTTCTTGTTTACGGCAAGGTCTTCCCTGACTTCCTTGGCATGGATGCCTTTGCCAGATGCCGCCAGATAAGCTTCTTCCGCATTGCATTTCTCCAGAACGTTAACTGCGTTCTGAACATCCGCAAACATGGATGAATCCCGGATCAAAGACTCCAGGGCAAGGTCATACTGCTCTTGGACTTTTTGTTCCATCTGGGGATTGGCAGCCGCAAAGGCCCTGAGAGCAGGGAGGTCGGAACTCTTGGCAGCGCGCTCGAAAGCTTTCTGCTGCTCGGATTTGCAGGATACCAGAATTGCCATGCAGGCCACGGTCAGGATAAATACTTTTTTCATAGGAAACTAATTGGTGCTTCCGCAAATATAAAAATTTTTTCTTAACTTTGTTGACCAGTGTAAACCAATATATCCGCTATATGAAAGAGAACTACACTTATGTTTCACCTGAATGCAGGATTCTGTTCATCCGTACCGCATCCTGCATCGCTACCAGCGCTCCAGCTTTTCCCGAGGAGGAATTGTTCTAAATCAAAAGGAGGAAAGGATCATGAAAAAATTTTTATTTGTATTTGTCGCTGTTCTGGCCTCCCTTGTTTCCTGCCAGAATGCCGAGAATCTGACAGTTGAGGTTACTCCTGAAGTTAAGGGCGTTCCCATGACTCTTAAAGCTTCCATCAAGGGAGATTTCGGAACAAAAGTTACCTATAACCCGGGAGAGCCTACAGGGCTTAAGGTGGATTGGGACGCAACTGAGACCATTTCTGTGGTTACATTGACCGGATCCGGTCAGTTCTTATCCTCAGATACATTTACTTCCACCGGAGTTGCAGGCCGCCCAGAGGCGGAGTTTACCGGTACGTTCACTGGTGGAGCAACTCCTGCACAGGTTTTGGTTATTTATCCTGCTTTGGAACAGTATTCATCCGGCTATTATGGCACGCCTGAGTACACTACTTATCTCGGAACTACAAGCAGATTACTTTCGGGTATTTATAATGATGGAGCAGATATATATGCTGACTCTCATTTATCTTGGTTCACGCAGACAGCTGATAACAGCACCAGCCATCTGCAGAATGTTATGTTGATGGTCGGGGCTGCAGATATCGATGACATTAAAACCGGTGTCCTGACCACAACCCTTGAGAATCAATTATCCATTATCAAAATCAAGTGCACATTTAATGAGTTATGGCAAGTAGGGCGGACAATTAATTCTATTACTATTGACTCCAAGGATGCCTCCGATAAAAATAAGAGTGTTTTCCATTCAACCCTGGTCACATGGGATTACATTAATCTGACATCTTCTCCTCTCAGCCTGCAAGGTTCTAGCACGGTGCACGAAACTGCTATTAAGGCAGATTTCGTCGTTCCCGAGTCTCGAATGGCGACATTATATCTACCCGTACTGTTCAAAGGCAAGAATGTTGCTACGGATTACTGGAATATTACTGTTCAGTTAGACATCTCTGGTACCCCCTCCGACCGTCCTGTGATAAAGAAGACCTTCGCATCTGACAAAACCTTTGAAAGAGGGAAGATGTACACCGTCTCTGTGGACGTTGATTAATGGATTCCTGGGTCCTGAAACAGGACAAAAGACAAGAAAAAGGCCACAGCGATGTGGTCTTTTTTGCGTTTGGGATGATTACAACTTGTACCTATCCTATTTCTTCTCCCAATAGATGGTTTACTTCCTTATCAAAGTCTGAGACTATTCTTTGCGCCTTGTTGAATGCTTCATATTCCTCTTCGGCTTTGCGCTGGGCATCTTCATGAGAGATTTGTCCTTTGCTGCGGTCTGGAAGGATCTGAAAACGCCTGAACGCAAGGAACTCATTTACACTTGCAGCGAACTGCTCCATGGTGAAGGTGTTCTCGTTTTCAATGAGGTCTTCAATGTAATCAAAGTATCCGGTAACTGCTCTTTCCAGTCGCTTGATATCTTTTTCCGGTAAATAGTTTTTTGCTACCGACACATCAGATTTCCGCTGCCGTCTTTCCTGTGATTGCATAGTGGAACTTGTTCTGTATCATGGCGTAGAAGTCCTTTGTGGTTGGAGCCGTACGGTCATAGTCGATACTGCATTCAGCATAGATATCAGTAATCTGCTACCATATTCTGCGCTCACTTGCACGGATGGAACGGACACGTTCTAATAATTCACGGAAAAAGTCCTTGCCGAAAAGAGCTCCGCCATCCTTCATCCGGCGGTCATCCAGCACAAATCCCTTCTTGATGTACTCTTTTAAGATGCCAGTTGCCCAGATGCGGAATGCTGTAGCTCTTGCCGATGAAACACGGTAGCCGACGGCGATGATGGCATCCAGGTTATAATACATGATTATTTCATCAGATATGCCCCTGGCGCCACTCTGAGCGGTATTCAAAAATTCTTTGATTACCGTAGACCGATCTAATTCCCCTGTCTCGAATATCTTTCCCAGATGATAGGAAATGTTTTGAACGGTACAGCCAAACAAGGAAGACATGGCTTTTTGCGAGGCCCAGATAGTCTCATCAACCAAAACCACGTCCACCTTGACATCCTCCGTTGGTGTATCATAGATAAGCAAATGAAAATCTTTCATGGCCTCATCGTTTCCCCACACAGATAACACAAAGAAAAGCCAAAACCAAGAGACTACAAGCTTGTAATCCCTTGGTTTTGCAGATGGATTTTCATCTATATCCCTAATACAGTTTGTGTAAACGTAGTATAATTAGATTCCCGGTCAAGCCGGGAATGACGATTCCAAAAATATTACTATCTTTGCGTCGGTTTAAATCAGAACAACATGAATCTTAGAGACATCAAGAAGGACATAGATTACGTCCTGAGCGCTTTTATCGAGGATTGCTCCCTTGTGGCCGCAGTTAATTCCAAGGTTAGTGAAGAGAAGGCTTCCGCGCTGATGGAAGAGGCCGTAGACTTGTACAATGAGCTCCGTGACAAAGTTGGCCAGGTGGAGGGAAATGCCCGCCAGTACTACAACTCACTCCGCAAGGAGGTCCTTGAGAAGACGGACGCCCTGTACGAGAAACTTTCTGCTGCCGTAAAGAAGGCTTGAAAGCTTTAAACAGGATATTTGCGCTGGCCGCCCTGCTCGTTCCGCTGAGCCTGGGAGCGGCCCAGAGAGACACCCAGACGCAGAAGCTCGTCTCCGGTTATGCCCGGAAAGAGCCTCTGCGTTCCGGTATTTTTGGAGTGCTTGCCATGCGCGGGGCAGATACCCTCGCCCAGTACAACAGGTCTCTCAAGATGGTCCCGGCTTCAAACGTGAAGCTGCTTACTACCGGCCTGGCGCTTAACCGCCTGGGCCCGGAAATGCGATTCGAGACGATCCTTGCCCATACTGGATCATTGAGTGACGGTGTGCTGGAAGGCGATTTGTACATAGTGGGAAGGGGAGACCCGACCACTGCTTCCAGTTCCCTGTGTGCGGATTCACTGTCCGTGACTTTTTCCCGCTGGAAGGCATTGCTGGAAGCCAAAGGAATAAAAAGCATAAAGGGGAAGGTGATAGGGGACCCCCGCTTTTTCAAGCGCCCTTCCCATGGCATGTCTTGGCAGTTGGAAGACATAGGTTACAACTACGGCGCCGGACCTGCCGGTCTCAACTTCTTCGAAAACTCCCAGGTGTTTTCCCTGCGCGCCGGTCAGCTTGGTAATCCTCCGGTAATCAGCACATTGTATCCGGATACCCCCTGGATGTATTATGTCAACTCTGCAGTCACCGGACCTTCAGGTACCGGTAACACGGTGTACTATATCAATACCGGATTCGGGCCCTTCGGTGAATTTCAGGGTAGTTTTCCGGTAGACCGCAGGGAGACAAAGCTGGAGTGCTCAAATCCGTTCGGCGCATATACTTGTGCCTATTTCTTCCATAACTACCTGCTATGCAACGGTATAAGCGTTGAGGGAGGTTATGCTGACATATCCCCGCAAGGCGTGGTGCGCAGCGACCTTTTGTTTTCCGATATGGGCTCTCCTGCCAAAGCCGGATCGGAACTGACAATCATAGGCTCATGCAAGTCTCCTGAGCTTTGGCGCATAGTCAAGGATACCAACTACGACAGCGACAACTTCTACGCGGAGACCTTGTTCAATATGCTGTCTTTCAGCGTTTACGGGCATGCCGACAGGGACAGTTCGGCCCTTGCTGCATACGAATTGTTGAACGGCCTTGGACTGCATACAGAGAATACCTGCCGCCTGATAGATGGCAGCGGACTGTCGCGCAAGAATTATGTTTCTCCGGAATTCTTCGTGCGCTTCCTGAAGAAAATGTACTCTTGCCCGGTGAGGGATTATTATCTGGAATCACTGCCCTCTCCCGGCAGCAAGAGTACGTTGAAAAACCGTATGCGCACGGCTTCCGGAGATGTCAAGGCGAGGATCAAGATGAAGAGCGGCTCCATGAACGGGGTTTTATGCCTGAGTGGATACATCCTTTCGCCGGACGGCGACCGCTCCAAGACCATTGTCTTCTCCATTCTGACCAACAACGTCACTGCCGGCCCCTCCACCGTCGGTCCAATCCTGGACGACATTATCCTTTCCCTCGCCCTGGAACCGTAAGGGCGACAATGCATCTTCGGTACCCGGCCATTTTACCCGCTCGCCGGCAGCCACAGCCGGCTACATCCAATCCTCGCTTCACTGCGGCTGAGTAACGCCGGCCGTGGCTGCCGGTCTCGCTGAGGCAACTGGCGGGCGACAATGCCTTTTCGGTACCAGCAAGTGACAGAAACGGCACCTGAAGGCCAATAGTGTCATTCACCCCCGGGAAGTTGGTGGGGGTCAGTGACGTTTTCCCCCGCAGAAGTCAATTAGTGTCATTTGCGAATACCGGAAATTCGCTATCTTTAGAGCATGAAACGATATCTCATACTGGCAGCCCTGTTGCTGCAATGCATTTATTTCACCAATGCCCAGGAGTTTGACGGCCAGAGTTGTACAAGCATTATGGTCGGCCGCCTGGCGTCCACCGACGGATCCGTGATTACCTCCCACACATGCGACGGCCGCTATCGCACTTGGGTAAAGATAGAACCGGCTGCGGACCACGGGGCAGGGACTATGCATGCTGTACTCCGCGGGACCATGAAAACCACCTCCCCGTCCGACACCACGGGAGTGAAGCTGATGGGAGAAATTCCTGAGGCCTCACATACCTACGCCTATCTCAATACGGCATACCCCTGCCTGAATGAGAAGCAGCTGGCGATAGGGGAAACCACTTTCAGCGGCCCTGACACATTGGTTAATTCCGCCGGGCTCTTTACCATAGAAGAGCTGGAGAGGGTTGCCCTTCAGCGTTGCTCCACCGCCCGCGAAGCAATCAGGGTCATGGGCTCGCTGGCAGAGCGCTACGGTTACGGAGACGAAGGGGAATGCCTGACGGTTGCAGATAAGAACGAGGTCTGGCAATTCGAAATCCTGGGTGCCGGCAAGCAGAAGATCGGCGCGGTATGGGCGGCCCGTCGTGTTCCGGACGACCATGTGGCTGTATCTGCGAACATACCCCGAATCGGCCGTATAGATCGTAAGGACAAGGATATTATGGCATCGGCGAACGTCGAAAAAGTGGCCCTCGAGAACGGATTATGGGACGGTAAAGGAGAGTTCATCTTTTGGAAGGCCTTCAATTCCGACTATGGCCAGGGGAAGAATTTCAGCGATCGTGAGTTCTTCATTCTCAATTACTTCGCGCCGTCGCTCGGGTTGCGTTACGATATGGACGAGTTGCCGTTTTCCGTAAAACCGGAAAAACCTGTCGACCTCCGGGAAGTAACAGCGTTATTTCGCGAAACATACGAGGGGACCGATTTCGACATGACCCGCAAAGTGCTTATGTCGCGACCGGCGAATAAACAGCATCCTGCAGATACGATAGTCAGTCCCGTTGCCAATCCGTGGTTGACCACGAACATGCGTAACACTCTTAATACCCTTGCCCCGGGGACAGTAGAGTTCAGGCGGACCGTGGCCGTTGCATGGTGTGCATATTCTCACGTGATACAGCTTCGCAACTGGCTGCCGGACAGCATAGGAGGTGTATGCTGGCTGTCCCTCGACAATCCGGCCCAGAGTCCGCGGATCCCGGTATTCTGCGGAACCACCACCATGCCGGAGGCTTATTCCAGGTGTGGCCAGAAGGAGTATATTCCCGACTGCGCGTTATGGCAGTTCCGCCGCGCCAACAAACTTGCTACAGTGGCATGGCAGAGCACGAAAGAGAAGTTTAACAAGGAAGTGCTTGATGTTGAAGAGCTGGCCATCAGCGGATTACCGGAGTCGGGCGTGCCTTCGGCGGTCCTGGATGCCTATACAAGATACATATACGAAGAAGCCCTCCGCCGCTGGCAGGGGCTCGAAGCTTCGCTGTGGAGCTATTTCGGAATGGGATTCTGAATTTAGCGTCCGGCGTAGACTCCCTCGAACAGGATAGCGCCAGAAGTCCTTTCGGCTATCACATATACGAATGGATGGTCGGCGAAGAAATCCACTATTTTGGGAATTCCGGGCATGGCGCTGGCCTTGTCCATTATGACGGCGGTTACGGCAGCCGCCTCAGTGCCCCATTCCGCCACGGAAATCTTGGCTTTCTGAATAATATTGCTGATCCAGAAATAATAGCCGTCGTGGGGAATGAACATCGAGTCGAATTCTGCAACTTGCGGAATGAACGCCTTTTTGATTCCCAGATTAGTCATGGTCTCGACGAGTCCGAACTTTGACTCACATTCGAACTTGGGTAAACGGAGATTAATCAGAGTATGATTGTTCATGGAGTTCATAATCTCGGCCCAGTTCTCTGAAACGAGTTGCTTCACCAGCTTGGAGGCTCCATCTTTACCCTTCTCGTCCGGGAGCAGGATATACATCGCAAAATTCCCTCCGGCATAAGGAATAGCAACAACGCTGTAGCCATTGCGCTTGGCATAAGGCAGGTTCTGCGAGGTCCTCATCATATCCGCCTTTGCCTTGCCGCCGCCGTCTTTGTAGAAAGTTTCGTTCTTCATCGTGGCATCCTCAAAGAACATGGCGCCATGCTCGCCTTCGGCCCATTTGGCCTTGAAATAGAGGGCGTTCATTATAGCCGCCACAAAATCATCGGAGATGTCATCCTTGCTCAGGAAGGGCTTGATAAGTCCGTTGGTATTGCGGGCGGCCCACTCGTTTATGCGGTCTACGACATCCTGGATATCCGCAGGATCTATATACTCCACCGGAGCATAGTAGGTCTCGTTCATTATCTTTTTGAACCCATCCTGCACCGGAAAGTCTTTCAGCGCCAGCATGGCATCCGTGAGCTTCAAAGTCACATCCTTGTCCAGGGCAGGCAGCTGGTTAAGCAACAGGTTGCAGTAGGTGTTCAGAGCGTTCAGGTCCGTACCGTAACCGAGT
This sequence comes from uncultured Bacteroidales bacterium, assembly GCA_947303465.1. GTDB lineage: Bacteria > Bacteroidota > Bacteroidia > Bacteroidales > UBA932 > Cryptobacteroides. Next base: position 24,564 of record CAMYYI010000021.1, read on the forward strand.
GTCGAGATTATTTCTTCTGCAGTCTGACCGGAAGCTCCGTTGACCGTCATGGCCAAGGCGTACTGGAGACTGAGCGGAGAGAATATTAGGTTATCCGTCCCACTCTTGCACAAATCTGCCAAACAATTGAAAGCAAACGCATTACCAGAATTAACATAGGCCTGCTGCTCTTTGGTAAGAGTTACCTTGGTCAGGTTCGCCACGGGGTCCGGGGAACTGATGTCGATGGGGTTATCCACATTAAGACTGATGTCGCATGAGGCCAGCGCTACAAGGGCCAGAACAAAGATGAGACGTTTCATAATACGCGTTAGTTACACTGGGTAAACACCCTATTGTTGCCAATCTTGCATGCAAAATTAGGAAATAATACTATATTTGGGAAACTAACTTAAATTTTATGGAAACTGAATTAGTGAACAATTACTGGCACGTCTATTCTGACGGCAAACAGGCGGACATCCCGTTCTATTCCGATGAAGACAAAGTTTACGCAATGAACTCCGTGGCTATAGTGGCATTTGCCGCTGGTGTCCGGGTGCTATGTGTCACTGTTAACGACACCCATCTGCATGTTGTGGTTTATGGTGTGGACGGAGAAAAGTTTAAAGATGAATTGCGACGGCGCTTGATAGTTTATCTGAAACGGACAGGACATGGCGCCCGGATAGGAGACGGACTGTTCTTCTCTTGTGACAGCATAACGACAAGACGGGAGTTGCTCTCAAAGATTATTTACACCTTTCGCAACTGCCTTGATTTCTATAAGAAGATGCCGTGGGAATACCGTTACGGAGTGGGGAATGTGTATTTTTCTGAGCGCTTTCTATCTGGGCAGGCGTTGGGCGAATTGTCCTACAGGCAACAACGGACTATTCTTCACACAAATGAGAGGATGCCGGAACATTGGCGGATAGACGAATACGGCATGCTTGTTCCCGCCAGCTTTATTGATGTACAACATGTTGAGAACCTGTTTGTTACACCGAAGGCGTTTCTCGCATTCCTATATGTGAGAAAAGAAGATGAACAGCTTATGAAGCAGCAGTTGCACGGAAGATACCTTGAGGCGCGGAGGATTCAGGAAATGCGCAAACGAGGCAATGATCTCTCGAATAGCTATTATGGGAAGGGCCTCATGAGAGTAGATTTGAATAGCAGGTTACGAATAGCTTCCAAAATGTTGAAAGAGGGATTCGGAAGTAAAAGTGAAGGCTTCGCTAAAGCCTTGTATCTCAATCTGGAAGACCTGAAGACTCTGTTCTGACGACATGGCGGATAGTGAGTCGCCGGTATCCGCATATTCGGTATTCGCAAATGACACTAATTGACTTCTGAAGGGCGAAAACGTCACTGACCCCCACTAATTTCCCGGGGGTGAATGACACTATTGGCCTTCAGATGCCGTTTCTGTCACTTGTTGGTACCGAAAAAGCAATGTCACCCGCCAGTCGTCTCAGCGAGACCGGCAGCCACTTCCGGCGTCACTCAGCCGCAGCGAAGCGAGGATTGGACGTAGCCGGAAGTGGCTACCGGCGAGCAGAAAGCCAGCCGGCGAGCGTCACTCAGCCGCAGCGAAGCGAGGATTGGACGTAGCCGGAAGTGGCTACCGGCGAGCAGAAAGCCAGCCGGCGAGCGAGGGGGCAAACTAGCTATCCTCTCTCCAGCTCGCGACGGATATCTTTTTCCCGGATAGTGGCGCGTTTGTCAAACTCCTTCTTGCCGCGCGCCAGGGCAATGTGCAGTTTTGCGAATCCGTTCTCTGCGATGTAGGCGCGTACGGCCACGATGGTGAGGCCCTTGGTCTTCGTGGCCTGCTCGAGGTGCCGGAGCTCGCGGCGGGTGAGCAGCAGTTTGCGGTCGCGTGCCGGCTCGTGGCTGCCCCATTTGGAAGCCCAGAAATAGGTGGAGATGTTCATCCCCTTGACGTACAGTTCGCCACCGGAAAAGTAGCACCAGGCATCTGCCAGAGAGGCTTTTCCCGCCCTCAGCGACTTGATCTCCGTGCCCACCAGCACTATGCCGGCATCGTACTGCTCGAGGAACTCATAGTCGTACGACGCCCGCTTGTTGCTGATCTGCACGCGGTGCTGCTTTTCCTTACGGGAACTCATAGGCCGAACGCACGTTTGATTTCATCCACCATGTCCAGAAGTTCCCAACCGAAGAACTGCACCTCGCGCTCCTCGCCCTGCACCTTGACGACGGCACGATAGGGCTTGCGTCCAACGTGTCCGTAAGCGGCGGTAGGGGAGAAGATGGGGTTCTTGAGCCCGAAGCGGCGCACGATGGCGGCGGGCCGCAGGTCAAACAGTTCGAGGACGCGGGATGCGATATATGCGTCTCCGCCTTCTACATGGGAGCTTCCGTAAGTCTCTACGAATACGCTAACCGGCTCTGCCACGCCTATCGCATAGGCAATCTGGACCAGGCACTCGTCGCATACTCCTGCGGCCACCAGATTCTTGGCGATATGGCGGGCGGCATAGGCTCCGCTACGGTCCACTTTGGATGAGTCCTTGCCGGAGAACGCTCCGCCGCCGTGGGCGCCGCGGCCTCCGTAAGTGTCCACGATTATCTTGCGTCCGGTGAGTCCGGTGTCGCCGGCGGGCCCGCCGATCACGAACTTTCCGGTAGGGTTGACATGCAGTATCCAGTCGCCCTTGAAGAGGGAGGCGGTACGCTCAGGAAGAGATGCTGTCAGCCTGGGAATCAGGATTTCACGTACGTCGTGTTCAATGCGGTCGTGCATGGCCTCCTCGGTGTCGAACTCGTCGTGCTGGGTGCTGAGGACTATTGTGTGCACTCGCACCGGATGGTGGTGCGAAGAGAACTCTACTGTGAACTGGGCTTTGGCGTCCGGCCTGAGGTAGGGCATGAGTTCCGGCTCGTTATGCCTTATGCCGGCAAGAATCTGAAGCATCCTGTGAGACAGCGAAAGGGCCAGCGGCATATATTCCTCAGTGTCGCGGCAGGCGTATCCGAACATCATTCCCTGGTCTCCGGCGCCCTGCTCGTCCTCCGTGCTGCGCACCACTCCGCGGTTGATATCCGCACTCTGCTCATGTATGGTGCTGATGATGCCGCAGGAAGAGGCGTCAAACTGATACTCGGCCTTTGTGTAGCCTATACGGCGCAGGGTTTTGCGGACGGTGTCGTGAATGTCCACATATGCGTTGTCCGACCGGACTTCTCCGCCTACGACCACAAGGCCGGCGGTGCAGAAAGTCTCGCATGCCACCTTGGATTCCGGGTCCTGGGATAAGAATTCGTCCAGAATTGCGTCTGAGATTTGGTCCGCGACTTTGTCGGGGTGCCCTTCGGAGACTGACTCCGATGTAAAGAGATAATTCATTTTAGCATTTTTTAAGGCGAGGTTGCAATCAGGCAAATCTTTCCTCGCGGGTTTTAGGGTGCAAAGATACTCAAAAAATGTTAATAAAATGTTAATTTCTTGTTTTGTGCATGATAATTTCTATAAGTAAATTTGCATCACCGAAACAAAAAACTATTACAGTTATTCTAATATTTATGAAAAAAGCATTCAAAGCACTGTTGCTGAGCGTCTCAGCAATGTTCTTTGTCGTGTCTGCGTACGCGCAGGTCACGACAGCTTCCATGAGTGGTAAGGTCTCGGACGCCAACGGCCCCGTCGCGGGAGTTGCCGTTATCGCCGTCCACCAGCCCACCGGATCGCAGTATTATGCTGTGACCGATGCCAGCGGCCGTTACTATCTCAACAATGTTATGGCCGGCGGACCTTACAAGGTCACGATGTCCTGCCTCGGTTATACCGACGCCATTTTCAAGGATGTCAATCTGGCCCTTTCCGACAACTTCGTCATCAATGCGGAACTAAGGGAGGAATCCTTGAACCTTGATGCTGTTGTCGTTTCTGCAGAGAGCGAAACTTCCAACATGCGTTCCGACCGTGCAGGCGCCCTGACATCGTTTGATTCCAAGCAGATGATGAAAGTCCCTACGGTCAACAGGAGCATGAACGACATTCTCAAGCAAACCCCCCAGGCATTCGTTTCCGGCACCAAGACCTTTATCGGAGGCGGTTCTTACCGTGATTCCTACGTGACTGTCGACGGTGCTGCGATGAACAACGCCTTCGGTATCGGTTCCAACCTCCCGGCAGGCGGCAGCCCCATCTCCCTGGACGCCCTTGACCAGATAGCTATCGCTATCACCCCTTACGACGTCCGTCAGTCCGGCTTTACCGGAGGCGGCATCAATGCCACAACCAAGTCCGGTACCAACGAATTCTTCGCCACTGCTTACGGCTCCTATAACAATCAGGATATGAGGGGTTACAAGGTGGCCGACTATGAGAACGAGATTAACAAGACCGACAGTCAGTACATGCTGTACGGCGCTTCCGTTGGTGGCCCCATCATCAAGAACAAGCTCTTCTTCTTCGTCAATGTAGAGGCCGACCGCTCCGTCAAGCCCGGCCCTACAGGACTTTTGTCAGAGCGTACCGTTGATGCCAACGGCCAGCTCCAGGATGTTGAAGGCAAGGTGTTCACCACCGGCGCGGACCGCATCGCTTTTCCTTCGTACGTGGTGATGGATGCACTGTCCGATTATCTCAAGACGAACTACAACTACGATCCCGGCAAATATCTGGGATACAACACCGAGACCCCTTCCCTGAAGATTCTCGCCCGTATCGACTGGAACATCAACAAGGACCACAAGTTCAACATACGTTACAATATGGTGAATAGCAAGTATGTGAGCGCTCCTTCTACTTCCACCACCGGTTTCGCCAATTCGGCATTCTCCAGCACCAACAACTCCTCCTGGTATGCGCAGTATTTCCAGAATGCCCGCTACTATCAGGAGCAGAACTTCTCCTCAATCGCTGGAGAACTCAACTCCCGTTTCATGGAGGGCAAGCTTAACAACACCCTTCGTGTGGCTTATTCCCACCAGTATGAGCCCCGTTCCGTCGACGGCGGTTACTTCCCGTTCGTGGACCTTGTCGTAAAGGATGTTAACGGCGACGGCAAGTCTCACATTTACACCACCTTCGGTACGGAGGCCTTCTCATACGGCAACCTTCGTGACGTGGGAACGCTTACCGCTACCGACGAAGTAACCTTCAATGTTGGCAAGCATTCCATCCTCGGCGGTCTCTCCTTCGAGTACGACAGCACCAAGAACGGTTTCCAGCGTATGGGCGCCGGTGCTTACGTGTTTGAGTTTGCCAACGAGCAGGCTATCTACGATGCCATCCAGAACAAGACTTTGTTCAACAATCCTTCGCAGTTCGCCATTACCCACGGCAACAACGCCACTTTCTCCCAGGAGTATCCTCACTTCAACTTCGGACAGCTGTCCTTCTATGTGCAGGACAACTTCAGCGTGAGCGACAACTTCAAACTCACTGCAGGTGTCCGTTTCGAGGTCCCGTTCTATCCTTCACTGGACTTCAACCGCAACACCCGCGTAGAGGAAGCATCCTTCGCCCCTACCGTTACCAATCCTTCCGGCAAGTACAGCACTGTTGATACCCCGGCCACGAGGCTTTCCGTCTCTCCCCGTATCGGTTTCAACTGGGATGTCCTCGGCAACCGCAAGTTCGTCCTCCGTGGCGGTACCGGCGTGTTCGTGGGCCGTATCCCCTTCGTGTGGATTGTCGGTCAGTCCGGTGACGCAGGCGTGCTGCAGACCACCGTTACCAGAATGGGCGCCGACTGCCCTACGATCGGTACCGACCGCACCGCCATCCTCAATCAGATTTATCCGGACGGATTCAACCCCGTTTCTGCCGGTCAGAACCTGACATCCATCACCCTGATGGATCCCCAGCTCCAGAACCCTACCACCTGGAAGAGTTCCCTTGCGGCTGACTTCATCCTCCCCGGCGATATCAAAGCTTCCGTGGAAGGCATCCTTAAGGAAGACCTCAACGTGGTTACCCTTACCAACATCGGCCTCCAGGCCCCTACATCGCTCGTCAGCACTGGCGTCGACGGCGTTTCCGCACGTCCTTATTACAACAACGGACGCTATGACGGACAGATTACCGACGCTTACCTCATCAACAACGTGAGCGGACTTGGCAAGGCTGGCCAATACTATTCAGTTACCGCCAAGTTGGAGAAGAACAACTGGCATGGACTCAGCGCCAGTGTTGCATATACCTATAGCCACGCCAAAGTTATCATCGACGGTATCGGCGACCAGCCCGGCTCCGCATGGAAGGGCCTCGTTTCCCAGCGTGGAACCAATAATCCCGAGCTTGGATATGCAAGCTACGTGATGCCTCACCGTGTGCTCGGCAACATCAGCTATTCAGTCGATTACGCCAAGTTCTTCGGCACTACCGTCGCCCTCTCATACTATGGCGGCCCTACTTCCCGTGCCAATGCAGACTACGTGAACAACGTTTACGGAGACGGTGCATACAACTACAGCCTTATCGACATCCCTACCAAGGAACAGCTCGCCGGCTGGACCTTCAAGGATTTCACTGACAAGGAAGGCAACGTGACCTATTCCGCCGTCGACCAGAAGAAGGACTTCGATGCCTTCATCGAGCAGGATTCCTATCTGAGCAAGAACCGTGGCAAGGTTGCCGATCGCAACGGCCTCGTAGGTCCCTGGGTCAACAAGTTCGACCTCAAGGTCAACCAGAACTTCTACTTCTATACCGGCGCCAACAAGCATCGCAATACTGTACAGCTTGGAGTTGACATCCTCAATGTGGGCAACATGCTCAACCGCAGCTGGGGCAACGTCTATTCCATCAACGCTTCCGACGGATATGGCAATATCATCCCTATCGATCTCACCAACGCCAAGGCGGTCTATACCGAAGGTGCTGCTCCTGTGTTCCAGTTCCAGAAGAACGGTTCCGAGATCCTCAAGAGTACATATGCCATCTCCAATTCCCTCTCTTCCACCTGGGAGATGATTTTCAGCCTCCGTTACATCTTCTAACAGACAAAGGATATGAAACTCAATAAACTTTTATTCGCTATTGCGGTGCCTTTCATGGCACTCTTCACTGCGTGCGAACCGGAGATTGAAACGGTTCCTCAGATTTCTACAGACAAGGGTGTCTATGAAATCGGAGCAGACGGCGGCGTCATCGAGGTGAAGCTGCTCGCCACCGAGGACTGGACAGCCAAAGTCTCTCCTGCTTCTTCCCTGGATGAGGTTGACGGCATCACTGTAGAGCCCGCTTCCGGTTCCGCTTCCGCCGAGCTTCAGACCGTAAAGATCAATGTATCTAAGAATGCCGGTTACAACCGCGCGGCTCTGGTTTCATTCCTGGGCAGCCGCCTTGCCGGTGCCCTCACCGTAAAACAGGAAGGTGCTGAGGGCGAGAGGGTTCTCGAGTGCACTATCGCAGAGTTCCTTAAGAAGCCGGTTGATGCCAGTGTATATTACAAGCTGACCGGTGAAATCGTAAGCATTGCCAATGACCTTTACAGTAATTTCACTTTGAAGGATCTTGACGGCGACGCTGAGATTTATTTCTACGGCCTTGCATACAAGGAGGACATTTCCAACCAGAAGGTATCCCTGCTCAAGACTCTTGGAATCACCGAGGGAGACATCCTGACCGTTGCATCTACCCGTGGCGCTTATAACGGCACTCCTCAGGGACAGTATTCATACTACATCTCCCACGAGAAGTCCCAGAAGCCGTCTATCAAGCTCGGACTCGAGAGCTATGACGCTTCTTCCGCGGGTGAGACCTTCGACCTTGAAGTCACTTCCAACAAGGTGACCTGGACTCTCTCTTCCGACGTAGACTGGCTGAGCTTCGATCCTGCGTCCGGCAGCGCTTCCGCAACCGTCAAGGTTACAGTTGCAGCAGGCGAAGGCGGCGAGGGTACTATCACCCTTTCTGCCGATGGCCTCGAATCCCAGACCTGCAAGGTCGTCCGTGCCTCCGTTACCCCTATAAGCTGTGCAGAATTCAACGCTCTTGAAGACGGCAGCAAGGCTTACCAGATTTCCGGTATCGTTTCCGGTATCGTAATGGACAAGAACGACCCCAGCAAGCCCAACAAGTACGGCAACTTCTATGTAACGGACGCTACCGGTACCGTGTATGTGTACGGTCTCCTTCCCGAGAAGGGAGGCGCAACCGGTTCCAACGTCATTACTTCCAAGGGAATTGCAGAGGGTGACTTCATCGTCGTGACCGGCCCTAAGGGCAGCTACAAAGGCAGTCCCCAGGGTGTGAACATGTGGTTCGAGTCCCTTGTCAAGCACATCTCCGTTGCTGAGTTCGTCGCCCTTGAGGACGGTGATACTCCTTACGTTCTCAGCGGAAAGGTCGCCAATATCGTAATGGACAAGAACGATCCTACCATGCCGAATGCCTACGGCAACTTCGACATCGTTGACGAAAGCGGTTCCGTGTATGTCTATGGTCTTTATGAAGACTACACCAAGCCCAGCAAGGAGCGTGTCAAAGTCTTTATCGACAAGGGAATCAAGGAAGGTGACAATATCACTCTGTTCGGCCCCAAGACCACTTACAAGGAAACGATCGAAGTCAACGGCTCCACCTATGTGCTGCATGAGTCTGCCGGCAGCGATCAGCCTGCGGCAGGTATCAAGATCGACGGTGACATGTCCGACTGGGCGGCCGTTGAAGGTGCTACCGGTACCGGTGGCGTGAATGCCTCTTTCAAAGTTGCGTCCGATGCTACCAATATCTATTTCTATGTCAAGAGGACGACGGAAAGGATAGCCGATATCTGGGGAGGTAATGCCTATCACTATTACTGCTTCGATCTGGACAACAATGCCTCCACCGGTGTAGAACTCTGGGGCAACGGTCCTTATGAACTGCTTCTGGTCATCTACCCGTATGCCGGTTCAGCTGACGCTCCTGCTTTCGGCATTGCTGCAGCAGGTACAGCAGCTCCCGATACTTACAAGGTTGACAACGCAGTTATTAAGGGAGTTGTTACTGACAGTGGCGTAGAAACAGAAATAGCCGTTCCACGCGCCGACATCATTTCTTTCCCTTCCACTCCTGTCAACGTATATCACTGGAGTAATAAGGGCGGCAGTGAGAAGCTGGAAGTCACCTGCACCCTGTAATTTTTTACGGCGTTTTTATGAAAAAGCTCCCTTCCGTTCCGGAGGGAGTTTTTTTTTGCACTTTGCACAAATAATATTTATATTTGAAAATCCATAACTATCGAAATATCTTAAATAACGCTTTATTATGAATTTCAAAAGATTGTTTGTCGCTTTGATGGCCGCGTCAGTGGCTTTCTGTGCCTGCGAGCAGGATGCAGACCTGGGCAGGCCAAGCATCAAAGTTGATCCTGATGAGTTGTCTTTCGAGCAGGGGGACGGCTCCCAGACCATCCGGCTGACGGCCACCCGCGACTGGCTCGTGACAGGTTGTCCCGAATGGGTGGGCCTGAGCAAGGCAGAGGGCAAAGCCTCCATGAAGGAGCAGGAGATAACAGTGTCCGTCAATGCCAACGACGGTCACGACCGCACAGTCACGCTTGCCCTGACCGTCGGCTTCGGAGAGAAGGCACATCTCGTCATCAACCAGAAAGGCGCACAGGGCGAGATCAAGAAGGGTACCGGTACCCTCGATGATCCTTACACCGTGGCCGGCGTGATTGAGTACGTGAAGGCCCTCGGCTCCGACGTTACCAGCCCCGGCGAGGTGTTCGTCAAAGGTAAGGTGTCATCCATTACCGAAGAGTTCAACACCCAGTACGGAAACGGTAACTTCACGATAGCCGATGAAGTATACGAAGACGGTACTTCCTCTGAAACGTTTACCTGCTACCGCGTGCTCTATCTGGGCAACCGCAAGTGGAAGAGTTCAGATCCTCAGATTGCACTGAAAGATGAGGTGGTGGTCTGCGGCAAGGTGGTGCTCTACAAGGGCAATACGCCCGAGACCAGCCAGGGAACTGCATTCGTCTATTCCCACAACGGAAAGAATGAGGGCGGCGCCCAGTCCGGCGGCGGCAGCGAAGGCACGGCCAAGGGTACCGGTACGCTTGCCGATCCTTATAACCCCGCAGGCGCAGCGGCATACGCTTCCAGCCTGGGAGCCGACGTTGAAAGCTCCAACGACGTTTACATCAAGGGAAAGATAAGCAAGATAGCCACCAATGGCACTTATACCGACGGCGGGTCTTACGGCAATGCTTCCTTCTACATCGCGGACGTTTCCGACGGAACCGGCGAGTTCTATGTTTTCCGTGCCCTGTATCTGGGCAATAAGAAGTTCGCTTCCGGCAACACCGACATCAAGGTGGGAGACGAAGTGATAGTTTGCGGCAAGGTTGTCAATTACAAGGGCAATACCCCCGAGACCGCAGCTAACAAGTCCTATCTGTACTCCTTGAACGGCAAGACCGAAGACAGCGGCCAGGGTAGCCAGGGCGGTGGAGAGACCGGAGAGGCCAAGGGCTCCGGAACCCAGGCCGATCCGTACAACGCTGCAGCCGCCAATGCGTATGCCAGCAGCCTTGAGGCAGATGCCATCAGCGACAAGGACGTGTTCGTTGCCGGAAAGATTTCCTCCATCAAGTACACCTTCAGCGCCCAGTACGGTACAGCCACCTTCAATATTTCCGATGACGGCAAGACCTCTGGCAGCCAGTTTGTCTGCTACAGCGTGTATTACCTTGGCAACAAGGCCTGGGTTGACGGAGATACCCAGGTTGCCGTGGGCGACGAAGTGGTAATCTGCGGCAAGGTTACCAACTACATGGGCAATACTCCGGAGACCGCCAGCAAGAAGGCATATATTTTCAGCCTCACGAGCAGTGGCAGCAGCCAGGGCAGTGGCGGAGACAATCCGGGATCTGATGACGGCACTACCGTTACCTACAGCAAAGATCAGCTGGCGGCTGCTGCAGACAATGGCACGGTCAATAAGATGAACGACGTGGTTTCTTTCACCAACAGCTCTTCTTATGGCGGCTCTGTTTCTGAGCTCCGTATCTACAAGAGTCAGACTTTAACCGTCTCTGCAGCTTCCGGATACGTCATTACCGGCATATCCATGACCTGTTCTGCCTCGGGAGATGAAAAATACGGTCCCGGCAGCTTCGGCGCGGGCGCTCCCTCCGGATACAGCTACGATGCAGACAAAGGTACCTGGACTGGCTCCGCCGAATCAGTGGCGTTTACAGCTACCGACGCCCAGGTCCGTGTTATAGAACTGAAAGTCAGTTACGCAGCAAAATAGCACGCCATGTCCTGGAAATACGCACTATTGACAGCAGCTCTGGTTCTCCTCGCATCCTGCGGGGAGAAGCCGGACGTTACCGCTTCAATAGTGCCCCGTTCCGATGAGGTCGGCTCGGACGGCGGCAGCATATTCGTTTCGATAACTGCCGTCGCAGAGTGGACTGTCAAGCTCGAATACCCTGAGGGCACCTCCGACTGGGCCACCATGGATCCTTCTTCCGGAGTCGGCTCCTGCTCGGACGTGCGCCTGAGATACGACGCCAACCAGGGGGACGACGTGCGGTCTGTCAAGATGGTGCTGAAGTCCGGCAGTACGCAGGTGAGCGCTGTCGTGTTCCAGATGGGACTCAAGTCCGGAATACCGGGTTACGGCGGCTTCGGCAAAGACGTGACTGTAGTCCGTTGGCTGGAGGTTCCCAAAACCGTCGAGGGTGACGGACGCAGCTTTTTCACCCACGACATGAACGGCGGCGGCTATATCAGCGCCAGGGAGAGCGGAGTACGCAACTGGTCCTTCTACTGGGATTTTGCAGAGCATATGTCGCTGTGGGTGGCTTATCCTCTCAACAACTCCCTCAAGGGCAAGGGCTCCCGCAGCGACGAATGGGGCCTGGACCCCCTGCTTCCTTCAGAATTGCAGCCAAGCCTGGTAGGAGGTTCCTACGGAGGAGGCTGGACCAGGGGACACCAGATACCTTCAGCGGACAGGGTAGGCTCACGTCAGGCCAATATATCCACGTTCTACGGCACCAACATGACGCCCCAGGAGTATAACTTCAACAGTTATATCTGGGCCGGCCTGGAGGGCAAGGTACGTGACTATGCATCCAAGGCAGACACCCTGTATGTGGTAACCGGAGCCCTGTTCGACAATTCCACAAGGTACTCGGGGAAGAGTTCCGGATTTGCCGTCAAGATCCCGACACATTACTTCAAGGCCCTGCTTTACCGCGGCCCTTCATCTTATGCTACGGGTGGTTACATGATGGCCGGATTCCTCCTGCCCCACGACTCGGGTATTGCCAGGGGAGATTATCTGGACTACATAATGTCCATAGACGAGCTGGAGAGTAAGACGGGAATAGACTTTTTTCCTAACCTCGAGAGTATTATCGGAGCCGGAGCCGCTGCGGAACTCGAAGCCAGCGCTCCTACAAAGTTTTGGAAATGAAACAAATAAGTATTTACGGAATGAAAAGACTTATCAGTGCGATGTCTGTCTGCCTGCTGTTGGCAGTCTCCTGCGGTCCCGCCAAGCAGGCGCAGTCTGCAGGCCAGGGGCAGACGGCTACCGCCCAGACCGGCAAATCGCACGTCATAGGATTCTACAATCTTGAAAACCTGTTCGATACCGTTCACGACGAGGGCAAGAACGACTATCAGTACCTCCCGGACGGCGACAACAACTGGACCGAGGAGAAATACGCCAAGAAACTGTACAACATGGCCCATGTGATTGCGGCGATGAAGCAGGACAATGGCGTATGGCACGCCGTGCTTGGGGTCTCCGAAATAGAGAACCGCCACGTTCTCGAGGACCTGGTGGCGGAGCCCGAAATTGCCTCGGCCAATTTTCAGATTATCCATTATGACGGCCCGGACCGCCGTGGAGTGGATGTAGCCCTGTTGTACAGGCCGGAAGTGTTCAAAGTCATTGCTACAGAGAGCATTCCCTTCAATTTCGCGAACTCCCGCATAGACTGGAGCCAGTGGACACAGGAAGAAATGGACAACTTCAAGACCCGTGACGTGCTG
>CAMYYI010000022.1 GCA_947303465.1 uncultured Bacteroidales bacterium
ATGTACGGTGTGCTCGAGCGTCAGTTCCGCAACACCTACGACAAGGCAGCCCGCATGGCCGGCCAGAAGGGTGAGAACCTCATTCTCCTCCTCGAGTCCCGCCTGGACAACGTGGTGTACCGCCTGGGCATCGCTCCCAGCCGCGCCGCCGCACGCCAGCTTGTCTCCCACCATCACATTACCCTCAACGGGGACATTTGCAGCATTCCTTCCGCCCAGGTGAAGCCGGGTGACACGATTGCTGTACGCGAAAGGTCCAAGAGCCTCGAGGTCATCCAGGCAAGCGTGGCATCCGTCACCAAGTATTCCTGGCTTGAGTTCGACCAGAAGACCCTCGTGGGCAAGTTCCTCAACCTGCCTACCCGCGCAGAAGTTCCCGAGAACATCAACGAGCAGCTTATCGTCGATCTCTACTCCAAGTAACAGTTAACACCCCAATAAGAATAATATGGCAATCTTAGCATTTCAGAAACCTGACAAGGTGATCGTGCTCGAAAGCACCGAGACCGTCGGCCGTTTCGAATTCCGCCCTCTTGAGCCGGGATACGGTCAGACTATCGGTAATGCTCTCCGCCGCATCCTGCTGGCATCTTTGGAGGGTTTTGCTATCTCCCAAATCAAGATTGTCGGTGTAGACCAGGAGTTCCAGAATATCCCCGGTGTTATCGAGGGGATGCAGGACATCATTCTCAACCTCAAGCAGGTGAGATTCCGCAGAATGGTCGAATCCGTCGATTCCGAGACTGTCAACATTACCATCAGCGGCAAGCAGGAGTTTACCGCTGAGGATATCTCCAAAGGATTGTCTTCTTTCAAGGTGTTGAACCTGGAGCAGCACATCTGTTCTCTCGAACCTTCCGTCAAACTGGAAATCAGCATCACCATCACCAAGGGCCGTGGCTTTGTGCCCGCCGAGGAGAGCCGTGATGAGAATACGCCCATCGGCACCATTCCCGTGGATGCCATCTACACTCCTATCCGCAAGGTCAACTGGAGCGTGGACAACTGGCGCGTAGAGCAGAAGACGGACTACGAGAAGCTCACCCTCGAGGTCGTCACCGACGGCTCTATCAGCCCCGATGATGCCCTCCAGGAGGCTGCTAATATTTTGATTTACCATTTCAGGCTGTTCACGGATGACAAGAAGGTGCCCCTCGAGAGCGCCGTGGAGTCCGCCAGCAACGAACTGGACGAGGAGTCCCTCCGTACGAGGCACCTGCTGCTCTCCAAGCTCGCAGACGTAGGTCTGTCCGTCCGCGCTTTCAACTGCCTCAAGGCCGCTGAAATCGAGACTTTCGCAGACCTGGTGTCCTACACCCGTCCCGAGCTTATGAAGTTCCGCAACTTCGGACGCAAGAGCCTCCACGAGATTGAGCTTCTGGTAGAAAAGATGAAGCTCGAGTTCGGAATGGACGTCACCAAGTATAATATTGAACCCAAGAAAAAAATTGAACAGTAGAGATGAGACACAATAGAGCTATCAATCATCTGGGACGTCAGAGCGGTCATCGCAAGGCTATGCTTGCGAATATGGCTTCTTCCCTGATCATGCACAAGCGCATCACCACCACCGTAGCCAAGGCCAAGGCCCTCAGGAGCTATGTGGAGCCGCTTATCACCAAGTCCAAGGAAGATACCACCCACTCCCGCCGCATCGTGTTCAGCTACCTCAAGGACAAGAACGCAGTCACCGAGCTGTTCCGCAACATCGCTCCCAAGATTGCAGACCGTCCGGGCGGATACACCCGCGTTCTTCACGTAGGTTTCCGTCAGGGAGACGCAGCCGAGATGGCGCTTATAGAGCTGGTTGACTTCAATGAGGCCGCACTTGCAAGTGCAAGCAAGTCCGCAAAGAAGACCACCCGCCGCAGCCGCGCCAAGAAGGCGGAAGCACCTGCAGAGGCGCCGGTAGCAGAGGCTGCCGCACCCGCAGCAGAGGCACCCGCCGAGACCCCTGCCGAGGAAGCGAAAGCTGAATAAAAGATCCCGGTAAGACAAGCCCCGACTGGCATACAGTTCGGGGCTTTGTTTTTCATATATAAAATGCTTACATTAGCAAACTAAAAACAAATAACCGAACCATATGAATCCACTATTCTATGCAGTCCCTTGCGCGTCGGTTCTTGCGCTGCTGTTCGCCTTCATCTTCTACAGGCAGATGAAGAAGCAGGATGAGGGGACTCCGACTATGAAGCAGATTGCCCAGTATGTCCGTGAGGGTGCAATGGCTTATCTCAAGCAGCAGTACAAGGTGGTCGTCATCGTATTTGCGATTATGGCTGTGTTCTTTGCTGTTCTGGCCTACGTGTTCCACGTGCAGAATCCCTGGGTGCCGTTCGCATTCCTTACCGGCGGTTTCTTCAGCGGCCTTGCCGGTTTCATCGGCATGAAAACCGCGACCTACGCCTCCGGACGTACCGCCAACGCCGCTCGCCGCTCCCTGAACGCCGGCCTCAAGGTCGCCTTCCGTTCCGGAGCCGTCATGGGTCTCACCGTGGTGGGCCTCGGCCTGTTGGACATTGCCCTTTGGTACATAGTGCTTAACGCCTGCATCGTAGAGGCTACCGAAGCCCAGAAGCTCGTGGTAATCACTACCACCATGCTTACCTTCGGAATGGGTGCATCCACCCAGGCCCTCTTTGCGCGTGTCGGCGGAGGTATCTACACCAAGGCTGCCGATGTGGGCGCCGACATAGTAGGCAAAGTTGAGTCCGACCTCCCCGAGGACGATCCCCGCAACCCCGCTACCATCGCCGACAACGTGGGCGACAACGTGGGCGACGTGGCCGGTATGGGCGCAGACCTTTACGAGAGCTACTGCGGCTCCATCCTTTCCACCATGGCCCTCGGCGCTTCCGCTTTCTATATGGCGGGCCCCGAGATGCAGACAAAGGCTATCATCGCCCCCATGCTCATCGCTGCCGTAGGCGTCGTGCTTTCCATTCTCAGCATATTCACTGTCCGCACCAAAGAGGGAGCTGGCATGGGAGAGCTGCTCAAGAGCATGAGTTTCGGCACCAATCTGGCAGCCATACTCAGCGGTGTCGCCACTTTCGGCATCCTGGCCCTGGTATTCGGTACCGGCAACAACGACTGGTGGCATTTCAGCTGCTCGGTTGTCGCCGGCCTGCTTGCCGGAGTCATAATCGGAAAGGCGACGGAGTACTACACTTCGCACTCCTATAAGCCCACCCAGAAGCTGGCGGAGGCCTCCAAGACCGGCCCTGCTACCGTTATCATCAACGGCGTGGGTCTGGGTATGGTATCCACTGCCATCCCTGTTATCTCAATCGTGTGCGCGATAGTCCTGGCATACCTTTTCGCCATAGGTTTTGACGTGCAGAACATGATGACCGCGGCATCCCTGTCCAAGGGACTGTACGGCGTAGCGATTGCTGCAGTAGGTATGCTCAGCACCCTCGGCATCACCCTTGCCACCGACGCATACGGTCCTATAGCGGACAACGCCGGAGGCAATGCCCAGATGAGCGAACTGGAGCCTGAGGTCCGCGAGCGCACCGACGTGCTCGACGCCCTTGGCAACACCACCGCTGCTACCGGAAAGGGCTTTGCAATCGGTTCCGCGGCACTTACAGCCCTCGCCCTTCTGGCCTCCTATATCGAGGAAATCAAGATAGCCCTTGAGCGTTCCGGCGAGTATATTGCCGGCGTAGCCGGGCAGGTGAAGGCTGCAGAGGCTTCTATCCTGGATATACTCAGCAACTATAATGTGTCCCTGATGAACCCGACCGTGCTTGCCGGAGTGTTCGTGGGCTCCATGATGGCGTTCCTGTTCTGCGGCCTTACCATGAACGCGGTGGGACGTGCAGCTTCCAAGATGGTGGTTGAGGTCCGTCGCCAGTTCCGTGAGATCAAGGGTATACTTACCGGAGAAGGGACACCCGACTACAAGCGTTGCGTGGAAATATCCACTAAGGCTGCACAGCACGAGATGCTCGGCCCCGCTTTGCTGGCAATCATCGTTCCCGTCGTTGTCGGTCTTGTGCTCGGCGTTTCCGGCGTGCTTGGCCTGCTTATAGGCGGACTTGGCGCAGGCTTCGTGCTGGCAGTGTTCATGTCCAACTCCGGCGGTGCATGGGATAACGCAAAGAAGTTTGTGGAAGAAGGCCACTTCGGCGGAAAGAACTCCGAGTGCCATCATGCAACTGTGGTTGGCGACACCGTGGGCGATCCTTTCAAGGATACCTCCGGCCCTTCGCTGAATATCCTCATCAAGCTCATGAGCATGGTGAGCATAGTGATGGCAGGCCTGACCGTAGGCTTCCACCTGCTGTAAACTGCGTTTCCAGCAGGTGGAAGAGGCTGGTTGACACAAGTCAACCAGCCTCTTCCCTATTATCCCCCTGTGCCCCCAGGGGACGGGGGGCGTTCCCCCCGACACCCCCCTGGTCGCTTCGCTCCTTAAAGTTTCTTCGAACGAATAGCGCTAAGCTATCTAATTGAACAGCCGGATTGCTCCAAATACACCGAGCGATGCGGCTAACATTATTGCTCCGGCCAGAACGACGCCGAGCATAACGTAGATGACGCTCTTCTTGAAGTCCATGTTGAGCAAGCTGGCTGCGAGAGTGCCGGTCCATGCGCCTGTACCGGGCAGGGGAATACCGACGAACAGCAGCAGGGCCCAGTAGAGGCCGCGTCCGGCCTTGGCCTCAAGCTTCTGCCCGCCTTTCTCGCCTTTTTCCAGGCACCAGCGGAAGAACCCGCCGATTACTTTCTTGTCCTTGCCCCATTCCAGCACGCGGCGGGCGAAGAAGAAGATAAAGGGAACCGGCAGCATATTGCCGAGTATGGCGACCAGAATGGAAGGGACCAGCGGGAGCCCGAATCCCACCGCATAAGGCATGGCGCCGCGAATCTCTATCAGCGGTACCATGGATATCAGGAAAACTATCAGATACTTTTTAAACACGGCGCAAAGGTACTGAAAAAACTCCATACCTCCATACACATGCGTCCGTTATGATAAGGGCATTTCCAAAATCCTGCCCTGTCGTCCGTTGTGTTGGGGGTACCGTCAGGATTCAGACTCCAGTACCATTCGCCGTCCGGGCAGAGCAGTGATCTGCGGATGAAGTCCCATGAACTGCGTGCGCGTTCGAACCACTCCTCATCTTCGGTAAGCCGGAACTGGTTCAGGCAGCCGACCACTGTTTCCGCCTGCACCCACCACTGGAAGGAGGCGTCGTGCTCTCCGCTCTCCGGGTTAAACTCGTAGATCATGCCCCCGGAGGGCGCCAGGCCCTCGATTGCGGCCTCTGCCATGTGCCGCGAGCACACTTGCACACGGGTCATAAGGTCTTTGTCGCCAAGTACTTCGGCGGTCTCGCACAGCAGCCAGGATGTCTCTATGTCGTGCCCGTAGGAGACGGCGCCGGTCTGCGGTTCCCAGTTCTCGTTGAAGAAGAGTCCGAGGTGACCGTCGGGACGTACTATGCGGCTCAAAAAGAGTTCCGTAAGCTCAGTAAGATTCACCCGCAGCCCGGCATCCGGCCATACCCGGTACAGCCCTGTATAGCCTTCCAGGATATGCAGGTGCGTGTTCATAGTCTTGGCGTCGTTACGGTCACGCTCGGAAAGGCGGACGTCCGCAATAGGGGACCAGTCGCGACCGGCGGCTTCCAGGTAACCTCCGAGCTCCGGGTCTTTGCTGTGGGCCTCTATGTCATGGTACAACTTTACAGCGAGTTCCAGCGCCTCTGTATCGGAGGTGGCGCGGTAATATTCGGCGAGGCCGTACACGGCAAAGGCGATGGCGTAGAACTGCTTCTTTGTCTCCAGGGGCTTCCCGTAAGCATCGATACTCCAATAAGTTCCACCGAATTCAGTGTCGTAGAAGCGGTCCCGTATCTGCCGGTATGCGCGCTGTGCCGCCTCTCCGACGACTGGGTCTCCGAACATACGGAAAGCCGATGAGAAAGTCCATAGCAGGCGGGCGTTGAGGATTCCGCCGCGCGGGGCGTCGGGAATCAGGTGTCCGTTGCCGTCCATACGGCCGTAAAAGCCGCCCCGTCCGTCCTGCATACGGTTTAACCAGAACGGAAGTATGTCTTTCTCGAGCTCGGAACGAAGCTGTCCTGCGAATTCCGTGTACTTTTTCATATTCATACACACAAAAATAGATAAAATCGCAAATAAAGGTTGAAATATGTCAAAATAGTATTATATTTAGCCAATAATATACATTTCAAAACCAGAACACAATGGCCAGAGTACTTTCCGAGATTACGGGTCTGTCAGACAAAGACTGTTTCTTCATTGTAGAGAGGCATAAAAACAAGTTTACCTATCCCCTCCATTGCCATTCCGAGTATGAACTCAACTTCATCAGTAACGGGGCGGGAGTGCGCAGGGTCATAGGGGACAGCATAGAGACCATAGGCCAGTACGAACTGGTCCTTGTAACCGGAGAGCACCTCGAACATGTGTGGGAGCAGGGTACGTGCAATTCGGAAGATATACGTGAAATCACCATCCAGTTTTCCTCCGGCCTCTTCAGTGAAGGAATGCTGGCCAAAAACCAGTTCGAATCCATACGTAAGATGTTCGAGGCGGCAAAGCAGGGCATATGCTTCCCCCAGGAGGCCATAATGAAGGTCTATGCCACTCTGGACGCCATAGCACAGCAGGCAGACAGTTTTACCCAGTACATGCAGTGCGTGCAGATCCTGCATGATCTTTCGCTGTTCGAATGGCGCACGCTGGCTACCAGCTCGTACGCCAAAGCCCCCCTTCATCACGAAAGCCGCAGGGTGGAGCGCATAAAGGACTATATCCATGCCCATTATGCAGAGGATATTTCGCTCGGCGAGATTGCAAATCTCATCAGCATGAGCCCCTCTTCCTGCAGCCGCTTCTTTCGTACGAATGCAGGAAAAACCGTCACAGACTACATTGTGGACGTGCGTCTGGGTAATGCTGCCCGTGCTCTGGTGGACACCAATGACAGTGTGTCTGTAATCTGCTACAGGTGCGGCTTCAACAACCTCTCCAATTTCAACCGGGTTTTTAAGGCCAAAAAAGGTATGACTCCCAGTGAGTTCAGGCGTGTGTACATGAAGAAAAAAGTCACAGTATAGCAAAAAGTTTGCGACATTTGACAAAACAGTACCATTATATATGGTATTAACTATCTATTTTTGCAAAAGATTATGACACTAACTGGTAACCGTTTCTTTATTTCCCTGGCAGTCCTGGCCCTGATATTTGTCCAGGCCTGCGAAAAACAGGCATTTCTGGCCGTCAGGCCGTTTTCTGAAAACGATGTCCTTTACACCACCGTTCTCCCTTCCCAGGACAGTGCGGCGGCGGATTCCGTTTTCCTGGTCTGCAACGAATCGTGGCTTAAACTCGGCTCCGGGGCCTTTAAACTGAACGTTTTTGTAAGTGGCCCGGAAGGCCGTATGCAACTCCCTTACCGTCTTTACAAAGACCTGGATCTCATGAATCCCGAGGCCGAAGCCCTGCTGGAGGGTAGCGTCAGCGTTCAAAAGAAGAATGGCTGCTACACTTCCCTCAAGCTTTCGCTCGGCAAACTGGATCCCGGCTTCTACCAGGTAAACATCGGCGATTCGCTCAGCTTCAACATAGGAGTAAATCCAGAGCAGGTCATCAGCCCCGTGGATGCACCGGAAGACTTCGACGCGTTCTGGGAGCAAACGCTTGCAGAGCTCGACCAGGTGCCCATGGATGCAGAGTGGACCCTCATCCCCGAGCATTCTTCCGAGCTTCGCAAATGCTATGAGCTCCGTATTGCATCGCTCGACGGCGGCATTATGGGAGGCCGTATCTACATCCCCGAGGCAGAAGGCCGCTTCCCCGTACGGCTTGAGTACATGGGCTATGGCGGTGAGCCTTACTGGCACGACCCCGACGCCGATCCCGAGCGTATCGATTTCCTGGTGAGCGTTCGCGACCAGGGCATTTTCAAAGGTAATCAGGACAGGTGGATAGACCGCGGCCTGAACTCAAAAGACGAGTTCTACTACCGCGGTGCTTTCTGCGATGTTGCCAGAGCCGTAGATTTTGCCGCGTCCCTGCCGAAGGCAGACACCACCCGTTTTGTGGCATTTGGCGAGAGCCAGGGCGGAGCTTTTACATGGATCAGTGCGGCCCTGCGCCCCATGATTCGCGGCATAGCGCCCGGCGTGCCTTTCCTGGGAGATTACGAGCATTACGGCCAGATAGTCTGGTGGCCCGTGCATGAGATGTACGAGGCTGCCGACGCGGCCGGCATAGACCGAGCGGAACTGCTGGGCATGCTGCGTTATTTCGATGTAAAGAACTTCACTCCCCGCATCACATGCCCTGTGCTTATGGGTTTTGGCCTTCAGGATCCGGTCTGCCCTCCGCACACCAACTTCTCCGAGTTCAACAACTGCGCATCTGCCGAAAAGCGCTGGCACTGCGTGGCGTGGTGCGGTCACGGAATGTGGCTGGAACCTAGCTGGAGGGAACTGAAAGAGGAATTCTTAAATCAATTCTAATAATATAATTCTAATTTAAGTTAAAATCAGGTCCAATGAAAAGTAAACTAATTACTTGCCTATTGATGCTCTGTTTGGGAGCGAGCCTGTATGCCCAGAAGGTCTCCGTTTCGGGTACCGTCAGGGATAATGTAGGCCCCCTCATCGGAGCAAGCGTGCTCGAAAAGGGCACCGCATCCAATGGCGCAGTGACCAATCTGGACGGTAAGTTCTCGCTCAGCGTGAACCCCGGCGCCACCCTGGTGGTATCCATGATAGGTTACTCAACACAGGAGATTCCTGTAGGATCCCAGACCGTTTTCAACATCGTCCTCAAGGAGGATGCTGAATTCCTCGAGGAAGTAGTGGTCGTGGGTTATGGTACCATGAGGAGGAGCGACCTTTCCGGTGCTTCCGTTTCCATGAAGGAGGAAGACCTCAAGGGCTCCATCATTACCAACCTCGACCAGTCCCTCCAGGGCCGTGCTGCCGGTGTTGCCGCAGTACAGACTTCCGGTGCTCCGGGTTCCTCTTCATCTATCCGCGTCCGTGGCCAGGCTACGGTCAACGCCAACGCTGAACCGTTGTACGTCATCGACGGCGTCATCATTCAGGGCGGCGGCAGCTCCGGCTGGGATTACGGTCTCGGCTCCCTCGGTAACGGTAAGATTTCTACCATCTCCCCTCTGGCAACCATCAACCCTGCCGATATCGTGAGCATGGAGATTCTCAAGGACGCCTCTGCAACCGCTATCTACGGTGCCCAGGGCGCCAACGGCGTTATCCTCATTACCACCAAGCATGGTAAGGCCGGCGACGCCAAGTTCTCCTATGACGGTATGTTTGCAGTATCCCGCCAGACCAGCCGTATCGACATGATGAACCTGCGCCAGTTCGCGGAGTTCTATAATGAACTGGTAGACATGGGAGTTGCAACCAACAACAACTGGTATGCAGATCCTTCCCTCCTGGGTGTCGGTACCAACTGGCAGGACGAGGTGTTCCGCACAGCTCTCCAGCATCAGCACCAGATCAGCGCGCAGGGCGGTTCCGATAAGGTACAGTACTATGTTTCCGGTTCCTACATGGATCAGCAGGGTACCATCATCGGTTCCGAGTTCAACCGTCTCAGCTTCCGCACCAACCTCGACGCACAGCTCAAGGAATGGTTCAAGCTCGGTCTGAACGCCACCTACTCCATTACCAACGATAACATCAAGCTGGCCGACGGTCAGGAAGGTGTCATCTTCTACTCTCTCACCACCCTGCCCGACATCCCTGTTTATGACATAGACGGCAATTATTCCACCACCGTCCGTGAGGGATACACCACCGCCAACCCTGTGGCTATGGCAATGATGGATGAGAACCTGCTCAAACGTCAGAAACTCACCGGTAACGTCTATGCCGAGCTTACTCCCATCAAGCATTTTGCATTGAGGAGCGAGGTCGGTTTCGACTTCTCCAATTCCGAGTCTTCCACTTACAAGCCTATGGTCAACCTGGGTGGCTGGCAGCGTGGTACCAATACCATGACGGCCCAGAACAACACCAGTACCTATTGGTCAGTGAAGAACTACCTCACCTATACCAACACCTTCGGTAAGCACCACATTACCGCCATGGTCGGTCAGGAGGCATGGGAATCCAGCTGGAAGTATCTGAGCGGCAGCAATACCAAGCTCCCTTCCGACGAGATCCACAATCTCTCGCTGGCAACCGGCACCCCGTCGATCGGCTCCGGTTTCGGTTCTGCTGCAATGGCTTCCTTCTTTACCCGTGAGAGCTACAACTACGATAACCGCTACCTGTTGACCTACACTTTCCGCTATGACGGTTCTTCCAACTTCGGTCCGGATAACCGTTGGGCAGGTTTCCACTCCGTGGCAGGAAGCTGGCGTTTCACCAACGAGAAGTTCTATCCCGCTGCATTGAAGGATGTCCTCAACGACGGTAAGATCCGTATCGGCTGGGGCCAGACCGGTAACTCCAATATCGGCGGCGGAGCATGGGAATCCGGCATGTCCAAGGTGCCTACGGGCCTCGGCGACAGCCAGCGTCCCGCCAATATCTCCAACACCGGTGTACACTGGGAGAAGCAGGAACAGACCAATATCGGTTTAGACTTGAGCTTCTTCAATAACCGGGTGAACCTTACTGTAGACCTCTATAGGAAGATTTCTTCCGACATGCTCATGTCCATGACCCTTCCTTCCTATATGGGTACTCTCGGCAACGGTGCTTCAGCACTGTCCGCTCCCAAGGGCAACTACGGTTCCATCGAAAACAAGGGTCTGGAAATCACCCTCGACACCCATCCGGTAGAGGTCGGTAACTTCGCATGGGATTCCAACTTCCAGATTTCCTTCAACAAGAACAAACTGGTCGCCCTCGACGGCAGCGCCAACGCCAATCTCCCCGGTTACGGGCAGTGGAACGACATCGTATCCGTCAGCAGGCTGGGAGAGTCCCTGTACAGCTTCTACGGATACGAAGTAGAAGGTGTATACAGAGATTTCGAGGACATCATGAATTCGCCCAAGGCTGCATCCTGGCCCACTTCTTTCGATGCGAACGGAAATCCCATTTTCGATCCTTCCAAGACAGTATGGCCCGGTGACCTCAAGTTCAAGGATGTGAGCGGCCCCGAAGGCAAACCTGACGGCGTCATCAACGAACTCGATAAAACAAACATCGGTTCACCGCTTCCTATCTTCACCTTCGGCTGGACCAACACCTTCCGCTGGAAGAACCTCGACCTGAGCGTGTTCGTGAACGGCTCCTACGGCAACAAGATTCTCAACTACAACAAGATGGGCCAGGGTTACAACAGCCTCGTGTCCATGACCAGCACCTGGATCAACAAACACGTTTCAGTTATGGATCACGCCCGCCTCGAGCCCATCGATCCGGCCAAGACCTACGCTGACGGCAGCTCCTGGCTGACAGACATCACCAACGTCAGGGTTTCCAACCCCGACACCATGATGCCCCGTGCATGGAATGCAGATCCGAACCACAACATCGATTACCTGAGCTCCCGCTATATAGAGGACGGCAGCTACCTGCGTATCAAGAACATCACCCTGGGTTACACCTTCCCCAAGGTAGTGCTCCAGAAGATCAAGTTCGAGAACATCAGGGTTTACTGCAATATCCAGAACCTCTACACCCTCACCAATTACTCGGGTTACGATCCTGAAGTCGGTGCTTCCACTCAGGATGCAACCGGTCTCACCTTCGGCGTAGATAACGGACGTTATCCTTCTCCTATGACCTGTTCCTTCGGTGTAAATCTTACTTTCTAAAAGATGGAGGACAAGAATATGAAAAATGCTATCAAATATATCGCCCTTGCTGCAATAATCGTCTTCGGCGCCGTTTCCTGCGAGAAATTCCTGGACCGTCCCTCCGAGGACAGCTACACCACGGCACAGTTCTATCAGAACGATGCCCAGATGGAGCAGGGTATCAATTACCTGTACAATTCACCCTGGCAGGACATCACCCGTTTCTTCAGTTACTCTTCCGAGTGCCTGGCCGGTAACGTCTATCTGGCCGATGCGGCCCAGCGCCCGTACACATTTCTTGCTGTGACCGGTGAAGACGCCGTTCTCAAGGACATGTCCTATGCCCTGTGGGCCGTGAATGCCCAGTGCAACACCGTCATCCACAACATTCAGGCTGCCAAGGGTAGCGCCTCCACCGAAGTCAAGAACCGTTGCATCGGCGAAGTTCTGGCCTGGAAGGCTATGACCTACTTCTTCCTGGTGCGTACTTTCGGTGATGTCCCTATCATTCACGACAATACCGAAGTTATCAAGGAGGCTACCTACAATGAGCAGAAGAAAGTCCAGAAGGCCGATGTTTACGAGTACGTAATCATGACCCTGGAAAAAGCTATGGAGTTGCTTCCCAAGAACGCCTACATCGGTAAACTCAACCGTATAGACTACTATGCCGCCGAGGCTCTGCTCTCAAAGGTATACCTGACCAAGGCCGGTGTTACCGGTTCCCTGAACCAGGAAGACCTCGAGAAGGCCCGCGACTATGCCAAGGACGTTATCCTCAACTCCGGCCGTAGCCTTACTCCCAATTATTCAGACAACTTCCGCATGACAGCGGCCCAGTTCCAGCAGACGGGCGAACAGCTCTTCACATGGCACTGGCAGGCTGCCAACAAGAGCGCCTGGACCACCCAGAACTACATGCAGAGTGATGTGGGTCTGGTCGGATTTGACGAGAACGGTGACCTCTGGGGCGACTGGAAAGGCCCTACCATCGACCTCCAGGAAGCCTTCGGAACACAGAATCCCGCCCTTCAGGATCCTACTGCCCGCGTAGAGACCGACGACCGCCGCAAAGCTACGTTTATGCTCTTCGGCGACCAGTACGATTACTTCTGGACCGACGTGGAAGGCGGATTCAACCTCTACCGCTTCTTCTATGACGAGAATTACTATCCCGGCGGTCTTACCACCAATGGTTCTTCCCGTGCATGGGGCAGCCCTACCGGTGCCAGCTACTGCAAGCATCTTTATGGTGACAACGCCGACCACGAGGCCGCTTTCGGTTATCCTGCCGGCAACATGTACAACCAGCTTCCTACCCATATCCTCCGTCTTGGAGACATTTACCTGGTATACGCAGAAGCCTGCCTCCTCACAGGTGACAACGCCACTGCACTTGAGTATGTGAACAAGATCCGCGAGCGCGCACACGCCGCTCCCGTAGCCTCGGTCGACTTTGAGACGATATGGAAAGAGCGCCGTCTGGAGCTTGCTCTGGAAGGTGACCGCTGGTACGATTTCGTACGCCGCTCCTATTATGATGCAGGCAGCTGTATCAAGGAGCTTGAATCCCAGCGCCGTTCCGTCTATACCCCCAGTTTGGACGATCCCTATAAGAGGTTCGTTACCAACGAACAGGGCGAGTATGTCGGCCCCGGCAACGGCCGTCCATGGGACACCAGCGGGATATCCTATGATAATCAGTACGATGTTTCAAACGTGAGCGCCAGTGTATTCACCATGCCTTTCCCTACCGAGGACGTGGTCATGAATCCCAATGTGGCTTCCACTGCCGAAGCAATTCACGTGGATGTCCGCGAGACTTTTTCCTATGACTTTTAATCCGTGATCCGATGAAAGCAAATATTAAATATACCGCTTTGATACTTGGTCTGCTGTTTGCCGCATCTTGCCAGCAGCTCGACTATCCGGACCGCCTGGTTCTCACTGACGGTGTCCCTTCTGTGGACTTTGTCCGCTACGGTGACAGGGACGTGATGATCACCCAGGCCGCTATGGCCGAGGTGGTCTGCCTGGTAGGTGACAATCTTACCAGCGTCCATGACATCTATTTCAATGACCAGAAGGCCGTCCTGAACCCCAGTTACATAACTGCCAAGACCCTCCTGGTTCAGATTCCCAAGAATATGCCCGTCGTCCAGGACGATCAGATTCACCTGATTACCCGTGACAGCTCGGTTGTCCTGTACGACTTCAAGGTGTTGCCGCCGGCTCCTCAGGTGGACGGCATATCTTCAGAATGGGCCAATCCCGGCGAGACTGTGACCATCACAGGTTCCTATCTCTTCGCTCCTATTACCGTTCTGTTCCCCGGTGCCGATCCTGTTGAGGTTGCCACCGCCACCGGAAACGCTTTCGACATGGTCGTTCCCGAGGGTGCACAGCCCGGCAAGATCAAGGTTACCACCGATTCCGGTACCGCGCAGTCCACGTTCCTGTACAAGGATTCCCGCGGCATGCTCTTCGACTTCGACGGCGCCACCGGCCTTGACAACCATGGCTGGAACGGACACAGCAGCAAGGACGATGACGGAACGGGTGTGAACGGACGTTACTTCCAGTTCGGTGACGGCAATGCCGTTCTCGACGGCAGCTGGGAGGAGAGCAACTTCTCGTTCGTCTACTGGCCGGGAAGCTGGAACGAGCCCGAGAACTATAATGACGGCACCCAGATGTGGCCCCGTCTCTGCGACATCGTTGACTTTACCAACTGGCAGAACATGGCCCTCAAGTTCGAAATGTGCATCCCCGCCTCCAACCCCTGGAGCAATACTCCGATGCAGATCGTATTTGCAGGTGTGGATCTGGTCAGCTTCGGTGCCACTACCACCGATATTTACGGTAACGCTTGTGCCGGCCAGAACAATACGTACATGAACGGCGATGCCGCCCCGCGTGTGTTCTACCAGCCTTGGGAAGCAACCGGTTCCTATGATACCGGAGGCAAGTGGGTCACGGTTACCCTCCCTCTCACAGACTTCACCAAGAACTGGACGGGCGCGCCTGCAACCGCAGAAGTCAAAGCATCTACCTTCGCCAGCGTATGGTTCTTCATCTGCAACGGCGGTGTCGAATACCCCGACGCAAGCTGTACGCCTATCATCAAGATCGACAACATCCGTGCTGTCCCTATCAAATAAAGGAGGATAGAATATGAAAAAAATACTGAAAATTTCAGCTGTCGCCATAATGGCCTTCCTGCTCTCCGGCCTTACCGGGTGCACACGTGAAGGTCTTGAAACCGATCAGTTCTCCGGTTTCTCCCTGGCCGCAGTCGCCCCTAACCCGGTAATGCGCGGTGGTGTCCTCCGTATTGTGGGCAGCAACCTCGAGAACGTTACCGAGGTCAGGTTTGCCGGTGGCGTCACTGTCACCGACATCGAAGTCGTGGAGAAAGGCTCACGCAGCGAAATCCGCGTGACCGTGCCTCTCGAAGGTCCCGAGGTGGGCAAGGTAACGGTAGTTGACGCAAACGGCAACGCCCGTTCCACCCGCGCCGACCTTACTTTCACCGAGCCTATAGCCATCGACTCCTTCTCTCCGGCTACCGTCCTTTCAGGTGACGTTGTCACCGTCAAGGGCGAGTACCTGAACACTGTCAAGGAGGTTATTCTTTCCGACGGCAACTACATTACCGAGTTCGTCAGCCAGGATCGCCACGAACTCAAGTTCGTGGTTCCGTTCAAGGCCGTCACCGGCTACATCATCCTTGGCGATGTGAACGAGCTCGAAGACGAGAACACCATCCCCAACCAGATTTATTCCGCAACCGAACTTGTGGTTGGCAATCCTACCGTAGTAAAAGCCGATAAGGCTGTGTACAAGAGCGGCGACGTGATTACCGTAAC
Organism: uncultured Bacteroidales bacterium; assembly: GCA_947303465.1. Taxonomy (GTDB): domain Bacteria; phylum Bacteroidota; class Bacteroidia; order Bacteroidales; family UBA932; genus Cryptobacteroides. Next base: position 15,646 of record CAMYYI010000022.1, read on the forward strand.
AGGTGAGCACCTCGACATGATTGCGGAGGTGGTGCTGCCTCAGGCAGGCTCCGTTGAATTCACCGTTGCAGAAGACGGCAAGTCCATTTCATTCAACCTCGCCCCCAAGGCCGGTGACGGTAACATTTCCCTCATCTCTTATGCCGGGGTCATCTTCGACGCAGGAGAGATAGAGTCCCTGAATGTGACCGAACTCACCGTCACTTCACTGGCTGCCGACAAGCGTTTCAAGGCAGGTACCGAGGTTTCCATTGAAGGTAACGACCTCGATCTGGTAACCGCCGTGGAATTCGAGAATGCCGAGGCTACCTGGTATCTGGACGGCAGCAAGATTGTCGCAACCATTCCCGCTGAGGCCAAGGACGGTCCCGTGACCGTGAGCCTGGAATCCGGAAAGAAGGCTTACAGCGCCGACCTTGAGGTTGTCAAGCCGGAAATCATGGCTTGGGAGCACTTGGATGCAGTCATTGCAGGCCAAACCGTCCTGCGCATCATAGGTTCCGACCTCGACCTTGTCGAAAGCGTAAAGATCGGCAGCAAGGAAAAGAGCTTTATCGACTGCGAATTTGAATTCCAGCCCGATGATCTTGGGAACATAGACGTTTACGTCAAGATTCCTGAGCAGGCGTACACCGGACCTATCACCCTCACCTCAGCCGCCGGTTACGAGACCAGTACCGAGCCTATCGAGATTACTTACAACATGGCAGTTGCAATTGACTTCGATCAGGATGCATACGGTCTTGGCAGCAACATTACCATAAGCGGTAAGAACCTCATGCAGATCGACCAGGTCTATATCAAGGGCAAGAGGGTTGTCAACTACGTCAAGCGTGCAGATGACGCCATGGCGTTCGCAATCCCTGAAGGCATAGGCCCCGGCGTCTATCGTCTTGCACTTACCCTCATGGACGGTTCCGAGATTACCTGGCCCGTTCCCTTCTCCATCACGGCTCCGTTCACGGAGACATTCTACTGGGAAGGCAACGAAGACCTTGGCAGCTGGACCAACCAGCCTTACCTCGGCGCCGACGGTGCCCTGGCAGGCAACGTTGAGGTAGGTGACGTTATCCGCATCTACTATACTCCCAAGGCTGACTGGTGGCAGTTCCAGATATTCGATGGTCACTGGGGCGGAATGTCCCTCCCTGAACTGGACGGCGGCAATACCGTAAGTCCCAACACCACCGAGCCTGACGCCAAGTTCTTCGCCTTCGAAGTAACTGACGCCAACATCGGAGCCCTCACCAGTTCTGAGGGCTGGGGCGGCGTACTCGTGGTCCAGGGTGAAAGCGTAATCATCACCGGCATGTCGGTCGTCCACTTCGGTGCCGCCGATACCGAGACCTTCATTTTCGAAGGCTATGAGGATATGAACGGATGGACCAACCAGCCTTACTACGGAGCCGAGGATGCTTTCATACAGCTCGGAATCGCAGTCGGCAACCATGTCCGCATCTACTACACTCCTCTCGCAGAATCCTGGCAGTTCCAGATCTTCAGCGGCCACTGGGAGGGCATGACCTTCCCTGAGGCTGGCGGCACCAATACCGTCAGCAACGAGAATACCGAGCCCGGCGCCAAGTACTTCGAGTTCGAAGTCACCGATGCCAACATCGGCCTGCTGACCAGCGTACAGGGTTGGGGCGGCGCCCTGCTCACCCAGGGTGAGAACGTTGCCATCACCGGTGTCTCGCTGGTCCAGGCCGGCGCAGTGGGCCCCACCGAGAACATCATCTGGGAAGGCTCCGTATCGGCAGGTGCATGGGCCAATGCCATGACCGCTCTCTCATGGGGCGGATATGACTGGTCCACCGTGGAAGCGGGCACCAAGCTCTGCGCACACTACACCATTGATGATCCTGCAGGATGCATCCGTTTCGGCAACGGCAGCTGGGCTTCCCTTCCCAGCCTTGCCGGACTGGCTCAGGACGGCAACCTTCCTCTGCAGGACGGCGGCCACGAGATTGAGCTCACCGCTGACGATGTCAAGGTTCTCGCCAGCGATGGCGGCCTTGTAATCTGCGGAGCAGGTTTCACCATCACTCAGGTAGGTCTCAAATAGACCATGATAGTTTTGCCGGAAGGGACCTGACAGTCCCTTCCGGTCCCAATTCATTAAATCCGGATGAAAGTCGTAAAGTTCATATTGTCGGCGGTGATTGCTATGTCCACCATGTGGGCGTGTAATCCCGTGGATCCCGACGTCCCCGGCGATACGCCTTCCGCTCCGGAGTCGATGAGCGTCGACAAGGATGCCTTCAACGTGGATTCCGAAGGCGCTACCCTGCAGTTTGTTGTCACCGCGCCGACGCGCCCGACCGTCGAATCCGATTCCGACTGGGTGACGGTCGCCGACGGCGTCTTCAAGGATTACAAGATTACTTACGGCCTGAAGGTTGCCGCCAATGAAAGCGAAAGCGACAGGGTTGCGACCCTGACCGTTACCGCAGGCTCTTTCAATAAAACGATAAAAGTTACCCAGGAGGGGAGGGAGGAGACTCCTGACCCCGATCCCGATCCGGGTTCAGGTTCCGGTTCAGGTTCCGAGGTGAATATCACCAAGACCCTGGTGACTCCCGGCGCCACTGCAAAGGCCCAGGCGCTGTATGATTATCTGCTGAAGAATTACGGCAGCAAGGTCATTTCCGGAATCATGGCCAATGTCAACTGGAATCACGAGGAGGCTGACAAGGTCCATACCGCCACCGGAAAGTATCCGGCCCTGAACTGCTACGATTTCATTCACATTCTTTACTCCGGCCAGAATTGGATTGACTATTCCAAGCTCACGCCCGTCACGGAGTGGGCGGAAGCCGGAGGGATCGTGGCCCTGATGTGGCATTTCAATGTGCCCAAATCCAGGGATGCCGGACTGTCGGATGTGACCTGCTCGCCTTCGGAGACCACTTTCCGGGCTTCGAATATCTTCAAGGACGGCAGCTGGGAGAGCAAGTGGTTCTATGAGCAGATGGACAAGGTGGTCGAGGTCATACTCGCCCTTCAGGACAAAGGCATAGCAGCCATCTGGCGTCCCTTCCACGAAGCCGCCGGCAACGCCACCGCCATCAATCAGGCGAACTGGACCAAGGCCTGGTTCTGGTGGGGCTACGACGGCGCGGAAATCCAGAAGAAACTTTGGAAGACCATGTTCGATTACTTCTATTCCAAGGGCATACGCAACCTGATCTGGGTTTGGACGACTCAGAATTACAACGGCAACGCCTCCGCTTACCGTCAGGACAGGGACTGGTATCCGGGAGACGAGTATGTCGATATTGTAGGCCGCGACCTGTACGGATACAATTCCGCACAGAACGCCCGGGAATTCACTGAAATCCAGGCGACATATCCCAAAAAGATGGTGACCCTGGCGGAATGCGGCAGAACCCAGGAGGCTGTGTTCTCATCCATCCCCGAGGCGTGGACGAAAGGTGCAAAGTGGAGCTGGTTCATGCCGTGGTACGGTTCCTCCATGCCGGACACCGCCTGGTGGAAGACCGCCTTCAACTCAGATAAGGTATTATCCCGTAGCGATATCAAAATATGATGCGTCTGTTAAAATACTCATATTTACTGGTGGCGCTGGCTTTGCTCGCGTCATGCGAAGACCCTGTCAAACCCGACGACGAGCCTAAGGCTCCTACGGAAATGACACTCAGCGCCGACGAGCTGATATTCACCACGCCTGCCGCAGCCATGCTGCCGCTAACCGTAAAGGCTCCGGCGCGTCCCAAGGTGGAAATTCCCACCGATGCCAAAGGCTGGCTCACCCTCACCGACGGTACTTTCAAGGATTACTCGATAACGTTCTACCTGAACGCAAGCCAGAACACTACCTATGAGGATCGTTCAGCCACGGTGACTGTCTCTTCCGAGGGCGTGCCTTCCGTTACCGTGAAGGTGACGCAGGCCGCCGCGGAAAAACCCTCCACCCCGGATACCCCTTCCGCACAAGCCAGGAGCATTGATGAGTTCTTCGGCCTTGGCTGGAACATGGGCAACCACTTCGACGCTTATTACAACGGCAGCTGGGCCGGAGCAAAGGAGGGATATCCCGACGAGGAGGTGTGGGGTAACGCCAAGGCGACCCAGGCAACTTTCACCGGAGTCAGGAATCTGGGCTTTTCAAGCGTCCGCATCCCTGTTTCCTGGCTAAATACAATCGGCCCCGCCCCGGATTACAAGATAGACGAAACATGGCTCAACCGTGTTTACGAGGTGGTGCAATTTGCCCACAATGCCGGTCTGAACGTGATTCTTAACATGCACCACGACGAGAATCACGGCAGCTCCAACAGTTACGAGTGGCAGGACATCAGGACGGCGGTGAACAACAGTGCCGTCAACGAAGCCATAAAAGCCAAGATAAAAGGTGCCTGGACGAATATAGCAAACAGGTTTGCCGATTGCGGAGAATGGCTGATGATGGAGGGCTTCAACGAGATCAACGACGGCCAGTGGGGCTGGAGCAGCGACTACAGGAGCCACCCGGAGCGGCAGAACGCAATTCTGGACCAGTGGAACCAGGTATTTGTAGATGCCGTCCGCGCCACCGGAGGAAATAATGCCACCCGCTGGCTGGGAGTTCCGTCTTACTGCGCGAATCCGGAGTTTGCCAAAAACATGGCCATCCCCAATGACCCGGCAGGCAAGCTGGCTGTCTCGGTCCACTTCTACGACCCTTCCGATTACACCATAGGCGATGCCCAGTATACAGATTGGGGCCATACCGGCCAGGCGGGTAAAAAAGCCAGCGGTGGTGACGAAGATCACGTCAGGGATGTTTTCGGCATGCTGTACAACAACTTCGTAGCCAAGGGTATTCCGGTTTATATCGGGGAGTATGGCTGCTCCATGCGCGCCCAGTCAAACGCCCGGGCCTGGAAGTTCTATCTTTACTACATGGAGTACGTAACCAAGGCGGCCAAAACCTATCATCTGCCATGTTTTCTCTGGGATAACGGAGCCGGTGGAGACGGCAAGGAAAAGCACGGATACATCAACCATGGTACCGGGCAGCCGATAGGAAACAGCAGCGCGGTACTAAGTGTGCTCAAGAAGGCCTGGTTCACGGAGGCTGAAGGATATACCCTTGAAACCGTATATAACTCAGCACCAAAGGTTTAGAATCATGGAAACAAGCTTAAACAGATTGCTGTTAATCGCAGCGATTTTCCCCCTCCTTTGCTGTTCCAAGCCGAAAACCGGCGCGGAACTGCTGGCTGAGCGCCTCCAGAAATCCGTCGAAAGCGGTGTAATAATGTACGGCCATCAGGACGATCTGGTATATGGCCACACCTGGCAGGTGCTGGATGCGGCAGGCGACGATTTCACGCGTTCCGACGTGAAGGACGTGTGCGGCAGCTATCCCGCAGTGCTTGGTCTGGAACTGGGAGAACTGGAGCTCGGCGGCGAGAAGAACCTGGACGGTGTGCCCTTCGACGTCATCACCCGTGCGGCGCAGGAGCATCATGCCCGCGGCGGCATTGTCACCTTCTCATGGCATCCCCGCAATCCGCTCACCGGCGGCACCGCATGGGACGTCAGTTCCGACAAGGTTGTGGAATCCATACTCGACGGTGGCGAAAAGCGGGAGCTCTTCCTGCAGTGGCTGCAGATGCTGGGCGATTTCTTCGATACCATACGCACTCCCGATGGCGAACGCATCCCCTTTATCTTCCGCCCGTGGCATGAGCACACCGGCAGCTGGTTCTGGTGGGGCCGCGACCTGTGCACCACCGGGCAGTTCGTGGAACTCTTCCGCGAGACCCGCGAATACCTCACGGTCACCCGGGGAATGGACAACATCCTCTGGTGCTACTCACCCAACGTGGGCGTGGATGCCGAAGGCTACATGGAACGCTGGCCCGGGGACGATCAGGTGGATATTATGGGCTTCGACTGTTATGCATTCATGGGACCCGACGGAGCTAAGGCCGCTTCTGTGCAATTCAATGCTTATTTAAAGGAATCCCTCGGCTTCGTACAGCGCCTGGGAGAAGAGCACGGCAAGCTCATAACCCTTTCCGAGACCGGCTTCCAGTCTATCCCCGATTCCACATGGTGGACAGAAGCCCTTTATCCGGCCATCAAGGATTACCCTATAGCATATGTCCTTACCTGGCGCAATGCTCCGGATGATCCTCCGCATTTCTACGCCCCCTGGCCGGGTTCCGGCGATGCCGACGACTTTAAAGCATTTACTGAACGTGAGAAAATAGTATTGTTGTAAACATGGACTATAAAACAAGAGAAGCGTTACTGAGGAATCAGCACGAGGAGTTGCTCGGACGCAAGAATTACCCCCTGGAGGGGAATGGCGTTTACGAACGTTTCAAGTATCCTGTAGTTACTGCAGAACACGCCCCTCTGGAGTGGCGTTACGACTTCGATCCGGTCGCTAATCCTTACCTTATGGAAAGGTTCGGCATTCATGCTGCATTTAACGCCGGCGCAATCAAGCTTGACGGCCGCTATTGCCTGGTGGTGCGAGTCGAGGGAGCAGACCGCAAGTCTTTCTTCGCCGTTGCCGAGAGCGACTGCGGCTACGAGGGCTTCCGTTTCCGCGAAAGGCCCATCGTGATGCCGGAGTTCGGCGAACCGGCCACCAATGTGTACGACATGCGCGTCGTGCAGCACGAGGACGGATGGATTTACGGAATATTCTGCGTGGAGCGCAAGGATCCGAACGCCCCTGCGAACGACACTTCATCTGCCGTTGCCGCAGCGGGAATCGCCCGTACTCATGATCTCGTGAACTGGGAGCGCCTGCCCGACCTTGTGAGCAAGAGCCAGCAGCGCAACGTGGTGCTGCATCCGGAGTTCGTTAACGGAAAATATGCTCTCTATACCCGTCCGCAGGATGGTTTCATAGATGCAGGCGACGGTGGCGGCATAGGCTGGACCCTGGTAGACAGCCTCGACGGTGCGGCAGTAAAGGAAGAAAAGATAATCAACGCCCGCCGCTACCATACCATCATGGAGGCCAAGAACGGGGAGGGCCCAGCGCCCGTCAAGACCCCTCAGGGCTGGCTGCATCTCGCCCATGGCGTGCGTTATTGCGCTTCCGGCCTGCGTTACGTGCTTTACATGTATATGACGGCACTCGACGACCCTACCCGCGTAATCGCCCAGCCGGCCGGTTTCTTCATGGCTCCGCAGGACGGCGAATACATCGGTGACGTTATGAACGTGCTCTTCTCAAACGGCTGGATAGCAGATCCGGACGGCACGGTTTATATCTACTACGCTTCCAGCGACACCCGACTGCACGTGGCCGTTTCCAGCATCGACCGTCTGGTAGATTATTGCATGCATACCGCTCCGGACGGATTGCGCACCGGCAAGTCCGTAGAAACTATCAACAGTATTATCGACAAGAATAAAAAATAGATATGGCAAAACTGTCAGAGAAAATCGGATACGCCCTGGGCGATGCCGCCGCCGGCGGTATTACCTGGAAGGTGATGTCCATCGCATTCCCGCTGTTTTTTACCAATATATTCGGACTCACCGTGGCAGACACGGCCACGCTTATGCTGGTGGCGCGCCTGTTCGACGTTATCACCGACCCTATGATGGGGGCGCTGGCAGACCGCACGCAGTCCCGCTGGGGTACCTACAGGCCGTGGCTTATCTTCGGCGCTGTCCCGCTTGGCGTCATCTTCGCCCTGTTGCTGTACACGCCTGATTTGGGGCCTGTGGGCAAGCGCATATACGCCTATTCCATGTATCTGCTGATGATGGCCGCCTACACCGCTGTGAACGTTCCTTATGGTTCGCTGCTGGGAGTTATGACCTCGGACGACAACGAGAAGAACCAGTTCTCGTCGTTCCGTATGGTGGGCGCCTATGCCATGGGTTTTGTAACCCTACTCTCGTTCCCTTATCTCCAGAAACTGGTGGGCGGTACACCTGCGCACCAGTATTCCGTACTCGGCGTTATCCTGGGAGGCCTGGCGGCTCTGGGGACCCTTGCCTGCGGCCTTCTCACCAGGGAGCGCCTCAAACCGGTACGTGCAGAGAAGTTCTCCTTCAAGCCTTTTGCGGACCTGTTCCGCAACAAGCCGTGGATTTACCTTACGCTCATCGGCATCTGCACCAACTTCTTCAACGGATTCCGCTATGCCGCCGCCGGTTATCTCCTGGAGTACTGCCTGCACGGTGATGTGACGGTCTCCGGCCTGATAATCAATTACACTGTGTTCATGACCTTCGGCGAGGTAACCTGCATGATTTTCGGAGGGCTTTCACCGGCTTTCACCAAGAAAGTAGGATCCAAACGCAAGGCCTTCAATCTTGCAGCTCTGCTCTGTGCAGTGACTTCGATAGGGTTCTTCTTTATCCCTATGGACCCGAAGTACATCTGGGTGATGATAGGAATGGTAATCATCACTTCCATAGGGATAGGTATTTACTCACCTCTGCTCTGGTCCATGTATGCCGACGTGGCAGATTATGCCACGGAAAAGAACGGAACGTCTTCTACCGGCCTTATATTCTCGTCCGGAACCATGGCACAGAAATTCGGCTCGGCTATCTCCGGTGCTCTTGTGGCCATGCTTCTGGGTCTTGCCGGATTCATCTCCGGCACGGATGCTATTACCGGTGAGACGGTGGTGACCATAACCGACGAGGCCTCCGTCCAGCATATGATCTGGGCGCTGTTCTCCCTGTTCCCGGCTGCCATCGCACTGCTTATGATGATTCTGCTCCGCCTGTACCCGATTAAGAAATAATTATTTATGAAAAGAATATTGTTTGTTGCCGTTATGGCTTTAGTTTTAACAGGCTGCTGCCCGAAGAAGGCCGAAGTCGCTCCTCTGAAGGTGGTCGGCACTCAGCTCACTGCAGACGGTAATCCGGTGGCTTTCAGGGGCATCAGCTTCGGATGGCATAACATCTGGCCCCGTTTCTACAATAAGGCGGCGGTTAAGCAGCTCCATGAAGACACGGGATGCATGATATTCCGTGCCGCGATAGGTGCCGACGATCATGCCCTGGCAGACAATCCCGGCATCCCCAGCGGATACATGGGAGAGCCCGGGTGGGCGCTCGAGAAATTGTATGAAGTTGTAGACGGCGCGATAGAGAACGGTTGCTATGTAATCGTGGACTGGCACTCGCACGTGCTGCATCTGGATGCGGCAAAAGAGTTTTTCGCTGCGGTGGCCACCAAGTACAAGGGCGTTCCGAACGTGATTTATGAGCTGTTCAACGAGCCGGTATGCTTCTCATTCGAGGAGTGGCGCGAGAATCCTTACGAAGACCTCGGCAATCCCGAAGCCATGATGGCATACTGGCAGGAGCTGAAGTCGTACGCTTCCGAGCTGATTAAAATAATTACCGATATCGACCCTTCTGAGCCGCTGATCCTCATGGGTTGCCCGAGCTGGGACCAGAGGGTAGACCTTCCTGCCGCATCGCCCATAGAGGGCTATTCAAACCTTATGTACACAATGCATTTCTATGCTGCCACCCACAAGCACCTGCGCGAGGCCTGCGACGCTGCCTTGGCGGCAGGTATCCCCATCTTCGTCTCCGAATGTGCGGCCTGCGAGGCTACCGGCGACGGCCCCATGGACCTGGAAGAATGGCAGAGGTATAGCGACTGGGCCGACGCAAACGGCATCACCCTGATGACATGGAGTATCTCCGACAAGGTGGAAACATGTTCAATGCTCACGAAGGAAGCTTCGTCCGAAGGTCCCTGGAACGATGACGTAATCAAGCCCTGGGGCAAGATAGTTAAAGACTGGATATTAGAGAAACAATGAAAGAATACGGTCATTTCGATGACGCGTCGCGGGAGTTTGTGATTACCGATCCTGCGACTCCGTGGCCCTGGATCAATTATCTGGGCTCCGAGGATTTCTTTTCCCTCATTTCGAATACCGCCGGCGGTTACTGCTTCTGCAAGGATGCCAAATTCCGCAGGATACTGCGCTACCGGTACAACGGCGTGCCCATGGACAGCGGCGGACGTTACTACTACATCCGTGAGGGAGAAAATATATGGAATCCCGGCTGGAAGCCGTGCAAGACCAAACTCGACAGCTACGAGTGCCGCCACGGAATGGGCTATTCCCGCTTCTCCGGCGTCAAGAACGGCCTGCGTGCCGAGTTGCTGGTGTTCGTGCCGAGGGGCAGCAGGTGCGAAGTGCACAGCCTCCGCCTGACCAACGAGACTTCGGCGCCCAAGCGCGTGCAGCTCTGGTCCTTCGTGGAGTGGTGCCTATGGAACGGCTCATCCGATATGGAGAACTTCCAGCGCAACCTGTCTACCGGCGAGGTGGAGATAGAGGGCAGCGTCATCTATCACAAGACAGAATACCGCGAGCGCCGCAATCACTACGCCTTCTTCGGCACCGGCCGCCCCATGGACGGTTTCGATACCGACAGGGAGAGCTTCCTGGGCATGTACAACGGCTTCGATGCCCCTCAGCAGGTGCTTGCCGGCACCAGCGGCAATTCCGTTGCCCATGGCTGGAGCCCGGTGGCGTCGCATCGCTTCGACCTGGAGCTGGCTCCGGGAGCTACCGAAGAGATTGACTTCGTGCTGGGATACGTGGAGAACGAGCCGGACAGGAAGTGGATTCCGGGTCAAGCCCGGAATGAGGGGAAGTCGGCTGTCATCAACAAGGAAAAGGCGTACGAAATGCTGCAGGCTTTCGACTCCCCGGCCAAGGTTGAGGCGGCATTCAGGCAGCTGAGGGCCTTCTGGGACGATCTCCTGGGACGATTCTCCCTGAACTCGGACGTTCCGGAGCTGGACCGCATGGTCAATATTTGGAACCAGTATCAATGCATGATAACCTTTTTCTTCAGCCGCAGCGCCAGCTACTTCGAGAGCGGCATAGGCAGGGGAATGGGCTTCCGCGACTCCGCACAGGACCTTGCGGGCATAGTGCATATGATTCCTGACCGCGCGCGCCAGCGCATCATCGATATTGCGTCCACCCAGTTCCCGGATGGCAGCTGCTATCACCAGTACCAGCCGCTTACCCGCAGGGGCAACCACGACATAGGTACAGGCTTCGGAGACGATCCACTGTGGCTGGTGTTCGGAACGGTGACGTACATAAAGGAAACGGGCGACTTCGGCATACTGCAGGAGCAGGTGCCCTTCGACAATCAGCCCGGCAGCGAGAAAACCCTCCTGGAGCATCTTTATATAGGATTCAACCATGTAGCGGAGAATCTGGGTCCGCACGGCCTCCCTCTGATCGGGCGTGCCGACTGGAACGACTGCCTTAACCTTAACTGCTTCTCTTCCAATCCCGACGAGTCTTTCCAGACCACCCAGAACAAATCCGAGGGCAGCAAGGCGGAGTCGCTTATGATTGCCGGTCTGATGGTGGCCTATGGCCGCGAGCTGTATAATCTGATGTTACGTCCTGAAGCCAAGGCTCCGAAGGGCCTGGCGCAGAAGGTGCAGGAGGCTACCGAAGCCATGGAAGCAGCTGTGCTTGAACATGGCTGGGACGGTGAATGGTACCTGCGTGCCTACGATTTCTACGGACGCAAGATCGGGTCTTCCGAGAATGAGGAAGGCAAGGTTTTCATAGAGAGCCAGGGCTGGTGTGCCATGGCGCGTATCGGCGCCGACAAGGGTCTTTGCGCCAAGGCGCTGGATGCAGTCAAGCGTTATCTGGAATGCGATTACGGCCTGGTACTCAACAATCCCGCATTCTCCTCTTATATTCCGGATTACGGCGAGATAAGCACCTATCCCGAGGGATACAAGGAGAACGCCGGCATATTCTGCCACAACAACCCATGGGTCATTATCGCCGAGGCCATGGAAGGCCGCGCAGACGATGCCTGGAGGCATTATTGCAAGATTTCTCCCGCCTTTACCCGCGACCAGAAGCTGCGCAAGGTGGAGCCTTACGTGTATTGCCAGATGGTGGCAGGCAAGGATGCCGCAGTCCCCGGCGAGGGCAAGAACAGCTGGCTCACCGGTACCGCCGCCTGGAACTGGAAAGCGGTCTCGGAATTCATCCTGGGTATAAAGCCGGACTATGACGGCCTGGTGATAGAGCCGTCGATACCTCTGGAGCACGGCAGCTATAAAGTGCACCGCCGCTTCCGCGATGCTGATTATCATTTTATCATCAATTATTCGGGGAAGAATCAGAAAGTTTTCGTACCTTACAGCCCCGGTACACATGAATTGACGATAACACTATGACAGCACTGATCTCCATCCTCGCAGGTCTTGTAGCCCTGCATACGGCAAACACTACAATGGTATTCGATGCGCAGCAGGGCAGGGAACTGCAGACTGTTTATTACGGCGCACGTCTCTCTGAAGCGGAGGTCTGCATGGCCGACGCTTATGCCCGGGTGCGCACATACCCCTGCTATGGCATCATCGGCCTGGAGGAAGCCGCTTTCTCGGCCATTCAGGCAGACGGCAACAGGACAGTGGAACTCGCTATCCGGAGCGTGTCGCTGACGCCTTGGGAGGGCGGGCAGCTGCTGGAAGTCCTTTGCCACGATACAGTCTATCCCCTCGGAGTCAAGATATGCTTCAAGAGCTTCGAGGCCCAGGATATGATCGAGACCTGGACGGAGACTGTCAACGAGGGCAAGAAGCCGCTCACGCTGACCAGGTTCGATTCCGGCCACCTGCCGATCCGTGTAGATGACGTATGGATATCTACCCTCTACGGCTCATGGGCCAACGAGGCAAGGGTGAATACTGAGCCCCTGACCCGCGGCTGGAAGGTCATCAAAAATATTGACGGGGCACGCAATTCCCAGCTCAGCCATGCGGAGGTGATGATATCGCTCGACGGCAAGCCCAGGGAAGACAGCGGCCGCATCATCGGCGCCGCACTCTGCTGGGGAGGCAACTACGAGCTGCGTTTCCAGACCAACGAGACCAACTATCACCATTTCTTTGCCGGAATCCTTCCGGAGCACGACAACGTCAGCCTGGCCAGGGGGCAGAGCTTCGCCACACCTCACCTCGCGCTTACCTTCAGCTCTGAGGGTCTGAGCGGAGCGAGCCGCAACTTCCACAGCTGGGGCCGCAAATACCGTCTGCAGCATGGTGACCGCGAGCGGGACATCCTGCTGAACAGCTGGGAAGGGGTTTACTTCGACGTAAACGAGGCCGGAATGGTGCGGATGATGGACGATATCGCTTCCATGGGCGGAGAACTCTTTGTGATGGACGACGGCTGGTTCGGCGGCAAATACCCCCGCAACAACGACCACAGTTCGCTGGGCGACTGGATGGTGGATACCCGTAAGCTCCCGGGAGGTGTGGCCCCGCTGGTAAAGGCCGCAGATGAGCGTGGAATAAAGTTCGGCATCTGGATAGAGCCGGAGATGACAAACACGGTGAGCGAGCTTTACGAGGCCCATCCCGACTGGATAATCAAGAGCGACAAGCGCCCCATAATCCAGGGTCGCGGCGGCACCCAGGTGGTGCTCGACATGTCCAGGAAAGAGGTGCAGGATTATGCCTACAGCATTGTGGAGGGCATCATGAAGGACAACCCCGGCATCAAGTATATAAAGTGGGACTCCAATGCCAACATAGCTATGGACGGCGTTTCCAATATTGCCTACTGGCAGGGATTTGCTGCAGTCTGCGACCGCGTACGCGCCTCATGGCCCGACCTGATTATCCAGGACTGCGCTTCCGGAGGCGGCCGTGCCAACTGGGGCGTACTGCCCTGGTTCGACGAGTTCTGGACCTCCGACAATACGGACGCCCTTCAGCGTATCTTCATGCAGTGGGGTACTTCCTACTTCTTCCCGGCCATGGCCATGGCCTGCCATATCAGCGCCACCCCCAACCATACGGTGTTCCGCACAACCTCTCTCAAATACCGCATAGACGTGGCCATGAGCGGCCGCCTGGGTATGGAGATCCAGCCCGCCAACATGACGGCGGAGGAGAAGGAAATGTGCCGCAAGGCTATAGCCGAGTACAAGAAAATACGTCCCATAGTGCAGTTTGGCGATATCCACAGGCTGGTTTCTCCTTACGACGACAAGGGTTACGCTTCGCTTATGTACACCTCGCCAGGGCGCGACAAGGCCGTGGCTTACTGGTGGAAAATCCGCAATTTCTATGACGAGCACCTGCCGCGTCTTCGTTGCAGCGGGCTCGATCCCGATAAGCAATACCGTGTAACTGAACTCAACCGTGTGGACCTGCAGCCCCTGGCTTATGAGGGCAAGGTATTCAGCGGCCGTTTCCTTATGGAGAGCGGCCTGGAGATTCCCTTAACCAACGAGGTGGAGCATTCCCAGAAGACCGACTGGTCGAGTAGGGTTATTCTGCTGGAAGCTCTATAGGCTGAAGGCCGGTGATATTTACCGTCGCCGGGCCGGAGGCGTTTTCGACGGATCGGATGATGAGCTGGCAGCGTCCGCCGAAAGGCCGGACGGTATCTACGTTGCGTTCTTTCTCCTTGAAGCCGGGATTGCCGTTGCCCCAGCCGAGCAGTTTGGCGTTTCTCACGCTTACGTTCAGCATTTCTTCGGGCGACTCAATGTCAATCACAACGATATCCTGACCGTCAGGCTTAAGCCATCCTTTGGAGAGGTTTGCACGCGTTTCTGATGGCAAAGCGGGCCATGTGTCGGTAGCAACAAGCTTCCTGCCGCGGAATCCCTTGGCGCTGAACTGCCCGGCGGCACCCACATTCCATTCCAGGTGTCCGTCCACAGGCATCTGCTTCTTGCCCAGCGAGCGGCCGTTGGCATACAGGGTCACGCTTTCGCAGTTGGAGTAAACCCACACCTTGCCCTCGCAGGGGCCGCAGATATGCAGCACGGGATCGTCGTTCCATGCAGCCTTGAGGTAGTAGGCCTCGTCTTTGGGGTAGCAGCAGTAGTCGAGTATGCCGAACTGGGAGCCTGTGGCGGGCCACTTCATGGGGTTGGGCTCGCCACGGTAGTCCTGCCCTGTCCAGTAGAAGAGGCCGGCAGCCCAGGGACGCTCCTTGTAGAACTTCCATCCGTGCTCGATTACATTTATGCGGCAGAGCGTGTCCAGCCTGTTGAGGGGGCGCATCCAGCCCTCCTCGGGCACGGTGTCGTACTTGCCGCGGGTGCCGGCTCCGGAGGTCTCTTCCGTGCCTACCGCCGCCTTGCGGGGGTAGGCTTCGTGGAAACCTTCTATGTTATTCTGGACTACGTAATTGTAGCCGGGGACGTCCATCACCGGCGGTATCTCCCAGCCGCTGCAGTTGCCATAGGTGACGGGCCTGGTCGGGTCCAGCTTATGCACCTCCGCCTGCATGCGGCATGCGACCGCAGGGCCCACTTTGGAGTACTCCAGGCCCCATTCTTCGTTGCCCACGCTCCAGAGTATGATGCAGGGGTGGTTGACGTCGCGCTGAATCATGTTGCGCAGCACGTCCAGCTGCTCCCCGTTCGCTCCGAACTGGCGGCATTCATCTATCACCAGGATGCCCAGCTCGTCGCAGAGGTCCAGCATGGCGGGGGAGGCGGGGTTGTGCGAGCAGCGTACGGCATTGAATCCGTATTCCTTCAGCTGTAGCAGACGGTAGCGCCAGAGTTCGTCCGGCACGCCTACACCCACTCCTGCGTGATCCAGATGCATGTTGCATCCTTTCAGCTTGTACGGCTCGCCGTTGAGCAGAAAGCCGCGTCCGCCGTCGAAGGCTATGTCGCGAAGGCCGAAGCGGCAGCTGTAGTCGGCTGAAGGTACGCCGTTGTACAGGAGGGTGATTTCAGCGGTGTACAGGTAGGGGTCGGCAGGGGACCACTTGTGCGAAGGGGCGGCCACGGGGGAGCCGTCGGCATCAAGTATACGTACGCTGGAGCTTACTTTCGACGGGTCGAGCTCCTCGCTTGCCAGCACCGTGCGGAACTCCGGACGGCCGTCGCATATCCTAAGGGACCACGGCTCCATGGCTACGGGCCCCGCCTTGTGCAGCCAGACGTTGCGGTAGATTCCCGCGCCTTCATAGTACCAGCCTTCCTCTACCGAAGCGTCGCAGCGGACGGTGATTACGTTGTCTCCGCCATAGCTCAGGTAGGGGCTAAGGTCATATACATAAGACATATAGCCGCTGCGTCCGCACCCCAGCAGGTAGCCGTTGCAGTAAACCTGGCTATCGCGGTAAATGCCCTGGAACTCTATCCAAATCTGCTTGCCTTCATCTTCTGCCGGCACGTAGACGTGCTTGCGGTACCAACCCACGGAATTGCCTGGATACTTCCACCCTATGCATTTATAGCCGTGTGAGTGGCTTGCCTCCGCGCTGAACGGCAGGTCCACCGCCCAGTCGTGGGGCAGGTTGACTGTCTGCCAGGCGCTGTCGTCGAAGGCCGGATTCACAGGAGAAACGCAATTGTCCATCAGCCCCGATTTGGCAACGGGAGTGAAATATTCCGTGAAATGGCGAAAGTCCAGTTCCGGGGAAGCTGCATTTCCGGGAGCAAACGACCATCCGTTGTTGAGAAGTATGGCGGAAAGCAAATAGATAAGAGTTCTCATAGACGCAAGATAGCATTTTTTTGTTAAATTTGTATCATAAGCGACTAGTATGAAAAGACTTTTTCCCCTACTCCCTTTTTTGATGCTTTTCTGCGCCTGCGGAAGCTATTCAGCCAATGGAAACCGCGTAGATGTGCGCGTTGCCGGAGGCGAACGGATCAGCCTGTATGTAATGGGCGACAAAATAATCCGTGTGCACGCGGGAGGAGAGCGGGCCGGCGGCAGCCTGGTAGTGCTCCCTGTCGCTCCCGATACTGCTTTTGATGTGACCGAGGATGACTGCGGCGTGCAGGTTCGTACGCCGGAGCTGCTGGCTGTCGTGAGCCGTGACGGAAAATTGTCTTTTTATGGCGCCGACGGCCGCGAGCTTCTGGAGGGCGGACGTATCTCGCTGATTCCCAGAACAGTTGAGAAGCGCAGGGGGTATGAGGTCCATACCGTTTTCGACAGCCCCGCCGACGAAGCGTTCTACGGCCTGGGGCAGCATCAGACGGGCGAATTCAACCGCAAATGCACAGACGAAGAGCTCTATCAGTACAACACTAAGATAAGCATACCATTCGTGGTCTCTACCAGGGGCTACGGCCTGCTGTTTGACGCCTATTCCTACAGCCGCTGGGGCAATCCCGAGGGCATGCGCCAGCTGGGGGAGAGCTTCAAGCTCTACGACAAGGACGGCGTTGAGGGGGCTCTGACAGGCACCTACACGGCCGCCGACGGCAGTACGCTGGTGAGGCGGGAAAGCGGGATACGTTTCGATGACGAGCTCGCTATACGCAATTTGCCGGAGTTCCCGCTGGATGGGGCTACGGTGGTTTACGAAGGCTTCATCGAGGCTCCGGCCGATGGAGACTACCGGTTCAGCCAGTATTATGCCGGCTTCCAGCGTACGCTCATCGGGGGAGAGGAGGTGATGTCGCGCCGCTGGCGTCCGGCATGGAATCCCAACAGCTGTCGCTACCAGGTGCATCTGGAGCAGGGCGTCCGCACCCCGTTGCGCGTGGAGTGGGAGCCGGACGGCGGGGTGTCTTACATAGGCCTCAAGGTGTACCCCCTGTATGATTCTGAAGCTCTGAGTTTCTGGTCCGAATTCGAGCCTGGCGCAGACTTCTACTTCATTGCCGGAGAAGATTACGACGAGATAATAAAGGGCTACCGTACGCTAACGGGCAAGGCCCGGATCGTCCCCAAATGGGCCATGGGTTTCTGGCAGAGCCGCGAGCGCTACTCTACCCAGGACGAGATAGTCGGCACGCTGGCCGAGTTCCGCCGCAGGGGCATTCCCGTAGATAACATAGTACAGGACTGGCAGTACTGGAAAGACGACCAGTGGGGGAGCCACGACTTCGACCCGGAACGCTATCCGGATCCCGAAAAGATGCTGGACGACGTGCATGCCATGAACGGCCGTTTCATGATAAGCGTATGGCCCAAGTTCTACACCAATACCGATAACTACAAGGCGCTGGCCGCCGGAGGATATACTTACGAGCATGCCGTGGCGGATTCGGTAAAGGACTGGCTGGGCTATCACCAGACCTTCTATGACGCATACGCCGAAGGCGGACGCAAACTCTTCTGGCAGCAGATGGACGAACACCTCTACAGCCGGTACGGACGCAAGATAGACGCCTGGTGGATGGATGCCAGCGAGCCCAACCTGAGGGACTGCCTGCCGAAGGAATACATGCAGTGGCTGCTTACTCCCACTGCCCTTGGCCCGGCCACAGAATACTATAATACCTACGCACTGGTCAATGCCAAGGCCATTTATGAGGGCCAGCGCAGCGTGGAGCCGGACAAACGGGTGTTCCTGCTGACCAGAAACGGCTTTGCCGGTCTTCAGCGTTATTCTACAGCCTCATGGAGCGGAGATACCGGAACCTCCTGGGAGGACATGCGCACCCAGATTACGGCCGGCCTTGGCTATTCTATGGCCGGCGTGCCCGTATGGGGTATGGATACCGGAGGCTTCAGCGTGATGGGCAAGTTCCAGGATCCCGCGAACATCGACGAATGGCGTGAGCTCCAGACCCGCTGGCATCAGTTCGGAGCCTTTGTACCGCTGTTCCGCGCCCACGGTCAATGGCCGCAGCGCGAACTCTGGAACATAGCTCCGGAGGGCTCCCCGGCCTACGAAAGCATACTCTACTACATCAGGCTGCGCTACCGCCTGATGCCGTACATCTACTCCCTTGCAGCTGCCGTCAATCTTGAGGACTATACCATGATGCGCGGCTTGCCCATGGACTTCCCGGACGATGTTGCAGTGCGGGAGGTCTCGGACCAGTGGATGTTCGGCCCTGCCCTGATGCCCTGTCCCGTCTGCGAGTACAAGGCTCGCTCGCGTGAGGTTTATCTGCCCGGCGGCATCTGGTACGATTTCTACTCGGGAGCCGCAGTTGAAGGCGGACGCACGGTTATGGCGGACGCACCTTACGGACGTATTCCCCTGTACGTCCGCGGCGGCAGCATCTTGCCTCTCGGACCGGATATTCAGTGGTCCGGCGAACAGCCCGGGGGAGACCTGGAGCTGAGCGTTTATCCCGGCAGGGACTGCGACTTCATGCTGTATGATGACGACGGCGTCAGCTATGGCTACGAGCGTGGCGAATACTGTGTGATTCCAATCCACTGGGATGATGCAGGGGGCGTTCTGACCATTGGGGAGCGCAGCGGCTCTTTCCCCGGTATGGCCCTGAGACGTAAGATTACGGTGAAAAAGATCGGGCCGGGTCCGGCAAGCGAGACGTTAATCTATGACGGCTCGCCCTGTTGCGTGCGCTTTTAGCAAAAAATTCTTAAATTTGCAGGTTATGAAATCAATTCTCGGAATTGGCAACGCCCTGACTGACATTCTCGCCGTCCTCCCGGACGACACTCTTCTCAATACATACCATCTTCCGCGCGGCAGCATGCAGCACGTGGACATGGAAACGGGAGACAAGATATGGGCAGCCCTCAAGCCCCTGGGAGTTAAGTACGTAGCCGGAGGCAGTGCGGCAAACACCATAGTGTGTACGTCCATCTTCGGCATGCCGTCCAGTTTCATAGGCAAGATAGGGGACGATGAGCTCGGCCTGCTTTTCAAGAGCGACCAGGAGCAGTATGGCGTGAACACCCTGCTCCTCAAGAGCGAGCACTCCAGCGGCCGTTCCATGGTATTCGTGAGCGGAGGTAATGCCGAGCGCACTTTCGCCGTCTATCTGGGCGCCGCGATGGATCTGGTGCCCGAGGATCTCAAGCCCGAGTATTTTCAGGGCCACGATTATTTCCATATTGAGGGTTATCTGGTGCAGAATCAGGACCTTATACGCAAGGCGGTGGAACTGGCGCACGATGCCGGATGCATCATATCCCTGGATATGGCTTCTTACAATGTGGTAGAGAGTAACAACGCCTTCCTTCACGACATAGTAGACAGGTATGTGGATATAGTCTTCGCCAACGAGACAGAGGCACGCGCCTTTACCAAGATTAGCGAGCCCCGCGCCGCCATGGAGGAGATGTGCAAGCTGTGCGGAACGTCCATCGTCAAGGTTGGAAAAGACGGCAGCTGGGTCAAGTCCGGGGGTGAAGAATATTATATTCCTGCCTGGCCTGCAAATACCATAGATGCCACAGGTGCCGGCGATACCTATGCGGCAGGTTTCCTCTACGCCCACTCACTCGGAATGCCGCTTAAGGTCTGCGGCGAGGTAGGGTCGATAATCGCCGCCAAAGTGGTGGAGGTCATAGGCACCAAGATAGACATTCCCCGCTGGCGCGACGCCAAGATTGAGATTCGCGAGCTTATATCCGCGAACGGAGGTCAGCTATGAGCATGTGGCGCAAACTTGAGCTGAAGTTGCGCCGCCGGCTTTGCCTGCGCCGTCACCGCAGCACGGTACCTACAGGACTGGTGCCGCTGTCCGGGATGCACAGCGCAGTTATCTATCTGGATACTCCGGCCGACCTTATGGAGCCTCAAAAAATCAAGATAGCAAGTTATTTCAAGCGCTACGGAATCGGGGTCTCCTGGTTGAGTTCGGAAGACGAGCAGCTGCGTAGCTCCTCAGACCTTTTCATTTCCCTTTCATCCCTTCACGACATCAATGAACTGTATGCGGCCGTGTGCAGCGAGGCCCGCTTCAAGATAGGCCGCAGGCAGCTTAAGGGAGATGTGTACGATTTTGTGGTAACCGACAACGGCCCCGAACCCGCACCGGCTGCTGAGGCCATAGACGTAATAGAACATTTTTTAGTTAATATCCAATAAGCAGAAGCAATGTTTGAAATCTTAACCAAAGAGATGCTGACTCCTATCATCTGCAGGATGAAGGTATCTGCACCCAGACTTGCCGCCGCTGCACAACCTGGCCAGTTCCTGATTGTGCGTGCAGACGAAAAGGGGGAGAGGATTCCCCTTACTATCAGTGACTTCGACCGTAAGGAAGGCACAGTTACCATCGTTACCCAGAAGATCGGCGCTTCCACCACGGACATTCTTGCCTACGAACCGGGCGAGTGTTTTGCCGACGTGGTCGGACCTTTAGGCCTGCCTTCCGAGTTTGTGGAAATGCCTGCCGACCAGCTGAAGCAGCAGCGTTATATCCTCATCGCCGGCGGTCTTGGTACGGCTCCCGTCTATCCCCAGGCCAAGTGGCTCAAGGAGCACGGAGTCCCCGTGGACGTAATCATAGGCGCCAAGACCAAGGACCTGCTCATCTACACGGATGAGATGCGTTCCGTCTGCGACAATCTCTTCATCTGCACGGACGACGGCTCCGAGGGCTTCAAGGGCATGGGTACCAACATGCTGGAGCATGTGGTGGAAGAAGGCCATAAATATACTCAGGCAGTCATCATCGGTCCTATGATCATGATGAAGTTCACCACCCTCACCTGCAAGAAACTCGGCATACCTGCCATCGTTAGCCTTAACACCCTCATGGTGGACGGCACCGGCATGTGCGGAGCCTGCCGCGTGAGCGTAGGCGGCAAGACCCGCTTCGCTTGCGTAGAAGGTCCCGAGTTCGACGGTTACGAGGTCGATTTCGACGAGGCGATGCGCCGCCAGGGCCAGTACAGGACCGAAGAAGCGCTTGCTAATGAACATCACGTCTGTAAAATAGGGAGGGGAAAATAATGGCTGACAGAATACCCAGAGTCGCGGTCCGCGAGCAGGATCCCAAGGTCCGCGCAACTAA
>CAMYYI010000023.1 GCA_947303465.1 uncultured Bacteroidales bacterium
TAGCCAGCTTGTTCTGCTCCAGTGGCAAAGGCCTAAATTGCGTGCGCGACAGCCCTGCAGCAGGCGGAATGAAGACGTAGGGTACGATGATTGGGTGATATAGCGTCGGCAGCGGTCCAGTTAATGGACCGCTGCCAGCATTTTGGGCCGTTTTTGACGGTAGGGGTCCAGAAAATGGACCGCAGCCGACAGTCAGTAGCGTGAAGGAGAAATCAAGTCGCGATAACTGGCGGTTTTTCGTGATCCCGCGGGGATTCGAACCCCGGACCCACAGCTTAGAAGGCTGTTGCTCTATCCAGCTGAGCTACGGAACCGTTTGGGAGTGCAAAGATAATAAAAAATCAGGATTTCCGACGACGCAGGGTGAATGCGAAGTAGGAAATGACTCCAAGAACTATTATCAGGATTGCGTGAGATTCGTGACAGAGGGTGGCGTACAGGATTCCTGTGTCCCAACTGGCCGCATAAATGCTCTGAAGAGTGAGGGCCACAAGGTAGTGATAAGCGCCGACGCCTCCGGGCACTGGAATCACGGAAGCGATGTTGCCCACGGCCGAGATGAACAATGCGTCCTGGAATGTAAGGGCGTCCAGCATGGGCAAGGCCTTGAGTCCTGTCCAGCTCATGCAAACGTACATTGCCCAGATACCTACTGTGTATAAGACGAACAGCCACTTATGTTCCATCCTGGCTATGCTAGCGAAGCCGGCCCCCAAACCGATAATCCACCCTGCTATTCGTCCCAGAAACTTGCTTCGTTTCCGCCAGTGGAAGACTGCCCAGAAGAAGCCGCCTGCAACAAGCACTGTGGCGGCAAGAATCCACCAGAGTGAAAAACTGAGCCTGCCCGTAAGCGGCTGCCATATCTGTTCCGTAAAGAAACTGCCGAATTTGCCCCATTCAGAAACAAGTGCAATGGCAAACAGGAGCACTATTGCTACCACGTCGCAGGTGCGCTCGCAAACTATAGTCCCGAGGGCCTTGTCGTAACTCAGCCGTTTATCGCGGGACACATAGCCACAGCGCACGAATTCCCCTGCGCCGGGAAGCACCACGTTTACAAGATTGCCGACGTTGATGGAATCCCACACGTCCAGCCGTGCTGCCATAGGATCCAGCGGCCGGATAATCGCCCTCCACCGCTCTTCCCTGAGCACCAGGGCGAGAATGGAGAATACGATAAACATGGCCATCCAGCCCCATCTGGTCTGCTGCAGGCCTTCCCAGAAGGCCTTCCAGTCCACTCCCCGGAAGGCGAAATAGACCAGCACGCCAGCCAGGATGAACGAAACAGCATATTTCAGTATCTTCTTGCCCATAGCTATCTTCTGAGCAGCACGCGGTAACGTTCTGTTTCAATGTCTGCAAAATCTACCAGGAGCCCCATTTCTATGACGTCTCCAAACTCGTCGTTGACGGCCGATCCGAAGAAGCGGAACTTGCTGGACAGGTTGATGTAGGTGTTCAATATGGGAGGCAGATAGTAGCCGCGCTTGCGGAATTCCAGTTTGAGGGCGCGGAAATCTTCCTTGAAGCCGTCGTTGCACAGCAGCTCAGCCTCACCTTCCACAGGACGCACCTGGAAAGGTTTGTGCGGCACGACCAAGTCGCTTCCAGAGTGCTTCTGGAAGAAGTGCGAAATCATCCACAGGGCTTCCTGCGGGTAGGTAGGATAGAAGGTGACCTTCCCGAAGAAGTACTGCATATTCGTGGGCGCTAATGCGTGGCAGATACCCTCGAACAGCCCGTCCAGTGCAAAGACGTTGCGTATGGCGGCAGCGTCCTGGAAGAAGGACGAAGTGATGAAAGAACGGCTGAGTTCGGCCGTCAGCGGCATGAAATCCCTTATGAACTCGTCGGAAAAACGGAACAGGTGTGCCGACGGCATCAGCGGCTGTCCGTCTGCTGCGTAGCGGCAGCGGTCGCCGAAAAGGATACGGTAGCCACCGGCAATTATCTCTGCCTGCGGATCCCAAAGCACCAGCTGCTTGAAGCCGAGTGACGAATCAAGGTCGAAGCGGTCCAGATCGACGGCCTTTCCGGTGCCGCCGCCATTGCCGCGGAATGCCAGTTCGCGCAGACGCCCTACCTCCTGAAGCACGGATGGAGCCGTATCACTGTCTACCACATATATCTGGAATCCTCCGTGCGAACTGTCACACAGGAAGGTCCTTTCATTCAGTTCTGCTTTCAGCCGCGAAGTCGCGACAGGATCGATAATAGGTACCATAAGTCAATCGATTTTCAGTTCGTACACCTTGTCCCTTACGTAAGCGGCCCATCCGGCATCGCTCTTTTCGCTGGTAAAGGTCTGCCATGGTATGGGCTCGCCGATAACCATCTTAAACTGTTTGTCGCGGCACTTGAATACCTCTGACGGCAGCGTAAGCATGGCGATATTCAGCTTGAGTTTCAGTAGATTACGCAAACGGTCTATGCGGTAGAACCGGGGAGAATTCTGCCCGGAAAACCAGATGGGTATTATGTCCCGCTGCGAGGCTCTTGACTTGGTAATGAAGGTCTTTTTCCAGGGGAGATCCTGCACTACACCGTCTATCTTGCGGGAGCACAGGCCGGCCGGGAAGTAGACCATCTGCTTGTCTCCGTTGAAGGCGGCATCCAGGGATTCCGCAAGCTGGCTCCCCTGCCCTCCGAGTTTGTTGACCGGTATCAGATACTCATGCACCTGCTTGATGGACATCATGAGGTCGTTGGCGGGAATCGCGATCTGGCCGTTGTATTTGCGGGAAAAGAATGCAGCCTGTGCGCAGGTTTCCAGCATTCCCAGCGGGTGGTTTGACGCAAACGTGAAGCGTCCCTCCGCCGGGATGTTCTCTTCCCCGATTATGTCAACCTTGACGTTGATGTAGTCCAGGAAGCCCTCCAGGAACTCGGTCCCCAGCTTCCCCTGACGGAAATAGCGGTTGAAATCTTCCTGATGGATAAGGCGTTTGATGAAACTCAGTACAAAGCCGGGCAGTTTCTTGCCATGGCTGAGTTTCATCGCCAGGGAATCTACGTCTACAAGAAAAACTTCGTTCATGACAATCAATTATCTACGTTCCTGGCAACTACAAGGCCCATGCCCCGCATCCCGGGCGGCTCGGGAGAAATGCTTACCTGCAACTCCCAGGAACCGTTTTCAGCCGGAACCAGACCGCTGCGGTAGCGAACAGCGGCCGAGTCTGCAGGATAATAAACAGTTTCTGAAAAATAGCGGCCGGAAGGCGAACGCCACAGCAGTTTCATGGGAAAGGACCCGAGGGTGTCCGGCTGCATCAGCGGATGGTCTATGGCCGTATAGAAAGACAAGTCGTAAGTGGCTGCAGAATCGGTCATCTCTACGGCAAATGTATATTCCCCGCTGCCGTCAGAACGGATGAAGAGCTCCCGGGAAGAGGGCTCGCCGCACGCTGCAATCAGCATGACGGAGCAAGCTGCAGCCACTAAAGCCCCACGCATCATTCTCCTGCTTCTTTGTTCTGCCGCCGTCCTCCGTTGCGGCGTTTCTTGCCGCGGGGACGTTTGCGGCGAGGGGCGTCGAAGCGGGTTATGCTGTCGTCTCCCACTGCGGTTACGAATTCAGGTGCAATGGGCTCCGGCTCGGTGCGGAGAGACTCGGGACGCTCTCCTGCCCGATTCATCTCTATGATGTTCCTCACCTCTTCTGCGTCCAGGGCGTAAAGGTCTGCATCGGAATTCTTGTCGTAAGAGAAATACATGATTTCCCTCAGGATGTCGGTCTTGCGCAGATATGCCAGGCCATCCTCAAACTCCAGGGGACCCTGGACACGCGGTATGCGTGACTGGGCGTCCAGGTAATTGGCGACCTCGTAATTGAGGCAGCACTTGAGTTTACCGCACTGCCCTGCCAGCTTCTGCGGATTGAGAGAGAGGTCCTGACAACGGGCTGCGGAAGTGGATATGCTCTGGAAAGAGGTAATATAGTTGGCGCAGCACAATTCGCGTCCGCAGACTCCGAGTCCGCCTATCAGCCCGGCTTCCTGGCGTGCGCCTATCTGCTTCATTTCTATACGGATACGGAATTCCTCGGCAAACACCTTTATGAGCTGGCGGAAGTCCACACGGCCGTCCGCGATATAGTAGAATATGGCCTTGGTGCCGTCGCCCTGGAACTCCACATCGCCAATCTTCATCTCGAGCCCGAGCTCGGCGGCAATCTTGCGCGCCTTGATCATGGTCTCCTGCTCCCTGGCTATTGCATCCTGCCATTTCTGTATATCCAGGGGCTTGGCCTTGCGGTAGATTTTCTTGAATTCGGTACCTTCCCTTGATACGCCCTTGCATGCCATCTGCCGGGCCACGATAGGTCCGCTCAGGGTTACTATACCGAGGTCGTGCCCGTTCGCCGCTTCCACTATCACCAGGTCCCCGGAGTTGATTTTCTGGCCGGAATCGTTGATATAGAAGCCTTTACGGGTGTTTTTGAAGCGCACTTCGAAGATGTCCGGGCAACTCCCGTCTTCCACTCCCTTGAGCCAGTTGCGGTCTGAGAGCTTGCAGCATCCTGCACGGTACGAGCAGGAATCGCCACCCTCTGCGCCGCCCTTTGTCACGGAGCATCCGCGAAAACAATCGAATTGTATAGTTTCGTTATCCATCAGATAAGTCCAATCAGTTTGTCCACCAAATCGGTAAAGACAAGTTTCATATTAACATTGCGGTCCACCAGCCTGCTTGCCCTGTCCAGGCAGGAAAGCGCCGCCCGGGGGAAAGTCTTGCGTGCGCGTGCGGCCCAGTCCCTGTCCTTTTGGGTAATGCCGGCCTGCAACTGTATGCCCTGCTGTATCAGGAACAGCCTGCGCATGGATTCCGCTGCAAATTTACAAAAAGCTTTCGCATTTTCGCGCGAGGGCAGTGCCGCCAGTTCTTCTCCTACTCCCAGGGCTGCAAACAGGTCGTGCGAAAGAAGTGCATCCATAAGTCTGTCCAGCAACTCCGGGTCCTGGAATTCGGTCGCGGGTATCTCGCCACCTGTCTGGATATGCAGGCAACGGGACGATATTGTAGGCAGAACCCTCTCGGGAGCGTGTGTGATAAGGATGAACTGTGTCTTTTCTTCCGGTTCTTCTATGGACTTGAGAAGGCGGTTTGCCGCCTCCTGGTTCATCTTTTCCGGTAGAAAGATCACTACGGAACGGTAGCCTCCCTCCAGTGCACTCAAAGACAGGGTGGACAGTACTTCCTTCGCTTCGCTCACGGCAATCAGGGCGGTCTTGCTTTCCATGCCCAGGGCGTCATACAGTTCCGCCTCCTTGAAATGCGGGTTCTGCTGCACCAGAGTGCGGAATTCCCCTATCAGCGAAAGGGACGTCTTGGGCGCAGTTGTAGGGAAGATAAAGTGTACGTCCGGATGAATGAGCTTGGAGATACGGTTGCATGACGGGCATTCGCCGCAGGAGTCCCCGCCGCTGCGGGAACTGCAGTAGAGGTACTGGAGGAACGCTACGGCGGTTTCAAAGGCGCATCCGCCGTCCGGCTCGGAGAACAATATGGCGTGCGGAATGCGGCCGGAATCTACCATCCCGGCCAGAGTTGCCGCAAGTTCGGGCCTGCATCCTGTATCAGCGAATCTCATTTTTTGCGTATTGCGTTAAAGCGCGCCAGGTCTGCCAGCAGTCCTCTTTCTTCAGACGGCGGGAACAGTTCCAGTGCCGCCAGCGCTTCGTTTATATAGTCATCCAGACGTCTGGTGGCATATTCCACGCCGCCGTGCTCCAGTACAAAACCATGCAGCCTGTCGCAGTTTTCGGGGTGCTCGGGAATCTGCCTTACCATTTCTCTCCACAGGGCCTCGTCATCCGCATTCCGCAGGGCTCCCAGCAGCGGGAGGGTGATTTTTCTTTCCCTAAGGTCGATGCCTACCGGCTTGCCTATGCCGTCGTCATCGCAGTAATCGAAAATGTCATCCCTTATCTGGAAGGCTATGCCGGTGGCGGTTCCGTAACGACCGGCGGCAGCAACCAGTTCCGGCGCGGCATCGACGGTAAGGGTAGCCGTGAGGCATGCCGATTCGAACAGGGATGCAGTCTTGCAGTAAATGATGCGGAGGTAATCGTCCTCCGTAGTGTCTGCAGAAGAGGCTTTCTGCAGTTGCAGCATCTCGCCGGACGCCAGGTCCGTAAGGGTTTTGGCGTACAGGGGTAGTACCTGATCCTTGTGCGGGATGCCCATTATGAGGCTTACTGCCTTTGCAAGCCAGAAGTCTCCGAGCAGCACGGCGGAAGACGGTCCGATAAGGGCGGATACCGTCGGCCTGCCGCGTCTGAGGCTGCTCTCGTCGGCCACGTCATCATGAATCAGGGTGGCGTTGTGCAGAAGCTCGGAAGCCGCAGCGCAGCGCAGCGTGTCGTCATTGACGGTTCCGCAGGCACGGGCCGTCAGCAGCGTGAGCATGGGCCTGAGCTGCTTGCCGGAATTGGACAGCAGGGAGGTGTTGACTGTGTTCAGGAGGTCGATGTCGGACTGCAGGGCCTCCCGGACCAGGGCCTGATAGCGGTCCCAGTCGGTGCCGAGCAGCGATATGACATCCTCGCGTGTCATAGCAGGGCGATGGCTTCTTCTACGCTCGCCGGCATGTGCAGGCGCGCCTTGTCTGAAGGCTCCAGCATACCGGTGGTTACGAAGTGTTCCAGAAGGGAGTCGAGCGGATCGTAGAAGCCTCCTATGTTCAAGGCGGCTATGCGTCCGTGAAACAGGTCAAGCTTGGAAAGAACAAGGGTCTCGAAGAGCTCGTCCATGGTGCCTATGCCTCCGGGGAGAGCAAAGACCACGTCTGCTCCCTCACGCATGGCCACCTTGCGCTCGGACATGGTATCCGTCCAAACGACCTGAGTGAGCGCCGGATGCGCCAGCGGTTCCATGAACCGGGGCAACACTCCGCGGACTACGGCCCCGCAGGCCGCAGCCTCCTCGCAAATGACGCTCATGGTCCCCTTGACAGTGCCGCCCGAGACTATCTCGTAGCCACGGGAAACAGCTGCCCGGACCAGTCTGCGGGCCGCTTCGTTGTATTCCGGAGCTATGCCGGCGCAGGCCGAGCAGAAAAAGAGCGCTCTCATAGATATTGCTCGATCTTCGCTGCGAGTTCCTGCTTGGGAAGTACGCCTACGGTGCGGTCTACAACGGCGCCGTTCTTTACGAAGACGAGAGTGGGAATATTGCGTATTCCGAATTGTGCGGCAATATCTTCGCAGTCATCTACGTTGCACTTGGCGACGGTTGCGCGGCCTTCGAATTCGATGGCAAGTTCATCTACGGTGGGGGAGAGTATGCGGCAGGGTCCGCACCATGTGGCCCAGAAATCTATTACTAGCAGTCCCGGCTCGGCCAGGATGTCCTGAAAATTGGTTGTCGTTATAACTTTTTCCATGATTGACAAATATACAAAAAAGGAACTAAATTATTATATTTGTAACATATGAAATTCATCAGTTGGAATGTTAACGGTCTACGGGCCGTGGCGGGAAAGGGTTTCGCGGATATTTTCGTAGAACTCGACGCCGATTTCTTCTGTCTTCAGGAGACAAAACTGCAGGCTGGTCAGATAGATCTGGAGTTCCCGGGATATACCTCGTATTGGAATTATGCAGAAAAGAAGGGCTATTCCGGTACCTGCATATACAGCCGAGAAGAGCCGCTGCGCGTGACTACCGGGATCGGTATTCCCGAGCACGAGACGGAAGGGCGGGTGATTACGCTCGACATGCCGGAATACTATCTGGTGAACGTCTATACCCCCAATTCCCAGGACGGTCTGCGGCGCCTTCCGTACCGTATGCAGTGGGAAGATGCGTTCCGCGAGTACCTCTGCGGTCTCAAGGAGCGTAAAGGGGTGATAGTGTGCGGAGACATGAACGTAGCGCACGAAGAAATAGACCTCAAGAACCCGGACACAAACCACTTCAATGCCGGATTCTCAGACGAGGAGCGGGGTAAAATGACGGAGCTTCTGGCCGCCGGATTCACCGACAGCTGGCGCTTCCAGCATCCGGACGAAGCCAAGTATTCCTGGTGGTCTTACCGTATGGCCGCCCGCGAGAGGAACGTGGGGTGGCGTATAGATTACTTCCTGGTATCCGACAATCTGGCACCGCGCATCAAGTCCACCGACATTCACAACGAGATTTACGGTTCCGACCATTGCCCTGTTGAACTTATACTGGGATGACGCAGAAGGTATCACTCTGGCAGGTTTTTGCCGTGTTCGCCAAGATAGGGGCGTTCACGATAGGCGGAGGCTATGCCATGATACCCATCATACAGCGTGAGATGTCCCGCCGTGGCTGGATTTCCGACGAAGAACTTCCGGACATAGTGGCACTGTCGCAGAGCGCCCCCGGCGTAATGGCCGTAAACATCTCCATCTTTGCCGGATACCGGCTGCGCGGCATCAAGGGCAGTATAGCGGCAACCCTCGGCTCCATCCTTCCGTCGTTCCTCATCATCCTTGCCATCGCCATGTTCTTTTCCGCCTTCCGCGACAACCCCTGGGTGGAACGGGCGTTCAAGGGTATACGGCCGGTGGTCATTTCGCTCATCGCAGTGCCTATGGTCAACATGGCACGCAAGTCCTGCACCACCTGGTGGAAATGGGCTATAGCCGTGGCCTCCCTGGTGCTGGTCGCCTTCCTCAACATCTCTCCGATATACATCCTGCTGGTGGTCATAATTATCGGATTCAGTGCAACTTACTATAAGGAACGATGGACGCGCTGAGCCTCATACTGCAGTTGGCATGGACCTTCTTCCTGGTGGGGGCCTTCACCTTCGGCGGCGGCTACGCCATGCTGTCGCTCATACAGACGCAGGTGGTCGTGGCACACGAGTGGATAAGCGAAAGCGCCTTCACCGACATAGTTGCAATTTCCCAGATGACCCCGGGCCCCATAGGCATCAATGCCGCCACTTATGTGGGTTACAGCGTGCTGTATGAGGCTACAGGCCTGCAGTGGATGGGTGTTCTGGGATCCGCCGTGGCTACCTTGGCGCTGGTGCTGCCGTCGTTTCTGATAGTGCTGGCCATAGTGCGCTTCTACACCAGATTCCGCAGCAGTACGTTATTCGAAGGAACCATGGGCTGGCTGCGTCCTGCGGTAGTAGGACTTATAAGCGCCGCTGCTGTCATACTCGTAGTGAGAACGGTCTGGAACGGTTGTGCGCCGGAATTCAGCATTGTGCGCGACAATTTTGTGGACTGGAAGAGCTGGTGCCTGCTGGGAGCTGCTTTCGCGGCTTCCTATTGGGGCAAAGTCAGCCCTGTTCTGGTAATACTTGCCGGTGCCGTTCTGGGGCTGGTGCTTTATTGAAAGAAAATGGAATCCCGTCATTATCTGTGCCTTCTGGCGGCGCTGCTGACAGTCGCTTCCTGCAATCCTGAGGTGGAACCGGATTATCCGCCTGAGGAAAAGCCGGAGATACCCACCCCCGAGCCGGAGCCCGAACCCGAGCCTGACCCCCAGCCGGTCCTTACATTCACTTCCTTATGGGAAGACTTATTCAAGGGTGAGACGAGCTGTCTAAGCTGCATGGTGACCGGCGGCAACCCGGACAGGTCGTACTCTATAAGCTTCTCATCATCAGACCCTTCCGTAGTGTCAGTCTCCGGTGACGGCACCGTTACGGCAATCAGCCCCGGCACCGCTGAAATTACGGCAACGGTTGACGGTACGGAGGTTTCCGCTTCCCGCGACTACTACGTAATGGATCTCTCGCAGCTCAAGCGTCCATACAGCAGGGACCTGGTACTGTTCACCGGACATACGATCTATTACAAGTCTGTGATGCAATCCTGGGATTTCTTCGACGACTGGTTTTACGCATGCCAGGTCTGCGGTTCTCCCCATACCCTCAGCTACACCCGCAAGCCCGTAATGGAACAGGGTCCCCAGGCCTATATGCACCTTAAATACTACGGTCACGGAGATAACATGTTCGTGGAGCGCGCTTCTGACGGAGACTATGTGTGGACATCGAATTACGGCACGCTGGAGAGCGGCCAGACCAATCGCTATACCGATTCGCAGGTGCTGTCCAGGGTCAAGTTTACGCCCGACAGCACCCTTCTGCCGGAAGACAGCGAATTCAACTGCGTGATTCCGGGTTTCAAGCGCATAATAGCAGCTTACGACGCCGACAACGGCAATGTTGGAATCTGGTGCCGCAACGCAGAGGGCAAGGCCTGGTTCTACGTGTACTCCATGGAAGACATCAAGGCGGCAAGACCGGAGACCATCCAGCTCAGCTACACAATTGCCTTCGGCAGTCCGGCAAAGTCGTACAGACCTATAGTCTATGCCCGCAACTTGCTGAAACTTACCCCTTTGTTCAAGTGCCAGATGCCCTTTAACAGTGTGGCGCAGGGTTACGACTACCACCATAACAAGATTTACTATTTGCGTGGCGACGGGGCCGAAGACGAGGAGCGTAAGGCAGGAACCAATAAGAACTGGGCTACCGTATATTACATCAGCCCGCGTACCGGCAAGCAGCTGGTAAAGGTAGATGTGCCCTGGGTAGATGATGTCAATCTGCTTAATTCAGAGGGCATAACGGATCTCGGTTATTTTGAGCCG
This sequence comes from uncultured Bacteroidales bacterium, assembly GCA_947303465.1. Taxonomy (GTDB): domain Bacteria; phylum Bacteroidota; class Bacteroidia; order Bacteroidales; family UBA932; genus Cryptobacteroides. The sequence goes on from CAMYYI010000023.1 coordinate 10,596, forward strand.
GAAGGAATCAAGTTGAAAGACGGGCTTATCTACCTTGGCTTCGCCAGCAAGGATGCCGGCAGTTCCCCGGAGCGCCGGGTTAACATTTTCAAGTATCCGCAGTAACTGTTAAATACCATTTGTTTTTCCTATCTTTGCGGTCTATGAGAACACTCAGGCTTACCAATACGCTCACCAGGAGCAAGGAAGTATTTAAACCGATTCATGAGGGGCATGCCGGCATGTATGTCTGCGGCCCTACCGTATATGGAGACGCCCACCTGGGGCACGCGCGCCCCGGAGTTACGTACGACGTGCTCAGCAAGCTGCTGAAGCACCTTGGCTACAAGGTGCGCTACGTACGCAACATCACCGACGTGGGCCATCTGGAGCACGATGCCGACGAGGGGGAGGACAAAATCGCCAAGAAGGCCCGGCTGGAGCAGCTGGAGCCAATGGAGGTGGTGCAGGCGTACACCCTGCGCTACCACGATGCGATGCGGCTGCTCAACGTGGCGCCGCCCTCCATCGAACCGCGTGCCAGCGGACACATTGTGGAGCAGATTGAAGCGGTGAAGAAGATTCTTGCCGCCGGTTATGCTTATGAAAGCAACGGCAGCATCTACTTCGACGTTCAGAAATACAATCAGGACCATCATTACGGCGTGCTCAGCGGCCGCAACCTGGACGATACGCTTGAAGGCACCCGCAGCCTGGACGGGCAGAGCGACAAACGCGCCCCGTACGATTTCGCACTCTGGAAGAAAGCGGAACCGGAGCACATAATGCGCTGGCCGTCCCCCTGGGGCGAAGGATTCCCGGGCTGGCACCTGGAGTGCTCGGTGATGGGGGAGAAGTACCTGGGGCAGGAATTCGACATCCACGGCGGCGGCATGGACCTGATGTTCCCTCACCACGAGTGCGAGATTGCCCAGAACGTGGCCTGCAGGCACACGCAGGGCGTACATTACTGGGTGCACAACAATATGATTACCATCAACGGCCAGAAGATGGGCAAGAGCCTCGGCAACTTCATCACCCTGCCGCAGCTCTTCAGTGGCGACCACCCCAAACTGGAGCGCGCCTACAGCCCCATGACCGTAAGATTCTTCATCCTTCAGGCCCACTACCGCGGCACTCTGGACTTCTCCAACGACGCCCTGCTGGCGGCAGAAAAAGGCCTCGCACGCGTGATGCAGGCGGCCAAGGACCTCTACGCAATGGCCGGCCGCAAGGCTCCCGTGTATGTTTATGGAGAGGAGAGTATCGGCGTTGCTCCGGACAGCTGCCCTGCAGAGTCCGCCGAGGTGCGCGCCGTCTTTGACGGTATCTACGACGCCCTGTGTGACGATATGAACACCCCAGTGGCTCTGGCGCATATATCTGAGGCCGTGAGACTTATCAACTCAGCCAAGGCCGGCAGCGTAAAGCTTGGCTCCGGTGACATCCAGACCCTTTGCCAGATATTCGACGACATAGTGTTCGGGGTGCTTGGCCTGCGTGATGAGGAGGCCGGCAGTTCCGACGGCGCCGGCAAGATAATAGACGGCCTTATGAACATGGTGCTGGAGCAGCGTGCCGCAGCAAAGGCCGCCAAGGACTGGGCTGCATCCGATCATATACGCGACTCCCTGAAGGCACTCGGCATACAGGTAAAGGATACTAAGGACGGGGCCGAGTGGACTATAGTGGGCGACTGATGCAAGTATTCGGCTTTTTTAACATTTATCAAATATGAAAAAGGCATTTTTAAGATTAATGGTTCTGGTGCTTGGCCTGAATGTGTTCACGGCCTGTTACGGACCGGCCCTGCCTTACCCGGATGATAATGAACTTGAGGGGACGGAGCAGAGCGACGGCACCAAGACCGACGTGGAGGAGGAGGCCGAAGAGGCCGAGGACTCCGAGACCCCGGAGAAAGCCTGACATGGCTTTCCCTAGCCTGAAACAGAGGATAGCGCTCGATGTTCAGAGCGCTTTCCTCAAGCAGGAAGCGAGGGAGCACCCCCTGATGCAATTGTTTTGGGAGTGCACCCTTCGCTGTAATATGCGCTGCCGTCATTGCGGGAGCGACTGCAAGGTTTCCACCCTGCACCCTGACATGCCTTACGAGGACTTTGAGAAAGTGCTTCTACGAATCAAGGAGAAGTACGATCCGGCTAAGGTACTGGTGATTCTTTCCGGCGGTGAGCCGCTAGTGCGTGAAGACATTGTGGATTGTGGCAGGCGTATTACCGGGCTCGGTTTCATGTGGGGTATGGTCTCCAACGGGAGGCTGATGAGCGCAGAGAAAATACGTCAGTTGATGAGTGCCGGCATGCGTTGCGCTACTGTGAGCCTGGACGGGCTTGAGGAGGAGCATAACTGGATGCGAGGCGTGCCGGACGCTTTCTCTCATGCTTCCGAGGCAATACGCATCCTGGCTTCTACTCCAGGAATCGGTTTCGATGTCGTGACCTGCGTCAACCGTCGCAACTTCGGTCAGCTGGAGGCCCTTAAGGAATATCTCATTTCCCTTGGTCTCAAGCGCTGGCGTGTATTCACCGTGTTTCCGGTAGGACGCGCCGCCAGCGATCCGGAGCTGCAGTTGACGGCCGATGAATACAAGGCGTTGATGGACTTTATTGTGCGTACCCGCAAGGAGGGGCGCATACACTTGAGTTACGGATGCGAAGGGTTCCTTGGAGAGTACGAAGGCCGTGTGCGTGACCATCTTTTCAGCTGTCAGGCCGGCATCAGCATAGCTTCCGTACGGGTAGACGGAGCCATCTCCGGCTGCAACAGCATTCGTTCGCACTACGACCAGGGGAATATTTATTCTGACGATTTCATAGACGTGTGGGACAACCGTTTTGCGGACTTCCGGGACCATTCGGTGTTTCGCACCGACGCCTGTGCGCAGTGCCGGTGGTGGAAGTGGTGCCGCGGCAACGGTATGCACCTGCGCGATGACGACGGCAAACTCATCCTCTGCAATCTGGAGAGGCTTCAATAATCTGTTTTTATGGCAAAGACCGCTTTCACATGCGACTATTGCGAGGGGGCGCATCCACTTATCCTCCAGGCACTTATAGATTCTAATATGCGGCAGGAGCCGGGCTATGGCGAGGACTCGTTCTGCGAGAGCGCACGCGCTCGCATAAGGGAGGTCGCCGGATGTCCGGAGGCCGATGTGTTCTTTCTCAGCGGCGGTACCCAGACTAATGCAACTGTAATAGACGCCATGCTCAGGGGGTACGAAGGGGTGATTGCATCACAGACCGGGCATATCGCCGTACACGAATCGGGCGCCGTGGAGTTCGGGGGGCATAAGGTGCTTGCGCTGCCGCAACATGACGGCAAGATTAATGCGACGGAACTTGAGAGCTATCTCCAGACTTTTTATGCCGATGCCAGCTGTGAGCACATGGTGCAGCCGGGTATGGTCTATATATCCTTCCCTACGGAGTACGGAACGCTATACAGCAGGAGCGAATTGGAGAGTTTGAGGCGCGTGTGTTCTGCATTTGAGTTGCCGTTGTTTGTCGATGGCGCGCGCCTTGGTTATGGCCTGATGAGCGATGCCTGCGACCTTGGCTTGTCTGAGCTCGCTGACTTGTGCGATGTTTTTTATATCGGCGGTACCAAGGTAGGTGCACTTTGCGGAGAGGCTGTGGTGTTCCCGCGTGGTAATGCTCCGGCACACTTCTTCACAACAGTCAAGCAGCACGGCGCCCTGCTGGCCAAGGGCAGGCTGCTTGGCATTCAGTTCGATACTCTGTTTAAGGACGGGCTGTATTTCAAAATTGCCCGGAATGCCATAGAAAAGGCCATGAAAGTGAAGGCGCTGTTTGCCTCCAAGGGTGTGCCCATGTTCATCGATTCCCCTACCAATCAGCAATTTCCCGTGCTGACCGGCGAGCAGCTCGAGGCCCTTTCTGCCGAAGTGCTCTTTGAGATCTGGGAAACCCTTCCGGATGGGCGCTGTGTCACCCGCTTCGCCACCAGCTGGGCCACTACCGACGAGCAGGTCGCAGTGCTGGCCAAGGCGCTGGAAAGGATGTAAGCCTGATTTACCGGAGCGAGTTTCGCCTATAGATGATTAAGGGTGCCGTTTTTCGGCTCCCTTAATCGTATACTGTCGGCAGCGGTCCAATTCGTGGACCGCAGCCTGCAATTTTGGCCGTTTTTGACGGCAGCGGTCCATTCTTTGGACCCCAGCCGACACTTTGCAATTCTGGCGGGTTTTGGGAAAACAGCTGCCGTAGCAGCGGGGGTGGTAGATTCGCGCGAAGCGCCGAATCCCTTTCGAGACGCGAAAAGCCAGCGCATGCTGGCTTGGAGCGGAGAGAAAGGGATTCGAACCCCCGAAGCAGGTTTTGCCCGCTTAGCGCATTTCGAGTGCGCCGCCATAGACCACTCGGCCATCTCTCCGGGTGCAAAGTTCGTAAAAATTATTTAAATTTGTACACTATGCGGATTGGAGATTTGGAATTCGGGAGCAGACCGTTGTTTCTCGCGCCTATGGAGGACGTTACCGACGTCTCCTTCCGCATCCTCTGCAAAGAGCAGGGTGCAGCCATGGTTTATACGGAATTCGTCCCTTCCGACGGACTCATCCGCGATGCCGACAAGGCAATAGCCAAAATGCGCACCCTTCCCGAAGAAGCCCCTGTAGCCATACAGATATACGGCCATATTCCGGAATCCATGGTGGAGGCCGCAAAGATGGCAGACCACGCTGCAGAGATAGCCGGAGGTCACGGCGCCGACATTATCGACATAAACTTCGGCTGCCCGGTAAGCAAGATTGCGGGACGGGGCGCAGGCAGCGGCATGATGCGGGAACCGGACAAGATGGTAGCGATAACCAAGGCCGTTGTAGAAGCCGTCCGCAAACCGGTCACCGTAAAGACCCGACTGGGCTGGGACGAGAACAGCAAAATAATAGTAGAGCTTGCCGAGCGCCTGCAGGACGCAGGTATACAGGCACTTACCATTCACGGCCGCACTCGTCAGCAGATGTACAAGGGCAGCGCGGACTGGACCCTGATAGGCGAGGTCAAAAACAATCCCCGCATGCACATCCCCATAATCGGCAACGGCGATATCACCGATGGCCCCAAGGCAAAAGAGGCATTCGACCGTTACGGCGTGGATGCTATAATGATAGGGCGGGCTTCTTTCGGTCACCCATGGGTGTTTCGTGAGATACGGCACTACCTGGATACCGGAGAACAGCTTCCTCCGCTCAGCGTTGCCGAGCGGGTGCAGCTGGCCAAGCGTCATCTGGACCTGTCGTTGCAGTACAAGGGGCAACCGAGGGGAATCTATGAGATGCGCCGGCACCTGAGCTGCTACTTCAGGGGACTGCCCGACTTCAAGCAGACCCGCATGAAACTGGTCACGGCCACAGATCCGACCGAAATCCGCAGTACGCTCGACTACGTAGCGGAAAGATGGGCCGATGTTCCTCTGGAGACAAGCAACGTATATGATATATAAACTGATTCTTACACTCCGCAATGCGCGCTACCGCAACGGCCGCCACAGCGTAAAAGCTTCCGTTCCCACAATCTGCGTAGGCAATATTACTGTAGGTGGGACCGGTAAGACTCCGCATACGGAAATGATTCTGCGGGAACTGATGCATAGCGACCGCTGGGGCGACTCCAACATAGCGGTGCTCTCCCGCGGCTACAAGCGGCGCAGCAAAGGGTTCCAGCAGTTGCCCATAGGCGCCACGGCCAGCGTTTACGGGGATGAACCGGCTCAGATAAAGAGCAAATTCCCCATAGTGACCGTAGCTGTAGACAAGGACAGGGTTGAGGGATGCGATATCCTCACCCATCCGGAAAAGGCCGCCGGCCTGAAGAAGTGCAAGGCCCCCGAATTCCCGGCCGCCGACTTTATCGTGCTGGATGACGCTTACCAGTACCGCAAGTTGAAGGCAGACCTGGACATAGTCCTGAGCGACTGGTCCCGTCCGGTCACCACCGACTCCCTGATGCCTTCCGGCCGTCTGCGCGACCTCAAGAAGCGACTGTATGACGTCGGCGTGGTGATAGTTACAAAGAGTCCGTATGAGCTGGATGACGCCGAGAAGCAGGAGACGGCAGCCGTCCTGGGTTACGATGCCTACGATCCCGCCACCTGCGTGGCCGTTCACAAAGGCCGCAGCCAGCTGCTGCTCTTCTCCCGTATCGCTTATGAGAACCCGGAACCGGTGTTTCCGGATGCGGACAGCCGTTATGTCTATTCCAAAAAGATGGTGCTCCTGAGCGGCATTGCCGATGATACTCCCTTGCGCAGTTATCTGAGTGATACCTACAAGATAGTGGAGCAGCTGCACTTCCCGGATCACCACAGATACTGTGCTGGCGACGTGAGGCTGTTCAAAGCCGCCATGAAACGCAATCCCACTGCGGTATTCATCACCACGGAAAAAGACGCACTCCGTCTGCGCGACCTGAAAAAGATTCCACAGCAACTCCAGGAACGCCTTTTCTATATCCCGATAAGTGCCGAATTCCTGACAGACAAAGAACACGACATATTTTACGAAACACTAATGACCATATGATACACAAGAGAACCCTCCTCTGCGCAATTTGCGCCCTCGCAGTCTTCTCCGTCGCCAGTGCTGAGGTCCTGGCCGACTGGCAGTCACCGGACGTTTACGAGATAAACCGCCTTCCCATGCGTGCCAGCATGCAGACGGATTCACCGTCACTCAGCCTGGACGGTATATGGCAGTTCTGCTGGTATGAGAATCTGGATGAGAAAGTCCATCAGGATACGGGATTTGCCGATCCCGGCTTCGACGACAGCTCATGGGGAACCATGCCCGTTCCCGGGATATGGGAACTTTACGGATACGGAGACCCGATCTACGTAAACCATCCTTACGCATGGACTGGCCATTACAGGAACAATCCGCCTTTCGTGCCCACTGAGCAGAATCATCTGGGCCGTTATCGCCGGCATTTCAACCTTACAGCTGCGCAGGTCAGGTCCCGAACCATACTGCGTATAGGCAGCGCCACCTCCAACGTACGGGTCTGGGTAAACGGAAAGAGTGTCGGTTACAGCGAGGACAGCAAGCTGGAGGCCGCATTCGACATCACTCCATACGTCAAGAAGGGTGACAACGTAATCGCACTGGAAATCATGCGCTGGTGCGACGGCACATATCTGGAATGCCAGGACTTCTGGCGCCTCTGCGGTATCGCACGCGGCGTGCAGCTGGACTTCCGCCCCACGAAGGGAGGCATCCTGGATGTGCGCGTGAGTGCCGGAATGGACGGGGCTTTTGATTTCGACGTAACGGTGGACAAGGGTGCCTCCAAGGTGCTCTACGAACTTACGGCTCCCAACGGAACGGTTCTCACCAAGACGGAGAAAGTATATGGCGGCGGTGCCTGCTGGAACGGGAAAATCGCCAATCCGGAGCTTTGGAGTGCCGAATCCCCCAATCTCTATACGCTGAAGGTGACCAGTCTGTCTTCCGGCAAAAAGCCGATAGAGACGGCCATCTTGAGCGTCGGTTTCCGCACCGTGGAGATAAAGAACGCCCAGCTGCTTGTCAACGGCAAGCCGGTGCTGATCAAGGGCGTCAACCGTCACGAGATGAGTCCGGACGGCGCATATCATGTAAGCAAGGACGAGATGCTCCGGGATATCAAACTCATGAAGGAGCTGAATATCAATACAGTGCGCACCTGCCACTATCCCAATGACCCCTATTGGTACGAGCTCTGCGACCGTTACGGCATCTATGTGATAGACGAAGCGGACATCGAATCCCACGGCATGGGTTACATGAACCTTACGCTTGCCAAGAACCCTCTCTTCAAGGAGGCGCATCTGATCCGTATGCAGCGTATGGTGTACCGCGACATCAACCATCCTTCAGTAATAATATGGAGCCTTGGCAACGAGGCGGGAGACGGTCCTAACTTCACCAACAGCTACAAGTGGGTGAAGGAATACGATCCTTCCCGCCCTGCACACTACGAACGTACGGGCCTGGGGCCGAATTCGGATATCTTCTGCCCCATGTACTATGGCTATGGCGAGTGTGAGAAGTATCTGCTGAACAATCCGGCCAAGCCTCTGATTCAATGCGAGTATGCCCATGCCATGGGCAACTCCATGGGAGGCTTTGCAGAATACTGGGACCTGGTGAGGAAATACCCGTCATACCAGGGCGGATGTATCTGGGATTTCGTGGACCAGGCGTTGCGTTGGCCGTACGACCCCGCCCAGGGCAAGGTTTGCGCCACAAACGGCGCCGGCTCAAGGCTCGATAAGGACAAACCGTCTTGGATCTATGTCTTTGGCGGCGACTTCAATACTTATGACGGAACGGACAACTCCTTCAACTGCAATGGAATAGTGTCACCCGACAGGGTTCCGCATCCGGGTGCGGAGGAGGTACGTTACCAGTATCGCAGCATACTTTGCAGCGCTACCAGGGATGATGTCCGTGCAGGCAAGGTCAATATCTACAACGAGAACTTCTTTATAAGCCTGGACCGTTATGCCTGCGACTGGAAGATGGTGGAGGATGGCAAGGTGCTGTTCAGCGGCAGCTTCAATCTGCCCGCCATCGCTCCCCAGCAGACAGAGGCTGTAAGCGTTCCAGGACTTTGGCTGCCCGAGACTGAGGGACACGACATCTCCCTATGGCTGGACTTCTCGCTCAAGGTGGACGACGGCATACTCCCCAAGGGCTCCAAGGTAGCGGCGGATCAGATTGCGCTCTCCCGCGAACTGGTGTGCAAACCCACTTGCCTGAACGAAGCTGTTCCTTCCCTGGAAGAGACCGGAGAGGCCTACATGGTGAGCGGCGAAGGATGGCAGGCAAGCTGGGACAAGGGTACAGGCGCACTCTGTTCCTATAAAGTGGCAGGCCGCGAGATGATCAGCATACCTCTGATGCCCTGTTTCGGACGTGCCGTTACCGAGAACGACCTGGGTGCCAAGCTTAACCAGAGACTGGCGGTATGGCTCTATCCGTTCTTCCGTCCCATGGACATGAAGGCCGCAACAGACGGTAAAGAGGTTAAGCTGAGTGTCACTTATCCGCTTGAATATGCCGATGTGCAGCTGCGTTGGACGGCGAGCGCCGGCGGCTTGCTGACTATGACCATGTCGCTGAAAGACAATGGCGATCTGTCAAGGGCGCCGCTTCTTTTCCGCTTCGGAGTTGAGTTCGCCATGCCCGGAGAGTACTCTACGCTGGATTTCTATGGCGAGGGTCCCTTCGACACCTATTGCGACCGCAGGACTGCGGCCCGCCTTGGCCGTTGGGTGCAGGATGTAGCAGAACGCTACGACTTTGGTGCCGCACGACCTCAGGAGCATGGCACCAATGTGGGCATACGCAGCTATAAACTGCTCGATTCAGACGGCACCGGCCTGGAAATCACATCTCCGGAACTGTTCTCGGCTTCCGCCCTTCCGTTTACCCGCCAGACTCTGGACCTCAGCATAGGCGAGTGGCGTCACAGCCGCGAACTGCTGCCGCTGGTACATAAAGAAAACAGGTCGCTGGGGCTTACAGCCGTCAATTGCGACCTGTGTCAGATGGGACTTGGCTGTGAAGACTCCTGGGGAGCAATTCCAATACAGAAGTACCTGATCGAGCCTAAGGAATACAGCTTCACCCTTACCTTGTCTCCGGCAAGGTAAGGGACTGATTCCCTTTATACCGTAAGGATTTCCTTTTCTTTTGCGGAGACGATTTCGTCAACCGTCTTGACCTTCTTGTCGGTCAGTTTCTGTACCTCGTCCTCGGCCTCTTTCTCTACGTCTTCTGAAAGGCCGTCGTTCTTCTGCGCTTTCTTCAGGAGGTCGAATGCGTCGCGGCGTGCGTTGCGCACGGTCACCTTGGTCTGTTCGCCGGTAGCCTTGGCCTTCTTGATGAGGTCGCGGCGGCGCTCCTCGGTGAGAGCGGGCACGGTGCAACGGATAATCTCGCCGTTATTCTGGGGAGTGAAACCCAGATTGGCGTCCATAATGGCCTTCTCTATCTTGGGAATCATGTTCTTTTCCCAGGGCTGGAGGGTGAGGGTCTTGGCATCCGGTGCGGAGATGGAAGCCACCTGGTGCACCGGGGTCGGGGAGCCGTAATAATCTACCATCAGTCCGTTGAATACGGAGGGGTTGGCCTTGCCGACGCGGTAGGTCTTGAGGTCTTCCTCGAGGAAGCTGACGGCGTCCTGCATCTTGCTCTCAGCGCCGCTCACAATTTCTTTTGCTCTTTCTGTCAACATATTATTCTGCTTTTACTATTGTTCCGATAGGTTCGCCGCGGAGCAGCCTTGCAAGGTTGCCGGGACGGGTGATGTCGAAGACCACGATGGGGACAGGACCCTGTTCGCACAGGGCGTATGCGGTCTGGTCCATTACCTTCAGGTGGTCGGCCATCGCCTTGGTGAAAGTGAGTTCCTCATAGCGGACGGCGGTGGGGTCCTTTTCCGGATCTGCGGTATAGACACCATCTACACGGGTACCCTTGAGAAGTGCGTCAGCACCCAGTTCCAGGGCACGGAGGGCGGCTCCGGAGTCGGTGGTGAAGTAGGGGTTGCCGGTGCCACCGGAGATGAGGGCCACGCCTCCGCGTTCCAGCAGCGCGACTGCATTGTCGCGGGTGTAATAGCGGGCGTGCGGCTCCATGGGAGTTGCGGTAAACACCTCAGCTTCTACTCCGAGGCTGCGGATTGCACAAGCGAGGGCGAGGGAGTTGATGACTGTGGCCAGCATTCCCATGCGGTCTCCCGTCACGCGGTCGAAGCCCTTTCCGACTCCCTGCAGACCGCGGAAAATGTTGCCGCCGCCGTTAACTATCGCAACCTGACGGCCTTCCCGGACCGCTTCTACGATTTCTGCCGCATATCTGTTGAGGCTCTCGGGCTCCAGTCCTTTGCCTGAAGGGCCGCCCAGGCTCTCGCCGCTAAGTTTAAGTAATACTCGTTTGTACATATCTAAACAGTGAAAACAAACAAAAATATCGGAAAAATACCAAATTTCCAATATTATTATCATATTTGCGCCATGCAAAGGTTAGTTACGGTTTTGTTGATTCTGTTGGGGACGGTGTGTTCGGCCCAGTCGCCGGTATACAGGGGACGGGTGATTCCGGATTACGATTTCTCCTTCAACGGCCACTATTTCTGGTACACTCCCGAGTTCCGTCCCGGGACTCTCTGCTATAACGGTACCGTCTATCAGGACGTGAACATGAACGTCAACTCCCATACCCAGGAGGTGCTCGTTAAACAGACTCAGGCGGAGCCCCCCGTAGCCCTTGACGGAAACCTGCTGCCCTGGTTCGAGCAGGATGGCATTTACTATGTAAACCTGAGGCTCGCCGGCGTAGAAGCGGCGCCTGAGGGTTTTTTTCAGGTATTGTATGACGGTCAGCAGACATGCTATTGTCAGAGACGCAAGCTCTTTGCGAGGGACCCTGGAAACCATGACGGAGTGCGCGGAATAGGGTATAACGATCCCAATTACCGCGAAGACGTTATCTCGTATTTTCACCAGCAAGACAATTATTTCGCTATCCGTAAAGGAAAATTCAAAAAGATTCATCCGGGAAAGCGCAAGAGAGCTTCCCTCATGGCGGATTATCTTCCCGAGCAGGCCAATGTGGTTACGGATACTGTAAGGTTTGTATCCTCCGCAGGCAAACCAGTACAGGGGAAGGCTCCCGAGGACCTGCCTGCCGGCTGGTTCGCCACCGAGAGCCCGTCCGCTACAAGGCAGGCGCTTCTGGATGCCCTGGAGCAGGACAAGCTGATAGCAAATTACCGCAACAAAACGTACGAAATAGGTACAGTACGTGTTTCCGAGGGGCCGGTGAAGGTGAGCGGAACTGTCCGTGACGTTGCCACCGGAGAAGTCCTCGGAGGTGTGCTGGTATCCGATGCCGCAGAACGCATATTCAGTTATACCGGAGCGGACGGAACATACGTACTGACGCTCCCTCTTGGCGATAATGTCCTCAAATTCAGGGAGTACACCAAGGAAGACATGGATATCCGCGTGATTGTTAAGGATGCCGGCGTGCTGGATGTGGTTATGCGGGAGAAGGTCACTGCCCTCAAGAGCGCATACGTTTCTGCCAACAGCATGGCGGAGCATAGGCGGACAGCCATGGGGCTTGAAGAGATAAACAGCTCTACCGTTACCCATATTCCCTCCGTCTTTGGCGAGGGTGACGTGCTTAAGGCGGTGCTTACTCTTCCGGGAGTAAAGAGCGTGGGAGAGGCCTCCAGCGGATTCAATGTCAGAGGCGGATCTGCAGACCAGAACCTCATACTTTTCAACGGAGGGACTATTTACAACCCCAGCCACCTCTTCGGCATCTTCTCCGCTTTCAATACCGACATAGTAGACGGTATTGAACTGTACAAGAGTTCAATTCCGGTGGAGTACGGCGGCCGCATCTCTTCCGTACTGGATATCAGTTCCCGCGACGGCAACCCGGAGCGCATCAGGGGATCGGTAGGCCTGGGCTTGCTTACCAGCCATATCGCACTGGACGGACCTATCATAAAAAACAAGACCACTTTTGTGCTGGGTGGACGTACAACCTATTCCGACTGGTTGCTCAAGCGTCTGCCGGCAGACAGCGGGTATTCCGGCGGCAAGGCTTCGTTCAGCGACGTCAACCTGGGTGTGACCCATCATTTCGACGACCGCAACAGCCTTAAGCTTACCGGTTACTGGTCCCGCGACGGTTTCTCTTTCAGGGGCGATACCACGTTCCGCTACTCCAATGTAGACGCGGCCCTGAAGTGGAATCACAAGTGGGGCGAGGGCAACAACCTGGATGTCACTGCCGGTTACGACCGCTATTCCAACACCCTCGAAGATAATTCTCCTGCGAATGCCATAGGCGCTTACAGCCTCGCCACCTTGATTCAGCAGGGATTCACCCGCGCTACGGCTAAGCTGAAGACGGGGAATCATAATATAACGTTCGGAGGTGATGCCGTGTTTTACGCACTCGATCCTGGTACTCTTTCACCGTTTGGTGAACGCTCCAAGGTGGTGCCCAGCCAGCTGGCCCGTGAGATGGGAGTGGAACCGTCGGTTTATGCGGGGGATTTGTGGCAGCCTGTGAACAGCCCGTTCTCGATAGATGCAGGCATACGCTATTCTTCTTTCCTGGTCCTGTCACCGTTCAAGTATTACGGATCGCCGGAGTTTAGGATAGGGAGCAAGTATACGCCTCTGCCGAACCTGTCGGTGAAGGCCGGGTTCAATACCATGACCCAGTATATCCATCTTATTTCCAATACCTCCGCAATTTCTCCCATAGATTCATGGAGACTGTGCGGCGCCGACATCAAGCCGCAGTACGGTTATCAGGCTGCAGGAGGAGTGTATTGGACGGTATTTGGAAACGCCCTGGATATTTCACTGGAGGGCTATTACAAGCGCAGCTACAATTATCTGGACTATAAATCGGGCGCCGTTCTTGTCATGAACGATCATCTTGCCGACGACCTGGTAACAACTACAGGACGCGCCTACGGAGTAGAGCTCATGCTGCGCAAACAGACCGGCCGCCTGACGGGATGGGTATCTTACACATGGTCGCGCGCATTTCTTAAGGAAATGGAAGACAGGGGCGTAGAGACCATCAACGGCGGCGACTGGTACAACGCTCCATTCGACAAGCCTCACGACTTCAAGCTGGTAGGAAACTATAAATTCACCCACCGTTACAGCCTGTCCGTCAACGTCGATTACTCGACGGGCCGCCCCGTTACAGTTCCAGTTGGCCAGTACTACTACGGAGATGCTTTGCGCCTGCTGTTCTCTGAGCGCAATGCGCACCGCATTCCGGACTACTTCCGGCTGGATCTTGCCCTGAACATCGAACCGGGGCACTATCTCAAGGCCCTTACCCACATGTCCGCCACCATCGGCTGCTACAACGTTACCGGCCGTAAGAACCCCTACTCTGTGTTCTATACCACGAACGGAGGCAAGGTGGTACAGGGTTACATGGTGTCCGTTTTTGCTACGCAGGTCCCTTATCTGAGCCTAAATCTGAAGTTCTGATGAAAAAATATATCTTTTGTATCCTCTTCGCCTTTGCCGTTACCGCATGCATATATCCCTACGATGCGGAAATCAGCGGTGAAGCGCCCGACCGCCTGGTGGTCTCCGGAGATATACTGATAGGGGATAAGAGCCGTATAGACCTCGGCTATGTGATGCCGCTGAATTCTAATACGGATCTGGTAAAGAAGACCCCGCCGACCGGCACCGTTACAGTAGAAAATGACCAGGGACTGCAGTTCCGCGGAGTGCTTTCCAGGCCGGGCAGTTTTATAGTCGATACCAGTGAGGCTCAGGAAGATGCCAACTACCGACTTGTCATCAAACTCACCGACGGCCGGGAATTCAATACCCCGTGGTCCGCAGTAAACGAGGCTCCGGTAATCACAGATTTGTCATACAAAACCGATGAGGATAACCTCAGGATTTACTGCAGTCTGGACGGAGGCGATAGCATCCAGAACTTCACCTGGGATTATGAGGAGGTTTGGGAGTATCACGCTTACTTCAAGCCGGATCTGCTCTACGTTGACGGAAAGTATGAAATCAGGATAGGATTCAGCGATTATTACTATTGCTGGAACAGCCGTAATTCCCTGGAACCCACCCTGGTATCTTCTGAAGCTTTATCCGAGAACCGCATAGAAGAGAACAATTTCCTGACGATTCCACGTTCCGACACGAGGATCTCATATCTTTATTCCATAAAGCTTAAGGCAAGCGGTTTGACAGCCCCGGCCATGGCTTATATGCGTAACCTCAAGACCCTCTCCGACGATACCGGAGGCCTGTTTACGCCCACCCCCAGCGAAATGCGCGGAAACGTAAGCTGCGTAACCAATCCGGATGAGCAGGTGGTGGGTTACGTGAGCGTTTGCAAACGGGCCGCCAAGCGTATCTTCATCGACGCCACATATGTCTATAAGCCCCCCATTAAGCCGGAATCCCTGTTGTTCTATCCGGAACCCGACGAGGACGGCAACTACGATCTGGACGGGTGCTTCATGTTAAACTCTCCCGTCTCTTGTGATGATGACGAACCCGATTCCACCAATGTGAAATGGGGGCCGAAACGCTGTGTTGACTGCCGTGCATGGGGAGGAACCAAAACAAAGCCGGCCTGGTGGCCAAACGATGACGAATAATGAAAAGGATAATAATTATAACGCTTCTGTCATTAGCGGCCCTCACGGCCGGCGCCCAGGTATATGTGGCAACTGATAAGTCCTGTTACCTGGCCGGCGAGAAGATCTGGTGCTCCGTATTCTGCGCTGAAGGGCCTTCCGTAGTGTATCTCGAACTCATTTCTGCTGACGGTTCTACTGCCCGCACCCGTATCGATGTGCGCAAGGGAAGGGGCGGCGGATCGCTGCAGATACCAGTCACCACCCCCACCGGAAATTACAGACTGTGTGCGTACACGGGCCAATCGGATGCCAGATATGGCGGCCCGGTGCTGTCTGTTTTCAATACGGTTTCTACCGACAGGGTGCAAGACGGGGTGCTAATAGTGGATGCAGATGAATACGGCAGTACTGCCGCCGTGCAAACTGGATATGGCTTCTCCGTGCAGACCGCTGGCGACATAGTTCTGGAAAACAATTCGGGGAGCCTGGTCAGCTGTTGCATTTCCCTTACCCGCAGCGATTCCATAAACGCGCCTGGATATCACTCCATCGCCACTTTCGTGCCCGGTGCCGCCGGCCCGGAATCGCACGGCGAGGTGCTGAAGGCCATAGTTGCCGGTCCCGATGCCGATGCTGTGCTGGGAGAAAACCTGGCGGCTGTGATTGCCGTTCCGGGCTCCAGGACCGACTGCTGTACCGCAGTGGTCGATGAAGACGGAACCGCGTCCTTCGAAACGGAAAACATATTCGGCAACGTGGATGTGGTGTGTATGCTGGAGGGGCTGGAAAGCGGCAAGACCGCACACATGGAGCTCTTATCCCCGTTCCTGTCTCCCAGGCCGGGCGACCTGCCCAAACTCAAGCTTTGCCGCAGTATGCAGGACGACCTTCTGAGACGCACTGCAGCTATGATTGAAGAACGGGCGACCGACACCCTGGCTGCCACCCTCCCGATGCGCAGGGAGCACTTCATGCAGACACATGAGTGTGTTACCTATATCCTGGATGACTACACCCGCTTCCCGACCATGGAGGAGGTCTTCGTGGAGATAACTCCGGACGTGAAGCTGCGGCACCGTGCAGGCGGGGTGACCAAAATATATGTGCTCATGGAGAACAGCGTCGCCGAGGGCGCCCCGCGCTGGGGCGATGCCGTGGTTATGATTGACGGCGTACCCGTGCCGGACAAGAAACTCATAGAAACATACGATCCTGCCATAGTGAAGGCGATAGAAGTGTACCCGTACCGGTATAACATGGGATACAGAATCTTCGACGGGGTGGTGAATCTGGTGACTTTCAAGGGCAATATGCCGGGGGTCCTGTTCGATGACAACGTACGCATTTATGATTTCTATGGCTGCTCATGGCCTATGGTGCACTCCGGGAGCGAAACTCCGTACTGGAATCCGCTGGTTTCCCTTGCGCCGGGAGAAAAATTCGAGCTTCCTGCTGATGCCCTGGTGCCTGGAAAAAGCTACAGTCTTACGGTTGAGGGGCTGGCTTCGGATGGCAGGCCGGTTTATCTGAGAAAAACCTTCGTCAGATAATTGGAATCTTGCAAGATTCGGACTATATTTGCATATTGTATTGACGAAACGTTTAATCTATGTTCATATTCAATTCTTCTATCGGCAAGAAGTTCATCCAGGCGGTAAGCGGGGCTTTTCTTGTGATTTTCCTTCTTCTTCACGCCACCATCAACTTCTTTTCTGTAATAGATTCATTTACCGGCAAATATGGTATTGCGGCCGCTGATGCAGACCTGTTCACCAAGGGAGACGGCCTCTTCAAACTGGGCTGCGACTTCATGTCCACCCCCATCATCTCCATCATGGTGCCCGTCCTTGCGCTCGGCTTCTTCGTGCACATCCTTTACGGTATCTGGCTTACCATCCAGAACCTTCGTGCCCGCGGAGGTTACAAGCGCTATGAGGTCTCCAGCAAGGCTGCAGCCGATTCCTGGTCTGCCAAGAACATGCTGGTTCTCGGAATAATCATTCTCGGATTCATCTGCTATCACCTTACTCACTTCTGGGCCAAGATGCAGCTTCCCGAGATGTTCGGTATAGGCACCTTTGAGAACAACCCTTACCTCCTGCTCAATGCAACCTTTGGCAAGTGGTGGCTGCTTCTCCTTTACCTCTGCTGGTTCGGCGCCCTGTTCCTGCACCTTACTCATGGTTTCTGGAGCATGTTCCAGACAGTGGGCTGGAATGGACAGACGTGGTTCAAGAGGGTCAAGGTGATAGGCGTCATTGTGGCTGCCATCATCGTCCTTATGTTCGCCACTACCGCAGTGAACGCATTCGTGCAAGTGAACTGCTTGGGGTAAATTACTGAATTACATCAGATTACATAAAGCGGTCCGGCGTTCAGCCGGGCCGCTTTTCGCAAGTGATTATAATTTATTATATTTGTAAAATGAAAAGAATCCTTGTCCTGATAGCCCTTCTGGGGCCCGTTTGCGGGCTGGCGGCAAAAACGGCCGCCCCATCTATCGTGCCCGCACCACAGAAAATAGAACTGAATAAGGGCAGCTTCAATATGAAGGGCGTAGCCATCAACTGCGACCCGGCCATGGACCATAACGCACTCAGGGCCGTACGCCAGCTGGCGGACCGTCTCACGCTGGTCAGCGGCAAGCTGTCGGAAGTCGCCAGTCCCATAGGCCTGCAGCGTGCTGTCGCGAAAGGGAAGATAAAGGGACTGTATTTCCTTCAGGACGATTCCATAGCTCCGGAAGGGTATAAGATCAGCGTTGAACCCCGGGCGACCGTGGTACGTGCCTCCGACTTCAACGGATTCTATTATGCCCTTCAGACCATACGCCAGATGCTGCCGCCGGCAATTTACGCCTCGGAACCGGCCCCCGGTGCCGCATGGCGCATTCCGTGCTGCGAGATAGAGGACGCTCCGCGGTTCGGCTACCGCGGCATACTTCTGGACTGCTGCCGCCATTTCTTCAGCGTAGAAGAGGTGAAAAAGGTGCTCGACGTAATGGCCATGTACAAGCTGAACCGTCTTCACTGGCATCTTACCGAGGATCAGGGATGGCGTATAGAAATAGACAAGTACCCCAAGCTGACGGAGATAGGTGCATTCCGTGATTACACTATCATCAAGAGGGATCTGAACAGCAGCGACGGGCAGCGTCACGGCGGCTACTACACCAAGGACCAGATACGCGACGTGGTGGCTTACGCACAGGCTCGCGGCATCACCATCATACCGGAAGTCGACATGCCGGGCCACATGGTTGCGGCGCTGGCTTCTTATCCCGAGCTGGGATGTGCCGGCAGCGCCCCCTACAAGGTCCTTACCTACTGGGGCGTGTCCAAGCAGGTGCTCAACGTGGGCAAGGAAGAGACCATGCGCTTCCTCGAGGATGTATGCTCCGAGGTGGCTGACCTCTTCCCCGGAGAGTACTTCAACATAGGCGGAGACGAATGTCCGCGGGACGAGTGGAAGACGGATCCCGACTGCCAGGCCAAAATTAAGGAACTGGGTCTGGTGAGCGACGAAAACGCTTCCGCAGAGGCACGCCTGCAGAATTATGTGACCGCCCGCATGCAGAAGTTCCTGGCAACCAAGGGCAAGAAAATCATAGGCTGGGACGAGATACTGGAGGGCGAGCTGGCTGAAGGTGCCACTGTGATGAGCTGGCGCGGCACCAAGGGCGGAATCAAGGCTGCAAGCATGGGCTACGATGTAATCATGTCGCCCAATATTTACTGCTATCTGGACCACTGCCAGTCCACCGACCTGGAAAGCGAGCCTTACTGCATCACGCAGAAGCCTGAGCGGGCAGTGACTCTTACCAAGCTGTATCATTATGAGCCGTATGATGGTATGGATCCGGATTCCGTACATCATATCCTGGGGGTGCAGGGCAATCTCTGGACAGAGTTCATAGGTACCAACGAGTACCTTGAATACATGCTTCTGCCGCGTCTGCTGGCTCTCAGCGAAGTTCAGTGGTGTAAGCCCGAAAACAAGGATTACGACCGCTTCCTCCTGGACCTGGACGGACACGAGCTGGCAATACTCGAAAAGCTCGGGTACAATTACCGCAGACCGGACGAAATAAAGAAATAGTTTCCCATGAAAAGAATCTTGATTGTAGTTGCAGCCATTCTTGCTTTGGTGTGCTGCAAGCCGGCTGCCAGCCTCCATCCCGCATGGACTTACGACAGCGTTGTGTATGAGGTTAACATTCGCCAGTATTCTCCGGAGGGGACTTTCAAAGGCGTTGAGGCTCAGCTGCCGCGCCTGAAAGAACTCGGAGTGGACGTGCTCTGGCTCATGCCAATGTACAAGATAGGCGAAGTGGAGCGTAAGGGCTCCCTCGGCTCATACTATGCCATTTCCGATTACTGCGAGGTGAATCCGGAGTTTGGAACCATGCAGGACTTCGACGAATTGCTGGACGCCGCCCATAAGGAGGGCTTCAAGGTGATTCTGGACTGGGTGGCCAACCAGACGGCTCCCGACCATGTATGGATGGAAGGACGTCCTGCAGATTTCTACGAAAGGGATTCCCTTGGCAACGCCATCTGGGAGTATGACTGGACCGATACCCGCAGCCTGAATTACGAAAACGAGGCTGTATGGGCGGCGCAGGACAGCTGCATGCGTTTCTGGCTCGACAGGGGAGTGGACGGATTCCGCTGCGATGCCGCGGGCGAAATGCCTGCCAGGTTCTGGCTAAGCGTACTGCCCGGCATCAGGAGGGACTATCCGGATGTTTACCTGCTGGCAGAGGCCGAGAAACCGGAACTCAGCGACCCTGCTACCTCTTTCGACGCAACCTATGCCTGGGAACTCCACCATCTGATGAATGACATAGCCCAGGGCGACAAGGGCCCGGCAGACTTGAAGGCCTATCTGGATAAAGACGGGGAAAATACGCCCCCGGGCGCTTTCCGTCTCACTTTTACATCGAACCATGATGAGAATTCCTGGGCCGGAACCGAATTTGAACGTATGGGGGCTGCCGCAGACGTAATGGCCGTGCTCTGCTTCACCCTGCCCAAGAGCCAGCCGCTGATTTACACCGGGCAGGAGATTGGTCTCAAGCGCCGCCTGGCTTTCTTTGAGAAAGACCCCATAGAAGACTGGAGTCCCAACGAGTGTACCGGCTTCTGGTATAACCTTTGTATGCTTAAGCATAATAATCCGGCCCTTGCTGCAGGTGAGAAAGGCGGCGCCCTGAAGTACATATACAATGTTCCCGAAGGAGTGTTCGCTTTCCGTCGCTCCGTCAAGGGCAACAGCGTCAGCGTTTGGGCCAATCTTTCCGAGGACACGGTGGAACTATCAGACGGCCGTACTCTGGATCCGTGGGGCTGGGATATAGTAGCAGAATAATAGTCGGTTATGAGGAAACTGGTATTTTTTGCAGCACTTATGACAGTGTTTGCAGCCTGCAGCGCAAAACTTGAAGCGCCTCAGATAGTCCCTGCTCCCAGAAGTCTCGAGATGGGAAAAGGCGCGATTGACTTTAAGGGCATCGCCATCTGTTGTGATCCTTCAGTCGATTCCCTGAGCCGCTTTGCGGTAGAGCAGTTTTCCGGGTGCCTTACCAAGGTAAGCGGGAAAAAGAGTTACGTGACTACGGGTGCCGGCGCCGACAAGGGCCTCTGCTTCCTGAAGGATGACTCCGTGGCTCCCGAAGGCTATCGCATCAGCATTACTCCCAAGTCGGCAGTTGTGCGTGCGTCCGATTTCAATGGTTTCTTCTATTCCCTGCAGACCCTTCGTCAGATGCTGCCCGTGTCCATTTACGGCACTGAGCCTGACAGCAGGGCGGACTGGCGCGTACCTTGCTGCGAGATTGAGGACGCCCCCCGTTTTGCATACCGCGGATTCCATCTCGACTGCTGCCGCCATTTCTTCAGCCGCGAGGAGATTAAGAAATTACTCGACGTCATGTCCGTTTTCAAGTTCAACCGCTTCCACTGGCACCTCACCGAGGATCAGGGCTGGCGCATAGAGCTCGACGGGTATCCTCGCCTCACTGAGGTAGGTGCATGGCGTACAGGCACCATGATCGGAGGCGACTGGGAGAGCAACGACGGTATAGAATACGGCGGATTCTATACCAGGGACGAGATTCGCGACATCCTCGAATATGCAGATGCGCGCGGCATTACCATCATTCCGGAAATCGACCTCCCGGGCCACATGCAGGCGGCCCTGGCTGCCTATCCCGAGTTCGGTTGCAAGGGCAGCCAGCCGCAGCCGTACGAGGTCTGGACTATCTGGGGAGTTTCCAAGCAGGTGCTTAACGTAGGCAAAGAGAAGACCTTGTGCTTCCTTGAGGACGTGCTGGGCGAAGTTGCCGACATCTTCCCGGGCGAGTACATTCACATAGGGGGCGATGAGTGCCCGCGTGACGAGTGGAAGACCGACCCCGACTGCCAGAGGAAGATCAGGGAACTCGGGCTTAAAGACAAGGACGGCGTTTCCGCCGAGGCCCGCCTGCAGAACTATGTGACCGCCCGTATGCAGAAGTTCCTTGCCACTAAGGGCAAGAAGATAATCG
This sequence comes from uncultured Bacteroidales bacterium, assembly GCA_947303465.1. Taxonomy (GTDB): domain Bacteria; phylum Bacteroidota; class Bacteroidia; order Bacteroidales; family UBA932; genus Cryptobacteroides. Next base: position 32,313 of record CAMYYI010000023.1, read on the forward strand.
GCTGGGACGAGATATTGGAGGGAGATCTGGCCGAGGGCGCCACTGTGATGAGCTGGAGGGGCACGGCCGGGGGCATAAAGGCCGCTTCCATGGGCTACGACGTGATCATGTCACCTACGACTTACTGCTACTTCGACTATGTCCAGGGAAACGACCTGGTCAAGGAGCCGTTCAGTATTACCCATCAGTGGTCAGAAAACAAGGAATGGATAGATAATCCGCTGTCGCTGGACAAGGTTTACGGCTACGAACCTCTTGCGGAGATTCCGGCAGAGGCGCAGAAGCACATCCTTGGCGTTCAGTGCAACATGTGGACTGAGTACATCGCCGAGCCTGATTATCTGGAATATATGTTCTTCCCCCGGGCTCTGGCCATATCCGAAGTGCAGTGGTGTACGCCGGAGAAAAAGGACTTTGAGCGCTTTACTTCCGCCCTTGCGGCGCACGAATTCCCCATTCTGGATAAACTTGGAGTGAACTATCGAAAACTCGACTGATAGACGATGAATCTCAAGTCTCTGGCAAAAGATACGGCCGTATACGGCCTGAGCAGCATAGTCGGCAGATTTCTGAACTATCTGCTTGTTCCGTTATATACATACAAGATAGCGGCTTCGAGCGGGGGGTACGGTATCGTGACCAACCTCTATGCCTACACGGCCCTTCTGCTGGCCCTGCTGACCTTTGGCATGGAGACCACCATGTTCCGTTTCTCCAATAAGGATGGGGAAGACAGGCGCACGGTGTATGGTACTTCCCTTAAGATGGTGGGAGGTGTTGCGCTGCTGTTCGTGGTGCTTGTGCTGGCATTCCTGGGTCCTGTTTCCGGGGCTATGGGCTATACCGAACATCCGGAATACGTTGGGTGCATGGCCGTAATCGTCGGCCTGGATGCCTTTCAGGCCATCATGTTCTCCAAGCTGAGGCTTGAGGGCAGGCCGCTTAAGTTCATGATTCTGAAGTTCGCCTTCATAATCCCGAACATCCTTCTCAATCTGATCATATTCCTGGTGCTGCCGTCCCTGTTCGGCTCACATCCGGGACTGGAGGCGGCATACCAGCGCTTTGACAGCGGTGTAGGCTTCATTTTCTTTGCCAATCTGGCATGTACGGCCCTGGTGACCCTCGGATTCATTCCGGAGCTGCGAGGGCTTGGTGTGCGGTTTGACGGACCTCTGGCAAAACGTATGCTGGAGTACACCTGGCCCCTTATGCTTCTCAGTCTGGTCGGCATACTCAACCAGGTGGCAGATAAGATTCTTTTCCCCAAGCTTATGCCGGGAGAGGAGGGTTTTGTCCAGCTGGGTATTTATGGAGCCTGTGTCAAGATAGCTATGATTATAGCCTTGCTTACCCAGGCCTTCCGCTATGCCTATGAACCTATAGTCTTTAATTCCAGCCGTGACAAGAACAGTCCCGAGACGCTTGCGGACGGCATGAAGTACTTTATTATCTTCACCCTGCTCGCCTTCCTGGCGGTTGTGGTTTATATGCCCGTCCTGCGCCATTTCATTCAGCCGGAATACTGGGAGGGCCTTGGGGTGGTGCCTGTGGTGATGGCGGCAGAGGTCTTCATGGGGGTGTACTTCAACCTTTCTTTCTGGTACAAACTTACAGACAGGACATGGTGGGGGGCGGTCATGAGCGCCATAGGTGCTGTGGTAATGATTGCCGTGAATGTCATCTTCGTGCCGCGAATCGGCTACTGGGCATGCGCCTGGGGCGGTTTTGCCGGATATGGCACCGCCATGGTGCTGAGCTGGCTGCTGGGACGCAAATATTACCCGGTTCCTTATGACATGAAGTCGATTCTGGGCTTCAGCGCCTTTGCAATGGGTATTTTTGCATTCATGAATGCGCTTGGACAGCCTGCTCTGGCCGTGAATCAGTGGGTGTTTATGGCCATAGGTTCTGTACTTCTGGCGGCATATATCGCCTTTGCCTGGAGAGAAATTAAAAAAAGTTAAAAAAACTCTTGCAGGTCAAAAAATAATTACTACCTTTGCATCCCGCTTCTGAGGAAGCAGGGTTTGATACAGTTCATTGATAATATTGAAAAGATAAGTACAAGCAAGTACCGAGAACAAACGAGAGCGTTAATTCTTTTAGGAATTAGT
>CAMYYI010000024.1 GCA_947303465.1 uncultured Bacteroidales bacterium
AATCGTCGCCTTGGTCTGCGGGGCCTCGATGGTGGCACCGAAACTCACGAGATACTCGTCAGGGTTGTACTTGGAGAGATCAACGCCCTGCTGTTCAGGGTCTTTGGGAGTGTCAACCGTGGGATCGACTTTCTTTTCACATGAGAAAAGAACTGCGGCCATTGCAAGAAGGCCGATGAATTTAAATGTCTTCTTCATAGCCTTAAAACCAATTGTCTGAATCGTCTATAACGTCATAGGTTTCCGTGCTCTGGGGGTTGATCCCCGAATCCATCAGCATGCCATGCAGGGCGAGCCAGATGATGCGTGTAGTGGGTGAGATGTACTTAGTTGTCATAAGTTGTTATTAATATTTTGGTATGTTTCGTTTTGAAAAACTTCCAAAAGTAGAAAATAATTTGAAAGCTGGCAAAAAACTTATGCCAACCATTTGTCTGAAGAGTGGTGATAATTTGTCTGCCCGCTTAGAGTTTAGCCTTGAATATCAAGGTTTTCCTTGTATTCTGTGGGCGTGAGGGCATATTGCTGCTTGAAGCTCCGGCTGAAGGATTCACGTGTGGTGAACCCGGATGCGGCGGCTATGTCTGTGACGCTCATGTCGCGCTCGTTTTTCATGAGGCTGCAGGCGTAATCCAGGCGGCACAGGTTGATGAACTGGGGAAGTGATGTCCCGTATACTGAGAAAGCCCTTCCTATTTTTTCCTTGCTCAGGGAGTAGTCGTCCATGAGTGTCTGACGGCCGAATGTAGGGTTAAGGTAAAGCTTTTTCTTGGTTATAGCCTTGCTCAAGAACAGATATAGATGCTCCGAATCCATTTCCTGGATGTCCGTGGGAGTCTGTTCCGGCATTTCGGCCGTTTCCTTCGATTCCTTTTCTTTGTAGGCCGTATTTTCGGCCACCAGCTTGGACAGGGATTCGTTTTTGCGGAGGATGACCTCTCTGGAAGATATTATGTTGACTATCAGGACGATAAGGACAATAAGAATCACGAACAAGCCGAAACCGAACCTGTAGTGACTGTCCTCGACCGAATCGGAGAGCGAAAGATAGCGCTTCAGAAGCTCATAGCTGGAAAGAGTGTCTCCCTGGGCCTCCGCCGCCTGGCTTTGCAGCAGCAGGGCGTCGGCGTATTTGAGTCTGAGGGTGTCCTGGCCGAGATTGCGCTTGAGATTCTCCAACTCGCTGTACATCAATTCATAATTACCGGCCTGGAATGCCTCGCGGGCGGCGGAGGTGCTCACGTTCTTGCTCCCGCCGCCGTTGGCTCCGGCCAACATCGGGAGGGCGATGATGACCGGCAGCACCCAGTGTGGTAATTTGAACTTTGCGGACATTAGTTCTTCTGCCAATAATTGTAGAACAGTGCGATGCTTTCCATGCCTCCGAAGAACTGCCCGAGCAGGTAGCTTTCGTTGGGGGAGTGGTTGTAAAGTTAAACAAAATTCACTATTTTGTACAAGAAATAACTAACTTTATGGCACTGATAAAATCAATCTCCGGTATCAGGGGCACTATCGGAGGCCCCACGGGCGACAACCTCACCCCTGTAGATATTGTCAAATTCACTTATGCATATTGCCATTGCCTCCGTCAGCGCAAGGCTCCGTTCGGCGATCGCTATAAGGTAGTGGTGGGCCGGGACGCCAGGATAAGCGGAGAAATGGTGGAGCAGCTGGTCGTGGCTATCGGTGCAATTTTGGTGCAACTTTTTTGAACTCAACACAAGAAAAACCCCATCTGAGTATATTCAGATGGGGTTTTTAGCTTTAAAAAAAGCGGAGAGGACGACTCTAGTGGCGGTTTTTCAGACCATATTAAAACATCACAAATCGTCTTGATTTATAATAATTTACAAAAAGACGACCGTCTGAGTCTATCCTAGGCGGTCGTTAACTGTACTAAGCGATTCTGTTAGTAATCTTGTTAGTAAGAAATGTTAGTAATCCTTGCGTTGTTCCTTACTTGCCCAATTCCATCGCATCAAGAATTCTGAGCAATTCTGCAGGCGTAACTACAATGGGCGTGGCGGGGAAGTGCTTCGTGTTTCCCGTTACCATTAGTTGCCCTCCCTCGCCAAGGCGATTTCTTTATTGATCTCCTCAAGGCTCATTCCGGAGAGACCGTTCTCTGCTGCAATGCGGCGCAGCTCGTCGAAGGCCGCCTTTCCTTTGTTCACGACGTCTTCTTTTGCCGGGGCCTCGATAGCAAAGGGTATCCTGCGCTTCCGCACAACGGCTCTGGCGAAGATGTTAAATGCAGTATTAGTGCTCATTCCAAATTCGTTGCAAAGTGCATCGAACTGCACTTTGAGGTCATTATCCATACGGATGGTCATTGCTGTCTGTGCCATAATGTCTTCTTTTTCGCAAATATAGTCATTTGCAATCATTATGCAAGCTTAATGCCATCAAAATGTAGGCGCTCTGATTATTTCTTTCGTACTCGCTTGACCGAGTGCTTCAGTTTTCCTATGATGAAATTGAGTTCCAAAGAGGATTCTGTTTCAGATGTTTCCAGATCCGGCATCACGATGTCTGAAAGGACTTCTCCGAAGTGCTTCATCTTTTGCTCCTGTACTGATTTATCATTCTCCTTGTGCAATTCCACTAACTCTCGTTTGAGGATGCGGACCTTGTAAAAGGTCTCAATGATAGCAAAAGTCACCGCTCGGGCACGTTCGCCGTGAAGAATGGTAGCCAACATATATAGGCCTCGCTCAGTGAAAACCTTCGTTGGATTGCGGTTCATCAAAGATACATTTGTGGACGAAATTTTCGTCCGCAAATCATGTAATTCGCTCTCTGTCAGTTCAAACATATAGTGTAATGGAAACTTTTCGGGGTTATTGATAACAGCCCCGTTCACACGTTTCGTCTCTACACCATACAGCGCGGCAACATCCGCGTCGGCAATCACAGGGACGCCACGGATTACAGCAATCTTGTCCTCTACCTCGTTAATCTCAATTGGGAATAACCCTTTAGCCGTTTTTTCAGAATCTTTCATAATCGGTTTTGGTTAGTTATAGAATTAATACTGTACACGCAAATATAACCAGAGAAACTGACTATACAACAGATTCCAGAAGCCTCCGTGCATATATTTACAATTCTTAAAGGTTATTAAAGAAATGTGACAACAATTCTTTAATGATGGGCTGGTGGGGGACGAGATTAGCTCGGCTGCGCCTCGCTTTTCTCGGGCTGTCCGTGAGCAATCAGCAAGAAGGTGTGGCGGTAGACGCCACTTTTTGCGCCCCGGCACAGCCTTACACAAGCGAGCTTGTGACGGCCGCACCAGAACGCAAAAATGCCGCACTTTCGTGCGGCACCTTTTGCTGATTGCATTGCGCGGAGAGGACGAGATTCGAACTCGTGGTACGGAATGACCCGTACGTCGGTTTAGCAAACCGGTGGTTTCAGCCACTCACCCACCTCTCCAATCTCACCACGTCGTGTCAAACGGGACTGCAAATATAAGGCTTTTCGCAGAATCCGCAAAAATAATTTACTTGTTGAAGCCCTTGTCTGTGAGGAATTCCCAGATGCGGTCCAGATAAGTGTAGCTGCCGGTACCAGGAGAAGCTTTTTTCTGGAAAGTGTGGGGGCGCGTTGCCAGGGTGTGGACCTCGCTCTGGACACCCATGGCGCACTGCTTTTCCCATACCTTAACGGACGCCATGGCGGAGTAGCCGTCGGCATCACCGTGTACCATCAGCAGCGGAGCCGTATCCAGATCAAAGGAGAATTCCGGAACCAGAATCGCATCGTCGGAATTGCCTCCGCCACTGTTATGTCCGTTAATTCCGTCCGTAAGTGCATACGCAGGATAAATGGCGATGCCCCATTGCACTTTGCAGGAAAGCTTGTCCAGATCGTCTATGGGCAGGTAGGATTGATGCAGCGCCGATGTTGCCCCCATCAAGGTGAGGTGGCCGCCTGCCGATCCGCCCATGATACCTATACGGTCGGGATCAAGTCCGTATCCTGCCGCCTGACTGCGCACAACGCGTATTGCCCTCTGCAGATCCTCCCAAGCCGTAGTATGCTTTGAAAGGCCCTCCGGGCGCGGGGTGCGATACTTCATGGTAACCACGGTCACCCCCTTATCGTTGAGGTAGCGCCGCGCCGGAGCAACCTCGTAGCCGTCCGGATTATTCCGGTTATAACCGCCGCCGGAATAAATAATCTGTATCGCCTTTGTCTTCAACACCTTAGGAAAATGCCACTCCAGATAGGGCTCACACTGACCCTCGCGGGTATCGGGCATCTTGCCTTCCGGCCAGACCGGCTCCTTCTTGTACGACGCCCTTGCATCGTCCGAGGCGTACCTGTCCATAAGCGGGACTTCCGGTTCAAGCGCCCCGATAAAGCCCATCTGACGCATGAATTCCACGGCCCTGTCCAGGCCCAGGACAGCATGCCCCTTGTCCGGATAGAGATGTATCTCCGCCGGTACTCCCATGCGTCGTAACTGCCTGTACACCAGCGTAGAACCGAAAGGCGTATAGGGATCCTTGCCGCCGTGCAGCAGGACCATGGGACAGGTATTCTTGTCGAAAGGGAAGACGCTGCTGATGCCGACGTCCGTGCCATAGCCCGCCCTGAGTGCACGGGTGCCGGTTTCTCCGTCCGTCGTAACGTACGCCGGAGCATGCACTACGGCCCAGTTGATGTGGCAGGGCAGCGAGTCGAGTTTGTCGATCGGCACGTACGAACGCGTGAGGGAACCTGTAGCAAGCATGAGCGCCAGGTGGCTGCCGGCCGACATGGACACGGTACCTATCTTCTCCGGATCAAAACCCCTTGCGGCTGCCTGGCTGCGTACCAGACGCACCGCCCTCTGACCGTCTTCCCACGCAGTCTGATATATGGGAAGCCCCTCCGGACGCGGCGTACGGTACACCAGGTTCACGCATTGGAAGCCCAACTCTGTGAATGTCTTCCGCCACAGCGCAACAGGCTTTATGTCGCAGCAGTTCTTGTACGACCCGCCAGAAATCAGAATCATGCAGCCTCCGTTAGGATGCTCAGGAGCCTCATACCAATCAAGGAAGGCTATACGGTTCTCCTCCGGTTTGAAGCCCGGCGCCCCAACCTTGTTCGTCATTTCTGCAATCTGATGCTCCTGGAAATCGGGCATTACAGCCGTCGAGGGCCATAGATATTGCCTCTCCTGGGCAGAGGCGAGAGCGGCCCAAATCAGGCCGATGCAAAGAAAGAGTCGTTTCATGTCGAAAGATAGCAATAATTATTCACTCTGCGAACGCAAGGGTGGCAACGCTGATGCGAACTTCCGGCCCGAACGCCTCCCGCAGTGCCGCATCGCACGCCGCCACGGTCGCGCCTGTGGTAAATACATCGTCGATGATCAGGATCCGCAGACCCTTGAAGCCGGAGTGGCGGTCGGGAGCGGAAGGTTTTCCGCCCCGACTGCCCGAAGGCTGAACGAGTCTGCGGCGAACCTCAAACGCCCCGGCGATATTCCTCTCCCGCTCCTCCGCCGACAGCTTAGTCTGCGTCCCTGTCCGCCGAACACGACGCAGCAGCCGCGGCTCGAACGGAACCCCAAGCACGGCAGCAACCTCTCGCCCGATAACCTCCGCCTGATTATACCCACGCGAAAACTGCCGCGTCCAATGCAGCGGAACCGGACACACCAGATCGAAACTCTCCCCGGAAACCCTCAGCCTCTCCCCCAAAATACGCGCAAACCACTTGCCTGCGCTGATATTCCGGCGGTACTTAAGTGCGCGGGTTATACTTCGATACTCCTCCGTATAATAGAACAGCGCGTACGCCCTTTCGTACGCCGCCGCCTCAACCCTGGCATTGAACATATCCGCCATGGGATTGTGCACCATGCCCTCAAAATGCGTAAAAGGCATATCGGCCAGGCATACATCACAGATATGCCTCTCCCCGGCCAGCAGCTGCCGGCCGCAGCATATACAAACCCTCGGCATCAGGAAATCTGAAACCGAGAGCGCCAAAGTCGTGAAGTCAAGTCGTTTAAGTCTAGGGTCCATAATCAGGCTAACTCGTAAGTCCTCCGCAACAGTCGATAACCTGCGAGGTTACATAGGTAGAAAGGTCGCTCGCAAGGAACAGCGCAACACCCGCAACCTCATCCTTGGTGCCCCATCGGTGCAAGGGGATGTAATTAAGCCAATACTCCTTGAGCTTGTCGCTCAGGGAATCCAGCAAGCCGGCATTTATGAAACCCGGAGCCAGAACATTGGCACGCACTCCGCGGCTCCCGAGCTCCTTGGCTGTAGATTTTGCCAAGCCCACCAATCCTCCTTTGGAGGCGGCGTAATTGGTCTGACCGGGATTTCCATGCAAGCCAGCAGACGAACCCATGAAAATAATGCTCCCGTAGCGCTGGCGGGCCATTATTCCGCTGACCGCCTGGGTATAATTGAAAGCCGACTTCAAATTATTCGTAATAACCTCATCGAAAATATCTTCGGTCATACGCACCAGCAGAGTATCCCGGTTGATGCCGGCATTACACAACAGTACGTCTATACGCCCGAAGCGCTCCATCACGGAATCCACCACCTTATGAGCCGCCGCGAAATCGGTAGCATCCGACTCGAAAGCGCACACAGGTCCAAGCTTGGAAAGCTCGTCCAAGAGCCCCTCCGGCAAATGCCTGCAAGTGAACGCAACGCTCGCCCCTTCCTCCAGGAAACGGCGCACTATGGTGAGGCCGATTCCCCTGGAACCGCCCGTCACCAAAACAACTTTCTTATCAAGAAGTCCCATATCCTAGTCCTCCGCCATTGCCTGTTCAACTTCGTCCGGAGCTATAGGCAAGCGCCTTGAGCCCAACCTGCGCGCTCCGTCCGCTGTAACCAGCACATCGTCCTCAAGACGAATGCCGCCGAAATCCAGATACTGCTCCAGCTTGTCGTAGCACACGCGCCCCTTGTCGGTGCCCCCGGCCTTCCACTGGGCGATGAGTGCCGGGATGAAGTAGATTCCCGGTTCATCCGTAATCACGTTACCCGGGACCAGTCGCCGCGCCATTCGCAGGCTCCCGAGTCCCAGTTGCGAAGAGCGCACCTGGTCATCGTCATATCCCACAAGGTTCTCGCCCAGGTCTTCCATGTCGTGCACGTCCAGGCCCATGTTGTGCCCCAGCCCGTGAGGCATGAAAAGGCCGGCTATACCATCTGCAACCATGGCGTCCAAGTCGCCGCGAACCAGCCCAAGCTGCCCAAGGCGGTCCAACATATGACGCGCTACCGCAAGATGCACGTCCCTGTATGCAACGCCCGGCGCCGTCATGTCGAACGCGAGCTCATTGCACTCATAGACAATCTGATAGATATCCCGCTGGCGGGGCGTGTAACGGCCTCCGGAAGGATAGGTGCGTGTGTGGTCCGAAGCATAATGCTCATTGCTTTCGGCACCGGCATCCACCAGCAGAAGGCGCCCCGGCTCCACCGGGCAGGCGTGCGAATGGCAATGGAATATCTCTCCGTGCTGAGTGAGAATGGTTGCGAAAGAAGTTCCCCAGCCGTAAGACAGGGTAACGCCCTCCATGTCCCCCACTATCTCCTGCTCGATACGCCCGAGACGTATGCCCTTGCGGGCTGCGGTGTGCATGGCATAACCTATCTCTGCAACCTGGTCCAGCGATTCTATCTCTCCGGCATCCTTGACCAGCCGCATCTGCACCACGGCACGCACCAGCGGCTCGGAGGCGTACGGGCAGCCCTTCTTGCCAACGCTGTAGCAGTCTGCGGGAGCAATACCCACCAGCGAGCCGATCTTCACAGCGTTGTACCACCTGGAAACCGGCAGCCAGTGAACCTTGCGGCCAGCAGCAATTGCGGCGGCCACATCCCTGTCGAATGCAGCATAAGGGGCGCTGCAGCTTACTCCTGCCCCTTCTGCCAGCGAAGCCACGGTGGGCATGGGACCCGTCCAGATTATATCGTCAATCCCGTAGTCGTCTGCATATACGGTCTCGGAACCCGATTCCAGGTCCATTACGGCGGCAAAACGCGGCTCGTCTATGCCGAAGTAATACAACCAGTTGCTGTCCTGGCGCCACTTGTACGCGTTATCGCGATACTGGGCCGCAGAATCTACGTTTCCCAGAAAAACCACCAGTCCTTTTTCGCCTTGCAGCAGCGAGCGCAGCCGGTTGCGCCTTTCGAGATATTTATTCATAACTATCTGTATTTTTCATACTCAGGCAGCGAGAGTTCCGCTATAAGGTCTTTAACCTCGTCGCGGGGGCATATCATCAGCACCTCGTTGCCGTCTATTACTATGTAGTCCTTCAGGCCCCTGAGCGCCACTATCCTGTCTTTACGTGGAGAATACACCAGGGAGCCCTCAATATTATCCAGCAGGCTGGAGCCGTTGATTTTCAGGGCGTTGCCCTTATCGTCGGAAAGGAAGTACTCAAAGAGCGAATCCCAGTTGCCAAGGTCGTTCCAGTCGAAAAGGGCGGGGATGGTCATCACCCTGTCCGATTTCTCCAGCACAGCGTAGTCTATGGAAGTGCGTGGCATGTCGGGATAAATGCGCTCCAGGTATTCGCGCTCGTAAGAAGAGGCGATATACTGCTCCCAACCGTTCCAGTGAGCCGCAACCTCGGGGGCGTAACGCTCTATGTCCTCGGCAATTACCGATGCCTTCCAGATAAAGATACCGGCGTTCCACAGGAACTCGCCGCTATCTATGAATACCTGAGCCAGTTCCTTGCTGGGCTTTTCCGTGAACGTCTTTACCTTCACGGGGCCGCCCCCTGTCATAGGGCCGTCCATCTGGATATATCCGAAGTTGGGGTCGGCCCGGCGGGGCAGCACCCCAAGGGTAAGCAGGACGTCGTTTTCTGCCGCATAATCCATTCCAGAGAGAACGGTCTCCCGGAAAAGATCAGGACCGTCTATAACCTGGTCGGACGGCATGGTCAGCACCACCGCGTCCCGGTCTCTCTTAAGTATAGAATAGCATGCGTAAGCGATACAGGATGCAGTATTGCGGTTGCAAGGCTCCATAAGAAAGTTGCGCTCCTCCAGCTCGGGCACCTCCGCCAGCACAAGGTCCCTGTATCGCTCCAGAGAAACGACAATTATGTTCTCCTGCGGCACTATGCCGAGAGCCCGTTCCCATGCAAGCCGCAGAAAAGATTTCCCCGACTTGGTGAAGTTAAGGAACTGCTTGGGCTTGGCGTCCCGGCTCACAGGCCAGAAGCGCGTGCCCAGGCCTCCCGCCATGATTACGCAGTAAAAATGAGGGTCATTCATTCCAGTGTCACTATGGTTACTCCCGAACCGCCGATGCGTACGTCCTCATCGCTGACGCGCGCTATTCCCGGGATGGTCCGGAGATATTTCTGTATTTCTTCGTGCAGCACGCCGGTGCCTTTGCCGTGGATGATGCGCACCTCGCCGATATTCAGCATGATGGCGTCGTCTATATAGTGCGTCACTATGTCCAGGGCGTCCGAAAGGCGCTCGCCGCGTATATCCAGCTCCGGCCGGAAATTCAGTTTACGGGCGTTTATGGATGCGTCCACGCGCTGCTGCACCGGCTTGAAGGACTTGCGGGACAGCTCCCGGAACTCGTTGGAGGAGATACGCTCCAGCCCGTCGGCCTTCATGGTGCTGGAGATATTGCCAACGGAGATGGTCACGGTCTTTCCGTTCACCCGCGTGACTTCGCCCACCAGCCCGTTGCTCTTCACCTTTACCTTCTCGCCCACCTTGAACGGTTCCGTCTTGGGCACAGCAGGCTTGGGCGCGGCCTCTTCCTTTTTCTTGCGCTGCTCCAGCTTGGTGATTTTCCGGTCTATGTATTCGTCGCGGGCTTTCTGCTGCCTGGACTTGCGCGCCTCCAGGGCACCAATAAAGCCCTGAAGTTCGGCCCGGGCGACTTTGGTTTGCTCCTTGTCGGCCTGCGATTCTTTAATAACCCGTATTGTCTTCTCCACCTGGGCTCCGGCGCCCTTTACTATCTGCTCGGCCTCCTTTCTGGCCTCGTCCAGGATATCCTTACGCTGACGGCGAATGTCTTCCAGCTCCTGCTGGTAGCGCTCCGTGAGGCCCTCCAGCGCCTTGTCGGTGTGCTTTATCTTCTGAAGCCGTTCGTCCAGCTGACGCCGGTTGCGGGCAATTTTCCGGAGGTTGCGCTCTATCCCCACAAACTCCTCACCGGCGCGCGTCTCCGCATCCTTCACTATGCTCTCCGGCAGGCGCATCTTGCGAGCCAGTTCAAAGGCGAAGGAATTGCCGGGCAGGCCAATCTCCAGGGCAAACATGGGAGCGATCTTGGACGAGTCGTACAGCATGGCGCCGTTGACCACATGGGTGTCGGCCCCCGAGGCATAGAGCTTCAGGTTGGTATAATGAGTGGTAATTACGCCCCACACGCCCCTGCGGTCGATTTCTGCCAGAATGGCCTCGGCTATGGATCCTCCGGCAGCAGGCTCAGTGCCCGAGCCGAATTCGTCTATCAGCACAAGGGTCTTTTCATCTGCGGCCGCCAGCATCTCACGCATGTCGGAGAGGAATGAACTGTAGGTGCTGAGGTCGTTTTCCAGCGACTGGTCGTCGCCGATACTGACGGCGATACGGTCGAACACCGGCAGCTCGGATGTCTCTGAAGTGGGAATGAGCATACCCCATTGGAACATGTACTGCAGCAGGCCTACCGTCTTGAGACACACCGACTTGCCGCCGGCGTTCGGACCGGAGATGAGCAGTATGCGTTTGGCCGGAGTAAGCGTTACGGTAAGGGGAACTATGGCTTTCCCTTCCCGCTGAAGGGCCCTTTCCAGCAGCGGATGCCGCGCCTTCCTGAGGCTCAGGCTGCTGTCCGACGATATAACCGGCATGCCGGCGATGAAATCCAGCGCCGTCTGGGCCTTTGCCATCAGGAAGTCCAGCTCGCCCAAGTAGGTGGCGCTGTCCAGAACTTCCGGCAGATACGGACGGAGGAATTCCGTAAACTCCCGCAGAATCCGGGCAATCTCCCGGGTCTGGGCGAACTGCAGTTCGTTTATCTCGTTCTCCAGCTCCAGGATCTCTGCCGGCTCGATATAGGTGGTCTTGCCTGTGGCCGACTCGTCATACACGAAACCGGGCAGCTTGCGCTTGCTCCCGGTGCTCACGGGGATAAGGAACTTTCCGTCACGCATGGCGACCGCCGCATCCGGGTCCGTTATTCCGGCCTCCTGAGCCTTCTTGAGAATGGCTCCGGAACGGCGCGAAATTGCACCCTCCTTCTCCCGTATGCTCCTGCGGATGTTGAACAACTCATCGGAGGCGGAGTCCTTTATGTCGCCGTAACGGTCCAGTATCCCCTCTATGCGGCGAAGTATCTCCGGGAAGGTGGTAACCGGCTTGCTCAGGGCCTTCAGGCGCGGATACACCCCGTCCTTGACGCTCCCGAAGAAGTTTGTCACGCGACGTACCGTATCCAGCATCGTGCGAAGCTTTGCCAGGCCGAGGGCGTCAATATTGGCCCCCTCCTTGCGCAGCGGCTCCAGGAACGGATGGCCGTCTATGTAGCCGGTGGTGGGAAAACTCTCCTCGAACAGGAGTATCAGACGCATCTCGTCCGTGAGCTGGAGGCGCTTGCGTATGGTACCCGGCGCGGTAGACCATTTCTCGGTCGCAACGCGCTCGGAGGCATAATCCGTCTTGCACTTCGAGGCGATTATTTCCCGGACCTTGTCGAATCCCAGTTTGGCTTCCAGACGCTCGTCCGTCATTGCTTCTGCAGTTTGAGTTTAAGGAGGTTCTTGGATTCTATGGGTGTGACCACAGGCCCCTGTACCAGGGTGATTTCGCCGGTTTCCTCGGACACCACGATTACGTCCGCGTCGCACTGCTCGGCAAGCCCTACGGCCGCCTTGTGCCTCATTCCGTAAGATGCGGGAAGATCCAGCCTGTCGGAAATCGGAAGGGTGCAGCGGGCCGCCACTATGCGGTCGCCGCCTATCACCATGGCCCCGTCGTGCAGGGGGGCATTCTTGAAAAAGAGGTTCAGGATAAGCCTCTGGCTCACCCTGGCGTCTATTATGTCCCCCGTCTCTATTATGCTCTGCAGGTTATCCCTGCGGCGTATTACGATAAGCGCGCCAGTCTTGTTTTCCGCCATTCGCGACACTGCCAGCACAAGCTCGGAAATGGTGGCGGAGTCCATGTCTTCCGCCTGATGGCGCCTGAGCAGCTTCCGTATCAGGGTGTTGTTTCCGGCGGTGCGTCCCATGTTGTTGAGGAAGCGGCGCAGCTCCGGCTGGAAGATGACTATGATAGCTATGGCTCCGACGTCCAGCACGGCCCCCAGCAGGGCGGAGGTCATGCGCATATTGACCGCCATGGCCAGCACGCGCGCCAGGAAAAGCATTATGATGGCAATGAAGATGTTCATTGCGGAAGAGCCTCGTATCCAGCGGAATACCATGTAGATAACCGCCGCCACTATTATGATGTCGATCAGGTCGATCAATGTGAAATGCAAGAATTCCATACCGTCTGCAAAGTTACCAAATTATACGATATGCTCCACTTCCGGGCTAAGGGTAACGCCGTAGCGCTGATGCACTGCGGCAATGATGCGCCGCTCCAGTTCCAACACGTCCTCCGGGCTTGCGTCCCCGCTGGCATTAACTATTACAAGCGGCTGTTTTTCATATACTTGCGCACCGCCCTCGCGTTCTCCCTTGAAGCCGCAGCTGTCTATCATCCAGGCCGCAGGAACCTTAACAAAACCGCCGTCCAACACATAGTGTGGCACTACGGCCCCGTCTGCCGCATCTATTATACGGGCGAAGTCCAGGGCGCTTACCACAGGGTTCTTGAAGAAGGAGCCGGCACTGCCGATTTCCTCCGGATCGGGTAGTTTGGTGCGGCGTATGGCGATGACCGCTTCGCGCACCTTTATGGGGTCTGAGGCGTCTATGCCTTCCAGCCCTTTGTACGTTAGACGTGGGCCCGCTGTGCGCGAGAGGCGAAGCAGCACCGAGGTGATCACATAACGGTCCGCAGCCTCCTTGAACATGGATTCCCGGTAGCCGTACCGGCATTCGGCCGCAGTGAACTTGCACCGGCGGCGTTCCTTGAGGTCGTAACAGGACACCCCGCTCACGACATCCTTGAATTCCACTCCGTAAGCCCCTATGTTCTGCACGGCCGCAGCGCCCACCTCGCCGGGGATCAGCGAAAGGTTTTCCGCACCCCAGAGTCCGTGGCCGCAGAGCTGCGCCACCAGTTCGTCCCAGCACACGCCGGAACCCACCACAACCGGCACTTCGTCCAGGCCAAGGTCTACGTATTTGACGAATTTTATTGCGGAATGCAGTATGGTTCCGGGGAAATCTCCGGTAAAAAGCAGGTTGGAGCCGCCTCCTATGTGCTTGACTGGTTTGGGGAGACTGTCAAAGTCTATGCTCTCCAGCTCCTCAACACTCTCGTATTCTATGTATCGGGCGCAGCGCACCTTCATCCGGAAGGTATTCTGAGCGCTCAAGTCGTAATTGGTCTCGTTTCTCATATTTTGACAAATATAACAAAAATTGTTGCTATATTTGTTCAGTCCCAATACTGATATGATAGTACTCAAATTCGGCGGGTCTTCAGTTGCCAGCGCTACGGCAATGTCCCGCGTTCTCGATATAGTCGAACAGGCTGCTTCCCGCGACAAGGTGATACTTGTAAGTTCCGCAATCAGCGGCTGCACGGACGCACTCATCCAGATAGGCCGTTCTGAAGATCCGGAGCAGCAGATCAATGACCTCCGGGACCGTCACCTCGCCATTATTTCCCGCCTTTTCACCGGCGCGGAACGCGTAGAAGCCGTTGCGGAATGCCGCAAGCTGTTTTCCGAGATACGCCGTATTCCGCCGGTGATTGAATCCTTCGGAGAACTTCTGTCCACCAAAATCCTGGCCCGCAAGCTTGCGTGCGAGGGCTACAAGACCCAGTGGCTGGATTCCCGCGACCTGGTACTCACCGCCCCCGGCAGCGGTTCCGTCGGCGGCCCGGTAGATCTGGAAGCCACGGGAAATGCCATACGCACCGCCGTGGATGCACATCCCGAGGCTCGCGTCTTCGTGGCCCCTGGTTTCATCGCCCGGGACACCAACGGGTCCGTCACCACCCTCGGTCGCGGCGGATCGGACTACAGCGCATCCCTTTACGCGGCCTCCTTCGATCCTGTGGACCTGCAGATATGGACCGACGTGCCGGGCATCATGACCGCCAACCCCAAGGTTGTCCCGGCTGCCCGCACCATCCCGGAAATCAGCTATCGCGCCGCCTTCGACATGGCCCGCTTCGGCGCCAAGGTGCTCTATGCGCCGGCAGTGGAGCCCGCGCGGCTGCATGGAATCGCCATAAACATACGCGACACCTTCAATCCATCGCATCCCGGCACCGTCATCAGCGACCGCAGCGCCGGCGTTCGCGAATGGAAGGGAGTTTCTTCCATTGACGACCCGCTGGAGGGGACGACCCGCATATGCCTCACCGGGGAAGGCCCCGCCACCGGCAAGTCTGTGGCGGCTCGCAGGATAGCTACCGCGCTCCGGGATGCCGGCATCAAGCCGCTCGGAGACGTGAGTTCGGAGGAAGGCGTGAACTACTTCATCACGGTGCGTACCAATGTGGCGCAGAATGCCGTGGCCGCCATACATCGCGAGTTCTTCGAGGAACGTATGCTCTCGCTCACGGACGTTTACGTGGCCGGCAACGGTGCGGTGGGACAGGCCCTCAAGTCAATAATCGATGCCAACTGCGGCAAGTTCCCCTCCGCAGGCAAACGCCTGAGGATTATGGAGATATCCAGCGATCACGGATTTGCGGAGCATGTGCTCTCGGTGGCCCGCAGCAGAAGCGTTTTCGTGGACTGCACGGACAGTGAGGACATTTGGCACTGGTTCGTGCCGCTCCTGCAGGCCGGAGTCAATATAGTATGCTCCAACCGCCGCTCCCTGGCAATTCCATATGTGGAATACGCCGCCATCAAAGCGGCAGCGGCAGAAAACGGATGCTTCTTCCGCTACGACACCACCGTTGGCAACGCCCTCCCCATCCTTCAGTCCATCTCTGACGGAGCCAACTGCGGAGACGGCGTTTCGCTCATAGAGGCGGTGGTTTCCTGCACCATGAATTACGTCATCACCGGCTACGACGGCGTGCGCCGCGAGACTTTCGCCACTTTGCTGCGGAGGGCGCAGGAGGAAGGCCTGACCGAACAGGACCCCCGCCTGGACCTTGGCGGAAGGGACGCCCTGCGCAAGCTTCTCATTCTCTCCCGCGAGGCCGGCGTACCGCTGGAAGAGAAAGATGTGACGGTGGTGCCGATGCTGGGCCCGGAATACTTCGAGGGCAGCGTGGAGGACTTCTACCGCAGGCTGGACGAAAACGAGAAGCTCTTCGTGCAGAGGGAAGACGAACTGGACGCCATAGGCAAGCGGCAGCGCTTCGTTGCTTCCCTGCGGCGCGAGGAAGACGGCAGCTACAGGGCGCAGATACGCATGCAGCTGGTTGGCATAGACAGTCCGTTCTACTGGATAAGCGGTACCGAAAACGTGACGGTAATCCATAGCGAAGACGCCTACCCGCTGGTAATCAAGGGCTCCGGAGAGGGCGCTCACCTGGCGGCCAGGGGAATAATCAGAAATATCCTTCAATAGTTTATGGTCAAGATAATTATCAGCGGATACGGACGCATGGGCCGTATGGTAGAAGGGGTGATACAGCGCAGGGGCCTGGAACTTGCCTGCGCCACGGAAGACGTGTGTTCAGTAGATCCTGAACTCGCACGCGAGTGCGTCTGTATAGATTTCACCACTCCGGAGGCCTTCAGGGCCAATTACAAATGGCTTGCGGAGCATTTCAAGGCGGTAGTGGTAGGCACGACGGGGTGGGGAGATATCCTGGATGACGTGGTGGCTGCCTTCAATGCCGCAGGTACCCCCATGATATATTCCGCCAACTATTCCATTGGTGTCAATGCCGTGTATGCAGCCCTGGAGAAGATTTGCGACGTGTTGGGCGGCTACGGCTACACGCCTCACATTGAGGAGACTCATCATATTCACAAACTTGATGCGCCCAGCGGCACTGCCAAGAGCATGGCTGAGATTGTCGGAGCACATCTGGGTGAAACGCCGGAGATTACTTCCATACGTGAGGGCGAAGTGCCCGGGACACACGTCGTGGAATTCAAGTCCGGGGTGGATTTAATCAAGATTTCTCACGAGGCTTTTTCCCGTCAGGGCTTTGCCGAGGGCGCCGTCGTTGCCGCGTGCATGACGGAGGGACTGAAGGGGGTACACACATTTAAAGAATTGATAATCAAATAATATGAAGATTCCCGAACTCAAAGGGTGCGGAACCGCACTTGTGACGCCTTTCTTAGCTGACGGAGAGGTGGATTACGAAGCTTTTGGCGCATTGGTAGAGCGTCAGGTGTCAGGTGGCGTCAATTTCCTTGTGCCACTCGGAACGACAGCCGAAACTCCTACCCTGGATCCCATGGAGAGGGTTGCCCTGCTGGATATTGCTCACGATTATGCCGCGGGACTCCCCCTGCTTGTGGGTTGCGGCAGCAATTCCGTTCCGGGTACACTTGCCAACATGCATCTTCTGGAGGGCTCCGCAGCCGATGCCTGGCTGGTGGTGGTGCCGTTTTACAACAAGCCCACCCAGGAAGGTATGTACCAGTATTACAAGGCTATAGCCTCCGAGAGCACCAAGCCCATCGTGATGTACAACGTGCCCGGGCGCACCGGCGTCAACATGCTTCCGGAGACTGCGGTCCGCATAGCGCGGGATATCCCCGGGATTATTGGCATCAAGGAGGCCTCCGGGAAGCTGGAGCAGGCCCGCCAGATTGCCGCTGAAGCTCCCTCTGACTTTATAGTTCTGAGCGGGGACGACGATAAGACCCTGGATATGATGAAAGATGGGGCACGCGGAGTTATCTCTGTGGCTTCCAATATTTTACCGGACAAGGTTTCTGCGCTTTGCGCCGCCGCCCTGGACGGCCGCTGGGAAGATGCTGCCGCCCTGGATGCTGCCTTGAAGCCCCTGTACAAAGCCTGCTTTGTAGAGTCCAACCCCATCCCGGCCAAGGCCGCGCTGTCTCTGATGGGATTCTGCTCAGACCAGATGCGCCTGCCGCTGGTTCCGGCCTCTGAGAGCACCAAGGCGCTGATGAAGGAGGTTCTGGCTGCCTTTTAGATTTTCGTACTGGCTGCCTTTTTTCGTGACTGGCCGCCGTCAGAATTTCCTTCTGGAAGACTTCATTTTAACTTAACTGTCGGTAGCGGTCCAGCAAATGGACCGCTACCTGCAAAAATGGCCTAAAACGTCGGCTGCGGTCCAATTTAGGGACCGCAGCCGACAGAGATTTCTGAAAGGATAGTGTTACTCCTCCGCCGGAGCCTTCGCGAGCGCATCGCGGAGTATCCTGGCGAACTGGTCGCTGCAGGAAGTGCCACGGCCATTGCAGTTGATTCCCAGCAGCCGCTCCAGGGCGAATTCAGTCGTGGCTCCCTCCAGGAGGGCTCCCAGGGCCTTGAGGTTGCCGTTGCACCCGCCCATGTATTTCAGATTGTGTATATTGCCGTCAATCAGCTCGAAATCAATGAGTTTCGAACACACGAGCTTGCTCGGTACGGCGGTAATATGACGCACACCGTTCTCAACGGTATCGGCCACTATCTGATAATCGTCACCTATCATCATATTGATTATTTTAGATTCTTCACTTCGTTCAGAATGACAGGGTTGTTTTTCAACGTGTTGCCATTCTGAGGAGGGTGAAACCCGACGAAGAATCTTTATTCTTTAACTGTTGAGGCGAGGAACAATTCGTCCATCTGCACCTGGTCGATCTTGGACGGGGAATCTATCATTACGTCGCGTCCCTGGTTGTTCTTCGGGAATGCGATGTAGTCGCGTATGGTTTCCTGGCCGCCGAACAGCGCGCAGACACGGTCGAAGCCGAAGGCCAGTCCTCCGTGGGGCGGCGCGCCGAACTTGAAGGCGTTGATGATGAAACCGAACTTGTATTCTGCCTCTTCGGGACCTATTCCGAGCACCTCGAACATACGTTTCTGCATGTCGGCATTATGGATACGGATGGAACCGCCGCCCAGCTCTGTGCCGTTTAGCACAAAGTCGTAGGCATTGGCGCATACGCGCTCCAGATCCTCTTTCTTATCGGAGTAGAACCATTTCTCGTGCTCCGGCTTGGGGGCAGTGAACGGGTGGTGCATGGCATAGAAACGGCCGTCCTCATCGCTCCATTCGAGCAGGGGGAAGTCGACTATCCACAGAGGTGCGAACACGTGAGGGTCGCGCAGGCCCAGGCGGTTACCCATCTCTATACGCAGCACGCCCAGACGGGTCTGGGTCTTGCGCTTGTCGCCGCACATAAGCAGAAGGAGGTCTCCGGTCCTGGCTCCGCATGCATCTGCGATGGCCTGCAGCTTTTCGGGTGTGTAGAACTTGTCCACGGAAGACTTTATGCTTCCGTCCGGATTCAGCTTCACGTACACGAGGCCGGCGGCTCCTACCTGAGGGCGCTTGACCCACTCGGTCAGCTCGTCCAGCTGCTTGCGGGTATATTCAGCGCAACCGGGAACGGCAATGGCGCCGACGTATGCGCTGTTGTCGAAGACTCCGAATCCGCATCCCTGCACCATCGAGGTAACGTCGTTGATGGTCATGCCGAAGCGGATGTCGGGCTTGTCGGAACCGTATTTGTCCATGGCCTCGTACCAGCTCATGCGTGGCAGCGGATTGGGGATATCCACGCCTACGGCATTCTTGAACATCTGGCGCATCATGCCCTCGAAGGTGTTCAGCACGTCGTCCTGCTCCACGAAGCTCATCTCGCAGTCAATCTGGGTGAACTCCGGCTGACGGTCGGCGCGCAGGTCTTCGTCGCGGAAGCAGCGCACAATCTGGAAGTAGCGGTCGTATCCGGCCACCATCAGCAGCTGCTTGAAGGTCTGGGGGCTCTGCGGCAGAGCGTAGAAGGTGCCCGGGTTCATGCGTGAAGGAACCACAAAGTCGCGCGCTCCTTCGGGGGTGGACTTGATGAGGTAGGGGGTCTCTATCTCCATGAAACCCTGTCCGTCCAGATAAGTACGTATCTCCTGGGCCAGCCGGTGGCGAAGTGCGAGAGCCCGCTGAAGGGGTGGACGGCGAAGGTCAAGATAGCGGTACTTGGCACGCAGATCTTCGCCTCCGTCGCTGTTTTCCTCTATAGTGAACGGGGGCACGGAGGATGCATTCAATATATTGATGTTCAGAACTTTGATCTCTATTTCACCGGTGGGCATCTTGGGGTTTTTGCTCTCGCGCTCAAGAACCTCTCCCTCTACCTGGATCACGTATTCGCGGCCAAGGGATGCGGCGGTCTCAACAAGAGCGGGGGCGGCGTCAGCCTCCACGACCAGCTGCGTGATGCCGTAGCGGTCGCGCAGGTCGATGAAGGTCATGCCTCCGAGCTTGCGGGATTTCTGCACCCATCCCGCCAGGGTAACTTTCTTGCCTTTATCGGCAATGCGGAGCTCTCCGCAAGTGTGGCTTCTGTACATAGTGTCTGTTGTTCGGAATTGCAAATTTAGCAAAAAAACATTATGTTTGCATAGCTCCCGGACCCGTTGTCCCAGGGCTTAACCTAAATAAAATAATGAATTACTTCTTAGTTTCTACAAATCACCTGGAAACCAGGATCCTGTTCCAAGATGAAGAAGACTTCAAAGCCGCGATGAATTACGTTGCGGTTGTCACCTCTGTTACAGGTGTACATGTACTTGCTTTTGTGCTAATGTCCAACCATGTGCATTTTATGGTCTGCTGCACTCGAGAACAGGCAAACTGTTTTATCATCAAGTTTAGGCCCTTGAGAAAGCCATTGCCTATGTGCAGATGAACCCGGTTGCTGCAAGAATCTGCTTGCATCCGACAGGTTACCGTTGGGGTACAGGAAACGTATTCTTTAATGACCTGTCCGTGAGAGCCCGGCAAAGATTATTGAAAAGCTGTTCAAGACCCCCGCCAGGATGAGCTACTTCCTGAACAATTCTTCAAAAGCAAGATTGATTGAAGGCAGAAACAATCCATCTTTCCGGGACCAGATTGTTCAAGATGCGTGTGTTGACTTATGCCGGACTATGTTCGGAAGCGATTCCGTTGAGCCGTTGGAGAAAGAAGAAAAGAAGGAGGTGCTGCAGCAACTTAAACGGCGTTTCTGCGCAGATATCAATCAACTTGGCCGCACCACCGGATTGAAGCCCGAAGAAATTTCCAGGTTGTTTGAGCGTTTTTGATGCCACGCGTCGGCTGCGGTCCCTTGATTGGACCGCAGCCGACGTTTTAGGCCGTTTTTGCAGGTAGCGGTCCAGCAAATGGACCGCAGCCGACAGTTTTCGGAGAATGTCGACAATTTTTTATATATTTACGGAGTAATTGCACCGGATATCGCAATGAGTTCATTCATCGTAGAAGGAGGCCACAGGCTGAGTGGCAGCATTGCCCCGCAAGGAGCCAAGAACGAGGCCCTCGAGGTTATCAGCGCCGTGCTGCTGACCTCGGAGACTGTCACCATAGACAATATTCCCGACATTCTTGATATACGTAACCTCATCGCCCTTCTGGAGGGCATGGGAGTGAAAGTGGAACGGCACAGCAAGGGTAAATACTCTTTCACCGCCGCCCACATCAACGAATTCTATATCTCAAGCGCGGAGTTCGTGGAAAAATGTGCCAAGCTCCGCGGGTCGGTGATGGTCGTGGGACCGCTGCTGGCGCGATTCGGCCAGGCATGGTTCCCCAAGCCGGGCGGAGACAAGATCGGCCGCCGCAGGGTGGACACCCATATAGACGGCTTCATCAAACTGGGTGCAGACTGCTCCTACGATACCTCCCGGCGCGCCTACAAACTGAGTTCCACCGAACACCTCAGCGGCAGCTACATGCTGTTGGACGAAGCGTCCGTCACCGGTACCGCAAACATAGTGATGGCGGCAACCCTGGCCAAAGGCGTGACCACCATTTACAACGCCGCCTGCGAACCTTATGTGCAGCAGCTCTGCAAACTGCTTACGGCAATGGGCGCCAAGATCGAGGGTGTAGGCTCCAACCTCCTGACTATCACCGGAGTAGATGAGCTGCACGGGGCTTCGCACAAGGTGCTTCCGGACATGATAGAGGTAGGCTCCTTCATCGGCATGGCCGCCATCAACCAGAGCGAACTTACCATCACCGACGTTCATTACAACGAACTGGGTATCATTCCGGAATGCTTCCGGCGCCTGGGAATAAGGCTGGAGCAGAGGGGCGACGACATCTACGTCCCCGCGCAGGACAGCTACGTCATAGAATCGTTCATAGACGGCTCCATCATGACCATCGCCGACGCCCCCTGGCCCGGCCTCACCCCGGACCTGCTGTCCGTCATGCTGGTAACGGCCGTGCAGTGCCGCGGAAGCGTACTCATACACCAGAAGATGTTCGAGAGCCGCCTGTTCTTTGTAGATAAGCTGATAGACATGGGCGCGCAGATCATCCTCTGCGACCCGCACCGGGCCGTGGTCATTGGCCACGACCACCGTATGCAGCTGCGAGCAGGCCGCATGACATCCCCTGATATCCGTGCCGGTATAGCGTTGCTTCTTGCGGCCATGTCGGCCAAAGGCACTTCCGTCATAGACAATATAGACCAGATAGACCGGGGCTACGAAGATATCGACCTTCGCCTGAACGCCCTGGGAGCCCATATAGAACGCAAGTAACATGCTACCGTTCAAGAAACTGCTATGCTCTGCACTGGGGGCCTGCTGCATCGTAGTCTGCGCGGCTCAGACAGATTCGTTAAGCCAGAAAAGTCATTTCAGCGGCACCGCCTCGAGCTGGGTGCGCGGGGAGCTCCGTGACGGCGCCCTGCCGGCCGAGAACGGACAGGACTTCGCAGCCTTCCTCATGGGCAATACGGTGCTGAAGCTGGATTATTCCTCCCCCTGGCTGGACGTCCGCTTCGCCCCGAAATACTTTGGCGTATGGGGAGCCAGCGCCAACGGCAATCTTGGCATAGACGAGGCCTGGTTAAGCATTAAGACCGGCTGGGGCCTGTTCGCCCGGGCAGGCAGGCAGAAGCTGTCCTATGACGACCAGCGCATCATAGGTGATGACGACTGGGCCATGGCAGCCAAAACCCACGACGTGCTGAAACTGGGTTACGAGGGCAAAAAGCATAAGGTGCATGTGCTGCTGGCATTCAACCAGAATAACGAAAACCTCAACGGAGGCACTTATTACATTAAAGGCGGCCAGCCCTACAAGTCCATGCAGACGCTTTGGTACCACTACGATCCGTTTGACTGGCTGGGAGCGTCCTTGATTTTCATGAATACCGGAATGCAGAACATGTACGGCACTGAACAGAAGACCAACTATCAGCAGCTGTACGGCGCATTCCTGAACCTGCACCCGAAGAATTTCAGCTTCCAGGCTTCTTATTACCGCCAGTCCGGAGAGAGCGAGTATCAACTGCCCATACATGCCTGGATGGCCAGCGCCGAGTCCGATTGGCAAATCATACCGCAATTGAGCCTGCAGGCAGGATATTTCCACATGAGCGGAGACCCTAGGTTCTATGTTCCGCCGGAGGGTGCTTTCGGAATGTCGCGAAAGACCGAAATATCGGGCTTCAATCCTATATTCGGCTCTCACCATAAGTTCTACGGGGCTATGGATTTCTTCTACATAACCACGTATTACGGCGGCAATACCCCGGGCCTGCAGGACCTGCACTTCGGCACGAAATGGAGCCCGTGGAAGGCCTTCGACATCTCCGGAAAGTATCACTATCTCGCCACCAGCGTTGACGTAAACGACGCCGAAAGGACCCTCGGGCACGAATTCGAGCTCGAGCTTGGATGGTCCATTGCAAAGAACGTCCGGCTCATGGCAGGCTATACCTTGATGGCCGGAACCAAGACTATGGAAGTGCTCAAGCGCAGCAGCGGCCAGGATCACCTCAACTGGGGCTGGCTGATGCTGGTCGTGACACCGGAGTTCTTCAGGTTCTGAATCTTATGACGCTGATTCTGACAGGAAGTCCCACCCGCTACGGAGAAGACAGGTTTACCGAGGACAATGGCTTTCTGGCCACCGTCAAGGCGGAGCTCGCCGCCGCACAGGAGAGATGTCATCCTTCCGCTGCGGCCCCGTCGCTGCTGATGATAAGCGCCGCTCCGGACGACCGTGCATTCACGGACAGCGTGCTGGAGGGCATGACCACCTGCGTACGGAATTCCGGCATCAAGCCTTCCCGCATCGTCATGATGGACCGCCGCAACTGCAAGAAGGCCAAGGAGTTAATACAGAAGGCCGACTGGGTGGTCCTGTGCGGCGGGCATGTGCCTACGCAGAACAGATTCATTCACGAAATTGGCCTGAAAGAGCTTTTGAAAGACTTCGACGGGCTGGTGATGGGATGCAGCGCCGGCAGCATGAACTGCGCCGAGGTGGTTTACTCTCACCCGGAGATGCCGGGAGAGGCGGCAGACGGTTCCTACCGGCGCTGGCTCAAGGGCCTCGGCCTCACACGCTTACAGATTATTCCGCACTACTATCAGGTGCGCGATTACATGATAGACGGGCGCAGGCTCTTCGAGGATGTCATTTTCCCCGACAGCTGGAGGCA
Source organism: uncultured Bacteroidales bacterium (assembly GCA_947303465.1). GTDB lineage: Bacteria > Bacteroidota > Bacteroidia > Bacteroidales > UBA932 > Cryptobacteroides. Next base: position 23,701 of record CAMYYI010000024.1, read on the forward strand.
CTCGTTCTATACTTTCCCGGACGGAGGATACATACTCTGCAAGGACGGGCACGAAACCCTCCATGGCAGCGCCTGGGAAATCTCCAACGGCGGAATGCGCCGTATATGTAATGAAAGTCAAGTGTTTACCTTTATGAACGCAATTTTTATCTCCCCCCATTTTCCGCAGACCTACAGCCACTTCTGTGCAGCACTCAAGCGTAACGGAGTGAACGTCCTGGGTATTGCGGACACTCCTTTCGGCAACCTTAACGACGAGTTGCGCAGCTCCCTCACCGATTACTATCAGGTGCGCAACCTGGAGGATTACGACGAGGTTTACCGCGCCGTGGCATGGTTCGCCCACAGATATGGACACATAGACTGGATAGAGTCCAACAACGAATACTGGCTGGAGCAGGACGCCCGCCTGCGCACAGACTTCAACGTCAACTCCGGCATCAAGCTCGACCATATCAACGCCATAAAGGAAAAGTCGGAGATGAAGAAATACTATGCGGCGGGAAAGGTCCCTACAGCCCGTCAAATCAAGGCTGCAGAGGGCCTGGAGGCCGTTCTTGCCTTCTCTCGCAGGACCGGATTCCCCATCATCGCCAAGCCCGACAACGGCGTGGGCGCCAGCGGCACCTTCAAGCTGAATTCGGAAGCGGAACTGCGCGACTGGTTTGCCGCCCACGCATCCAATTACGGCGCCTTCGTGGTAGAAGAATTCATAACCGGCCTCCTGACATCCTACGATGCCGTTTACGACTCCCACGGCGAGCCTCTGTTCGAGTCTATGGGAGTGTATCCCACGCCCATCATGGACATAGTGCACGGCAACCTCGACTCCTGCTACTGGGTAGAGAAGGAGGTGCCGGCGGCGCTGTCCAAAATCGGCCGCAGGACAGTCAAGGCGTTCGGCATAAAAAGCCGGTTCGTGCATCTGGAGTTCTTCAAGCTCGACCGCGACCGCGAGGGGCTGGGGAAGAAGGGCGACTTCGTTGGGCTCGAGGTCAATATGCGCCCTGCAGGAGGCTACACTCCCGATTTGATGAATTTCGCCCACAGCACCGACGTTTATCAGATATGGGGCGATATGGTGGCGTTCGACGAGCGGCGCAAGCCAGCCGGAGAGCAATTCTTCTGCGCCTACGCCAGCCGCCGCGACTGCTACCGCTACAGGCACAGCGACGCGGAAATCTTTGCCCGCTACGGTGCCGGAGTTTACTCAGCTGCCAATCCCCAGCTGGGTATCTGTATGTGCCAGAGGATGCCTGACGCCCTTTCGGACGCCCTCGGGAATCAGGTTTACATAGCCAGACTGAGCGCCCGCAAGGAAATCCAGCCGTTCTTCGATTTCGTGTGCGATAAGGTGTAATGTCCTATTTCTTAGAGGCTTGCTGTCCCACCATAGAGGCCGTACGGGATGCCGGTCGCATAGGTGCCGCCCGCATAGAGTTATGTGAACGGCTCGATGTGGGCGGTGTTACTCCGTCGGAGGCCCTGCTGCGCGAGACGCTGGCAGCGACCAGCCTGCCGGTCAATGTGCTGGTGCGGCCGAGGGAGGGCGATTTCATCTACTCCGAAGGTGAGGTGCAGGCGATGCTGGAAAGCATACGTCTCTGCGGAAGGCTCGGCGCCAACGGTGTGGTAACAGGAGCTTTACGGGCCGATGGAACCGTGGACTCCGGTATCATGAGGCGGCTGGTAAGCGAAGCCCGTACCCTTGGTCTGCAGGTAACGTTTCACCGTGCGTTCGACGAGTGTGCCGCACCCATGGAAGCACTGGAGGAGATAATCCGCCTGGGATGCGACCGGCTGCTGACTTCCGGTCACGCACCGGATGCGTATGAGGGGAGGGAGATGATCGGACGGCTCGTTCGCGCTGCCGCCGGGCGCATTATAGTAATGGCCGGATACAGAGTTAGGCCCGGTAACATCGCCGCCATCGCAGCCGCTTCCGGCGCCCCTGAATTCCACAGTTCCTGGTTGAAAGAGAGGTATTAAAACGACAAACGGCTGCCTTTCGACAGCCATTATGGAGCGGAAAACGGGATTCGGACCCGCGACCTCAACCTTGGCAAGGTTGCGCTCTACCAACTGAGCTATTTCCGCAATTGGGACTGCAAATATAAGGACAAAAATTTAATCCGCAAATTTTTTCCCTATTTTTTATGCGTCATAATGTCCAGGACCATCTTGTCGGTTTCGCGCATACCCAAGGAACCGAGGCGAGTCATGTTGTGGATACAGCGGTCTACGTCGTCCTCTATCAGGCCCTCGTAAGAAGAAACCGAATGGTTCTGAACGGCGAGCATGGCACTGAGGACGGCCGTTGAGACGCCGCTGGACACCTTGAGCGCGCAGCTGGGCTTGGCGCCGTCACACACCATACCGGCCAGGTTGGCAACCATGTTCTTAACGCTCGCCGCCACCTGCTCGTAGCCCCCTCCCATCAGATAGGTGAGTCCGCAGCTGCTGCCGGTAGATGCCACCACGCAGCCGCAGAGGGCGCTCAGCCGGCCCAGGCTCTGCTTGATATAGATAGCAGTTAAATGGCTGAGTACCAGAGCTCTGGTGAGCTCCTCCTCGGTGTTGTGATTCTCGCGGGCGAACACCACCACGGGAAGCGTGGCGGCTATGCCCTGGTTGCCGCTGCCGGAGTTGCTCATAACCGGAATCATAGCGCCTGCCATACGGGCGTCGCAGGCATTGGATGTGGCGCTGAGGATGTGGCTGAAGATAGTGTCTCCAAAAATGCCCTTGCCCATGGGGCGCGACAGGGTCTTGCCGAGCTCGTGCCCGTAATTGCCCTCAAGGGCAGCCTCCGAGGCGGCTTCGTTAAGCTTTCGCGCCTCGTTGATGAACTCAATCTCATCCAGCGGCACGTTCATGGCAAACTCGAACACTTCCCTCAAGCTAAGTTCCTCTGATTCAGCTTCTTCGTCCGCCGAACCGAGCGATTCACGGACGTCGAACAAAGGCACGAAAGGCCCCTCACGGAATACCAGCCGGGTATGCTCACGGGCAATTATGGCCCTGGACGCCTGCCCCTCCGCCTTGCATCGGACATCTATATACAGCATCTCGTCACTCTCGGAAGTGAGCCCGATTGAAATCCTGTTGCCGCCGATAAACTCCTTTGCAGCAGCAAGTGCAGCGGAATTGCAGTCCTTGAAAACCTCCAGCTGATACTCGCTCTTGCCTATCAGGGCGCCAAGCGCCACGGCTATGGGCAGACCGGACATTCCCGTTCCGGGTATTCCAACACCCATGGCATTCTTGAGCACGTTGGCGCTGAGCTTCACATCTATGGCTTCCGGCTTTACGCCAAGAGCCTCAACTGCATACGCCACGCAAAGGGCAACAGCGGCAGGTTCGGTGCATCCGACCGCCGGAACCACCTCCTTTTTAATGAGTTCGATAATCCGAGAGTATTCCATAGCCCCAAAGATAGCTATTCTTTAACGAAAAATATCTATATTTGTAAGTTAAAGTATTAATGTATTACCTACAGATGGAAAACCTGTTGACTAAAACCTGCTCCAAGTACACCCTGGCAGAGGAAGTAAAACAAAAGGGCATATACCCCTACTACAGACCTATTTCCTCCGGGCAGGACCCTCTGGTAACAATGGCCGACGGAAGCAAAGTGCTCATGTTCGGCTCCAATTCATATCTCGGCCTTTCGGACGACCCAAGGCTCAAGGAAGCTGCAATAGCGGCCATTAAGAAATATGGCACCAGCTGCTCCGGAAGCCGTTTCCTCAACGGAACTCTGGACATTCACGAAGAGCTGGAAGCAAAGCTTGCCAAGTTCGTAGGCAAAGAAGAAGCCGTCACCTACAGCACCGGTTTCCAGGTGAACCTGGGAGTCGTTAGCTGCCTGGGCTTCAGGGGCGGATTCCTCTTCCTGGACGCCCTGGACCACGCCTGCATCATAGACGGCAGCCGCCTTGGTTTCAGCGAGGTCCGCAAGTTCCGCCATAACGACATGTCCGATCTGGAGAAGAAGCTCTGGCTTACTCCCAGAAATGCCAACAAGCTCATAGTTGTGGATGGCGTCTATTCCATGGAAGGTGACCTCGCCCCCATCCCCCAGATGGTGGAACTCTGCAAAAAGTATAACGCCTCTATCATGATAGATGATGCCCACGGTCTTGGAGTAGTGGGCGAGAACGGTTCCGGCACCGCCAGCCACTTCGGGCTCACCAAGAAAGTGGACCTCATCATGGGCACCTTCTCCAAGAGCTTCGGATCGCTCGGCGGCTTCATCGCCGGCAACAAGACGGTCATCAACTATCTCAAGCACAATTCCCGCTCCCTCATATTCAGCGCTTCCATGACCCCCGCGTCGGTGGCCGCGGCAAGCAAGGCCCTGGATATCATGATAGAAGAACCTGAGCGCCGCGAGCACCTCTGGGATCTCACCAATCATGCACACAAGGCGTTCAAGGATGCAGGATTCGATATCGGGCACACCCAGTCCCCCATTATCCCGCTCTTCGTGCGCGATACCTTCAAGGCCATGACCATAGTCAAGCTGGCATACGAACAGGGCGTGTTCATTACTCCCGTCATCGCCCCGGCGGTGCCCGAGAAGGACGTTCTCATCCGCTTCGCCCTTATGGCGACCCACTCTTTCGAGCAGGTTGACGAGGCGATAGAGAAGCTCACCAAGATATTCAAATCCCTCGAAATCATATGATTATCCTCATTACGGGCATCACCTCCGGCTTCGGCAGGGCGATGGCCGAACAGCTAAAGGCCGACGGCCACACGGTTTACGGGACGCACCGCAAAGACGTCGAGACCATCCCGGGAGTCACCTACATCAAAGCCGACGTCCGCAACGAGGAAGACTGCAAAGCAGCCGTTCAGCAGGTGCTGGACGAGCAGGGACGCATAGACGTGTTCATCAACAACGCCGGCATGGGCATAGGCGGACCGCTGGAGTTCAGCACCACCAGACAGGCCGAGATGCAGATGGACGTAAACTGGATGGGTATGGTGCGCTGCCTGCACTACGTACTCCCCGTCATGCGCAGGCAGAAGAGCGGTAAAATCATATGCTTCAGCTCTATAGGCGGTCTGATGGGACTTCCGTTCCAGGGACTTTATTCCGCAAGTAAATTCGCTATCGAAGGATACTGCGAGGCTCTCCGCATGGAGGTTCGCGCCCACGGCATCAAGGTGGTGGTTGTGGAACCGGGCGACTTTGCCACCGGCTTCACCGCCAGCCGCGATTCCGTAGGCAGCACAGAGGCGCACGAGGCCTATCCCTCCTACGCCCGTTCCCTGCAGAGCATAGAGCACGACGAGACCTCCGGGCTCAAGCCGGAGTATCTGGCAAAGAAGATAAGCAAGATAGTCAAGGCCCCCAACCCCCGCTACAGCTACATTATTTCCACCCTGGAGCAGCGCCTGTCTGTGTTCCTGAAGGCCATACTGCCCGCAAGCTGGTTTGAAGCGATACTCAGAAGCTATTACAAACTATAGTGAAGACCACATTTAAAATCCACTACCGTACGCAATGGGGCGAGAGCCTCTGCGTGGTGCTGCAAGACACTAAATACCCTATGACCTGGAACGATGGCGCCATCTGGAGCGCCACCGTTAACGTACCTGCAGCCGCACTGAAAGATTATTGGTACGTCGTCATGAAAGACGGCCTGATAGCCCGCAGCGAATGGTCGCACCACAACGCGGCCGCCGCACCGGTGATAGAAGACAGCTGGCATGACTGCCCGATCGAGGGATGCCCCTTCGTGCGCAGGCATACGGCGGAAGAATTCGACCGCCCGGGATTCCGGGGAGCCGGCACCGCAGTTCCGGTGTTCTCGCTGCGCAGCGCCGACGACTTCGGAATCGGCGATTTCCGCGACCTGCGCCCGCTTACCGAATGGGCCGCAGCAACCGGTCAGTGCATAATACAGCTGCTGCCGGTAAGCGACACCACCCGTAAGGGCCAGTGGAAGGATTCTTACCCCTACAGCCCCATCTCCTCATTTGCCTTGCATCCGCTGTATCTAAGACTGCAAGAGATTGGTGTCAAGGAAGATGCGGCATTCAAGCGCGCCCAGAAAGAGCTCAATGAGCTGCCGGAAATAGACTATCCTAAGGTATTCAAAAAGAAGATGGCGCTGGTGCGCAAGGCGTGGGAAGACCACGGCGCCAAGGACATCGCTTCCTCTTCCTACAAGCGCTTTGCCAAGACAAACGCCTACTGGCTGGACGAGTATGCAGAATTCTGCGCCCGCCGCGACGGCAACGAGGCCGACTACTGGCGCTGGATACAGTGGCACCTGGACCGCCAGTTTGCAGACGAGGTGAAGTTCGCCCGCAGCAAGGGCGTGCACTTCAAGGGCGACTTGCCCATAGGCGTAAGTGCCGACAGCGCAGACGCTTACTTCCATCCGCAACTCTTCAACCTCGACTCCAGCGCCGGAGCTCCGCCGGATTTCTTCAGCGCCGAGGGCCAGAACTGGGGCTTCCCCACCTACAACTGGGAAGAGATGGCCAAGGACGGCTATGCCTGGTGGAAGGCGCGCCTCCGCAAGATGAGCGAATACTTCGACGCATTCCGTATCGACCATATCCTCGGATTCTTCCGCATCTGGGAGATCCCTTCGCAATACAAGAGCGGCTCCATGGGGCACTTCAACCCCGCCCTGCCATACACGGAGGATGAAATACGCGCCAAGGGCCTGCCGCTGGAAGGGCTGTTCCTGCCCGACCCGCGCAACCCCGGCTGCGTACAGCCCCGCATACTGCCCGAATCGGCCAAACTGCCGCAGTGGCAACAGGAGGCGTTCGGAGCCATATACAACGACTTCTTCTTCCATAGGAACGATACCCTGTGGCGCTATAACGCCGAGCGCAAACTCCCTGAGCTTCTGGATGTTACCGGAATGCTTGCTTGCGGCGAAGACCTCGGTATGGTGCCCGACTGCGTGCCCGGAGTGATGGAGCATGAGACCATACTCTCGCTGGAAATGGCCAATATGGACAAGGGACGCCCCTGGCCTTACCTTGCCGTCTGCGCCTCCAGCTCTCACGACATGGCAACGCTGCGAATGCAGCACGCAGAGGAGACAGGTGACGATATGGAACCGTGGGAGGTGCGCCGCGCCCTCTGGAGCCATCTGGAATCGGCTCCCATGCTGGCCATCTTCCCCCTTCAGGACTGGATCGCCCTGGACGGCAAACTGCGCCGCAAGGACTACCAGAACGAGCGCGTCAACCAGCCGGCAGACCCCAACCACCACTGGCGCTTCCGCCTGCACATCACCGGCGAGGAGCTGAAAAAGGCCTCCGCCCTTTCCGTAGAAATTATCGGAATGCTCAAAGATTCAAATCGTTACAATCAATAACAGACCATGACACAGGACGAATTATTCAAGGTGCTTGTTGCACATTGCAAGGAATACGGATTCATTTTCCCTTCGAGCGAGATCTATGACGGCCTCGCCGCGGTTTACGACTACGGCCAGATGGGCGTGGAGCTCAAGAACAACATAAAGCAGTACTGGTGGAATGCCATGACGAGGCTCAACGAGAATATCGTGGGCATAGACTCATGCATCTTCATGCACCCACGTATTTGGGAGGCTTCCGGCCATGTGGGCGCCTTCAACGACCCCCTCATAGACAACAAGGACTCCAAGAAGCGCTACCGTGCAGACGTTCTCATTGAGGACTTTCTGGCCAAGATAGAGGAGAAGATGAACAAGGAGGTGGAGAAGGGGCGCAAGCGCTTCGGCGACGCGTTCGACGAGGCCCAGTTCCGCGCCACCAACCCCAACGTGCTGCGCGAGCAGGCCAAGT
>CAMYYI010000025.1 GCA_947303465.1 uncultured Bacteroidales bacterium
AGCACCGACCCCAAGCGTCTCCTCATCGGTGACGACGAGCACGGCTGGGACAACAAGGGCGTGTTCAACTTCGAGGGCGGCTGCTATGCCAAGGTCATCAACCTGGACAAGGAGAGCGAGCCTGACATCTACAACGCCATCCGCCGTGACGCACTGCTTGAGAACGTTACCGTTGACAAGGCCGGCAAGATCGATTTCGCCGACAAGAGCGTTACCGAGAACACCCGCGTCAGCTATCCTATCTATCACATCGAGAAGATCGTCCGTCCGGACAGCCACGGCCCTGCAGCCAAGCAGGTTATCTTCCTGAGCGCCGATGCATTCGGCGTGCTGCCTCCCGTCTCCATCCTGACTCCGGAGCAGACCAAGTACTACTTCCTCTCCGGCTTCACCGCCAAGCTAGCAGGTACCGAGCGCGGCATTACCGAGCCCACTCCGACCTTCTCCGCCTGCTTCGGCCAGGCCTTCCTCGAGCTGCATCCTACCAAGTATGCCGAGGAGCTCGTGAAGAAGATGAAGAAGAGCGGCGCAAAGGCATATCTCGTGAATACCGGCTGGAACGGTACCGGCAAGCGTATCTCCATCCGTGACACCCGCGGCATCATCGACGCCATCCTCAACGGCAGCATCGACAAGGCTCCTACCAAGAAGATTCCTTACTTCAACTTCGAGGTTCCCACCAAGCTCGAGGGCGTTGACACCGGCATCCTCGATCCTCGCGACACCTATGCTGACGCAAAGGTTTGGGACGAGAAGGCCCGCGACCTCGCAGGACGTTTCATCAAGAACTTCCACAAGTACGAGAGCAACGCAGCCGGCAAGAAGCTGGTTAAGGCCGGACCCGAGCTGTAGCGTTTCCGCTAATACCCTGAGTATTAGTCACTTATTAAATCTCCATGGTGCATTTTTGCACCATGGAGATTTAGTTTTTATTGATTCTCAATTACTTACATTTTACGCAAATTGATTATATTTGCAGATATGATAGTAAGAGAAATAATTGGCGCGATAGAGCGCGTGGCGCCGCTGAGGCTGCAGGAGGAATGGGATAATTCGGGCCTGCAGGTGGGATTTATGGACAACGGGGTGAGCAGGGTACTCGTGTGCCTCGATGTCACCGAAACCATTGTGGACGAAGCGGCGGAGAAAGGATGCCAGATGATAGTGTCGCATCACCCGCTGATCTTCAAGGCCCTGAGTCAAGTGAGCGATGCCACATACCAGCAACGCTGTGTAGTGAAAGCACTGGCCAGCGGCATCGCCATTTATTCCGCCCACACCAGCCTGGACAACGCCCCCGGAGGAGTGAACCACAAGATAGCGGAGCTCATTGGACTTCAAGATTCTGACTGGCTGTTACCCCTGTTCGACGAAGCAGGCGGATCCGGCCTTATAGGCACACTTCCAAAGCCCGAACGCGACTCTGATTTCCTGAAACGCATAAAGACTGTTTTCGGCGTCGAGAGTCTGCGCCACTCCGAATGCAGCGGCCGCGAAATAAAGACCGTGGCCCTCTGCGGAGGCGCAGGAGCCTTCCTTATGGGTGATGCCAAGCGCAAAGGAGCCGACTGCTTTATCACAGGCGAGCTTCATTACCACGACTACTTCGAGAACGACGGCATGCTGCTGGCGGAACTCGGGCATTTCCAGAGTGAGCAGTTCACAACAGACCTGCTGGCGGAGCTGCTCTCCAAGACACTCCCCTCACTCAGCGTGATTAAAACAGCCATCAACACCAATCCCACACGCTATGATTCCCGATAAGTATGAGGAAGAGTATATTATCCCCTGTTACTTCCTGAGTCTGGGATACCGTCTTCGCCCCTCTTCGTTTTTCGATATCGCCCAGGAGCTTGCGGTTCGCGGTTCCACCCAGCTGGGGGTGCCCGACCCCGTCCTGCACGGGCGCGGACTCTGCTGGATTCTGTTACGTAACGCGATACATTACGACAGGCTGCCCGGCGTAGAAGAGAAAGTTACCCTTCAGACGTGGCATAGCGGCATCAGGGGGCCCATAAGCACCAGGGATTACCGGGTCATAGACGTCACCGGCGAAGTTATCATAAGAGCCACCAGCTCCTGGGCGCTGATGGATATGGAGGCACGGAGCCTGGCCAAGCCCGAGCGCATTTTCGACATCATGTCTCCGGAGCCACAGAATCCGGAGCGGGCCCTTCAGCCGGATGCGCCCAAAATTATTATTCCCCGTGATTGCGAGACCATGGAAGCCGGAGTACATATTGTCACCTACTCCGACCTGGACTATAACCATCATGCGAATAACGGCAAATACCCCCACTGGGCAATGGACTGCCTGCCAGCGGAGGTCACTTCCAATCAGCTGGTTACCGACTTCTTCCTGAACTACAACAGGGAGGCGAAGCTGGGCGATGCAGTGCAACTCTTACGCGCCCAGGGGCCCGATGGTTCATGGTACGTGGAAGGCCTGGTGGATGGTCTGCAGAGCTTTATCTGCAGGATAGTTTTTGCCCGCTGATATCAGAGTCCCACTATAAGACCCAGCGAAACCGCCCTGGAACCGCCGGAAAAGGGAGTCACTGTATAGGCTGCACGCAGGCCGAATCCATAAAAAGAGACACCGCCTTCCACCTCGCCCACAAAGCGGGCGAGTTCCTGTGCTCCCGCTATGCGCATCTGCGCGGCTACACCCGCATACGCTTTGCTTCTGCGGCCGAATTTGCAGGCCACCCTGGCAGGTACTCCAAGATAAAAAGCATTCTGGCCGGCACCGAAGCACATACCGCTCCAACGCAGACCGAGATTGGCCTCCACCGGACTGCTTTTGGCTGAAAGACGCATCCCTATCGCCTCGATTCCGAAGCTGAATGCAGTCTTCTGCCCCAGCGGAATATCTACAGGCACCGCTGCACCCAGATAAGAAGGCAGGACAACCCGGAGAGAAGGGGTGACGCGTTTGCCGGAAGCAAGAGTCAGGTCTTCCGCTTCTGAAGAGTCCTGCGCCCTACACAGGCACGGGCAGCACAGGAACAAAAATGCGCATGATGCAATGACAAGAAAACGCTTCATCCCAATCATTTTATGACGCAAGGTAAGTATTTTTTCAGTAACTTGCACCCTGATTTGGTACAGAACCTATGAACTTTCTGATTTGCCTTGCAGCCGGAGCTGTCCTTCTGTCTTCACAGCCGGACAGCACCGCATATATACAACCATATTACCGTAACCTGGCAGACAAGCTGGCAATCAAACCGGCATTTGAGCCTGCCGGGGGTAATGAGTTTGAGATTATCCGCACAGGAAAGCGCTACGCTGAATTGCTGCTGGACGATATAGACTCGGCTGAAAAAATAATAGAACTGGAAGTATTCCTGTGGGGAGAAGACCCAGCCGGTCTGAGGGTCCGCGACACTCTCACCCATAAAGTCGCCCAGGGCGTTCCTGTCCGATACATTTACGACAACTTCGGCAATTTCTTCGACAGCGCCTTCGACGGGCGGCCCGTTTTTACCGGCTTCTTTAAGGACCTGCGCAAAAGGGGAATCGATGTCAGGGAGCATACTCCCCTTTGGCTGCCGGACTTCACCTACACTCAGCCCTCGGCCCGTAACCACAGGAAGATCAATCTGATAGATGGAAAGGTCGCTTATGTCGGCGGCATGAACCTGACTCAGGGCAGCATGTCCGGCTGGGGCGATACGCAGATAAGGATAACAGGGCCGGCCGCTCAAAAGATACGGGCACAATTCCTTGAAGACTGGAACATGCTCGGGCCTGAAAACCCCGAGTATGACCGGCCGTTCGCGGAATCTTCCCATACTGCTGCGTATCCCGGCGGCAAAACCGTGCAGTTTGTAGCAGACGGGCCGGACCAGCCAGCATATATGATGGAGGAAACCATTGTTTGGTTGCTGGAACACGCTAAAGAGTATGTGTGGTTCGAGACCCCGTATTTCCTGCCTTCACGCCCCGTGATGAAAGCTATGAAAAAGGCCGTCGAAAGAGGCGTTGACGTTCGTGTGATTACGCCGGAAATAACTGATATGACTTCTTTCGACCCGGCCTTCCATTCATCTGCCAGGGAGTGCATCAGGAGCGGAATCAAGTTGTTCTATCGCCAGCCGCCGTTCAACCACAGCAAGACCCTGGTGTGCGACGACTACATTACCTGCGTAGGTTCTTCCAATCTGGACAAACTGAGCCTGTTGAGCCTGTACGAGGCCGGCGTGCTCATCTACGACACCCCAACGGCCAGCGAGCATAAGGCCTACCTGACCGGAGCCCTGGACAATTCCATAGTTGTGGACCAGAAGTTTATCGATTCCTGGGACAGTTCCGAGCGGTTCAAGCAGTCCATGCTCGGCATAATAGGTCACTGGCTGTAAACCGCTAACCTTTCTTTTCCGCGCGCATTTTTGCGTATTTGAGAAGCAGGAGTTTTTCGCCGAGTTCATCAAAGCGGACGCGGGCTTTGAGCTCAGGGACGGAGCCGGTGATTTCCAGGATCTCGCCGGGGCCGAATCTGTTGTGTTCGATTCGCATACCCACTTTGAATGCCGTCATCGGAAGCGGCACAAAGTCCGGATCGATAATGTTCGCGGCTTTCGGTACAGGGGACTCTCTTCGAGCGGGTTCGCGCAAAGCGCTCATACCTCCCAGCTGTGCTGGGCCCCTCCCGCTCACGTAGCCGCGGGCGGCTACGCCCGTCGAAGAGAGTCCCCTGTCCCCGACGCCACAGGTCCAGCGCGAACCGAACCCGCCCCACTCATGACGAAGACCATCGGAGGAGAAATCGGAGTCCTCCAATGGCCGGTCGAGATACCTCGAATCTATCTCCCTCAGGAAGCGCGAGGGGGCGTTGGACTCGTGGCGGCCGTTGCGCATACGGGTTCCCGCATAAGACAGGGCAACCGTCTTCTTCGCCCTGGTAACTGCCACGTAAAACAGTCTGCGCTCTTCTTCTATATCCTTTTGGCTCAGCAACATGGACTGGCTCGGGAAGAGATTGTCCTCCATCCCCGCAACGAATACGTAGGGGAACTCCAGACCTTTTGCAGAGTGCACTGTCATCAGCGCCACTTTGTTGTTGGTATCTTCATCATCTACCATATCTACGTTGCTCAGCAGCGATACGTTCTCCAGAAAGTCATCCAAAGTGAAAACAGCGTTTTCGGCCTCCTCAGAGTCTTCAGCCTCTTCCCTTCTGTCCTCCACGAAAGACGCTACAGAGTTCACCAGCTCCTCGATATTGGCAAAACGGGCAAGGCCTTCTATGGACGTATCCCCCTTATACAGCTCCCAAAGGCCGCTTTCAAGCGCAATACGCTGCGCCAACTCGTATGCGTCCGTATTCCTGACGCTCTGCGAGAAACCGTCTATCATGGTACAGAAGGCCCTGAGTTTGAGCACTGCGGCACTCCTCAGGCCGAACTGCTCCAGATCGTCCAGGAAGGCCGCGCGGAAAAGCGGGGTCCCGTGCGACAGCGCAGCCGCCTCCAGCGCCTTGAGAGTAGTGTCCCCTATCGCGCGCGCCGGCTTGTTCACCACACGCTTGAAGGATTCGTCGTCCAGAGGATTGACAGCCAGCTTGAAATAGGCCATCATGTCCTTCACCTCGGCACGTTCGAAGAAAGAGTTGCCGGAGTACACCATATAAGGGATGTTACGGCGGCGCAGCTGCTCTTCCAGCGCACGTGACTGGGAGTTGGTGCGGTAGAGAATTGCGAAATCTTCATATCGCGCCCCGTCCTTACGCATGCGGGACTGAATCTCGGATACAATCTCCACGGCCTCGTCCTGCTCGGTATAAGCCTTCAGGAGCTTTATCTTCTCTCCGCTCTCCCCTTCCGCATAACACTTTTTGGGGATACGCCCGGCATTGTGTTCAATGACCGAATTGGCGGCATCTACAATGGTCCTCGTACTGCGGTAATTGCGCTCCAGGCGGAACAGGCGGCACTCCGGATAATCCTTCTTGAAGTTCAGGATATTCTGTATCTGCGCCCCGCGGAAGGCATAGATGGACTGGGAGTCGTCCCCCACCACGCAAATGTTCCTGTGAGGGGCAGACAACTTCTTGATTATCAGATACTGGGCATAATTGGTATCCTGATACTCATCCACCATTATATATGAAAACCTGGACGATATATCCTGCAAAGCGTCTTTATTGTCACGCAGCAGGATGTTCATGTTTACCAGAATATCGTCAAAGTCCATCACCCCGGACTGCTTCATGCGTGTCTGGTAACGTTCGTAAACATCCACTATGCGGGGTTTCTTGGCAAAGCTGTCCACCCTCAGGGCTTCGGCGTCCGCCTTGTATCCGCTTACTGTTATGAGGTTGTTCTTGGCTCTGGAGATACGGGCGAGCACGTCACGGGGCTTATACACGGCATCGTCCAGCCCAAGCTCCCTGATTGCCGCCTTGACGGCGGACGTAGAATCGCTTTGGTCGTAAATTGTGAAATTATCCGGATAGCCAAGACTGGCGGCGTACTCCCTCAGGAACCTCACGAAAACGGAATGGAAGGTGCCCATAACCACGCGGCGGGCTTTCCAGGCACCTACCATCAGGGCGATACGCTCCTTCATTTCGCCTGCGGCTTTCTTGGTAAAGGTCAGTGCCAGCACCCGGGACGGATCACAGCCATGCGCCAGGACATTCGCCACACGGCTGGTCAGCACACGGGTCTTTCCTGACCCCGCCCCCGCCACAATCAACACCGGGCCATCCATGCACTCGACCGCTTTCCTCTGCTCCTCGTTCAGTTCTTCCAATATTGTACGCACATTGTTCTCCATAACAACGCGAAAATACAAAAAAAAGTGGTATCTTCGCATGCTTAAAGCAAATTAAAATTTAACCCTATAAAATGTCTGAAATCATCGTTTTGAAAAAAGGTCTGGATGTACCTGTAAAGGGCAGCGCGGACCTTCGTGTCAGCAAATCGATGACCCCTGCCACAGTTGCCGTCCGCCCGGACGACGTCAAAGGCCTGCTCCCCAGGCTTTTGGTCAAGGAAGGAGACCGCGTGCTCTGCGGCTCTCCGGTCATCGCTGACAAGAAAAACCCTGAGATTCTCCTCACAGCTCCGGTCAGCGGCTCGGTAAAGGAGATAGTAAGAGGCGAGAAACGAAAACTTCTCGCAGTTCTGATCGAGGCGGACGACACTCAGGAATTCGTAGACTTCGGCGTCAGCAACCCCGCCGCACTCTCTGCGGACGAGGTCAAGGCAGCCCTCCTGGGCAGCGGCCTCTGGCCCATGCTGGTGCAGCGTCCTTACGGCATCCTGGCAGATCCCGCCGCAACGCCCAAGGCGGTGTTCGTATCCGCATTCAACAGCGGCCCGCTCGCCGCAGACACCGAGTTCACCCTCGGCTCGCAAGTTGCCTTCATCCAGAAGGGTATAGAAGCCCTGGCCAGGATTGCACCTGTGCACGTTTCCCTGGACGCTTCCGTCAAGGATTCCGCTTTCTCCAGGCTTACCGGATGCACCCTGCACCTCTTCCGCGGCAAGCACCCCGCAGGCAATGTGGGCGTGCAGATCAGTCACATCAGTCCCATACGCAAAGGTGAGACCGTATGGACCCTGCCGCTTCACGGACTTGCCGCTATTGGCAAACTCTTCGCAACCGGCCGCTACAACGTCAGGCGCCTTGTCGCCGTCACCGGCCCTGCCGCCATTGAGCCTTCCTACGTGGAGACCGTTCCCGGCACACCGGTGAAATGCTTCGCACCATTCTACGGCAACACCCCGGAGCTGGACCGCTTCATCAGCGGAGACCTGCTTTCCGGCGCCAATGTGGGAGAAGACGGCTTCCTGGGCTGGAGGGACGACCAGATCACCATTATCCATGAGGGCACGGAAAAGGAATTCATAGGATGGATACGTCCTCTCCGCTGGAAGCAGTTCAGTACCGACCGCAGCTACTTCAGCTGGCTGACCCCCTGGCGCAAGTACGACATGACCACCAACCTTCACGGCGGCCCCCGTCCGTTCCTGATGAACGACGGCTACTATGCCAAAGTGCTCCCTATGGACATCTACCCCGTATTCCTGGCCAAGGCCTGCCTTGCCGGGGATATAGACAAGATGGAAAAGTTCGGTATCTACGAAGTGCTCCCGGAAGATCTCGCAACATGCGAGTTCGTGGACCCGAGCAAGATCTACATTCAAGATTGTATCGCTAAGGGCATTGACCTGATGCTCAAAGAAATGGCTTAAAAGATATGAACAAGATTTTCGAAAAAGGCGGCAAGCTCTACTGGCTTCACAGCACCGTCGATGCTTTTGAGACATTCCTTCACGTGCCCGGCACCGTGACCCTCAAGGGCTCCCACGTGCGCGATGCGATAGATCTCAAGCGTCTCCTTATCCTGGTGGTGATAGCCGCAGCCCCCGCAGCCCTCTTCGGCATGTGGAATGTGGGCTATCAGCACGGACTTGCGATGGGCCAGACCGGAGTACACATACTCGAGTACTTCTGGTTCGGCTTCCTGAAAGTCCTTCCCCTTTATCTCGTCTCCTACATAGTAGGTCTCGGTATTGAATTCGCCTCCAGCCAGATACGCGGAGAGGAAGTCAGCGAGGGTTATCTCGTGAGCGGCTTCTTCATTCCCCTTATCGTGCCTGTCGACATCCCCCTGTGGATGCTTGCAGTCGCAGTCGCCTTCGCCGTCATCTTCGGCAAGGAAGTTTTCGGAGGCACCGGCATGAACATCTGGAACCCCGCATTGCTGACCCGCGCGTTCCTGTTCTTCTCCTATCCCAACTACATGTCCGGTTCCGACTGCTGGATCGCCTTCAAGAAGGGCGAAACTGCAGTAGCCGACGCCTTCACGGGAGCTACTCCCCTGGCGCTCGACGGTCCCGCCCAGTACGGCACGGGCTTCTGGGATCTCTTCATTGGAACCGTTCCCGGTTCCGTCGGTGAGACCTCGGTAATCGCCATCCTGCTCGGCGCCATCCTGCTCCTCTGGACCGGCATCGCCAGCTGGAAGATCATGTGCGGCAGCGTGCTTGGCGCCCTTGTGGTAGGCTGGATAGGCAACGCCGCCGGCATCACCGACATCCCCTGCTACATGCAGCTGCTCTACGGCGGTTTCGCCTTCGGTACTGTATTCATGGCCACCGATCCCGTAACTTCCTGCCAGACCGAATGCGGCAAGTGGATATTCGGTATCCTCATCGGTATGCTCTGCATCACGGTACGCCTCTTCAACCCCGGCTACGCCGAGGGCATGATGCTGGCTATCCTGCTGCTCAACACCTTCGCCCCGCTCATCGACCACTGCGTGGTGAGCGCGCACATCAACCGCAGGGAACGTAAACTCAAAGCCGCTTAGCCATGGATACAAACAATAATGTCTACACAGTCATCTACACCGCGGTAGTCGTGGTGGTAGTGGCGGCCGTCCTGGCTTTCGTGGCATCCAAGCTGGGTCCTGCCCAGGATGCCAACGCCAAGGCTGAGACCTTGCGCCAGATGATGTCCGCGGCCGGCATAAAGCCCACCGACGAGCTTTACGCCATGAAGAATGCGGACATACTCCAGC
Organism: uncultured Bacteroidales bacterium; assembly: GCA_947303465.1. GTDB lineage: Bacteria > Bacteroidota > Bacteroidia > Bacteroidales > UBA932 > Cryptobacteroides. The sequence continues at coordinate 9,539 of CAMYYI010000025.1, forward strand.
TTTACGCCGATAACATAGAGGAAGCCTATACGATAGGTCTCGACGGCGAAAAGAACGGCGAGCTTTCTGTCAGCAAGGACAAAATCGAACTCGTCAGCAAGCTTAAGCCGCAGCACAAGGCCATTCTTGCAGACGGCGACGCAACCCTTCCGGTCTACATATTCAAGGAAGGAATTGCAGTCATACCCATCTACGGAGCCGGCCTCTGGGGTCCGGTCTGGGGTTACATCGCATTGTGTCCCGACAACTACACCATTGCAGGAGCTTTCTTCGACCATGAGTCGGAGACTCCCGGACTGGGAGCCAAGATAAAGGACGAGGCCTGGTTCCGTGAGAAATTCACCGGCAAGACCGTGGAGTGGGGTGAAGAGCCTGCATTCAGGCTGGAAAAGAACGTAGAGGCCACCGGAGCCACCAATGCGGTTGACGCCATCACCGGTGCGACCATGACTTCCAAGGGACTCAACGAAGCCCTGAACACCTGGTTCAAGGCCTATGAGAACCATTTCGGAGTCGGTGCTTTCTTCAACATGCTCGAAGAGCACGCCGACTCAGAAACCGCTAACGACAACGAGGAGGAATAGATTATGGCACAGAAACTTAAAGAAACCATCCTCAATCCGGTGCTCAAGGGTAACCCGATTACCGTCCTTGTGCTCGGTATATGCTCCGCGCTGGCCGTTACGGTTCAGCTCAAGGGAGCGCTGGTCATGGCCCTGTCGGTAATTGCCGTTACCGGTCTGTCCAGCCTGGTGTGCTCGCTTCTCCGGAATACCATCCCCAACCGCGTCCGCATCATCGTGCAGCTCGTGGTGGTCGCAATGATGGTAATCCTCGTAGATCAGATACTGAAAGCCGGCGAAGGCACCTACGCCATAGACAAGCAGCTTTCGGTTTACATCGGCCTTATCATCACCAACTGCATCGTGATGGGACGCATAGAGGCATTCGCCCTCGGCAACAAGCCCATCCCCTCGCTGCTGGACGGTCTGGCCAACGGCGTGGGCTACGGCCTCATCCTGGTCATCGTCGCCTTCTTCCGTGAACTCCTCGGAAGCGGCACCCTGTTCGGATTCCAGGTACTCCCCGCAGCTTACGTTCCCAACAACCTGGTCATCCTGCCTCCGTTCGCCCTCATCCTCATCGGATGTATCATCTGGGTGCACAGGGCACTGGACAAGGACCTTCAGGAAAACTAACAGCGACGCCTTATGGAATACATCAGCTTATTCGTAAAGTCAATCTTCGTTGACAATATGATCTTCGCATACTTCCTGGGTATGTGCTCATACCTGGCGGTATCGAAGAACGTGAAGACAGCCAACGGCCTGGGCCTCGCTGTGATTTTCGTGCTCCTCTGCACGCTCCCCCTGAACTGGATCATCAACACCTTCGTGCTGCAGCCCGGCGCCCTCAAGTGGCTCGGTCCCCAGTTCGAGAGCGTCGATCTGAGCTTCCTGAGCTTCATCGTCTTTATCGCCGTCATAGCCGCATTCGTGCAGCTGGTGGAGATGATAGTGGAGAAGTTCCTTCCCTCGCTCTATTCTTCCCTCGGTATCTATCTGCCGCTGATCGCCGTGAACTGCGCCATTCTGGGCGGCTCCCTGTTCATGCAGCAGAGAGATTTCACCGGCCTTGGAGAGTCCGCGGTTTACGCGCTCGGCTCCGGTATCGGCTGGTACCTGGCTATCGTGGCACTTGCAGCGATACGCGAGAAGATGAGCTACTGCAACGTACCCAAGCCCCTCAAGGGCATAGGCATCACCTTCATTACCGTCGGCCTCATGGGCATGGCGTTTATGATTTTCATGGGCATTCAACTGTAAAAGGATATGAGTCAGACAATTATTGCTTCAATAGTACTCCTCGTCATAGTGACGCTGGTGCTGGTGGCTCTGCTCCTCATAGTGAAGTCCGCCATTACCCCAAAGGGTACTGTCAAGATTGACATAAACGACGGCAAGAAAGAGCTCAACGTTACGCCGGGAAACAACCTCATGGCCACTCTGGCCGGAGAAAAGATTTTCCTCCCCTCCGCTTGCGGCGGCAAGGCCAACTGCGGCCAGTGCAAGGTGCAGGTGCTTGAGGGCGGCGGAGAAATTCTTCCCACCGAAACCGGTTTCTTCAACCGCAAGCAGATCAAGGAAGGATGGCGTCTGGGCTGCCAGGTGAAGGTCAAGGACAACCTGAAGATCCAGGTGTCCGAGAGCGCCCTTTCCGTCAAGAAACTCGAGTGCGAGGTAATCTCCAATGAGAATGTGGCTACGTTCATCAAGGAATTCACCGTCAAGCTGCCCGAGGGCGAAGAACTGGAGTTCAAGAGCGGCGAGTACATCCAGATAGACATTCCCGAATATGAGGCCGACTTCGCAGACATGGGCGTGGCCGACATCTACAAGGGCGATTGGGAGAAATACGGCATCACCGGGCTCAAGTTCAAGAATACCGTTCCCACCGTAAGGGCCTACTCCATGGCCTCGTATCCCGGAGAGAAGGGCATAATCAAGCTCAACGTGCGTATCGCCACTCCCCCGTTCGACAAGACACAGCCAAAGGGCGTGTTCAAGTTCGTCCCCGGCGTGCCTCCGGGAATCGCATCCACCTATGTATTCTCCCGCAAGCCGGGCGACAAGGTCTGGATCAGCGGTCCTTTCGGCGAGTTCCTGCTGCCGAAGAACGATCCGGACGACATGGAGTACATCTTTGTGGGCGGCGGCGCCGGCATGGCTCCGCTCCGCAGCCACATCATGCAGTTGTTCAAGACCCTCGAGACAGGCCGCAAGGTTCATTTCTTCTATGGCGCCCGTGCGCTCGTGGAGGCTTTCTACCTTGAAGACTTCGCCGAGATCGAGCGCGAATTCCCGAACTTCAAGTTCACCCTCGCACTCGACCGTCCCGACCCTGCAGCCGACGCCGCCGGAGTCAAGTACACTCCCGGCTTTGTGCACAACGTGATGTACGAAACCTATCTCAAGGACCATGATGCTCCCGAGGATATCAAGTACTTCATGTGCGGCCCTCCTATGATGGTCAAGTGCGTGAACGACCTGCTCGATTCGCTCGGAGTACCTGTCGAAAATGTCCTGTACGATAATTTCGGAGGTTAATTGAAGATCTGTTGCATGATAGCATCGTTGCGCCTTGGAGGCGCAGAGCGCCAGCTCTCCGGACTGGCGCTCATGCTGCATGCAGAGGGTCACGAAGTAGAGGTCCTCACATACCGAGAGGGTGACTTCTATGCAAAGCCGCTCCGCGAAAGCGGAGTAAAACTCACGGTGATTCCGCATCCTGGCAACGAAAAACGCCTGGTGGAAGAAATCGCCGCGCACCTGAGGCAGACAGGCTGCGAAATACTCATCTCCTATCTGGTAGGAACCAACCTCAAAGCCTGCTTCATCAAACAGCGCTGCCCCGGACTGAGGCTTGTGGTCTCCGAGCGTAACTGCGACACCGGCAAGTGGTTATACAACACCCTGCGGCTTAGGCTGTACAAAGTTGCCGACGCCGTAGTGTGCAACAGCTACGCCCAGGAGGCCCTGGTCCGGAAGCGTTGCCCGTCCCTGAACAAAAAACTGACTACGATACCCAATTTCGTAGATGCAGCGCGCTTCCGCCCGTCCGGACGCAAACCCGGGGCGGACAGCAGCCGCATCAGCATTGTCACTACCGCCAGGCTCTCCGACCGCAAGAACGCAATAGGACTCATACGGGCGGCGGCCATGGCAGCTTGCGACAATCTGTATTTCGACTGGTACGGTGCCCTCAGCAATGACAAGTACTACGGGCATTGCCAGAAACTGATAAGGAAACTTGGCCTTGAAGACCGCTTCCATATCCATCCGGGATGTGAGAACGTGGAGGATCTGTATGCCCGGGCAGATGCCTTCTGCCTGCCCAGCTTTTATGAGGGTACGTCCAATTCCCTGGCAGAAGCTCTCGCCTGCGGCCTTCCTGCGGTATGCAGCGACGTCAGCGATACAGGGCGCTACGTAATACCGGGCAATAACGGTCTGCTTTTCAATCCCAAAAAGATTTCCAGTGCAGCTGCCGCGCTGCGTACTCTCGCCCGGACAAGCTGCGAAGAGCTGGCCAAATGGGGAAAAGAAAGCCGGCGTATCGCCGAACAGGACCTTTCCCAGACCCTGTTCCTGCAGCGTTACAACGAGCTCCTTGGGGGACTCGTCGGGGGTAAATAAGCCATTCCTGAAAAAATCAGCAAAATCTGATTTACTATTTTTTCGATTCCATTGAGTTTTCAAATGGCTGCTATAGTTTTGCAGCACTATGAAAACGAAACGGAATCATTCAGGCCGACGGCCATTCCCTATCCGACGTCCGTCGGGGAGCCCTCTGCTCCAATCTTTTATCTTGTTCAGCTTGCTATTAACCCAACCGCCGGCCTGTTTGATTACCTCCTGCAGCAACCCGGAAGAGCCCGGTATCGTGGAAGATGTAAGCGTAAAGACAGACAGTTGCCGGTTCTCGCTTACCCTGGATATCAACAGCGGGATTTCTGACAGCCTCGCACAGGTGGAGACTATAGATTTGCTCATATACGACTCGGACGGGCTAGGAAGCCTGGAAACATGGCTCAACTACGACAGTTTGCCGGACAGCATCTCATTTGAAGGAGCAAAGAGGGCCAAAACCGTAGTAGCCATAGCAAATTCCCCCAGATCGTTCAGCCGGAGGGCCATAGAACGTTTCGACTCCATAGAGTACTTATCTTACGATTTCGAAGAAGACTCCCCCGGCGAACCGCTGATGAGCGGCATGTGCAGCCTGCTGCCGGATCATTCCGGACACATCAGCCTGATACCGCTTATGAGCCGTGTACAACTGGGAGAAATAAGCAATACCATGAAAGGATACGTAAGGCTCGAAGACCCGCGAATATATCTGGAAAACGCCAATTCTTCCGCCGAGATACTGAGGAGCAGCGATTTCAGGCCCTCCGAATTCGTGCCGGTGAGCAAGCAGAGGCTCCCCTACGACATAGGAATCTTTTCCCAGCGTCCGGGCAACGAACTGTTCTGTTACCCTAACGATACCCCGGAATCCACTTTGGGTGCACCCCAGACCTCCCTGGTACTGGAATGCGAAATATACGGGAATACCTGCCGCTTCCCGGTGGTGCTGGGAAGCATCGGAAGGAACAAGACCCTTCACGTTGACATAAGCGTAGGAGGGCCGGAGCTGTATGAAAGCAAAGTGTACTGATTCCTAAACAATGTCCCGGAATCTCTCAGGAATACGGACCACGATCTTGAGCTCCAGCATAGCCGGCTTGTTGAGCGAATAGGGCGGGCGGCAGATTGTCTGGCAGATACGGGCGAATCGGGTCCAGCGGTCGAAGTCCCTGGCCGGCAGGTCGGTGACGTAACGTATGGTGCGGGAACGCTTTTGCATATGTGCTCCCCATCCCTGGCTGATGCGGTCGGCATCGCCGAAACGGTCCTGCAGACGCTTCATGTCGAAGTAGCCGAAGTGAAGCAAATATAAGTCTTTGGCAATATGGAAGTTATGCCCCTTGATACGATGAAATCCGGAACCCCACACACAAGGCTTTGCAACTATGGAAGGCTTGGTATAACGAGTACCTATCTGGGCATAGTGGCGCTGCTGCAGGAATGGCAGGTCTCCATTTACATCCGGCTCTTCCCCAAGTTTTTGCCCGAAGTCCAGGCCAAGTGCAGAAAGGGATGTGCTTATTTTGCAACTGCTTAGGTACTCAGGCAGGCTTACGCCCAGCTTCGGATCCACCACAATGAATTCATCGGCATCCACTCCTATTACAAGGTCGTACCCGCCGGCGAGCAGGGCGGCCGCTCTCTCGGACAGGAACTTGAGCCTGCCTTTCTCCGCAGACACCACCTGATTGCCTATCTTTTCGTGCAACTTGGCATTAGTCCCTTCACAAAAGGGAGCAATAAGCTGATCTGTCCCGTCAAAATAGATATACAGATTCTCCCGGCCCAGCTGCGCGCCGTAATAGTCCACCCACTTCCGAAGGTAGAAATCATCGTTACGGACCATTGTAAGAGCTGCTATCCGCTTCATCTTCCCTTATTTTCTGCAAGATAAAACTATTGTCCGGCAATTCCAAATTTGGACTATTATTATTATCTTTGCAGACTATGGTTTTTATGGGCTTTCTGGTCAAGCGACGCAATATCTTCCTTGCCGTAATGACGGCTCTGGCAGTATTGTGCGCATTCATGATCCCCAAGCTCAACATCATCATGGAAATCACCTATTTCCTGCCTGATGATTCTCCCATGAAAATCGGCCTCGACCAGATGGAAGAGGATTTCCCCGGGATGAAGGGACAGCTCAGCATGCTCAGCGTCATGCTGGAGGACGTGGAAGACAAGGACGCCGAGGGTAAGGTGCTGACTGAACTGACCGGCGGACTCGTCTGCATGTCGGTCAAGGATAACGGGCCCTATACCCTTTACCAGTATCTTCTTACGCAGGACTGCGACTACGAAGCCCGGCGGCAGGATATCAAGGAGCATTACAACGGCGACGTGGTTGTGGAAGTGGACCTGGACAAGAACATGCCTGCGGATATCATCCCCATGATAGCCTCAGGCGCCGTTCTGGTCTTCATCATCCTGTTTATAATGTGCTCTTCCCTCATGGAGGTCGTGCTGTTCCTGCTCACCACTTTGATAGCTGTAACCATCAACATGGGCAGCAATATACTGCTGGGGAGCGTGTCCTACATGACCAACACCATGGTGGCCGTTCTGCAGATGATACTGTCGATGGATTACTCCATCATCATCATGAACCGCTTCCGCCAGGAAAAGCTGCTTAATCCGGGAGACAAGCCCAAGGCCATGGTATCGGCACTCAAGAGCGCCGCTCCTTCCGTGCTCAGCAGCTGTGTCACCACGGTCGCCAGTCTCCTGATGCTGATGTTCATGCACCTGAAGATCGGTCTGGATATGGGGGTCGTGCTTTCCAAGGGCGTGCTGCTCAGCATGATCTGCAACTTTACGGTTTTGCCGGCCCTGATTCTGCACTTTGACAAGGCTATAGTCAAGACGGAAAAAAAGATACCGGAACTGCCCACCAGGAATATTTCCCGGTTTGAGATACGTTACAGGATAGTCCTGACAGTTCTTTTCGTCGGCATTTTCGTGGCTTCATTCATACTTCAGAAGCGTACCGAGATATCCTTCTCGGCAATCTGGGAAACTGAGATAGCAAAGCATTTCCCGCCTCAGAATCCTATGATACTGATGTATGAAACCTCCGAAGAGGATGCAGTCCCGGACATCCTTGACACGCTGCAGCGCGACCCCAAGGTGCTTTCCTGCATCAGTTACCCGGGGCTTATCAAGCAAGGGCACAATGTAAAGGAACTGACGGAAGAGCTTGCACCTTTATCTCCCGTCATTACAGAAGACATAGTCCGGGCAATATTCTATTCACATACCCATCCCGAGCGCACCGAACGCCTGAGCTTCGACGAGATTCAGGATCTGGCGGACGAACTTGCACTGCAGGGCCTTATGCCGGAAGGGATGGACATGAAATCCATTGCGGCCAAGCTTACCCCTGCACGGCCGGCGATAGTGAAAAAGCCCTCTCCTGCCCCGCAAATCACAGCATCCGTACCGGACAGCGTGCAATCTTCAACTGCCGCACCTGACAGCATTCAGGCCCTCTCAGCGCCCGCAGACAGCGTTTTGACGGCCGAAGCGGACAGTTCCGCCGCCCCTGCAATTCAGGAAGAAGAGTCTCCCGCAAACGCTGCATTCACATACGAGATGGTAACCGAGCAGTTGAACGCACGTCAGATGTCCGAGCGATACGGCATCGAGCGTTCATATGTCAACATGCTTTACCGCATGGCGGGACGCACCCGTAAGCCGGCGACCATGTCCGTACATGAGATGGCGTCTTTCGTGAACAATAAGCTACTGAACGACAAACGCTACTCGGGCATGGCCTCAAAGGAAGACATAGCGATGTTCAAGGACATCTACAGGCAGGTCGATTCCGCATTCGTGGCCGGTCCTTCTCCAGTGTCCTCAGACGCCCTGATGGCTCAGGCCGGACTTGCTGAAGCACCTGCAGACTCACTTGAAACATCAGTTCTGCCCGACAGTCTGGCGGTCCCGGCCCGGCCCGCAAACGCTATTGCCCTTGCACAGAAAGAACAGTCGGTTATTTCCGAAGAGGACGACGAGCCTGTCGTGCTTACGCCTCAGGAGCGTCTGGCAGAGATGGCCGTTTCCGGCCGCAAATTCAATTCCCGCACGGTGCGCAACGCCCTGGCGGCCGCAGGCATCCGAGTCAACCAGAGCGATATGGACCTGCTGTTCATGTATGCCGGCAGCCGCAAGTGGAACTCCAGCAACGCCAGGATGAGCGTCAGCGAATTCGTCAATTACCTTAACAATACGATAATGCAGCAGGAGGCTTTCGCCCGCTTCCTGGACGAAGATGCCCGCCAGCTGCTTTCCGATGCAGTAGCAGAATTGAACATGGCAGCCACTACGCTGCGCTCAGACCGGCACTCCATAGCAGCCGTCACAACCGATTACGAATTCGAGTCTCCTGAAACCTTCGAGTTCATAGACCGCATCCAGGAGCTCTCCGACCGTTCCCTCATGCAGGACCATGTCATCATTGCCGAGTCCGCCATGTACAAGGAAATCAAGGAGGGATTCCCTGATGAACTGCTGCTGCTGACCATACTGACGGTACTGTCCATCTTCATCATCGTGGCGCTGACCTTCAAGTCCCTGATTATTCCTGTATTCCTGGTGATGGCAGTGTTGTCCGGAGTGTACGTGAACGTGTTTGTCAGCGGCCTGAACGGCAACACAATGTACTTCATGGCATATCTGGTCGTACAGAGCATACTCATGGGCGCTACCATAGACTATTCCATCCTGTTTACCAGCTATTACCGGGAGAACCGCATGCGCATGAAGGTTCCAGGCTCCATCATGGCCGCCTATCATGGCGCAGGACATTCGATAATGACATCCGGCCTCATCCTTACGCTCGCGCCGTTTGCCATGAGCCTGTTTATCAAGGACCAGATGATAGCGACCATTCTCAAATGCCTTGCTACCGGCGCCCTTTCGGCCATCCTGATCATCTTCTTCATCCTTCCCGGAGCAATAGCGTTGTGCGACTTCCTGATTGCTCCCAAGGGCGCTGTAAAAAGTTTTGGAAAAAAATAAAACTTAGACTATCTTTGCAATCCCAAAGTAAGGAAGTTTAGCTCAGCTGGTTTAGAGCACCTGCCTTACAAGCAGGGGGTCACTGGTTCGAGTCCAGTAATTTCCACAAAAAAAAACAGACTTGCGAACAAGTCTGTTTTTTTTGTGGAAACAACTAAGCTCCTGTACCCCCGGGGGACAAGAAAAAAGCCAGCTTAAAGCCGGCTTCAATTCTAGAATCTGTCTTCCGAAGAAACGGTAAGCTTCTTACGGCCGTGACGGCGGCGTGCCGCAAGGACGCGGCGGCCGTTGGGCGTACTCATGCGCTCACGGAATCCGTGCTTGTTGACTCTCTTGCGGTTTGAAGGTTGATATGTACGTTTCATTATCTAATTATTTTAATTATTCAGATTTGGGAGGACAAAGGTAAGATTTTCCGACCTCAATTACAAATTTTTCTTTGAAATATTCATCATTCAACCAATCTTCTATACTCCAGACGCGAATTCTGCCAGGTTTAACACCGCACTTACGGCCCAAATCGGCTATTTCTGAGAGCACGTCACCACCCTTGAGGCATATGATACTACGCCTGAAACGGCCATCAACCCAGGGATACAACTTGTCCAGAGAGGCAACTGCGCGAGTCACCACCCAATCGTAACTTCCCGGCAGCGATTCCGCCCTTGCATTGACGAACTCGACATTCTTCAGGCCCATCCCCCCGGCGACGGCACGCGCCACTGTAAGTTTCTTGCCGACAGAATCGCAAAGGGTAAAGCGTGTATCGGGATACTCCATCGCCAGCGGTATGCCCGGAAATCCTCCTCCGGTGCCCAGATCGAGCACGGAGGCGCCATCCAGAACGCCTGACGGATAATGCCGCTCCAGGTATTCTGCAATAGCGAGGGAGTGCAGTATATGGTGGCTGTATAAATTGTCTATATCCTTACGGGACACCACGTTTATGCGCGAGTTCCACTCCCTGTACAGGTCCAGCGCCGCCGCAAAATCAGACTCAGTGCATCTCATTGTTCGTTCTTCATTTTGTCCAACATCTGTTTTGCCCGCCTGATGCGGGTACGGACCGTATTCAGCTCAAGCCCTGTCTCTTCCGCTATTTCCTTATACTGCATCCCCTCGATAAGACGCTTGTGAGCTATATCCCGGTACAACTCCGGAAGGCCTTCCACCATCTGCTCGGTCTCCTCCCTGGCTTCCGTCTTTATTATCCCTTCCAGGGCATCCTCCACTCCTTCGTCTATAGTATCCGCTACGTTCAGGCTGCGGGCGTCGTCGTCCAGGAACACAAAGCCCCTCTGGCGACGGGTCTCCTTGTCAATGACATCCAGTGCCGTATTGTGGGCTATACGCGTCAGCCACACGTCGAACCGCCCGAGGGCGGGGTCGTAACTGTGAATCTGCCGGAACGCCTTTTCGAAGGCCTTGGAACAGACGTCTTCTATGTAGAAGTGATCGAGGCCTTTCATGGTCTTGCGCAGGTATGAGCGTATGGACGCAATGTTGGCGTCCCAGAGCGCCGTGAAGGCCGTGCCGTCACCGATGATGGCGCGACGGACCATTTCATCAATGGGCTTCAAGCCAGTTTGTGCCATAATTGCATTCAACTGTTAATGGAACATTCAGTTTTATCACCCCTTCCATGGCCTCCGTGAGCAGCCGGCTTACCGCATCTATCTCGTTTTCCGGGACCTCCAGGAGAAGTTCGTCATGAATCTGCAGTACCATCCGGGCCTTCAGGCCCTCCGTGCGCAGTTTTTTGTCTACAAGCGTCATCGCCATCTTTATTATATCGGCGCTCGTGCCCTGGATCGGGGCATTTACTGCATTGCGCTCCGCCAGGGCCCGTACTGTAGCATTGCCGCTGTTCACATCCGGAACGTAGCGGCGGCGGCCAAGGATAGTCTCCACATAACCGTTCGCCCTGGCTCCGGCAAGCGTACCGTCTATCCATGCGCGTATGCTTGGAAAAGACTCGAAGTAGTCGTCTATCAGCTGTTTGGCTTCTGCACGAGGGCAACCGAGATTCTGACTGAGCCCAAAGGCGGAGATACCGTACATAATGCCGAAGTTGGCCGTTTTTGCTATGCGCCTCTGCTCGGGGCTGACCTCTGTTACAGGCACCCGGAATATCTTGGACGCAGTTGCAGCATGGACGTCGATTCCCTCACGGAATGCCTCCAGAAGATGGGCGTCTCCGCTGAGGTGCGCCATGATGCGCAGCTCTATCTGGGAATAGTCGGCACTCATTATTACCGATCCCGCGTCACCCGGAACGAACGCCTTGCGTATTTCCCTGCCCTGCTCGGTACGTATTGGGATATTCTGCAGGTTGGGATTGGAGCTGGAAAGCCGACCCGTTGCCGTAAGTGCCTGGTTGAAAGTAGTATGCACACGACCGTCGCGCGGGCTGACGTACGAAGGGAACGGCTCGATATAGGTTCCCAGCAGCTTGCGGAGCCCCCTGTACTCAAGTATCTTGCCTACTATGGGACTGCGGTCGGACAGTTCCTGCAAGGTCTTTTCATCCGTTGGCCAGTTGCCCTTACGGGGCTTCTTGGCACGAGGGTCGAGCTTCAGTTTTTCAAAGAGCACGTCTCCGACCTGCTTGGGAGAATTGATATTCAGGCCGGGCTCCCCTGCCAGGGCACGGATTTCATCCTCAAGGGCAAGCGCCTGCGAACGAAGGCTGTCCGCATAAGAGCCAAGGACCTCCAGATCTACCTTTACGCCTGCCAGTTCCATGCGACTGAGCACTCCGATAAGCGGCTCTTCTATATTATCGTAGAGGGTCTTTAAGCGCGGGTCCGTGCGGTCCATCGCGGCCAGCAGCGCATCTGCCAGCGGAATCAGCACGGCGGTCTCCAGCAAGCGGTCAGGGCCCGGCTGCTCATCGAAAAGAGAGCCTTGAGACATGGCGTCTGACGGAGCCAGATCTACACCGATGAAAGTCGGAGCAAGAACATCAAGCTTGTGGCTGCTCTCAGGATTCAGGAGATAGTGAAGCAACTCAATATCTTCCAGCCGCCCGGCAACTTCGATGCCGCCCAGGGTGAGCGCGTTCTGCTGCTGCTTGAGGGCGATGCCGACTTTTGTGCGTTGCGGGTCGGCAAGAAGCTGACGGAACTGTTCCGGGGCACCTTGTGCAACCCCGTGAGAATCAGCCACGTAAAGAGTATCGTTGACGAGATTGACAGCTATACGGTTATCTGTAATCTCAGCCGCCTCGCAGTGGAGGCAGGCAAAGGCTGGCAGAACAGTGGCCGCCCGTGACCACGTGAACGGGAGGGGCCCGGATACGTCAGCATCTGGGAGGGATGGGCTCGGAGAGCCCGGTTCTGCCAACCTCTGCCTGTGCAACGAAGAGGTGGCGGAGACCTCCGAGGATATCTTCCGTACAAGCCGTATCAGCGACGGAAACTCATATTCCTTGAATATCGCCTCCACCGCCGGCGTCCATGCCAGATCGAGTATCATATCGTCCGCCGTAGTCTCGAGCGGTATGTCCGTCTTGATGGTCACCAGGTCCCGGGAAAGCGAAATGTGGTCCTGAGCGGCACGGAAAAGCTCCTGCTGGCGTGGAGTCAATTCATCCAGGTGCCCGTATATTCCATCTACGCTGCCATACTTCAGCAGCAGCTTGGACGCACCCACCGGCCCGACTCCCTGCACCCCCGGCACGTTGTCCGACGAATCCCCGCAGATAGTCAGAATGTCGATAACCTGTTCCGTCCTCTCGATTCCCCACTTCTCACACACTTCCCTGGAGCCCAGAACCTCGTTGTCCGCCCCGGACTTCCCAGGCTTGTACTGCCAAACATGAGGGGCGACCAACTGCCCGTAGTCTTTGTCCGGGGTAACCATATAGACGTCGAAACCCTCGGCAGCGCTGCGCCTGGCCATGGAGCCTATGACATCGTCGGCTTCGAATCCCCTGACCATCAGCACCGGGATATCCAGCGACCTGACTATGGCGGTGAGAGGTTCAAGTGCATCTATCACCAATTGGGGGGTTTCACTCCTGTTTGCCTTGTATTCCGGGTACATCTCGTTGCGGAAAGTTCCCCCGGGAGGGTCGAAACTCACAGCGATATGAGTGGGCTTCTCCCTGTCGATAAGCTCAAGCAGATACTTTGTAAAGCCGAATAATATGGATGTATCCACGCCCTTGGAATTAACCATGGGACGCCCCAGAAAGGCATAATACATCTTGAATACCAGCGCGTGGCCGTCTAAAAGAAAAAGTTTCATATTGAAACACAAAGATGCGATTATTTTTGAAAGTTTCAAACATATTGGCTACATTTGGTCCTATGAAAAAGACTCTTGCCATAGTTTTCGCACTCTGCCTTGCGGCAGCGGCTTTTGCACAGAACCAGACCATCAGGGCCTTCTCCCACAGGGGCGGCCGTCTGGAAAGGGACGAGAACACCCTTCAGGCCTTCCAGGACAGCTGGGATGCAGGATATACCGGTTTCGAGACCGATATCCGCCGCACAGCCGACGGCGTACTCTACCTCACTCATGACTGCACGCTCGAACGCACCACGAACGGAAGCGGCATTTTCGAGCGCAAGACATCGGCCGAAATAGAGCAGCTGCGCACAAAGAAGGGCAATAAAATGCTCAAGTTCGACGATTTCATCGCCTTCCTCCAGGACAAGGACAATCTTTATGTAGAATTCGAATTGAAGACCAAACCGGACTCGCTGTATTCGCAAGAGCTTGTGGAGGAAGTGGCGGAAAGGGTATATCAGGCCGCAAAGTCAATACGCACACGGAACTCCGTGCTTCGTTTCACATCCTCCGACATCCGGGGCCTGAGATATCTCAAGAATGCGCACCCTGACATCAAATGCAAAGGCCCGGAGTCCGAGCTGCTGATAATCTTCACCACCGGCGTAACCGACAAAACAATAGAAACCTGCAAGCAGGAAGGAATATGGGTTATGGGCTGCAAGACTGAAGGGACCACACGCAAGATGGTGCAGAAGGCCCATAAGGAAGGAATGATCGTGAGCCTGTGGCCCACCCAGAAGATAGAAGACTTCATGCTGGCCGCGTACCTCGGGTCCGACGCCATGTGCACGGACATCCCGTTCACCATGAAACCCTGGCTTGAGAAAAACGCACCTTGGCTGAATGTTGTCTATTGATGAGCAATATATGAAGGAGGCACTCCGTGAGGCGGAAGCGGCACGGAGCGAAGGCGAAGTGCCCATAGGTGCCGTAATTGTCTCCAAGGGCAGGATTATAGGACGCGGCCACAATATGACTGAACGTCTCCACGACCCCACAGCCCATGCAGAAATGATTGCGCTCACTGCAGCTACCGAGTCGTTAGGCGGCAAGTATCTTACTGACTGCTGCCTGTACGTTACAGTAGAGCCCTGCCCCATGTGTGCGGCAGCGCTCTGCTGGGCGCAAGTAGGGCGCATAGTCTATGGGGCTCCCGATCCGAAGCGTGGCTTCTCCCTCTACACCCCTTCCCTGCTGCACCCCAAGACAGAAGTTGCCGCAGGCACCCTCTCAGACACCTGCGGCAAACTCGTAGCCGATTTCTTCAAAGAGAAACGCTAGCCTTTTCTGGCGAAATACTCCATCAGCGTCCTCTGGTAAACTTCCATGGCTTGTATGCCTGCGGGAGTAATGCGGCATACCGTATGGGAGCCTCTGCCCCCGCCGCTTCGGTACACCTTTATGTAGCCGGCCTCCTCGAGCCTGGACAACTGGACACTGAGGTTCCCCGCCGTAGACTTCGTCAGTTCTTTCAGATATACGAAGTCCGCATCGTCCAACGAGTCGAGAGCCGCCATTATCTTGAGACGCAACTCGTTATGCAGTATGGGGTCCAGATCTCTAAACTCCATTAGTCACCTTCTTTTCGTACAAGTAGCCCGGTATGACCAGGGCAATGATTGCAACCACCACTATAGCCAGAGTCTGCCATATCCATATATCACCTTGCAGGAGAAAGGAGCAAACGCCGACAGCGGCGCCAATCAGGCCACAGACTATCATGGGCCGGAAGCGTATCATCTCCCCGGTAATAAAGGAGCCAATGCCTATAAGCAGACAGATCAGCGGATTCTCCACGACTTCGTAAATGTTGCAGAAGCCGAAGAGGAAACCGCCGAAGCATATGACACATGCGGCAAATATCCAGTAGTCCAGAACCAACTTGGAGCCAAGTGTGCGCATATGTGTCTGTTCGCGGTCCTTGCGCAGTATTGCAATCATGGCTGGGACGCCGACCAACGGAATACCTGCCCAGAGCCATACGCACCATTCCTGATTGAATATCTGCAGCATTACGAACTCCAGCAGATAAAAGAATGCGGTCAGCCAGCCCCACAACGGGAACAGCTTTTTACCTGTCGGCAATCCATCCATTTCCACTTTGCCCCTGGTACGGGCAATCACCTCGAGTGCATCAAAGTTCTCTTCCATAACAGGGGCAAAGATAGTTAATTGACCTTAAATATCCATGTATCATCCGTACTGCCGGCCTCGTCTTTCTTGACTTTGGACGTAAATACAGGATCCGGAGAGACAGTATCATTTGCGCCCCTTCCTATCGGTTGCGCCTCTGAACTTCCTCTTGTGGCCGTAAGAGATGCCAACTCATTGTATGTGGGGAAATAGACGCTGTCGATGGTGAGGCTTTCGTAATGACTGCTGCCTCCGCTCGAACTGCCGACGCCGGCGGCCTGGTTACCACCCTTGGCGATGATGGTACCTCCCTTGATGAGGATATCACCGCATGAGCCTGCACCGCCTGCACCTATACCGGCCCCTGTCCCATCATTCTGGTCAACAGTTCCAGTACTGCTGCTCACAGCTACTACGGTCCCTGCTGTTATGGTGATGTTGCCACACTTCCCGGCATATCCGGTACCAATGCCGCATTCATCGCCAATAGCTGTAACTGTTGCGTATTGGCCGGTGATGGCGATGTTGCCACAAACCGAAGGATGTTCAGCATCTATTCCGCAACCGGTCCCTATGCCCGCGGAGCTCAGTCCTCCGATGGCCGTGACGGTACCTCGGCTGATGGTGATATTGCCGCATGTCCCGATGGAACAGATACCTATTCCGGGACCTTCTTCTCCTTGAGCCTTCACCGTACCGCCTTTGATCTCGATATCTCCGACTGTTGTGCCGCCGGATCCGCCGATTCCGCCGGCCGCGCCCTTTGCCGTAACGGTTCCGCCGTTGATGATGATGCCCTCGCATCCGTCAGCAGAAATACCTCCGCAAACGGCCCCGATGCCCACTTCCGCACCGTCTCCAAGGGCCTGATTGTTGCCACTATAGGCATAGATGGTTCCACCGTCTATCTGAATGGTACCGCATGTATATCCCGGGGCAGGACCGGGTTGATTAACATAACTGTCGTTATAGCATCCAATACCTGCTGCAATATATCCACCGATAGCAGTCAGTGTGCCGGAACCTCCTATTGTCATCTTAGTTCCGGGGCCTCCAGCCAAAATGGCCGGATATCCGCTCATTGGATCCGCACCTGCGGGCACCGTCACGGAGTTTGTGCCTTCGAGGCTGATCGTAGCATTGCCCTCACATGTGATGGCTGCACCGTCTATGCTGCCATACTCGATAGTGACATCCTTGAGGATTACTGAACCTCCGTCCGGAATAATGAGTCTGTAGGATGGATTGAGAGTGCCGGTGAGCAAGTCTCCGCCGTTTGCCGTATAGTTGGCGGAAAGGCTGCCCAGATTCACCTCGTTCCCTACAAACGTGACATTCGCATCCGGGAACTTGGCAATCCATGCGGAAGGGTTAGAAACATGGAACTTTGTTGCCCTCGGTGTCATATCGTTGAACGACCAGTCGGAACCTTCCCAAGTCAGTGTTGCCGGATCATCTATTGCACAATAGACATCTGTCACGCTGCTGCATCCCATGAAGGTCTCGGCATCTATCTTTGTAATGCCGGACGGGATGTTGAGAGTGGTAAGGCCGCGGGCAAGATGGAAGGCACGGTTCTCGAATGTGGTAACACTCTCCGGAAGTTCCAGGCTGAAAGGCTGCTCTTCCGCCCAGAAGGCTTCGCAACCTATGGTCTTCACGCCGTCTGGCACAGTTGAGATATGGCAACCTATAACGAGCTTGTCTGTAGCTGTTTCATAAATTGCATTGCTGCCGTTACGGCTGTCGTACTTGGTATTGCCGGGCGCCACTGTCAGGGAGGTGATGGGACAGGAACCAAGATGTCCGCCGCCGTAGATGGTTGTCACGTTCTTGGGGAGCGTGAACGAAGTAAGGCCGGTGAACCAGAAGCAAGCACCGTTCTCATATTCATATGGCTCAGTCTTGCGGGAGCCGAGCGTCGTAAGGCTCTCGGGCAAGCTTATGGAAGTCAGGGCGGAACAGTCGCCGAAAGCTCCGCCTCCTATAGTTGTCAGCGAAGAATTAGGTTGGAAAGTGACTGATGCAAGTGCGGTACAGCCGCTGAAAGCGCCATCCTCGATGACTAGTACGCTTGCGGGCACATCGAAAGACTCCAGGGCCTTGCTGGACCTAAACGCGGAGGCGCCTATTGTTTGCAATTTAGAAATACCGGAGAAAGCGACCTTCACCAGCTTCTTGCCACCGGACAAAGCGCCCTTGCCTAAAATGGTGACGCTGGGCGGAATGGTTATGGCTGTCATGCTGTTCTTTGCCGGCTGGTCGTAGTAGAAGGCGTATTCGGCAATTTCGGTGACCGTACCTTCATAAACCACGGTGCCCGCTCCCTCAGAGAAGGTATTGGAGGCAACGGCCGTTGCGCCTATGAAGTTCTCAAGATTATCAAATGCCGTAACTTTCTCGCTAGACGTATAGGTAAACGTAGTTGTAGCCGCTTCGGCTTCGAGCTCCAGTCCCTCGGAGACATAGAGTTTTCCAACTTCGAGAGTCACCCCCTCCTTGGACTTGGAATAGGTGCCGGAAGATGTTGTAGCAGTAACTTTGACGGTTTTGTTCTCCAGCGGGAAGAAAGCCACATAAATGGCACTCAAGCCGGAAGGGGAAACGTTGTAATTCGCATCGCCGATGTTCAGGACCAGGCTGGTGACGGAGCTGGTGATATCCGAGCCGCCAGCCTTGAGGGTGAACTTCCAGATGCTCACCTGACGGTCCAGGGATATGCCCTCGGGCACAGTCGCAACGTTTCCATCTACGACAAGATTGCCCAGACCGTCTGCCATATCATAGTTGGCGCTGACATCTTCAAGGCTGCCCAACTGATCCAGGAAAATGTTCTTGCCGGGATCATTGGGGTCGTAATGATAATTGACGTAAGGGTATGCGATTTTGAATTCTCCCGATTTGGGATCTACCAGATCCACGGAAATAGTCGCTTTGCCGTTGGCATCCACCTTGGTGACCGTAGCCTTGGCTTCAGCATAATCATTTCCGGACAGGTAAACCATCAGCAGCTCCTCCCCTACTTTCCATGCGGCTTTGAGACTACCGTCCCCCGGATCAGTAAGCGCACGTGTTTCAAGCATGCATTTGGGAGCGAGCGTGGTTTCCAGAGTAATGACATTATCAGCCCCTGTGGGGGTTTCATCAGGAACGACTTCGATATTTGCGGCACAGGAAGCTATTGCAAGCACGGTAACCGCCAGTTTGAGGAATTGCATTGTTGCCTTCATGATTCTTCAGGTTTTAAAGGTTAAATGCCAAACGGATCGCCTCCGTTCTCGTAGTCTGTAAATTCATCCATCACGCCTTCGCTTGCGCATAGAATGCTCTCATACAGCAGGTCCGATACTGCTGCATCCGGCATTGTGTAGGGTTTTCTCTTCATATCTATATGGAATTAAAGTTTATTTTCTAAACCATACAAGAATAAAAAAAGTCTGCCGGATAAGCAAGACCAGGCAGACTATATTGATTAAACGAATACGCTTCCGGCCACAAAGTTGGGGCGGGTGGCGTAGTTGTAATCATCGCATACCAGGCGTACGGCGTCCTTCACCAGGGCACGGGGGCACAGAGGGAGACGTCCGTTACGCACACTGATATACTGCAAAGGCATGTACTGATGCAGCAGCCCCATGGGGATGTCAGCTCCTTCCAGGTTGGCAAAAAGCTTCTGCATGGCGGCCTCGATACGAGGGTCGGGCATGTAGTAGCGGCTGCGGTCGGAATAGCTGTAAGCGCGCTTGAGCGCCTGCTCCTTAGGGGTGCCGTGATAGTACTTCTGCCAGTTCTTGGGGTCTTCCATCATGGCATTTTCCACCACTGCGATGTAGTTGGAACGGGCTGAGGGATCATCAATCACTTCATCCTCAATATGGCTGAGGGCGAAGAGGGCCTCGCGGGCGGCAAAGGTCAGCGCAGGGCCCACCTTGAGTATGCCCATACCGTCCTCTACCATCTCCTTGAGTGCCTGAGGCGACTGATAATCAGTGGAATGTGCCTCGAAGAACACCTCCGGGTACTTCTTCAGGCGGGCACAGAGGGCACGTGCGTCCGAACGGTCGTACATATGTACATCGGCGTCACCGAATTCTACTCCGGGCTGTACTACAACGGCGATGACATACTTCAGGGTTTCTGCCAGGCCGCGCTCGGTGAACACTTCCTTGTATGCACGCAGAGTCGCCTCGAAAGCATCGGGGTTGGTCACCTGCATCTCCTCCTGCACCTGAGCGCCTCCGGGGATGGGTACTTCGCTGCCTATGATGAATACCGGATGCACTGCGTTAGGGTTCTGCCTGTGCAGCTCCTGCCATGCGTCTTCGGCCACCTTCATCAATTCGGCGCCGCGGCGGGCTACCGTATAGTCACTGAGCGGCTTGCTGCGGTCATCATCAGCCACCCGCATACTGGTATCCAGATGGATTTTGGTGTATCCTGCAGCCGCATACTGGCGCACCATCTCCTTCGCATTTTCTATCGCCTCACTCTCCGGCTGGTTCTGGAAGGGCTGGGGGCCCAGGTGATCGCCCGCCAGAATAATCCTTTCACGAGGGAATCCGACACGGTCGGCAATGGCCCATACATAGTCGCGATAATCGGCAGGCTTCATGCCCGTATAGCCGCCGAACTGGTTGACCTGGTTACTGGTCGCTTCTATCAGGACGCTGTCCCCAAATCTCTTGGCCTGCTCCAGCACGGCCTCTATAACTATCTCATTTGCAGTGCAATAGGAAGGGATGCCCGCAGGTATGCCTTCCTGTCTGAGCTTTGAGATGCCCAGCATAGGGTTTACTGTATTTCCCATACTCCGCCTTTTCCAAAAACCTTATCCATTAATTCATCGTAGAAGCAGCCACGCTTGGCGAGGTCAAGCAAGTTGATTCTCCAGCGCATGAGCTGTACATAATCGGTAATCTTGCGCAACTCGGCCCTGGTCGCCCCGATTTCCTCGGGAGTGGTGGGCGCGCCGGCGCGCTTGAACATATCGCGCATCTTTTCGAAAGACCATACCTGGGCCTGCAGTTTCTTCTTGAGCTCCGGCCAGTTGTCCTTGACCTTCTGCAACTGGACCCTCACCTCTTCCTTAGGCTGCCATTTCTTGGTAATCTCCTCATATCCGAGGGTGGGTACAGGGAAATCGGCATAAATGCGCTTTGCGCGCTCCTGCTCCTCCTCGAGGCTGGGCCATGCCTCCACGCATTTGTCCACATCGAGCTTGCTGAGGTCCATCTGGAACAAGGCGTCGAAGAAGGCACAAAGGGTCAGCTCGCCTATTGCCACCTGGAAACCATGGCTTACGGGGCGCCCGTTATTGGTATGATGTGTCATGTCCCAATAGTGGCCGTAGAGGTGCTCGGCGCATGATGCGGGACGGCTGGAGCCAGCCACCTCCATGCCTATGCCGGCAAGGGACAGGCCCAGGAACAGCTTCTCGATAGCCTCCGGCTTGCCGTTGCGTACGCCTTCGGGGTCGTCCAGCATGTCTTTCAGGGAATCCTGGGTGATATGCCAGCTGGGCGGATCGATAGGTTCGGTGCCGAACAGGTCTGCTATCATCCACTCGGCTCCTGAACTCACTTTGGCGGCGAGGTCGGCATAGCCTGCAGCGGAGAGGAACCAGGGAGCTGAGCCCAGCACCTTGGAGTCTGCAACTATCACCAGAGGTGCGTTGGATTTGATGTTTATCTTGGCCCCGCGCTCATCGTTCACTATGGCGGAAGATGAAGTATAACCGTCTACAGATGCGGTGGTTGCCACGCAGATATACTGCCTGTCATGCCGCTTGGAGCCCAGCTTCGCAAGGTCGTTGATTACACCGGCGCCGACTGCGATAAAAATGCCGTCAGGCTCGTCCTCGAGAACCTTGTCCACCATTTCCACATATTTCCAGTCAGGGTGGAAACGGTCGTCGGTAATAAGAAAGGTAGTAGCGGGGACTCCGGCCTTGGCCAGCTCGTAGAAGACTTGCTCACCCGCCACCTTCCAGGTGATCTTGTCTGCAAACACAATTGCTTTCTTACCGGGGAAAAACTTGTTGAACAGGCCTGGAACGCGGTCCAGTATGTTCTCGCCGAACTCCAGGGCTTTGGTAGCCACGGATACTTTCAGCGCTTGCTCAATGACTTTTTGTGTATCCATTATGATTAAGAAATGATTTCTTTTTTCGAACCCTAAATTTAGCTATTTTTCACGTTTTCCCCAAAAATATCGTATCTTTGCGACGGAATTGAGGTATGGTGTAATGGTAGCACTACAGATTTTGGTTCTGTCTGCCCA
>CAMYYI010000026.1 GCA_947303465.1 uncultured Bacteroidales bacterium
TTGAACCAGTTCACGAACTTACGGGCTTCGCGCAAGCTGGCGTGCGAGCCATCGCCGGGAACGGGCCCGACAACCAGATCCGCCTGGTGGAGCGCTTCCAGATAGTCCTTCTTCTTACGGCTGCGGACCACGACCATCGGATAATCGTGACGGGCCAGAATGAAATTGACCAGCAGGCGCGCAATGCGTCCGTTGCCGTCTTCAAACGGATGGATCCGGATATAGCGGTAGTGGAAGAGTGCCGCCAACTCAACAGGGCTGTACTCCCCTGATGCCTCGGCATCATTGTACCAATCTACCAGGTCAGTCATCAATGCCGTAGT
Source organism: uncultured Bacteroidales bacterium (assembly GCA_947303465.1). Taxonomy (GTDB): domain Bacteria; phylum Bacteroidota; class Bacteroidia; order Bacteroidales; family UBA932; genus Cryptobacteroides. The sequence continues at coordinate 324 of CAMYYI010000026.1, forward strand.
TTCCTCGGGAGCAGCATATTCAAACCGGTCGCCGTAGCGGGTAATCACGCTGTTAGGACGAGTCTTATACGTCCCCGCATGAATGACATAGCTGGTCACCGTCCCGTCAGAAAGGGTGCGATACACGGTATAGTCCTCACGGAGAAGAGTCTTGTGCAGCTGGCGGATGAAGGTCTGCGTGAGAGGCGTATTCTTCAGGGATGATTGTTCCTTCGTCATCAGGAGCCCCACGTTGCTGGCCTTCATTTCCTCGAAGTCTTTCATCTCCGCTTCGCCGACAACCTTTCCGAATAGCAGCAGAAGTTCCGTCTGGCCATAGGTCAGCGTATTGCCCTCGATATGGTTGCTGTTGTAGTTGAACTCAACCGTAAACTTACGGCTCAGGCGGTCCCGATCCCTGTTGGAAAGGGGTTGCAGAGCGCACCAAGCCTGATATGTCTCAGCCCAATTCATACTCAATATTTTTCGCAAATATAGCAAAAAGGTGGTAAATTACCACCATTATCTGCTCAACCATTGCACAACATCGTTGAAATAAGATGAAAACGAACGCATTCCAATGCAATTGAATGCAATAAAATGATGGAAGAAAAAGGAGCCTAAATGTAACTCATTGAAAATCAAAGGTTGCATCCCATTGCATCGGAAAGTATAATAATGTTGCAAAGCGTAACGAAGCGTTAGATAGCATAACGTAATAACTTTGTAATCAACACTATAACCATAACAGGCCACTTTCGGTTCATTCTCGAAGGTGGCCGTTTTTGGTATAGGAAATGTACCACATTTGTACCGTGCGTGGTACAAACTTTTTCACTTGTAAAATAGTTGTGCAGGATTTTACCCTTTTTGACAATTTTTGTGTATATTTGAAGGGTATGAAAAGATGGAAACTCATAACTATTCTCCTGGCCGTGTCTCTGGTGCTCGGTGCGCAGAACAACCCTTACGGTCTTGACGACGAATGCTATGCGATATACTACAATGTAGAACAGCTTGTAGGCAAGCCCAACTTCGACAAGGAAAACAACCGGCTCATCAGCACAGCCATACTGAAGAGAGACTCTAAAGCCCAGACGCTTTACTATGTAGAACGTCTCAAGGACCTTACGGTACGTCTGGCAGAAAAGAAAACCACTACCCAGAAGGAAGACGACCAGGTGCTGGAATACATGGAAGACCTCAAGAGGGTAGCTACCGACCTCGACCAGCCCCAGTATTTCTATTACGCCTACGACATCGCCCAGAACTACTTCTTCTCCCATGACAAACTATACCAGACCATGGAACTGGTGAAAGACATGAGGGAGCAGGCTGTCGAACGCAATGAATCTTACGGCATCTGGATGGGAAACCGCTACATCATTTCCCTCTACATAGCTCAGAACGACTATATCTCAGCAAAGAAGTATATCGCCGAAGCAATCCGCGTTTACGAGACTTCGGACGACCCCGCCATCAAGGCCGAGTCAGCTACGCGCCTGTACTGCGAGATGTCGGACACATATCCCATCGGCAACGATTCCGTCCCGATTTACCTGGCCAAGGCAGACGCCGCCCGCCTGCAGCATCTGGACTCGCTCCGTTGCGAATATCACCATGCCAAGCTGGCCGCTTTCCAACGCGACATAGCAAATTATGAAGCCGCCAGGGACTACTGCCTTGCCGACCCCTCCCTTCCCATAATCAGCGCCACCGCCCCGATGATGTTCAGCTACATCGACAAACTGGTGTACGGGCAGGAGATAGAAGACTTTGACATCATCACCATGTCGCAGCACCTCAGGGAGGTGAAATACATCGCCAACATCGCAGAAGAATACGGCCGCAAGGAGCTCGCTTTCAATATAGAAAAAAATCTGGTAGCATATGAGGAGAAAGTCCTCGCCGAATCCAACCAGTCCAGGCTTGCAGAGGTGGAGGCCCAGCTCGGTAACGACGTCTTGTCCGCCCAGGTCAGCCAGGAGACAATGCGCGCCAAGAAAGCATACCGCCTCTCTGTGATACTGCTGATGATAATCCTCATCGTGGTGATAGTATTCTTCGTGATTTACACGAGGAACCTCCGCAAGACCAATGAGAAGGTGCGGATGGCAGACGCCGCAAAGACCCGCTTCGTGCAGAACATGAGCCATGAAGTCCGAACACCGCTGAATGCCATTGTCGGCTTCTCTCAGCTCCTCAGCCTTCCGGACGGCAGTTTCCCCGAAGAAGAGAAGGAAGAGTTCGCAGGCCACATCGTCAACAATACCAAGATGCTTACGATGCTGCTGGACGACATTCTCAACGCCTCAGCAATGGACAGCGGCAATTACCGCATCACCTACGAAGACGGCGAAGTGAACTACATGGCAGAGTCTGCCATCTCCAGCGCTGAGCACCGCCTGCAGCCGGGAGTGAGGATGTACTACGCACCTGAGAGCCCCGAGCCGTATACCTTCCGCACCGATCCCAGACGCGTCCAGCAGATCCTGATCAACCTGCTGACCAACGCCTGCAAGCACACTACCGCCGGAGAGATAAAGCTGGTGAGCTCGCTGACCGAGACCCCTGGCTTCGTCACGTACTCTGTCACTGACACCGGGCCGGGCGTGCCGCCGGAGCAGGCGGAGAAAATTTTCGAGCGCTTCGCGAAGCTGAACGAATTTGTCCAGGGCACCGGCCTCGGCCTGAGCATCTGCCGTGAGATCGCCAGCCGCATGGGCGCCAAAGTATATCTTGATACAACATACACTGCCGGTGGCGCACGCTTCGTGTTCGCCGTGCCGTGCAATCCAGTTGAGCAACAACAATGAAAAGAATAGTCCTGATACTGTCACTTCTGACATCAGCCCTCATTGCCGCCGGCCAGAACAACTCGTACGCCATAGACGACGAGTGCTTCGTCTGGTTTGCCCAGTCAGAGAATTCCGTGGACGATTTCAACTCTGACGCCTTCGACGAGGCTCAGAAGAACCTTCTCGAGCTGTCCCTGCGCAGGAAGGACACTAAAGCCCAGACCCTCTATTATATAGAGCAGCTCAAGAGGACTTGCCACTATGGTTATTACACAAGGAAACAGAGTCAGCTGAATAAAGAAGAATGGGACGCCGCATATTGGAACGAATTGGTTGAACAGGACAGGGAAACCGCCCAGAGCATAGCCAAGTCGACAGGATACCTTCAGTATTACTATTATGCTTCAGACTTGTGCCAGACCTATTATTTCAACACAGGACAAGATGTGATTGCCGGCGATATGCTCATAGCCATGATGCAGGAAGCCAGGATCAATAACGACGAATATGGTATGTGGAGATCGCTGATATACCTCTCACTGCTGTATAAGCGTATCGGAGACATGAGAAATACTCAATTGTACCTGCTGGATGCTATGCATATATATGAGACATCTTCTGACCCGACGATTACCCGCCAAGGGATGGCTACCCAGTATCTCGACCTTGCATGTACCTATCCGGTCGGCTCTGATTCAGCGAGAATAAACTTTTCTAAAGCGGAACAATCCATCCTGACCAGGCAGGATTCTATAAAGGTCTATTATTTCAAAGCTCAGCTGTCAGCCTGGGATGGTGACCATGCAGAATACCGGCGCTATAAAGATTCCTGCCTGTCAATGCCTTCTTTCCCTGCCCTGATAATCAATGGACCGTATGTTTTCAATTGCATCGACAACATCCTCAGAGATTCCCGTACAGAGGCGTTCCGAAGCAGCATCGATTCCCTGTATTCACATCAGCAGTCAATCTTCGTTTCCCAGCTTGCGGCAAAGCATGGACAGTGGGAAACAGCTTCCAGAGCATTGTTCGCATATACGGAAAGACTGACCAACGACATCTACAACATCAACCGCCAGCGGCTGGGACAGATGTCGGCCGAGTATGAGAACAACCGCCTGAGGGATGACCTGGCCCAAGCTTCTCAGAAAGTGGCGCGGACTACGATCTGGATTGCAGTGCTGCTGACCATCATCCTCCTTGGCATCCTGTTTATCACCCTGCGGCATGTCAGGTCACTTAAGAAGGCATTTTATAAAGATGAAACCCGCATAGCCGAGCTGCAACATGAAAACAATGAATTAAAAGAATAATCGATATGATTCCTCTCTACGCACAAGACCACGACTACTCAGGGCTCAATATCCTCATCGTGGACGACGTCCCTCTCAACCTGATAATGGTGCAGAAAATGCTGAACCGCTTCAATTTTACGACCCGTACTGCCGCCAACGGCCAGCTGGCTCTGGATGCGGTTGCAGCGCAGAAGCCAGATCTCATCCTGCTCGACTTGATGATGCCGGGAATAGACGGCTTCGAAGTTATCCGCCGCCTGAGGGAAAACCCCGACACTGCTGACATCAGGATAGTCATCCTCAGTGCACTCAACTCCAACGAGGATGTGGTGAAAGGGTTCAACATGGGCGCCAACGACTTCATCATGAAGCCGATCATCATGGAAAAACTCCTGACCTGCGTAGTAACCCAGTTGCAGGTCGCTAGTGCGAACAGCAAGTAGTGCTTCCCTTCAGGAAAATATTGCTGGCTGCCTGTCTCTGCCTTGCCGCTCTGGGCTGCAGGGCACAGATAGTGAACCGTCTCAATGTCGACCCCGATACTTTCCAGAACTATGCCTGGGGCCGCATGCAGCAGTACAGTCCGGACAACCTGCCTCTGGCAGATTCGCTCTACGCCGAAGGTGTCCGCCAGGACAATTTCCGCATTAAGTGCCTGGGCCTCTCCCTCGAGTTCCCGGTGCGCTATGCCCTGGGAGAATATGACCGCATGGACGAGGCTGTGGCCGAGATAAAGGAGCTCATCTCAGACAGGAAGGACTGCCGGTCGTTCTACTACGCCACTCTTCATGAGTATTGCCAGTATCTGGTACATATCGGCCGCTCTTCCGACGCCATGCTGGAGGCCCGCGCGATGGAGCGCCTGGCCGAGTCTGAGCAAAGGCCCCTCGGAAAGATGTACGCTTACCGCATCGTCGGACTTATCCACAGCTACAGGGACAACCACTACCTTGCGGTGAAGAATCTCATTAGCGCAGTGCGCTTCTGCAAGGAGTCCAAGAACGAACAAGACCTGCCGAATATCTACCTTCTCATAGCGAGGGAATGCATAAAGATGGGCTACTTCCCCAAGGCGCTCGATTACTGCACCCTGGCCGGAGAATATCAGCAGTTCTCGGCCCAGGTACGCGTAAACGTCACAATTACGCTTGCTTATTACTATTATGCCCGGAACAACACCGAAAAGTTCCTGGAGTGTTATACCCGCCTTATCGAGGACCCGGTCTACCGTCCTATATCCGACCTGGACTCACAGCTGGAGCTGGACATCTTCGACTTGATATTGAAAGACCTCCCTCAGGAGGCTCTCGCCAAGGCTGACTCCCTGACCACACCGATAGGCCGCTACACCCACAAGCACGGCCTCTATGCACAGATCGGCCATTACCCCGAAGCCTACCGTCAGTTGGATTCGCTCATGGTGCAGAAAGACTCCATATATATTAAAGTACAGAACGAAGACCTCGCCATTCTAGATGCCGAGATGAACAACGCCCAGCTGCGCTATGAAGCCCAGCAGCTGAAGACCCGCAACCAGAACACCATCCTGATCGGCTTCCTCGTGATGTTCGGCATCGCCTTCTTCTCAATGCTCTACCAGCAGTGGCATCTGCGCTCCAACCTCGACAGGCTGAAACAGCGAAACGCCGAGGCTCTCCGCGCCCGCCGCATCTACAGGCAGGCACTTGATGCGAAAGAGTCGGAGAATGCTGTCAAGATTAAAATCCTACAAAACCGAAAATCCAATACCTTCAAGTTATGACGTCGAAAATCCTGAAACTTGCGAAATACTATAGGAACGAACTTCTGGCCCTGCTGTTTTTCATCATCGGCGCCACCCTGGGATTGCTGGGCCTTATCCAGAGGAGTCCCCTCGTGCTCGGCATAATCGGCATCGCCGTTCTGGCTTCGGCAATGTTCTATTTCTGCCTTGCCCTGACATCAGAGAAGGCATACAAGAACTATTATAAGGACAGCTTTGAAATCGAACACGAGACCATCGAGGAGGAAATCCGCAAGTCAATGGTCTACCACCGCTATCAGGAGGCGGTGATCAACCGTTATGAAAGCGCATGCAGAGACCTCGGTCTGAGCGAGGAACAAAAAGACTGGCTGCTGACGCTTCTTATGGAAGAGAAAAACAAGGTGGACGAGCAACTCAAAGCTCAGGGAGGCGGGCATATCTAAAATGCCCGGGAAAGACTAGAACACGTCGTTGTTCTCGTAGATCTTAGTTTCCCATCCGGCCACGCTGGCTGCGAAAGTAATCTGCTTGTAAATGCTGCTCAGGTCGATACCGACATGGAAGGTGTACTGCCTGCCATATACGAAGATGTTGTCCGGCAGCAAGCCGTAAAGAGCATAGCGCATTACCGCACCTTCGATGGGTTTATAGTAGAAATCGCCGACTGTGAAGCCCTCGACGTCAAACACAACTTCCACAAACTGTTTTCCCATCTCGATTTCGTCGGGAATAGAATAGTAGCGGTGAGAATCAGCAACATGGTCTTCGAGAGTAGTGAAGCCCACGAATTTCTCATTCTGAGAACCCACGCCTACTTTGGCGTCGCCTTCAAAGACAACGATATCGCGGTAATAGCCCTGCCACTTCCAAGAGCCGCGGACAGACCAGCGGGACAGCTCGTTGACGAACACGCCGGCAGAAGCCACGTTGTAGGCAGTCATCTTGCGAAGGTGTACCAGCCCCTGAAGGCCCGGATCGGGAGTAACGTCGCAGATACAATAGCCGATGTCATTGGTGATGTGCTGGAATTCCAGAGGGATCGAGTTCAGCTGGGAAACAGCAGCCTCGACGGTCTTTGACACCAGCGGACCGGCGCTGGTCGCTTCTACTGTATAAGGAATAGAATATTTTGAGTAGTTGTCTTCGTAAGTCAGGCTCTCCACGAAAGGATAGTAAGCGCTGAAGGTAACAGTCTCAGGGTTGGTGTTACCCCAGAGCATAGAGCCGAGGAATGTACTGTACTGACCGGCATCAGAATGAACGCTCACGTTGTCAAGCACCAGGGCGTTGTGCTCGTAGTCTATACCCACGAGGCCGAACGGAATACCTTTGTCCATAGTGGCAATCCTGTCGGAGGACTCGTCGACGGCACCTTTGGTGTCACTTTTGGTTCTTCCTATGCGCCCTTCAGCTATAGCCTCGCCTTCACGGGTCACAGAAATATTGAAGCCGACTCTCTTTTTGCTGGGGCCCAAATCCTGCAGGTCTTTGACGCACGAAGAGGTAAATGCCAGCGTGGCCAGCATCACCAGAGCAGATATAAATAATTGTTTGTTCATAATCGGTCATGTAAAGATACAAAAATTCAGAAAAACAAAAAAAAAGAGCGCAAATCATAAACGATCTGCGCTCTCGCAGGTGTATTTCCATAGTAATATGCAAAAACTGCAAATCAACTGTGTGGCCGGCTTGCCGGGCACGCGGTTGGAGCGGATAGTAATTAGTCGTCGGCATTATCTTTGTGTTATTCTATTGATAAACGACAATGTATGAATTCCAAACTATTCCTGGTGTTTCTGCTTCTTCCCGTCTGTGTTTTCGCTCAGGAGCGTGTCACCGTCAAAGGACGGATTGTCAATGAGAAAGGAGAGGCCGTCGAATACGTGCAAGTCGGAGTACCATCACTCCAAATAGGAACCATTTCCACCGTGTATGGCCATTTTGAAATATCCATACCACCTGACACACTTGAGTTCTTCCACGTGTCATATGAAACAGCCTTTTATCCCGTCACAGACGATGAAGATGACGTGGTCATCGTTCTTCACGAACAGGAGTTGCCGCCAGCCGTATTCATAGGAGGGAACACCAAGGAGAAATACCTGATCCATCCTGGTGTGAAGATCAATGAGCAGATTGGAAGCGCCGATTTTTACCGTCCCGGTGGCGGAGGGAAAGGTGCGGAACTGGGCTGTATAGCAAAGGTCAGGAAACCATTCCTGATTAAGGACATTCAGTTCACTATCCTGGACAACCATATTCCCGGATGTGTCGCATCCATCAATGTATATCGCATAGAGGGTGATCCGGAAACTTTCGTCAACGTACTTCATAAGCCCATCTATTTCAATATCATAGAATCTGATTCCCGACAGGATTACACTATTCAGCCGGAGGAGAACGTTCTGCTGGAGCCTGGCAGATATTTCGTAGCGTTACAGGTTGTGGCCACAGATGATGACGCAGTGCGCAGAATACTGGAAACGCCGGAATCGGAGCGTCATCCACGTGCCCTTCACATGTCCACGGCACTTTACTTCAAGAGCAGTTATGAACGTTATTCCACCATGGGAAAGATGATGAAGATTCCTGTCAATATCGGTGTTGGCGTCAAGGGGCTGGAGTATCAGTAATCAACTCTCCAGATAGATTTTGCATCCATAGTCATCGTGGCGCCCGCCATAGCGCAGAAAGTGCATAAGCGTTACTGCATGGCCTTGCGCTTGTCTTCGGGGAATTTCTCTATGGCGTATCTGAGCATGGTCCGGGGCATGGTCCGGTAGCGGGGCTTCAAGAAGGCCTCAAGCGATGCGAGGTCTCGTTTGCCGGCTTCCCGGAGCAGCCAGCCAACCGCTTTATGTATAAGGTCATGCGGATGGTGCAGTAGTATATCGGCGATGGCGAAAGTGTCATCCAGCTGCCCGTGGCGGATGAAGGTCATCGTGCTTACGATACCTATGCGCTGTTCCCAGATGGTTTTACCGTTTCTTGCCAGCTCATACAAAAGCGACCGGTCCTTATCCAGCAGCCAGGCGCCCAGCAGCGGATAGCAGGACAGATCCACCAGGTCCCAGTTGTTGATGCGGTCTGTATGGGACAGATAAAAGTCTATGCACTTGCGCTGGAGACAAGGGTCCTTCTTGGCATGTGAAAAAAGTTCCACCACCGTCAGCAAAGCGGCCAGACGAAGCTCGTGATACTCGCTTGCAATGCACTCCTCGAGTTCGTCGAAGGTGGTCTGCCGCCAGCACTCCCTAACGACTCCACGCGTCTCCGGAACCTTGATACCCAGAAACTTATCGCCTTCTCCATACTGACCTGGCCCGGTTTTGAAGAACCGGGCCAGTCCTGCCACCTGGGACGGGTCGGCAAGCGAAAGCATCTTTGCAGCAAGAACAGCCATCGAGCCCTGCACCAAAGGGGAAATGCCTTAATAGTAGAAGGTCTTGGAGAATGAAGATTCCCTGGTAATCTCAGAGCACTTGAACGTATGCACCACATCACCTCCGGGAAGGGTCTGCGTCACCACGACCTCCCAGTCGGTTTCATCGGAGGGTGATGCAGAAGAGGGCTTGTAATACCAGTAATGGCTTGCAGTCTTGTTGGTGTAGCTGTCGGAATTCTTGCCCTTGTAGTTGAAGTACCAGGCAACCGCAGCAATATTGCAGCTGGCGCCGTCTGAGAGACGTTTGAAAGAGCCGATCTTGCTGCCGGTGCTCTTTTTAACGAGATCCACCTTCCAATACTTGCTGTCGTCATTGAATACCTGCACGACAAAGCATCCGCTCAAAGATGTGTTGCCCTTTACGGCAAAACTGCCCGCCCCGGCTACCTGTGATGCCGTGTACCAGTTAAGGGGATAAGACTTGGCCGAACCATAGATGTCGTTGCCGTCAAATACCCTGCACTGGAAATCGGAGTCTTTCTTGGTACCTTTGAAATGCCAGTCCTTGATATGGGCCCCTTCTATGTCGTAGTAAGTATAACCGGAAGGTTCTCCTGTAACAGTGGAACTGCCGGTGCCGGTCCACCATGCCCCGCAGGCTGAGCCATGGATATGCTCATACAGGGGCAGTCCTCCCTTGGCTACATAACCGGTATGAATATAATTCTGGGTATAGTGGGTATGGCCAATCATCAGGTGGGCCTCCTTGAAGTTACGCATCAGGTTCTTGACTTCCGTCAAATAATTGGAGCCGGTTCCCCTGAATGGGATATGGCAGCATATGAAGATCATTTTGTTGGACGGATCACTGACAAGTGAGAGGTCCTTCTTAAGCCACTGAAGCTGTTCGGTGGTAAAACCGGTGCTATACCCCCAGGTATAGCCGTTGCTCTTACCGGAGCTACTCTTGCTGGAGACTATAATATTGTCCATGGAAACGATATGCACGTCTCCCCTGTTGAACGAATAATCCGTGGGGCCGAAGAAACTTACAAACGTAGATGTAGCCACATAATCGTCCTGAGCATTGTCGCTGGTATCCGGTTTCAGCGAATCGTGATCATGATTGCCAATGGTCTGGAAGAACGGAATATACCAGGAGCCGGTGTTGACAGCTGACATGGAAGTCCTCATCTTCGACCACATGTCGGTGCTGTCGAAAACGATGTCGCCCAGAGTCATGGCGTAAACGTGCATACGGCCTGAAAGGGTTTGCCGTATATCAGGAATGGTCTCGTTGATGTAACGGTTCGCATTGCTGTTGGTCGCACACTGGGGGTCGCCTATCCCCACGAAGGTCCACTCGGTCTCTTTGCCCTCCGGAAGCGGTTCAAGCGCAAAGTCACTTCTCTGGAGGCTGCCATTGGGTGTAACCGGACTATACATGACCGGGATGCTTTTGTAAGACCCCACCGGTATCTTATACTCTGAAGGGACGGAGACGAATACCAGGCGGGTCTTGTCGTTGGACTTGAACTGATAGACGCCGTTTTCATCGGTAACCACGCAGTCATATCCGTCGGAGACCACAACGCCTGGAATACCAAGTTCGGTAGAACTGTCCTTTACCAGACCGACCAGATCGTTGCCGGGAACGATTACGGTTCCGTTGATACGGGTACGGTTGTCTACCGGCTTGGAAAACTCCACTCCGGCGTCTATATCATCCAACTTACCGAATAATGCGCGATGAACCGTAATGTCGGAGTCAAGAGACCTGTAGCCTACCAACTCTTCCTGATCCCTGAGCTCCAGTTCGAAGCCGCCAATATAATCGCCCGGCAAAATAGCGGCAAAATAGTTTTCACCCGGCACGAATCCGCCATCTGGCGCAACCACAGCGACGGAATCGCTCTCGGCAACATACTGAACCACCTCAGGGGTACCGGAAGCAGTATATGTAACGCGTACTCTACCGGAAAGGGGCAGGTTTATGGTAGAGCGGAAAACTATACGCTGGATCCCGGTGCGAGTAACGCTGAAACGGGCGCCGCCGCAAACATAACGGAACACAAGGTCATGGGTGTCGCTCTTGGCAACGGCAGGAAACATCTTGTCTGCAAAAGTTCCTGCAACAGCCTGCTGAACGGCAGGTACCGTCAACGTCACGTTCTGTCCGTTGCAAACGTTAGTGCCGCTGGAAGGATAAACCGCCCAGTATGCCTCGGCAGGCGATCCGCTGGGGCCATATAAGGTTCCTTTGAAACTGACGGTAGCCTGAGGCTCGGTGTTGTCTGATTCAAAGACACCGGAATACTGGCTGCCGCTGAAGATATTTATCTTTTCACCTACGGTCCACCATACCGACGTTCCGTTAGACTGAATGGCGGTCCTGGTATCGTTGTCGTCGGCCCATGAGGCGGTGAACTCTGTTTGAAGACCGGCAAGCTCCATCCCAAGTCCGGCATCACGTACGCAGGAGACTGCAAGCAGCAAGCCGGCTGATAAGAAAGCCGAAATAAAACCCTTCATGACTTATTTGCGTTTGTCCACGACTTTGGCATCGGGAAAATCTTTGATATCGAAAGTAACCTGTTTTTCATCGACACCGAATGAGATGTCGGTAATAGTCATAGTAACCCCTGAAGCCTTCGTACTCAGACTGAGAGGATAATATGTACCTTTAGCCACCGAGAGTTCGATGGTCTTGGGAGCATCTTTGTCTTTGTTCGACCTGGATTTCCTGCATACCAGATACCAGGCTTTTCCATCCTCTTTCTTGATGGAGACATCGTACCCGTCGGCAATGCCTTCGAACATACTGGTATCGCCGTTCTCCGGGGAAGCGGGTCTCTTGTCTTTCTCTATCTCCAGTTCGTCCGACTTGGAGTTGTATGTCCACTCTGTTTCACCGTCCGACCAGGTAATAATATTCACCCCCATCAATTCAGCCTCCGCACGCACTTTATCGCCCAGTGTCCAGGTCCTGGTATTCATGGTACCGACCAGCGGAACCTTGATACCTACGCTCATTGCAATACCGTCATTTTCGCGCCCGCTCATCTCCTGCTCCATGCGAGAGACGATCTGGGCAGGAGTCTGTGCAAAGGCGGGAAACGCTATCAGAAGCGCACACAACAAACTTAACTGTCTTTTCATCCCGAAAAAGGTAAAAAGGTTCTAAATCTCTTCTCCGGAAGTGATGAACGGAATGGTGGAAGTGACAGTGCCTGAATCTACAGACAGTATCTCATACACTATGTACCTTTGCATACCTCTCCAGGGCAGCATTCCGTTGTATTCCTTGTAACGCAACTCAACCAGTTTTCCGCTGCAGCGCATGAGGGAATCGGCAACATCCTTATCTACTACGGAAAAATTGAATTCGTTGGACTGGATGCCGTTCCCCTGCTTGTTTCCACGGAATCCCGTCTGGATAAGGCGGCCTTCATAGGTCTTCCACACCCAACCCTTATAGACTATCTGGTTAAGCTCTCCGGCCTTGACGCCTTCGCCCAGGACGAACCAGAATTTGAAGTAGCAGAATACAGCTGCAGCCACCAACAGGACGGCTACGATAATGCTGATTACTTTGGTAGATGTCTTCATAAAACTCGCGTTTAATCATACAAATATAATAAATTTCTTAAATTTGCCACCTGTTATGTCCGGACGCAAAGTATTACTCTTCCTTTTGTCTGTCTATGCCATCCTGGCTGTGATCTGCCTGCTGTTCCCTGCAGACGGCCTGGCCATTGGAAAGGCCACCTTGAGTTTCCCCACTCTTGCTGAAGTCCGGGAATCCGTATTTCCCGCCAGACAGGAGCCTTCTCCCTCGCCGGAAGAGTTGCTCCAGCAGCGCATGCAGGAAGTACGTTCGGCAGAACATCGCAAGTTCGAAGCATACTTCAGGGAGAGCCCGGCCAGGCTCTATTTCCCGGGAGACGACCTTAGCCTGTTCGATTCCCTTTTCGCAGCACTGGACAGCGCACGCTCCAGGCAGATGCGCATTCTTCATTACGGTGACTCCCAGATAGAAGAGGACCGCATTTCCAGCACTCTCAGGAATGGCCTTCAGGAGCGCTTCGGCGGCAGCGGGCCCGGTCTGATGCCATTCGGGAACCCCTACTATACCCTGGGCTTCTCACAGTCCAGCACCGCCAGCCTCAGCAAAACCATGATATTTGGAGACGGAGCCCGCAGGAGCGATTCCAAATACGGCATTATGGGACAGTGTGCCCGCCTGGACACAAGCGTGTTCACCACCGTGAGCCCCGTAAAACAGAACACCGGCGCAAACCGCAGCTTCAGGCGTCTTACCCTGCTCGCCGGCAATGGCAGCGTGAATCTGAAATGCGGAAACCGCAACTATAAGTCCAGCCCGACAGGGAACGAATCGGGCGTGGCCCGCATAGTAGTCGACCTGCCTGACAGCACCCGCGCGCGCTTCAGCACATGGGGCTCGGCCGATATTTACGGCATTCAGCTGGACGACACCCTCGGCGTATGCGTGGACAACATTCCGATGCGCAGTTGCTCCGGCACCGTTTTCACCCGCATAAGTTCCGCACAATTAAAGGAATACGTAGAAAACGACAACGTCCGGCTGATCATTTTGCAGTTCGGCGGAAATGCCATGCCATACAGAAAGAACGGCAAGTCTATTTCCGAATACAAGGAATCGATCGAGAAGCAGATCCGCCACCTGCACCGCATTGCGCCCCGGGCGGCAATACTGTTCATAGGCCCCTCAGACATGTCCACTAGCATAAAAGGCAAGATGCAGACTTACCCCCATCTGCCGATGATGGTGGATTCCCTGAAAGCGGCGGCAAACAATGCCGGAGCCGCCTATTGGGATATGTACGGAGCCATGGGCGGAGACGGTTCCATGGCCGAATGGGTGAAGGCACGCCCCCAACTCGCCGGCAACGATTATGTACACTTTACGCCCAAGGGCGCCGAAGCCGTAGGGAACATGCTGCTGGAAACGCTTATGCTCTATTACGACTGGTACCGCCTGCGTAAATACGGCTCCGCAAAATGAAACGCATCCCGGTGATACTTGCGGCCCTGCTCTTCTGCTCCGTATTGTCCGCCCAGGATCTGCCGTCCTGCGCCCGTCCGGACAGCTCTTGCCTCAGGCATCCCGGTTCCCGCTGGCGCACGGAATTGTTCAAATCCAGGCTGAAGGCCTGCGCCGACTGTCCCGACAGCAGCGTAACCATCTGGCACATAGGCGGTTCGCATGTGCAGGCAGGACATTTCACATCCAGGGTGAGGCACAACTTCGACTCTCTCGGGCACTACCCCTCCGCCGGCCGCGGATATGTATTCCCCTATCCCCTGGCGCACACCAACTATGACCGTTCCTACAGCGTCGGCGGCGAAGGCGAGTGGATTGGCAGCCGGAGTTCCTATCCCAATAAAAAAATGCCTTACAAGCCCTCCTGGGGCATAACGGGAATATCTGCATATACCACCGATACAACAGCCTGCTTTGGTCTGGGGATGCCGGAACCTTTTACAGGGCTGCATATCATGGGAGATGCTTCAGAAGACACAGCACCTCTTGTTGTGTGCGACACTGATACCCTGTGCTGCGTTCAGGACAGCCTTCTGAAGGGCTTCTACGTGAAGTTGCCTGAGCCTGCCGACTCTGTGAGCATCCTGCCCAAACTGAAAGACGGCGGTCATTTTACCGTAACCGGGCTGCTGCCGGAACCGCTGGCCCAGACCGGACTGCGATACGTTTCTACAGGCGTTAACGGAGCACGCACCAGCACATGGACCGAGCGCTGTCCCGAGTTCACGAGGGAGTCTTCTGTCCTGCATCCCGACCTGGTGATTCTTGGACTTGGAATTAACGACGCAGCTTGTTCACCCAGGGATTTCAGCCCGGAGAAGTTCAGGAACAACTATCGCAAGTTGCTGGATATCATACTTAAAGAGTCACCTGACTGCGCTCTCGTTTTCATCACCAACAACGACAGCTGGCGATACTGCGGACGCCGTCGCATGGTCCACAACGACAATGGCAGTGCGGTTCAGAAACTTATGTATGAACTGGCCGGAGAATATGACGGCGCGGTATGGGACCTCTTCGAGATCATGGGAGGCAATTGCAGCGCCAGTGAATGGCGCGATTCCGGACTGATGAAGAACGACAGGCTGCATTTTACGAAGGAGGGCTACCGGCTGCTCGGGGACATGTTATACAAGGCCTTGACCGACTGACGAAATATGGGACAGTTCTTCACATACGACCCGTCGTCGCCGCTGATTTTCACCCAGTTCTACTTCTGGGCGTTCTTCGGAGTGGTTTATGCCATCTTCGCGCTTATAGGCAAAAAGCGTCACATGCGCAATGTGTTCCTGTTCTTTGCCAGTCTTTTCTTCTATTACAAGACAAGCGGACTGTCTATCCTTATCCTTCTGTTTGTAATCTGCTCAGACTTCTTCATAGCCCGGCGCATGGTGAAGAACGAGCCTGGAAGCTGGAGGCGCAAGGCGCTGCTGGTCACCAGTATATGCATTGACCTGGGGCTGCTCTGCTACTTCAAATACGCCTATTTCTTTGCCGATGTCTGGCAGCAGCTCACCGGCATGGAAGTAAAGGTAACAGACGTATTTGCTGTGCTGGGAAACATGATCAGCGGAAGCGAGCGCTTCGACGTGGACCGCATTGTCCTTCCCGTAGGTATATCATTCTTCATTTTCCAGATAATCAGCTACAGCGTGGATGTTTACCGGGGAGATGTCAAGCCGGTGAAGAACATACTCGACTTCGGCTTTTATGTGAGTTTCTTCCCCCAGCTGGTGGCCGGTCCCATAGTACGGGCATCTGAATTCATTCCTCAGCTGTACAAGGATTTCTCCCTGAGCCGCAGACAGTTCGGCATAGCAGTTTTCTGGATACTTAACGGCCTTGCGAAGAAAATAATTCTCAGTGATTACATAGCGGTCAACTTCATAGACCGGGTGTTTGACAATCCCCTGCTCTTCACGGGCTTCGAGAATTTCGCCGCGCTGTTCGCATACTCCCTGCAGGTCTATGCAGACTTTTCCGGCTACACGGACATAGCCATAGGCGTGGCCATGCTGATGGGGTTCTACCTGCCGACCAACTTCAATTCGCCTTACAAGGCTCCCAACCCCCAGGACTTCTGGCGCCGCTGGCACATGTCGCTCAGCCGCTGGCTCAAGTCCTACGTTTACATTCCCCTGGGAGGCAATCGCCGGGCATCCTTCGGCACCTACTTCTGGATCATCCTGTTCGCCGTCATCGCCCTCATACTCTCAGGCAGCTGGGTGGTTTCCGTGCTCCTGGTGGCATTCGGGGCGGCCATGCTGCTGCTGGCACGCTTCCGCGAGAACAGCCGCAAGAAGCTATTCTCCAACATCAACCGTTTTATCACCATGCTGTTCGGCGGAATGTGGCACGGAGCCAGTTGGAACTTCATTATCTGGGGCGGGCTGAACGGCATAGGCATGATAGTTTACATACTCTGGAAGGATATGAAATGGGGCGTGCGCCTGTTGCTGACCGGCCTTTGCGGCATAGCCCTGGGAGCCGTCTGCAGGTTTGCACCCGCTCCGGTATGGAATATACTTGCCGTATGGATGTGCGTGGTGTTTGCCGGCACGCTGGTCCGCTTCCTGTACCACCTGTGGCGTCCCGAAGCTGCAGGAGCGCCACCCTCAGGCATGGACAGTGTACGCAAACCTTATCACGGGAGCGACTCATGGACAGCCTGGCTGGGCACAATATGGGCTGTGGCTCAGACCTTTACATTCATCACTTTCACCCGTCTTTTCTTCCGCAGCGGCTCCAACCTGGATCCGGCCACGGCAAACCAGGTGGCATGGAATACCGCCCGCAACATGGTGACCAGGATTGGCTCGGCGTGGGACCTCTCGGTGGTACCGGACATCGCAGCAACGTACTGGAAAGTTTTCGCTCTGGTTGTCGCCGGCATGGTTATCCACCTGCTCCCGGCACGCCTGAAACGGCGCTACCGCCTGACCTTCGCTTCCCTGCCGCTGCCCGTCATGGCTGTAGCTACGGCACTGGTGATATTCCTTTTATATCAGTTCGTAACCGCAGATACGCAGCCGTTCATTTATTTCCAGTTCTAACATTATTAGATACAGTTCTCATAATTTACCGTAAGTATATGATTTTAAAGAGATTATTCTTTATTATAACCACCGTCTCCCTGCTCGCTTCGTGCTGTAATGATACCTACAAACGTTTGAACAATCAGGCGGCAAAGGAATATCTGCAGCCTGTTCGTCCCGCATCCGAGGGGCGTAATCCCTGTTGGAACAAGTTTGCCAAGAAGTTTATATATGCACCGGCATTCGATGTTCCGGATCCGTCGGACGCCTTATCGTACCGTTTTACTGTCAGCAGCGACACCGGCAGCTGGAGTTTCGAATCAAAGCGTCCCAACGCCAGCCTTGCGCCGGTCTGGAACAGCATTCCTCCCGGCCCGGTCAGCCTATGCGTCGAGGCGAAGCTCATCTGCGACGAGTACGAAACGGTCTATACCCGCAGCTTCCTCAGGGATTATCCGTTCGAAGGGCCATACCGCGACGCCGTCCGCGATTACCGGGAGGCCGCAATCAAGGGCGCCCTCTATGTTCACCTGATGCCCGAAGTTCAGCACTGGATAGGCAGCGACGTGCCGGACATGGCCTACTCACATAACACCTATCCCTGCAAAATAATAGGTGCAACCATACGCAATGAATGCCTGATAGCCAGGGTGTTGCCTGAACGGCGCGAGAACGCTTTGGCTGTGGCAAAGAGCGCGGCGGACTTTCTCATACGTATGAGCCGCCCTGCCGACTCACCGCTTGCATATTTCCCTCCTACCTACTATCTAGACAAGGAGGCATCCAAACGGGAGTGGAATCAGGGAAAGACCATGACGCTTGAAGCCGCAGCAGCAGGTCAGGCCTTTTTGGACCTTTATGACATTACCGGCGAGCAGGAGTACTTCGAGCGTGCTGCCTGCATAGGGCGGACATTCGTAAGCCTGCAGCGAGAGAACGGTTCACTCCCCATCAAGGTAGATTTTATTACCGGCGAGCCTGTGAACGATGTCTGCGCCATGCTGCATCCGCTTTTGCGATACTTCAGGCGCCTGGAGAGCTATGGTTTGACGGAATTCGCCCATGCCCGCAAAAAGGGAGAACGATGGATGGATTCCGTCGCCGTGGAGCGCTTCGATATGACCGGCCAGTTCGAGGATGTGAACGTGAAGGGCCTGGAGCCATACCAGAACCTTACCAACTGCACCGCCGCTCCCTACGCCTCATATTTGCTCAAAAAGCCGGATATGAACTCCGTAGATTTGCAGAACGCCATCGACCTTATCCGCCTGAGCGAAGACCAGTTTGTCCATTGGGCCTATCATGAAAATACCGCAGACGGATTCCCGAAGAAAAACGCTCCATGCGTACATGAACAGTATCATTACGAGATGCCCGTAGACAACAGTTCCTGCAACGTCGCAAACGCCTGGCTGGATCTCTATGAGACAACCGGCGACCGCCTCGCCCTTGCCAAAGCCAAAGCGCTGATAGATAACATCACTATCCAGCAGAACGCTGTCAGCGGCCAGATTCCTACCACATTCGAGTGGCGCGAGGCAGGAAAAGACCGCAAGCGCAGCTTCTGGATCAACTGTTCTTTCAGTTCCATCACCACCCTCCTGCGCTTCGCTGAGATCACTGCCAGAGAAGAATAGCCTGCCGTGTGCCGACCAACTTACTGACTAACAGACACTTACCAAAAACCGTTTGCGGCAAATCGCCCAATCGATTATCCACAAGTTGCTAATACTCAGACCGTTACAAGCCACGCGATTCGAATCTCGGTAATGTGGACAAAAACGGTTGAGCACCGCCGCAAAACAAAACCGTTTCATGACTAGAAGCGGGCCAGAATACGTTCGTAAATGGAGTTGCGCAGCAGGCGCGAATCGTTGCTGTGGGCGAAGCAGGAAATAACCAGGTTCTTTTCCGGATACACGTAGCAGTACTGCCCCCAGGCACCGTCCAGACGGTAACCGCCGCCGGGGCTTATCCAGCACTGATATCCGTAACCGATTTTCTTGTCGTCTTTCTTGTATTCTTCCAACTTCTCGGGCGTGGGGTCTGTGCCTGCATATTGCATCACATGCGGCTGGGAGGCCTCTTTCACCCATTCGGCGTTAAGCAGACGCGTACCGTTCCATACGCCCTCCTGCAGCAGGAACTGTCCCATTTTTGCAAAACTCTCAGGCTTGAGGTATAGACCCCATCCGCCGGAACTGTAATTCTGGGGAGATGACTCCCAGAACCAGTCGGTTATTCCGAGCGGCTTGAACAGTTTGCCGTCAAGATACTCGTCCATGCGCTGTCCTGTGACACGGGAAACGATTACCGAAAGCAGGTAACTGTCAAAACTGTCGTAACGGAAACGGGTGCCGGGCTCAAAATACATAGGCTGGCTGAGTTGTGTCATCGCCCAGTCATAATCTTCATCATACCTTGGAATACCGGCATGTATGGGTTCTATTCCGGAAGACATGGTAAGGAGGTTCTTGACGGTCATCTGATCCAGCCAGGGATTATGCTCCGCAGGTATCTCCTCCTCCGAGAAGAACTTCAGCACCTTGTCCTCGGTGCTCAGCAATCCGTCCTGAACCGCAAAACCGACCGCAGTGGCGGTAAAAGTCTTGCTGGCAGACCAGAGGATATGGCGCACTTCGGGCTCGTGGCCGGGCTCATAGCGTTCATAAACCACTTTGCCGTCTTTCACCACAATCAACGAATGAACCTCGTTGGTAGTGTAATTGCGCACATCGTTGAACACATTGTCGAATTCTCCGGCAAGGCTTTCGTCGATGGCCCGGGGCAGCATCTGCTCGGCGTTACGAGTACAACAGGTACCTGCCAGCAGCAACGCGCAAACAGCCGTAAAAAGGAATAATCTTTTGGTTGACATACAGTTATTTGTGTTATTCCATGCAAATATAACAAAAAAAGCGGGCCTTTCGGTCCGCCTTGTGAGAACAGACAGATTTGAACTGTCGACCTCTTGCCTGTCAAGCAAGCGCTCTAAACCAACTGAGCTATGCCCTCAAAAAAAAAGTGCTCCCTTAGGGGCTCGAACCCTAGACACCCTGATTAAGAGTCAGGTGCTCTACCAACTGAGCTAAGGAAGCAATATTTCAAACGAAAGCTCGTTTCACTTTTGTGACCCGTTCGGGGCTCGAACCCGAGACCCCAACATTAAAAGTGTTGTGCTCTACCAACTGAGCTAACGAGTCTTCCCCCCGTATTTGGGACTGCAAATATAGGATGTTTTCCGAAATATTCAAAATTTTTAAAGATTTTTTCGAGGGTCACGTCCGGTAATCTTCTCTATCGCCTCGAAACTTCCCAGGTCGCTCCATGCCCAGTCCGCAGCCAAAGCATAAACATCGGCGGATTTCTCCATCACCGCATAGTCGATGCTGATCTTGTCGCACTGCGGGAACAACTCGGAAAGCGCCGCCTCTTCCCCTTTGCCGTACAGGCTGGGCGCCAGCCTGTCCATAACTTCGCAGATCCGGGGCGCGTGTGAGCGGAGCTCGCGCTCGATGGTCACCACGTTCCAGACAAAAATACCGGCGTTCCACCAATAACCGCCCTCGTCCAGATAAGACTGTGCGATTTCGGCAGACGGCTTCTCCTTGAACGCGGCAACCTTTACCACCTTACCTACTTCTGCCGGAGCATGAATATAGCCATAGCCGGTGTGCGGGGAGTCCGGAGAGATGCCTATGCAGACTATGGCGCTGCGGGATGCTGTAAAGTCCATCGCCGTACGTATTGTGGCGGCAAAAGCATTGATGTCAGGGACATATGCATCCGCAGGCGTAATAACGATATTGGCGTCGGGATACTTCTCCTTTATCTTCCAGCAGGCATAGGCGATACAGGGGGCGGTATTTCTGGCCACAGGCTCCGCAAGTATCTGTTCGTCAGGGATCTCCGGTAACTGATCATGTACAAAGTGGGTATATGCGCCGGAGGTAACCACCCAGAAACGCAGGTCGTCGCCCACCGCCAGAAAACGTTCGTATGTAAGGCGGATTAGAGTCTTTCCGCAGCCGAGAAGGTCTATGAACTGCTTGGGATGTTCCGGCGTGCTCAGGGGGTACAAGCGGCTGCCTACTCCCCCGGCCATTATCACTACGTGATTAGTCATAGTGCAAAAATAACATTTTTTGCTTATTTTTGCGAATGAATTCGCCCTTGCGAACACAAACAAAAATTATATTATCGTTATGAAAAAACTTTTTATTGCACTTTGCCTCACTCTGATGGCACTGCCCGTAGTGGCCCAGGAAGGAATAAGAGTTGACAATTCCAGCATCGACAAAGGATTCTGGTTTGCAGTAGAGGCCGCCGGCATGCCCGCATTCGCAAACAACGGTACAAATGCAGTTTACACCCAGGCTGACGTCATTATCGGCTACCGCTTCGACCAGTTCTTCAGGGTTGGTGTAGGCGCTTCCCCGAGGTACCTCTTCAGTTCTACCAAGGTTTCCTCCGGCAACTTCTTCCCTCCGGCAAAATGGAACAACTTCGATCTTCCAGTTTATCTCGACCTTCGCGGCAACTTCGTTTCCCAGGAATCCAAAAAAGTAGTTCCCTATTGGAGCGTCGACCTGGGATATGAGATCGGCCACGGCGTATATGGATCTCCTACTGTGGGTCTCCGTTTCGGCGGGCTCCGCAACGACTTCCTCGTTGGTGTGACATACTCGTTCAACTACACCAAGGGAAGCTTCCAGGATTTCATGGTGCATGCAGTAGGCCTGAAGGTCGGCTTCGAGTTCTAAGCATTCAGTCAACAAGCTTTTTGATAAAGAATCAGCAAAAAAATCATTTTGCTGATTCTTTTGTTTTATTCAGCGGCAATTGTCTATATTGGCCCCGAATCAATTGTTCAAACTATGAAAAAGTTCTTACTTCTACTTATTGCCGCCACAACGCTGGCAGCATCCTGCGAAGACTTCATGCAAGCCTTCGGACGGCAGGGCGAACTGCAGATCCGCTTTTCCGAAACCACCCTGCCAGGCACCAGGGCGTCCGCATTCCCGGACACCAACGAATTCATTATCAACATTTCCGACTCTAAAGGCAAAGTCATTTACGAGGGCAGCTACGGAGCCATGAAAGAGACATTCAGCCTGGACGAAGGCAACTATACGATAGTGGCCAAATCCTGCGAATTCAGCGCACCCGCATTCGACTCCCCGCAGTATGGGGACACCCAGGTCGCAGCCATCAAATCCAACAAGACTACGATAGTCACCCTCGCCTGCAGCCAGCTGAATGCGGGCATACGCCTGCAGGTCGCACCAGCCTTCCTCAACGCCTACCCCAACTCCGTACTCTACCTCAAAGCCCCAAGCGGCAGGCTCACGTACGCCTACGCAGAAAAACGTATCGCCTACTTCCAGCCGGGGACCGTTTCCTTGTACATGTCCGACTCGGCCAGCGAACAGGTCCTGTTCTCCCGGATACTCGAAGCCAGGCAGATTCTTACCCTTAACATAGGCGTAGGCTCCGACTCCGGAACCAGGAGCGGAGTTACCGTACAGCTCGACACCACACGCAACTGGCTGAATGACAACTACACTATCGGTGGCGACAACGGAGGCGGGAATGACAGTACGGACGCCTACAGCGTGAGCGAAGCCAAAAACCACACGGGCGAAGAAGACGTCTGGGTTTACGGTTACATTGTCGGAGGAGATTTGAGCAGCAAAGGCTGTTCTTTCACGGAGCCTTTTTCATCCAAGACCAATATGGTTATTGCCTCAAAATCCTCATGCACCGACAAGGGGTCGTGCCTGTCGGTACAGCTGGCAAAAGGAAGAATCAGGGATGAATTGAATCTGGTCGACAACCCGGAGAATCTGGGCCGGCAAATCTTTCTGAAAGGAGATATAGTTGAATCCTACTACGGTATTCCCGGAATCCAGAATATTTCCGATTACCGTATAAAACCGTAATAAGGCCGGATAAAAATTCACAGGGCACTTGCATCACTGCGAGTGCCCTGCTACTTAACCTAAACTTAAACTATGAAAAACTTCGCTGCTAATATATGAATTTTTTTTATCACAACAATTATTTTTATTAACTTTCGCAAAATTAGAAATAGTTGTTATGAAAAAAATTCTCTTTGCCGCTCTCGCGGCTATTTTGTTTGTAACTTCTTGCAACAAGTACGAGACCGTTCCCGGTGATCCGCTTGAGACCAAGATTTACACGATGAAGAACGGTATGAAGGTATTCATGTCCGTCAACAAGGAGCAGCCTCGCCTCCAGACCATGATGGCTGTAAAGGTCGGCAGCAAGAACGACCCGTCCGAAACCACCGGCCTCGCCCACTATTTCGAGCATCTCATGTTCAAGGGCACCGAGCACTTCGGAACCACAGACTATGAGGCCGAGAAGCCTTTGCTGGATGAAATAGAACAGCTCTTCGAGGTTTACCGCCAGACCACCGACCCCGCCGAGCGCGAGGCCATATACCACAGGATTGACTCCGTCAGCTACGAAGCGTCCAAGCTTGCCATTCCCAACGAATACGACAAGCTTATGTCCATGATAGGTGCAGATGGAACAAACGCTTTCACCAGCGCCGACGAGACCGTTTATGTGGAAGACATTCCGTCCAACCAGATAGACAACTGGGCACGCATCCAGGCAGACCGTTTCCGCCATGGCGTAATCCGCGGTTTCCACACCGAGCTCGAAACCGTCTATGAGGAGAAGAACATGTCCCTTACCCAGGACAGCCGCAAGGTCTGGGAAGCACTTGACCAGGCCCTCTTCCCCAACCATCCTTATGGCAAGCAGACCACCCTCGGCAGCCAGGAGCACCTCAAGAACCCTTCCATCACCAATATCAAGAAGTACCACGACACCTACTACGTGCCCAATAATATCGCAGTCTGCGTGTCCGGCGACTTCAAACCCGACGAGATGGTCAAAATTCTCGAGAAATACTTCGGCGACTGGGAGCCCAATCCCAATATCCCCACTCTCGAATTTGAACCCGAACAGCCTATCACCGAGCCTATCGTAAAGGATATTTACGGCCTTGAGGCGGAAAATATCGCCATGGCATGGAGGCTTCCCGGCGCAGCCGACCTGAACACCAGCGCAGTTGCCGAGATAGCCGGTTCCGTTCTCTTCAACGGACAGGCCGGCCTCATCGACCTCGACATCAACCAGCAGCAGAAGGCCCTCATGATGTATGCAGGTGCCAGCATCCAGCCGGATTACGGCCAGTTCATACTTATGGCACTTCCCAAGCAGGGCCAGAGTCTTGACGAGCTTCGCGAACTCGGTCTTGCGGAACTGGCAAAACTGGCTGCGGGAGACTTCGACGAGTCCCTCATCAGCGCCACTATCAACAACATCAAGCTGGACAAGATGCGTCAGCTGGAAAACAACAGGAGCCGCGCCATGCAGTACGTCAATGCCTTCATCAGCGGTATTGACTGGAAAGACGCAGCATGTGAGATCGAGCGCTATGAGAGTGTAACCAAGGACGACATCGTAGCCTGGGCAAACGAATACATAAAGGACAACAACTACGCTGTCATCTACAAGCGCCAGGGTGTTGACGACACGGTACAGAAAATATCCGCGCCCAAGATCACCCCTATCGTAACCAACCGCGACGCCCAGAGCGATTTCCTCAAGGAGATCAAGAACACCCAGGTGAAGCCCATTGAGCCCGTCTTCGTAAACTTCGATAAGGACATGTCCCGTTTCAGCCTTGCAGAAGGGGTTGATGTACTTTACAAGAAGAACGAAATCAACGACGTGTTCGACCTTGACTTCGTTTACAACACCGGCACCGAAAGCGACCCTGCACTCGGTCTTGCGTTCGATTACCTTTCATATCTGGGAACCGCCGACAAGAGCGCAGAAGAGATTGCGGCCAAGATGTACGGCCTTGCCTGCTCATTCAGCGGCAGGTCAGGGTCCAACCAGACTACGGTCAGTATAAACGGCCTCAGCGAGAACATGGCGGAAGCCATAGCCATTGTCCGCGACCTTGCTGAAAATGCAGTTGGAGATGACGCCATACTTGCCAACCTCAAAGCCGATGCAATCAAGAGCCGCATGGATGGAAAGCGCAACCAGCGCAGCTGCTATTCCGCCCTTACAAATTATGTCAGCTACGGTCCCGAATTCATACAGAAGACACGCCTGAACGACGCCGCCCTTGCCGCCCTTACATCCGACGAGCTGCTGCAGAAAGTCAAGGATGTCATAGCCAACGGCTGCGAGATCATGTACTACGGTCCCATGAGCGAGGCCGAAGTCAAGGCAGCCATTCCTTTCGAAGGCAGCTACGTCCAGCTTCCCGAACGTTATCCCGAGATGCTCAAGACCCCTGAAGCAAACGTCGTTCTCGTGCAGTATGACGCCAAGCAGCTGTACTACTATCAGTTCTCCAACCGCGGCGAGAAATTCGATCCCGCCAGCGAGCCTTGCCGTACACTCTACAACGAGTACTTCGGCGGCGGCATGAATGCCATAGTGTTCCAGGAGATGCGCGAAGCCCGCGGTCTTGCATACAGCGCCAACGCAAGGCTCCGCACTCCTGCGACCGCAGACGGAGACTTTACATTCTCCGCATTCATCGCCACCCAGAACGACAAGATGCGCACTGCAATCGAAGCATTCGACGACATTATCAACAACATGCCCGAATCCGACGCTGCATTCGCCATCGCCAAAGATGCCCTTGACAGCCGTCTGCGCACCCAGCGCACTACCGGAATCGGAGTGCTCCGCGCATATCGCAACTGCCGTCGCATGGGTCTTTCCGAGCCTCTCGACCGCGAGGTCTTCAAGGCTCTGCCCAGCCTTACCCTGGCAGACGTCAAAGCCACCCAGGAGCAGTGGGTAAAGGGTCGCACCTACACCTACGCCATCCTCGGCGACATCAAGGACCTGGATCTCGACTACCTCAAGACCCTCGGCCCCGTCAAGATAGTCCCTCTGGAAGATATCTTTGGATATTAGCAGATAACTGATAACAACGAAAAAGAGGGTGACTGATAAGCGATTATTGGTCACCCTCTTTTTGTACGCCCTAGGCGAATCGAACGCCTATCGTAGGAACCGGAATCCTAAATTCTATCCATTAAACTAAGGGCGCAGTTTTGGGATTGCAAAAATAATAAAAAATATGTAAATTTGTAGCTGATGAAAAACGCATTTATTTTTCCAGGGCAGGGCTCGCAATTCCCGGGAATGGGCAAAGAACTGTATCAGAACAGCTCCAAGGCCCGTGAGATGATGGAAAGGGCCAATGAAATCCTGGGCTTCCGCATAACGGACATAATGTTCGACGGCACCGACGAAGACCTGAGAACGACGAGGGTGACCCAACCGGCCATCTTCCTGCATTCGGTCGTCCTGGCCGGATGCAGCCAACTCAAAACTCCAGACATGGTCGGCGGTCACTCGTTGGGCGAATTCAGCGCCCTCGTGGCCGCCGGAGCCGTTTCTTTCGAAGACGGTCTGCGCCTTGTAGCAGCCCGCGCATCTGCCATGCAGCGCTGCTGCGAAAAGGTTCCCGGAGCCATGGCGGCAGTAATTGCCCTGGACCAGGAAACCCTGGAAAGAGTCTGCGAAGAGACACCCGGAGTTGTTGTTCCCGCCAATTACAACTGCGACGGCCAGATAGTCATTTCCGGTAGCAAGGAAGCCGTGGATCTGGCATGCGCAGCCCTCAAGGAGGCAGGAGCCAAGCGGGCTCTCCCCCTCCCCGTAGGCGGAGCCTTCCACTCCCCTCTCATGGAACCGGCCCGGGAAGAGCTGGCAGAGGCAATCAACGCTACTGCATTCAGCACTCCTTCGTGCCCCATTTACCAGAATGTCAGCGCCGCCCCGGAAACGGACGCCGCACGCATACGGCAGAACCTCCTCGCCCAGCTTACGTCTCCCGTACGCTGGACCCAGAGCGTAAAGGCCATGCTGGCGGACGGAGCCACCGCTTTTACCGAAATCGGCCCCGGAAGCGTCCTGCAGGGCCTGGTAAAGCGCATTGCGGGAGCCAGGGAAGACATTACTATAGAAGGAATTCAATAACCACTAATAAAGATATGGCAAAAGAGAAAAAATTCATTACCTGTGACGGTAACCAGGCGGCCAGTAACATCGCCTATCTGTTCAGCGAACACGCTGCCATTTACCCTATCACCCCCTCCTCCACCATGGCGGAGAATATAGACGAATGGGCAGCCCAGGGCAAGAAGAACCTCTGGGGCGAGACCGTCAAGGTCACCGAGATGCAGAGTGAAGCCGGTGCTGCAGGCGCAGTGCACGGTTCCCTTCAGGCTGGTGCACTCACGAGCACCTTCACAGCCTCCCAGGGACTTCTGCTCATGATTCCCAATATGTACAAGATTGCCGGCGAAATGCTGCCTGCTGTGTTCCACGTATCTGCACGCGCCCTCGCATCCCACGCCCTCTCCATCTTCGGAGACCATCAGGACGTGATGGCCTGCCGACAGACAGGATTTGCCATGCTGGCATCCGGCAGCGTCCAGGAAGCACAGGACCTGGCAGCGGTGGCCCATCTCTCCACCATCAAGTCCAGTATCCCCTTCCTCCATTTCTTCGACGGCTTCCGCACCTCTCATGAGATCCAGAAGATTGAGGCCCTCGACGAAGAGGCGCTCAAGGGCATGGTGAGCGAGAAAGCGCTCAAGGACTTCCGCGCCCGCGCCCTCAGCCCCGAGACTCCTGTAACACGCGGTACTGCCCAGAACGGCGACGTTTACTTCCAGGCAGTAGAGTCCCGCAACCAGGTTTATGAGGCTGTTCCCGATATCGTAGCCCGTTACATGGGAGAGATAAGTGAGCTGACCGGCCGCAGCTACAGGCCTTTCGAATATTACGGCGCAGCTGATGCCGAGAACATAATCGTGGCTATGGGCTCCGTTACCGAGACCATACGCGAAACCATCGATTACCTTGCCGGAAAGGGCCGTAAGTACGGTCTGATCACCGTTCACCTGTACCGCCCGTTCTCCGAGAAGTATCTCCTCAAGGTGCTTCCCAAGAAGGTCAAGAAGATTGCAGTCCTGGACCGCACCAAAGAGCCCGGCGCCCTTGGAGAGCCTCTCTTCCTCGATGTCAAGGCCCTGTTCCAGGGCAAGGAGAACGCCCCTCTCGTAATCGGAGGCCGTTACGGTCTGTCTTCCAAGGACACCACTCCCGCCCAGATCGTGGCAGTGTTCGACAACCTCGAACTCAAGTCGCCCAAGGCCGACTTCACCATCGGCATCGTAGATGACGTTACATTCAAGAGCCTCCCCGTCAAGGAGGAGATCTCCATCGTGAAGCCCGGCACCACCGAGTGCAAGTTCTACGGTCTCGGTTCCGACGGTACCGTGGGCGCGAACAAGAACACCATCAAGATCATCGGTTCCCACACCGACCTCTACAGCCAGGCCTACTTCGACTACGACTCCAAGAAGTCCGGCGGCTACACCTGCTCGCACCTGCGCTTCGGCCAGCAGCCCATCAAGGCTCCGTACCTGGTGAACACCCCCGACTTCGTGGCCTGCCACGTCCCGTCCTACCTCCGCAAGTATGACGTCCTGAAGGGCATCAAGGAAGGCGGCACCCTGCTGCTGAACAGCCTCTGGGACGAGGAGGAGACCATCAAGAACATCCCGGACAACGCGAAGGCCATCATCGGCCGGAAGCACATCAAGGTCTATATCATCAACGCGACCAAGATCGCCGCGGAGATCGGCCTCGGCAACCGCACGAACACCATCCTCCAGAGCGCCTTCTTCAAGATCACGGGCATCATCCCTTACGAGGACGCCGTGAAGTACATGAAGGACGCCATCGTGAAGTCCTACGGCAAGAAGGGTGAGAACGTGGTGAACATGAACTACGCGGCCGTCGACCGCGGTGGCGAGTACACCGAGATCCACATCCCTGCCGAGTGGGCCAACCTGACCGCCAAGTTCGAGAACCCGAACAAGGACCGTCTGGCTCCCGCCTTCGTCAAGGAAGTCGCCGACATCGTGAACGCCCAGGCTGGCGACACCCTCCCGGTGAGCGCCTTCATGCCTTACGCCGACGGCACCATGCCGGCCGGCACCGCCGCTTTCGAGAAGCGCGGTGTGGCCGTGAACGTTCCTTCCTGGGACGCCGAGAAGTGTATCCAGTGCAACACCTGCGCCTTCGTCTGCCCGCACGCCGCCATCCGTCCGTTCCTGATGACCGACGAGGAGGCTGCCGCAGCCGCCGCCCAGGGCGTCAAGGTCGCCGACGGCAAGGCCAACCTCAAGGAATACAAATACACCATCGCGGTGTCCGTCGCCGACTGTACCGGTTGCGGCAACTGCGTGGATGTCTGTCTGGCCAAGGAGAAGGCCCTCTCGATGGAGCCGTATATGGACCACGAGGCCGACCAGGCCGGTTTCGACTACCTCAACGCCAAGGTGGGCTACAAGACCCCGCTCGACCCGAAGTCCAACATGAAGGCCGCCCAGTTCGCGCAGCCGCTCTTCGAGTTCTCCGGCGCCTGCGCCGGTTGCGGCGAGACCCCGTACATCAAGAACATCACCCAGCTGTTCGGCGACCACATGATGATCGCCAACGCCACGGGCTGCTCCTCCATCTACGGCGCCTCCTTCCCCGCCTCCCCGTACTGCAC
>CAMYYI010000027.1 GCA_947303465.1 uncultured Bacteroidales bacterium
GCGATTCATTTGGTTATCGTTCTTTACGCGTGTCCGTATGTGGGCGCGCCGCTTGCGCGCGCACATATTTAGCGTGTAAATATAGTAAATATTTCCGAAAGACCGCAGAATGCACCCGCAGGTGGCCACTGTCGCCAATGGTACAATTTTCAGCACCATTAGCGGCAGTTTCCCTATGTTTTTGCTCCTAATGGTACACGCCCCGGCACCATTGGCGACACCCGCCGATCCGCCCTACTGCCCGTAGCGGGCGCCTGGGCCGTGTTTACGGAAGAAATGGATGTCTTCCAGGGACTTGTTGCAGGATGCGGCTGGGTTGATCTGGAGGGTGATGAAAGCCATTTTGGCAATTTCTTCCAGGACCGATGCGTGAAATGCAGCCTCTTCTGGAGACTTCCCCCATGTGAACGGACCGTGGTTCCTGACCAGGGCCGCGGGAGTGTGTGCAGGGTCCAGGCCCTGGAAACGGTTGACTATTGCGATGCCTGTCTCCTTCTCGTATTCCCCGGCGAGTTGCTCCTCCGTCAGATCAGCTGTGCACGGCACCGGACCGCGGAAATAATCGGCGTGCGTTGTTCCAAGGCAAGGGATGTCAAAACCCGCCTGCGCCCACGCGGTGGCGTAAGTGGAATGCGTGTGCACGATTCCCCCTATTTCCGGAAAGGCCTTGTAAAGAGCCAGGTGCGTAGGCGTGTCCGAAGAAGGCTTCAGGTGTCCGCCCACGACGTTTCCTTCCAAGTCCACCAGTACCATATCTTCCTCAGTCATAGTATCATAGGGTACGCCGCTGGGCTTAATCACAACTATGCCCCGCTCCCTGTCGATCCCCGACGCATTACCCCACGTGTGAGTTACCAGCCCGCTCCGGAACAGCTCGAGGTTGGCTTTGAGTACGCTTCTTTTCAAATCTTCCATACCTCAATACTTTACGACATCATAAAAGTCCGTGGTGATCCAGGTGAAGCCGAGGTCCTCGGCAATGCTGCGGGTGTAGGGGCAGTTGACCATCCAGAGGTAGGTCTCGATGCCGAGGTCGCGGAACTGGCCGACCCATTCGGGATGGTTGAGGATGACGCTGATGTTGTAGGAGACGCCGGTGAAACCGTTGGCTTTCACTTCTTCAGGGGGCATGGAGCCGTGCAGGCTGCTTGAATTGAGGACCACCTGTGCGTCTGGGCATATACGCAGGACTTCCTTCAGGCCTTCCACGCTGAAGGACAAAAAGGTAATCTGGTCTTCCATCCCGAGGGACTTGATCTCGTCTATGCACTTGCTTATCATCAGGTTCTCCAGTTGCTGGTTCTTCTGGACCTTGATTTCCAGCGCCTGACGCA
This sequence comes from uncultured Bacteroidales bacterium, assembly GCA_947303465.1. GTDB lineage: Bacteria > Bacteroidota > Bacteroidia > Bacteroidales > UBA932 > Cryptobacteroides. The sequence goes on from CAMYYI010000027.1 coordinate 1,335, forward strand.
GCCAGGGAGTCTCTTTTGCCTGGACCAGCCACTCGTGCAGGGTGGGAATCTTGTTCCCGTGAGGGAGCGTGTACGCCTTGATCTCCTCCAGGCGGCTGCCCTGGCAGCTGAGTCCGTCGGCAATCCTGTTGTCGTGGCGGATGACCAGCTGGCTGTCCCTGGTAAGGTGCACGTCGAATTCCACGGCGCCTATGTCCCTGTGCTCCTGGGCGCGCCGGAGGGCGTCCAGCGTGTTTTCATCGGTCACGAACTGCGTGCCCTCGCTCACCAGGCCGCGATGGACAAGGATCTTCGGGCGGACGTTGCCCGCGCAGGAACAGAGAACGGCCGCGGCCAGTGCAAGAATCAGTACTTTTCTCATATATTTACACGGAATTTGAGCTCCTTCCCTTCGAGGAACCCGAGGTAATTGTCGATGGCAAAGGCGGGTGCCTTGCTGTAGGATTCTATGGTCTTTACAAGATCCCGCATGGCCGCCCTCTCCCCGTACCCGAAGAAGAACACCTGCATCTCATCCCCCTCGCGGAGGCGCGGACGCACCCCTTCCTCCATCATCTCAGGAGTGACAAACGCGTCCGCTGCACAGATTATTTTCATTGCCTGGTGGTTTATACTACAATGATACGAAAAAATCTTGCAGTCAGCGATTAAAGAATCAGCAATTTCTTTAAAAATCGTAAAAAAGCGCATGGCAACATGGTGTGTTTGATTGCAAAAAGGGAATATATTCTTTCCTTTGCGTAAAGTGACTTTATTATGAAATTCTTCTTTATCTCAACAGACGGTTCGACTGACCGTCTTCTTTTCAAGGACGACGAAGACTTCCGGGCGGCGATGAATATCGTAGCCATCGTTTCTTTCTTACTGAACGTCAACGTAATCTCGTTTGTGCTCATGTCCAATCATGTCCACTTTGTCCTTCAGTGTACCGACGAGGAAGCAATCGCTTTCATAAACAGATTCAAGCAGTTGCTCGGCCGCTACATACATCAGAAATATGAATCCGAGGACTACTTGCGAAAATTGGGTATTGATATTCAGGAAGTTAAGCTAGTGGACGAGTCGCTGCACAGGGCCATTGCCTATGTGCAAATGAATCCGGTCGCCGCCAACATAACTCATTCTACCGTCCTATATCCGTGGGGCACTGGACCCACTTTCTTCAACATGAATAAGACTTCAGGGAAACGAATAGGCGAGATATCCCGGCGCAAACAGTCATTAATGTTACGCAGCAAGGCGGTTCTACCAAGCGACTATCTTGTTGGTAATGAAGGTTATATTCTTCCGGAATCATTTGTTCCAGTGCAATTTGTGGAGAAACTCTTCCGAACCCCGCGGAGGTATTCGTATTACCTTTCGAATTCTTCCAAAGCCAAGGAACACATGGAGAAGGATGCCGCTCCGGCTTTCCGGGACCAGGTGATAATTGCAGCTATCAAGGATCTTTGCCAATCGCTTTACCGTGAAGAAAACCCTGGGAGCCTGTCGCCCAAACAGACTAAAGACCTGATTCACCAAATCAAGCGGCGTTTCAGCATGGATGTAAACCAGATTTCAAGGGTAACAGGCATTGCATATAAAGAAGTTGCCGAAATCCTGGATTCATTCTGAGGCGGGTGTCGCCAATGGTGCCGGGGCGTGTACCATTAGGAGCAAAAACATAGGGAAACTGCCGCTAATGGTGCTGAAAATTGTACCATTGGCGGCAGTTGAGTGTAAACTGGCGGGTTGAAACGGCAGTCGGAGCCTCAGGAACTCAAATTACTGCCGGTAGAGGCCCTCGAGTTTCTCGCCGGTGACTCCGGGGCTCAGACGGTAGAAGGCGCATCCGTGAGGTGCGACACTGACTTCCCAGCGTTCTTTCCAGTTCACCTTGCCGACATCCTGTTGGCGCCAGAGATCGCGGACGGTCTGCTCGCCGTAGAGGCCGAGTTTGAAAGGTGCAAATCCCATCGTGCGCTCTTCCTCGGAGAGGTTAAAGAGGGCGACCGCAACACTGCCGTCTTCCAGGATCTTGGCATAGGTTACATGCCCTTCACCTTCCGCAACGCGCACTCCCTGAACCCCCAACGGGTCCTGATTAATATCCAGTACCTCATTGTTGCACAGGAGGCTCAGGGTAAAGGGATCAAGAGCGGCCATGTCGCAGCCGAGCAGCATGGGAGAAGCCAGTATGGACCAAAGAGTTATGTGGGTGTACTGCTCCCAGGGCGTAAGCTCGGTCCAGCGCATCTTGCGGCCCCAGCCCACTTTGCCCAGCACCAGCATATCTGCGTCCGGCCAGCGGCCAGGCTTACGCCATCCGGCCCAGCGGTCCTGTCCTCCGAAACCTATGGAAGACATGCTCTCCCAGGTATCCCTGATATCTCCTGTAGTGCGCCAGCAGTCTACATATTTATCCAGAGTGGGACCGAGAATCACGCGGGAATGATTGGAGAGGCTGTAAACGATATCGCGCCCGGTGGCGTCCAGAGCTTCACGCATATCGCGAATCCACCAGACGTCATTGGGGTTCCAGTCGTATTTCAGGTAATCCACGCCCCAGTCGGCCCATTGCATGGCATCGGCTTTGGCGAACGAATAAGTTCCGAAACTGCGCAGAGTGTCCCTTTTAATCTTTTCCCTGTCGGTCTTCTGGAATTCATCTACAAGCCCCTGCTCAACCCACCAGTAAGTGCCTTCGGGAGTGTTGCAGGAGGACCCGATATGACCGGCGTAAGTGGTAATCCACGGTCCGGAATAGATGCCGAACTTGAGGCCGCGAGCATGCAGCGAATCGCCAAGCGCCTTCATGTCGGAGAACTTGCTGTTGGGCTGGATTCCGTTGTACTTGCCTCCGCGCAGGCCCTGCCAGCCGTCGTCTATGTTCACGTAGCACCAGCCATAATCCGCCAGACCCTTCTCATCCATGGCGCGTCCTGCGTCCAGCACGATATCCTGGCTTATGGTGTTGCCCCATACGTTCCAGGAATTCCAGCCCAGCGGGGGCGTAAGGGCAATACGGTCGCCGATTACGATTCGAAGCTCGCGGGTATCGGAGCCGAGTGCATTGGAAGCGGTAATCTGCACCTTGTACGTGCCTTTGCGGGCGCGCACCTTTCCACTGATGATTCCTTTGTCTTTATCCAGCTTGAGACCACGGGGCAAACCATTGACGCTGAACGTCATAGGGCGTACTCCGGTAGTTGGGATACGAAACAGGAAATCCGCCTTGCAGCGGGCGCCGTAGATGCGCGGCCCGTTAATCCGGGGCGTATCCGGGGCGGGCGGAGTGAGGATATACTCGCTGTAGTCCGGAGCGGAAATTTCCGCCGCCGTGCGCATGATCTCGTTTCGGGCTTCGGTTGCCGTCTGTGCGGCCGCAAAGGCCACGGAAAGCAGCAGACTTGCTGCAACAAAGGAAAAGCGTTTCATTTATGTGGATAATTGATGTTCATTTCAAAATTGGGGTTGTGGCTGGGAACGGAAGCGTGCGAAGCCTCGATAGCCTCCCACATACGCGCCACTATTTCGGGGTGATTTGCAGACTGGTCTTCAGATTCGCCGGGATCGGCGACAAGATCGTAAAGAGCCATATCGGCGTTCCCGTCTTTAATACTCTGTACCAGGCCTTTCCACTGCCCAATTCGTACCGCCACTGCGCCCTGCCCTCCAGGGAATTCCCAATAAAGGAAGCCGTGTTCCGGCTGCCTTCCGCCTTTGAGCGACGGGACGAAAGATATGCCGTCATTTGCCGGCGCTTCCGCTCCAGCCAATTCGGCAAAAGTTGGCATCAGGTCGGTAAACTGGCCGACGTAGCCGCAGCGCCCCGGTTTAACATGCCCTGGCCAGCTGACTACGAAAGGCATACGGATGCCGCCCTCGTGAAGGGAACGTTTGCCCCAACCTTTGCCGCACTTGAAGGGCCCGCCGCTGTGGAAATACTCCATGGGAGAGTTGGAATTACAGGCAGGGCCATTATCGGAAGTTATGATAATCAGCGTGTTGTCATATATGCCCAGGTCTTTCAGGAGTGCAGTTAGCCGTCCCATCTGGGCATCGATATGGGTAATCATGGCTGCATATGCCGAGTGCGGATAGAGCACAGGATAATACCAGCCGCCGTCCGTAATCGGGGTCTTCTCCTCTCCGAGTTTGCGTACGTAGTACATCACTTCCTCTTCCGGCGCCTGCACAGTGCTGTGCGGAACGGTGGTGGTCCACATCAGCATGAAAGGACTGCCGGCATTCTCCGTAACCCAGTTTTCCAGCCTCTCGTACATAAGGTCACATGAATAGTGCTGCTGGTTGAATTTGTCGTAACTGCGTATGTCGTAGGGGTCGGCCCCAGGGTCCAGACGCCTGCCGAGCGGCATGAATTCGTTACCGGTAAGCACTTTAGCGTCATTCTCCCAAAGGTAGTCGGGATAATATGAGTGGGCCAGCATCTGGCAATAGAAACCATAAAAGTAGTCGAAGCCCATGTCGTTGGGAGTTGATCCCGAGCCCGGACCGCCGAGTCCCCACTTGCCTATCATTGCAGTACGATAGCCTGCATCCTGCATCATCTTGGCGATGGTTGGAGTACCGGGCGCCATGGGCCACTGCCCTTCAAAGGACGGGTCTTCTTTCATGCGCTCAAAATACCAGTCCGAATTATTCGGCTGGAGCCCCTCAGGGCGCGGCACCCGCTCATCGTTGGACCTGATCTGGCTGTGACCGCTGTGCATGCCCGTCATGATGCTGCACCGCGATGGGGCAGAAAGGGGGCAAGCGGAATACATGTCGGTAAAAACAATGCCTTGCGCTGCCAGGGCATCGATGATAGGAGTTTCGATGAGTTCCTGTCCGTAGCATCCCAGGTCGCCGTAGCCAAGGTCATCGAACAGCAGAAAGATGATGTTCGGACGCTCCGGCGCCTTCTGGCTGCAACCGGTGAGAGAAAGGGCGGCGAGGCAAGCTGCGGAAATGCTGAATTCCTTCATATAGCAAATATAGTAATATCTTCTGCATTCACCAATTTTTCCGTATTAGCGCCCCTCTCTTTGCTAAAGGGTGCTCCTGCGGACACCTTTGCGCGAAGTACAGTGGCGAATGTCAGCAAAAAACGCTATCTTTATACGCCAAAACTGATAACCGTATGAAGAGAATCATTGAATGCGTTCCGAATTTCAGTGAAGGACGCGATCCGAAGGTAATAGACGCCATAGTCGAGGCCATTGCCTCGGTGGAGGGGGTGAAGGTGCTTAACGTGGATCCCGGAGAGGCGACCAACCGTACTGTGGTTACTTTTGTGGGAGAGCCGGAAGCCGTAACTGAAGCTGCTTTCCGAGGGGCCTCCAAAGCGCAGGAACTCATAGATATGCGCAAGCATCACGGGGCCCATCCCCGCAGCGGTGCCACAGACGTGCTGCCACTTATCCCTATAGCCGGAATCTCTCTGGAAGAGTGTGCGGACCTGGCCCGGAAGCTCGCAGAGCGCATGTATAAAGAACTCGGCATACCGTGTTACTGCTACGAGGCAGCCGCTTTCAAGCCTGAACGCAAGAACCTCGCAGTCTGCAGGGCGGGGGAGTATGAGGCCCTTCCCGAAAAGTTCGCCGATCCCCAGAAAAGACCCGACTTCTGCGGCGAATGGGACGAACGTGCCGAGCGCAGCGGTGCCTCCAACGTGGGAGCGCGCAATTTCCTGGTCGCGGTGAATTTCAACCTGAATACCACTTCTACCCGCCGGGCCATGGCAGTGGCCTTCGATGTACGCGAGAAGGGCCGTAAAGCCCGCGAGGGCGGCTCCCTTACAGGCAAGCTCCTGAAGGACGAGAACGGCGAGCAGATATGGATCCCCGGAACTCTCAAAGGATGCAAGGCAATCGGTTGGTACATAGACGAATATGGCATCGCCCAGGTGTCTATGAATATTACCGATATAGATGCCACCCCGCTGCATGTGGCTTACGAAGAAGTGACTCGTGCCGCAGCTGCCCGCGGGCTTCGCGTAACGGGTGCAGAGATAGTGGGCCTGGTGCCCAAGCGTGTGCTTCTGGAGGCCGGCCGTTTCTATCTGGAACGCCAGCAGCGCTCCCTCGGTATCGACGAAAGCGAAATAATGAAAATCGCCGTCAAGAGCATGTCGCTGGATGACTTAAAGCCTTTCGACCCTAAGGAAAAAGTCATTGAATACCTGATGCAGGATGAGGCTCAGGAGGCCGTACAGCACCGCCTGGTGCGATTGAGCGCAGAGGGGCTTGCGCGCGAAACGGCGTCCGAATCGCCCGCTCCCGGCGGTGGCTCTATTTCCGCATACATGGGCTCCCTGGCAGCGGCGCTGGCCACCATGGTCGCTAATCTCTCCGCACACAAGCGCGGATGGGATGAGCGCTGGAAGGAATTTTCTGATGTGGCCGAGCAGGGGCAGGCGCTAATGCGTGAGTTGCTGGACCTGGTAGATGAGGATACCGCCGCCTTCAACCGGGTGATGGACGTGTTCGGCATGCCCAAGGGTACGCCGGAGGAGAAGGCGGCCCGCGATGCCGCGATGCATGAGGCCACGCTGTACGCCGCTTCCGTGCCCCTTCGTACCATGGAGGCCTCGCTGAAGGCACTGCCGCTCGCGCTGGCTATGGCGCAGAAGGGCAATCCTGCATCGGCCTCAGACGCCGGTGTGGCTGCGCTGGCCGCCCTCGCGGCAGTCCGCGGGGCGCACCTGAACGTCCGCATCAACCTCTCCGGCTTATCCGACCATGCTGCCGCCGCTCCGCTGCTTGAGCGCGCCGCCGCCATAGAGAATGAAGCCGCCGCCCTGGAAGCAGAAGTCCTTGCTGCCGTTGATCAACATATATAGCCTGGAGCGCAAGTTGCTAACACTCAACCACATACGCATTCTGCCTGCATGAAAAACGATGCAGGCAAAAACGATAAAACACTAAAAGCCAATGGATTACAGTCCAGCCAAACAGATACTGGAAGGCATCCCGGCGGAATTGCCGGAGCCGCAGCCGTACGACAACACAGTCAATCACGCACCCAGGCGCAAGGATATCCTCACCCCGGAGCAGAAAGTACTGGCCCTCAAGAACGCCCTCAGGTATTTCGAGCCCCGGCACCACGGGGTGCTCGCAAAGGAATTTGCAGAGGAGCTGGAGCGCTACGGTCGCATATACATGTACCGTTTCCGGCCGGCATACCCCATGTATGCCCGTCCGATTGACGAATATCCCGCAAAATCCAGACAGGCTGCGGCCATTATGGCCATGATACAAAACAACCTGGATCCACGGGTGGCACAGCATCCGCACGAACTGATTATATATGGCGGCAACGGCGCAATCTTCCAGAACTGGGCGCAGTACCTGCTGACCATGCAGTATCTTGCAACCATGACCGACGAGCAGACTCTGGTGATGTATTCCGGCCATCCTCTCGGTCTCTTCCCCAGCCACAAGGATGCCCCGAGAGTTATCGTAACCAACGGGATGGTTATTCCTAATTACTCCAAGCAGGATGACTGGGAGCGGCTTAACGCCCTGGGCGTGAGCCAGTACGGTCAGATGACGGCAGGCAGTTACATGTACATCGGGCCGCAGGGGATAGTGCATGGGACTACGATTACCGTTATGAATGCCGCTCGGAAGGTAAGATCCTTCGCTGTCGCTCAGGATGACAATAGCGTTCGGGATGACAATGTCATTCTGAGGCCGCAGGCCGAAGAATCTTTTGCCGGCCTGCTCTTCGTAACGGCAGGCCTGGGAGGAATGTCGGGCGCCCAGCCCAAGGCCGGCAACATTGCCGGAGTGGTGAGCGTGACGGCAGAAATCAACCCGCTGGCGGCGCAGAAGCGTTATGACCAGGGGTGGGTGGACGAATTGCACGACAGCCTGGACGAACTTATTCCGCGTATTCGCAAGGCCGTGAGTGATAAGGAGGTGGTTTCCCTTGCATACGTCGGCAACGTGGTGGATCTCTGGGAACGGCTGGCGGATGAAGGGATAAGGGTCGATCTTGGCAGCGACCAGACGTCGCTCCATAATCCCTGGGCCGGCGGCTACTATCCTTCAGGATACAGTCTGGAAGAGTCCAAACGCATGATGGCGGAGGAGCCGGAGCGCTTCAAAGAGGCTGTGCAGGCATCTCTGCGCAGGCATGTGGCAGCCATCAACCGTTTGAGCGACAGGGGGATGTACTTCTTCGACTACGGCAACGCCTTCCTGCTGCAGAGCTCAAGGGCGGGTGCCGACGTGCTGAAGCCCGACGGCGGTTTCCGCTATCCTTCATACGTGCAGGACATCATGGGGCCGCTCTACTTCGACTACGGCTTCGGCCCCTTCCGCTGGGTATGCATGAGCGAAAAGCCGGAAGACCTCAAAATTACGGATGAACTTGCGATACAAGTACTTACAGAGTTGGAAGCGGAATCGCCGGAAGAGATCTCCGGTCAGATGAGGGATAATATAAAGTGGATACGGGAAGCCGGCCGCAATTCTCTGGTCGTGGGCTCTCAGGCACGCATTCTTTATGCTGACTGCGAGGGACGTACCCGCATCGCCCTTGCGTTCAATGATGCCATCCGCGACGGCCGCCTCAGCGGGCCGGTGGTGCTCGGTCGTGACCATCATGACGTATCCGGTACCGACAGCCCGTTCCGTGAGACTTCCAACATATACGACGGCTCGCAGTTCACCGCCGACATGGCAGTGCAGAACGTTATAGGTGACGGCTTCCGCGGCGCCACCTGGGTGAGCCTGCACAACGGCGGAGGAGTGGGCTGGGGAGAAGTGATAAACGGCGGCTTCGGTATGGTGATAGACGGCTCCGAAGAGTCCGCGCGCCATATTCGGGAGATGCTGTTCTGGGATGTAAACAACGGAATTGCACGCAGGTCGTGGGCTCGTAACGCCGGTGCCCGTGCCGCCATCGAGCGTCAGATGGCCCGCACTCCGGAGCTGCGGGTCACGCTCCCCAACATCGCAGATGATGAATTGATAAATAATACGTTGAAACGATAGATCCTTCGCTGCGCTCGGGATGACATACGTTCTGATGGCAACTGTCATTCTGAGCGCTAGCGAAGAATCTGGCCAGCGAAGAATATAAAAGTTAATAACATATGGTTCATTATATTACACCTGCGCGCCTGTCTTTGGAGCGCCTGAAAGAAATAATCAATTCGCATGCTACTCTGGAACTCTCCGAGACTTCGATAGCGGCAGTAGAAAGGTGCCGCAAGTACCTGGACGATAAAACGGAGAGCATGGACGGTCCGCTGTACGGCATAACCACTGGCTTCGGCTCACTTTATAACGTCAGCATCCCCAAGGAAGACCTTTCCGCGCTTCAGCACAATCTGGTGATGTCCCACGCCTGCGGTACTGGCCCGACGGTGCGTCCGGAGATAGTAAAGCTCATGCTTTTCCTGAAAGTCCAGAACCTGTCTTACGGACACTCCGGAGTGCAGTTGATTACGGTGCAGCGGCTTATAGACATGTTCAACAATGACGTGTTGCCGGTGGTCTATTCCCAGGGTTCGCTGGGTGCATCCGGAGACCTTGCTCCGCTCGCGCATATGTCGCTGCCGCTTATAGGCATGGGCGAGGTGCTCTACCAGGGTAAGGTCAGGCCGGCGGCCGAAGTGTGGGCGGAACTTGGATGGGAGCCCATAAAACTGCAGTCCAAGGAGGGCCTGGCCCTTCTGAACGGAACCCAGTTCATGAGTGCACACGCAGTATGGGCCATACTCAAGAGCATGCGCCTTTCCCGTTGGGCAGACCGCATCGGGGCTATGTCGCTGGACGCATACGACGGCCGCATAGAGCCCTTCTTGCCGCTGACCCACCAGCTCAGGCCTCACGTCGGGCAGATCCTTACCGGAAAAGCCTTTATGTCCGTTCTAGCAGGGAGCGAGATTATACGCAGGCCCAAAGAACATGTGCAGGATCCGTACAGCTTCCGCTGCATTCCTCAGGTTCACGGTGCCGTCAAGGACAACATCTTGTATGTCAAATCTGTGATAGAGAACGAAATAAACTCTGCCACTGACAATCCCAACATATTCCCGGACGAGGACATGATAATCTCTGCCGGGAATTTCCACGGAGAGCCTATCGCTATTCCCATGGATGCCCTGGCCATAGCCATGTCTGAACTGGCAAGCATTTCCGAGCGCCGCACATATCAGTTGATTCACGGCTTGCGCGGCCTCCCCAAGTACCTCGTGGCCAATCCCGGTGTCAACAGCGGATTCATGATTCCCCAGTACACTGCGGCCTCCATCGTATCCCAGAACAAAGGTTTGTGCTGGCCGGCATCGTGCGACTCCATTCCTTCTTCGCAGGGGCAGGAGGATCACGTGAGCATGGGCTCCAATTCCGCTACCAAGCTGGTAAGGATTGTGGACAATGTAGAGACGGTACTGGCGATCGAGCTGTTTAATGCGGCACAGGCGATGGAGTTCCGTCGTCCCGCAAAGTCGTCCCCTGCACTGGAGAGGATAATTAAAGACTACCGTAAAGTGGTTCCGTTCATAGAGAACGATACCTACATGAGTCCATTGATCCAACGCTCGGTGGAGTTTCTGTCGCACGAGGAATATCTATGATTATCAAGAATATAGCTGAGCTGGTGGGGATTGTGCCCCAGGGCGTTCTGCTAAAGCGCGGGGAGGAGATGTCGGAGGTCGGCATCCTGCGTAACGCCTGGCTCCGCATCGAAGACGGTTGCATCGTCGACTTCGGGAGCCGGGAGGCAGCTGGTGCCCAGGAGGATTCCGTAATCAGCCAAACGACCGCAGCTCCGGAGGCACGGAGTGCCGACACAGGGGATAGCTGCGGAGCAGCGCAAGGGGGAACGACCCCTTGTCCCCTGAGGGTGCAGGGGGATAGTAGTTCCGTCGATGACGGCGAAGTCGTAATCGACGCCGAAGGCGGCATGGTAATGCCGGCTTTCTGCGACAGCCACACCCATGTCGTATATGCGGGAAGCCGGGAAGGGGAGTTTCTGGATAAGATCAATGGCCTGAGCTATGAGCAGATAGCGGCACGCGGCGGCGGCATCCTGAATTCCGCAGACCTGCTGCACCGGACATCAGAGGATGAACTATACCGGCAGTCCATGGAGAGGGTGCGTGAAATGATGAGCGCCGGCACCGGAGCCATCGAGATTAAAAGCGGCTACGGCCTGAATCCCGCAGACGAAATGAAGATGCTGCGCGTGATAAAGCGGATAAAAGAAAGCGTACCAGCACTTGTGCGCGCAACTTTCCTCGGCGCCCACGCCGTTGGACGTGGCTATACACATGAGGATTATGTTCAGGAAGTTATAGATATGATGCCGGACGCTGCCGGGCTTGCCGACTTCCTGGATGTTTTCTGTGACGAGGGCTTTTTTACCCCCGAAGATACGGACCGCATACTGGCGGCAGGAACCGTTTGCGGTCTGAGGGCTAAGATTCATGCCAACGAGCTGGGGGTAAGCGGAGGGGTAGAAGTGGGGGTAAGGCACGGGGCCCTTTCCGTAGACCATCTGGAACGTACCACACAGGCCCAGATTGATGCCCTTCGGGGCAGCGATACCATGCCCACAATGCTGCCGGGCTCATCGTTCTTCCTCGGGATTCCATTCGGCGACGCCCGCTCTTTCATCGCCGCCGGCCTGCCGCTGGCCCTGGCTTCCGATTACAATCCGGGTTCATCGCCTTCCGGCGACATGCGCTTCGTCATGGCTCTGGCATGTATCCGCATGCGCATTACGCCCGCCCAGGCCTTCAATGCGGTAACGCTCAATTCCGCTTATGCCATGGGTGTAAGTGGAGAGACCGGATCTGTCACTCAAGGCAAGAGGGCAGACCTTATACTCACCCGACCGGGGTGGAATCTCACCCGTCTTGCTTACAACTACAGCTCTCCGTATATTAAACAGGTGTTCGTGGCAGGACAAGGAATTGCCGGATAAGCTAAAACTCGTATATTTGTAAAAAATCGACATATGAAACGGATTATTACAGTTATACTTTGTCTGCTCCCGTTGGGACTTAACGCACAGATACTAGGGCCGAAACATCATCTCGAAGCCGGAATCGGACTGGCCGTGCCGGGTGAACTGCTGTTTAAAACAGACTTTAAGGATTCTCCCGCAGCAGATTTTTATGCCCAATACCGTTTCGATATCACTCCGTCGATTGCCGTCGGCGCCATTTACAGTTTCGTGCTTCCCCATAAAGGCGAGAAAGTGTCAGAGAGTCCAAGTTATGGCAATATCAGCGGCAGGACCTTATCCACCCACGACATCAATGCTTTCGCCGAGTTCAAGTACAATACGCCCGGTGCACTTGATTTCTTTGTCGGCGTAGGCGGGGGAGCCAATATATCTCATTTGAAATTCTCGGAATCGTTGTATTATTCCAATTACCTGCGCCCCGAGCTGAGCGTTCATGCAGGAGTAGAGATATACAATCATCTGCGTATTACGGTCCGGCACAATCACGATATCTACATCCCGTCTTCGGAATCAGACATCTTCCCGGGATTCCCGTATTACAGCGTGAACGTAGGGTGGTCGTTCTGAAAGAATCGTTAATAATCCAAAGAATCGTAAAAATGTGACGAACGGCGGTAGCCGGACGGGTGGAGTATGCAAAGAAATGACCATCTTTGCAGAAAAACCCGACTATGAGAACTTCAGTCCTTTTTCTGGCTCTGGCCATATTCACATCCTGCTATCTGATAGACCCGCCATTGAATATGGGGGAGCGGCGCATGCGCTCCGGCCCCGGCTCTTCCGGCGGCGGTACAAGCACTCAGAGTGAAGCTCAGCGGCCGGATACCAGTTTCCTCATTTCCGCGGTGACTTTCCCGGATTCTTACGACTGGCAGCGCGACAGCGCCTTCGGAGCTGTGGGGTGTACCCTTCTGCTGTACAGAGACGGTAAAAAAGAGTTGGAGATACCGGCGGGGCCAAAGGAACGCATAAGTGCATCCCCTGACAAACATCATATAATCGGCGGCTCTATTTATACGGAGTACACAGACCGTAAAGGTACCTGCATCAAGAAGAATGGAAAGGATCTCGTGTCGTGGGACGAGCCGGAGCGTCTGCTGGGCCTGTTAAACAAGGACGGGGTGACCTATAGCCTGGGTGTGGACCAGTCCGGCGGCGCTGTGACTTACCGTAAAGACGGACAGGTCGTGCTGAAAGTGGCCGGCGGCAGCGTGTTCGGAAGCTTCTGCAGCAACGGATACGGCCCTACGGGCGCTCTGTACGAAGATGCGGGACGCTTGTGTTTTGCTTACAAATCAGAGATATCAGGCGTTCAGTCGGCGGTATTGGTGAAGGACGGGAAGACTCAAACCGTAATGTCTGCTCCCGGAACAGATTTGCTGGATGTCAGATCCGTAAACGGAGAGGTGCTGGTTTTGTATAACGAGTCAAAAATGACCATACTGTCTTCCGGAGGCTCTCCCAGTGTGCTGTGCAAGCATGTGCGCTGGCTGGAAGGCCAGCTTACCGAGTACAAAGGGCACACTGCCGTAGTGGGCTTTTATAACAACGGTATAGGGCGGATTATAGGTGCGATAGGATGGGAGGATAATGTCATGGGCCTGGGTCCGGACACGTCCTATATCTACTGTGACGGCCAGTTCTGTCATAAAGTGGCAGGTGTTCCGGCCGGGCGCAAGGACTGTTATTTCTTTAATCGCAACTGTGCATGCCAGCTTGGTTCCGAACTGGCGTATGTGCTAACTCCAAAGGATAGCAAGCTCTCACCTTTTATGGAATGCGGAAGCAAGACAATGAAGTTCAACCTGCACGGTTATCTCTCGGGAATATCCGTCCAAATCGCAAAATGACATGTTGATAAGGGTTTATGGCGCCAAGTGCGTGGGTATCCAGGCGGTAAAGGTTACCGTTGAGGTGAGCGTAGACAGGGGGATAGGCATTCATCTGGTCGGGCTGGCCGATGTGGCGGTAAAAGAGAGCCTGTTGAGAACCACCACGGCAATGCAGGCACTGGGATACCATATTCCGGGGAAGCGTATGGTTATAAACCTGGCACCTGCCGACATGCACAAAAACGGCAGCGGATACGACTTGCCCATAGCAATAGGCATCATAGCGTCATCCGGGCAGTGTGAACTCCCGCTGGTGGATAAATATCTGATGATGGGGGAGTTGGGCCTGGATGGAAGTGTCCGGGACATCCCCGGGGGGCTTCCTTTCGCCGAGCTTGCGGCTACAGAGGACTTTGATGGAATAATCCTTCCCATAGATTCCGCTCTTGAAGCGTCCGAGTTCGACAACGTGCAGGTTTTCGGGGTGCGGAGCCTGGAAGATGTGGTACGTATTCTGTCCGGCGACCTGTGCGACGACCTTCTGGTTAGGAACTCTCAGGAATATGCATCCCTGTCGGATTTTTCCGTATCGCAAAAGCACAATTGCGAGATACCGGATTTCTCTGATATTCTGGGCCAGGAGGGAGCCAAGCGCGGGCTCGAAATCGCTGCCGCCGGAGGACATAACATCATTATGATAGGCCCTCCAGGATCGGGCAAAAGTTCGCTTGCAAAGGCGCTCACGGGCATTTTGCCGCCTATGAGCATGGAGGAAAGCCTGGTTACCTCGAAGATCTTCAGTATAGCCGGCAAGGGCAAGATGCGATATGGTTTGATGAGTATCCGCCCCTTCCGTGCCCCGCACTATTCGGCATCTCTTGCCGCAATAATAGGCGGAGGCGCCGGAGATTCCATAGTGCCCGGCGAGATAAGTCTGGCGCACAACGGGGTGCTCTTCCTGGACGAGGCTGCACAGATGCCACGCAGTGTATGCGAGGCACTCCGTGGACCGGTCGAAGACCGGAAAGTGACTATCTCCCGATTGAAAGCGAAAGTAGAGTATCCAGCCTCGTTCATGCTTGTCATGGCGTCGAACCCCTGCCCCTGCGGCTACTGGGGAGTTGGGGACAAATGCACCTGCACCCCTACCCAGCGACTGTCTTACCTGTCACGGCTGAGCGGCCCGATGATGGATCGTATAGATATACAGCTGAGCGTTCCGAGCCTGACGCCAGGGGAGCTGGCACGCCTGCGCACCAGTGCGGCAAAGCCTGAGCCGAGCAGTGCCGTCGCAGCGAGGGTCCTGGCGGCGAGAGCCATACAGCAACGCCGTTTTGCCGGGGAGGAGAATGTAAATACAAATGCGGAGATGGGAAACAGGCAGGTGGAGCGCTATTGCAGGATGGATGCCGAATGCCACGAGTTGCTTGTGTCGCTTATGGAGAGGATGGGACTTTCTATGAGGGCATACTTTCGCATAATAAAAGTCGCCCGCACCATCGCCGACCTTGAGGGTGGCGTGGAGATCCGTCCGGCCCACATCTCGGAAGCGGCCTGCTACCGTTTCCTTGACCGTGCGCCCGGTGTGAGGTTTTGACGTTTTTTACTATCTTTGCCGGTGTATCGCCGGCCGGGAGCGCCTCCGGTCGATTTTGAAAATGCGGAGCATTTTTGTATCATGAGACCGGAGGCGTTCCCGGCCCGGCGGCCGAGGCAAAGATGAAACAAGATATACTGATACCGGATCTGAACGGCCTTGAGCCGGCCGCAAAGCAGTTCCTCAAAGCTATAGGGGACAACAAGCTGGTCGCCTTCTACGCTCCCATGGGCGCAGGAAAGACCACCTTTATCACTGCGCTCTGTAAAGTGCTGGGGATTAGCGGCGATGCTGTCAGTTCTCCCACTTTCGCAATCATCAACGAGTACCGCACCGCTGATGGCGAACCGGTATTCCATTTCGACTTCTACCGCATTGAAAAGCCCGCTGAAGCCCTTGATATAGGTCTCTACGACTACCTGGACAGCGGTGCCCTGTGCCTTATGGAATGGCCGGAAAACATTGAGGATCTCCTGCCGCAGGAGACCCTCAAAGTACGTATTTCCGTTAATGCGGACGGTTCCCGCCTGCTCAGTTGGGATAATTGATATCCATCTTGAATTTCTCGATATCGAGTACCGGCTCGGTGTGGCTTTCGCGTACTATTTCCCACATACGTGCAACTATTTCCGGGTGCTCGGAAGCAAGATTGACAGACTCTCGGGGGTCCTCCGCAAGGTTGTATAGCTCCATTTCGTTGTTGCCGCGGGCGGCTTTCTGTAGCAGTCCCTTCCATTCGCCCATGCGCACTGCCACCCAGCCCTTGCCGCCCGGGAACTCCCAGTAGAGGCAGTCGTGCTCCTGCTGGGCCTTGCCCCGGATGGTGGGTACGAACGACAGTCCGTCGTTGTCCGGAGCCTGTACCCCGGCAAGCTCGGCAAAAGTGGGCATCAGATCAGCAAAACATGCTACGTGGCTGCTCCTCCGTGCTTTCAGGCGGTCGCCCCAGGCCAGAACGAACGGCATGCGTATGCCGCCCTCATGCAGGGAGCTCTTGCCCCAGCCGGCAGCGCAGCTGAAAGGACCGCCGCTTTGGAAGTACTCCATGGGAGAGTTGCCGTTGTGTGCAGGGCCGTTGTCGGAAGTAACGATGAAAATGGTGTTGTCCCATACTCCGAGTTCCTTGAGTTTGGCCACAAGGCGCCCGACTTGCGTATCGATATGAGTGACCATTGCGGCGTATGACGCGTGGGGATACCGTACCGGCAGATACATGCCGCCGAAGGTGCGCGGTTCCTCGTCGCCCAGCTTGTCTACGTAATACTGCACCTCGCCGGACGGCGCCTGCACGGCGCTGTGGGGTACGGTGGTAGTCCACATGGCAAAGAAGGGCCCGCCGGCGTTTTCCACTATGAACTGCTCCAGTTTGTCGTACATGAGGTCGGGGCTGTAGAACTTGCCGCCATAGCGATCGTAACTGGCAGGGTCCATCGGGTCCATGCCTTCAGGAAGAGGTTCCCCCTGCATCACCGTTTCGTTGCCTGTGGCAATCTTGACATCGTTCTCCCAGAGGTGGGCGGGATAGTAGCTGTGGGCCAGTGCCTGGCAGTTGAAGCCGTAGAAATAGTCGAATCCCATTTTGTTAGGGGTGGAGTCGCTGGCCGGGAATCCGAGGCCCCATTTTCCCACCATGGCCGTCTTGTATCCGGCCTCCTGCATCATGCGCGCGATGGTCGGCGTGCCGGCAAGCATCGGCTGCTGGCCCTCCTCGCTGTCATCCAGGAACAGGGTGTTCCATCCGCGGTCGTCGGTGGGGACAAAGTGCTCCTCATTATTGCGTATCTGGCTGTGTCCCATGTGCTTGCCTGTCATTATGCAGCATCGTGAGGGGGCCGATAGAGGCGCGGCGGTATACATGTCGGTAAACAATATTCCCTGCGAAGCCAGCGCATCTATGTTGGGCGTCTCGATCTTGGTTTGTCCGTAACACCCGAGGTCTCCGTAGCCGAGGTCGTCGAACAGCAGGAATACGATATTGGGCTTTTCCGGGAGTTTGGCTTCTCCCGTGCATCCGCATGCGGCGGCAGCCGCAGCTGCGAGCAATAGTCTGTCAGATTTCATAGAAGCAATGTTAGCCATAATTTGCGGATTCTGCAAATAATCGTTATTTTTGCTTGGATAAACTAATCGCATATATGGCATTCGTAGACTGGTTAATTGTAGCTGTGTTCCTGGCAGCTCTCGTCACAATAGGCTACCTCTTTTCTCACAAAAACAAGAACATAGAAGATTACTTCGTTGCCGGCCGCTCCATGCCGGGATGGCTGGTGGCCATAGCCGCTACTGGCACTACCATAAGCGCGGGTACCTTTGTCGGTTCGCCGGAGCTTGGCTTCAACACCAACCTCACTTACGTGCTCAACCTTCTGGGCTCCATAGTTGGCGGCTGTCTGGTGGCGGCCCTCATACTTCCCAAGCTTTATAATGCCAAGACCATCACCATATACGGCTTCATTGGCGACCGCTTCGGCGACAGTTCCAAGCATGCCAACTCCGTAATGTTCCTTATCGGCCAGCTGCTTACCTCCGGCAGCCGTCTCTTCATCGCGGCCATTGCCATAAGCGTCATCGCGTTCGGCAGCATACAGTTCCAGTTTATGGTCTGGAGTATAATAATACTCGGCCTGGTGTCGACATTCTACACCATGATGGGCGGCATCAAGGGCCTGCTCTACATAGACACCTTCCAGACCCTGCTGATGATTTTCACGGGAGTCGTAGGTCTGATAATCGTGGCATGCGACCTCAATGGCTTGAGCTTCAGCGATGTGTGGCGTACGCTTACAGCAGACGGCATGGTAAAGGCGCCTGCTGCCACCGGCGTTGCCCCGGGACTTGCGGCAGACGGCACGCTCAATGGCTGGGTGTCCGGCAGCAAGGTGCAGATGTTCGACCCCAGCGTCGATTTCTCCAAGCCCTACACCATATTGGGCGGACTCATAGGCGTGGCGTTCTTCAAGATTGCCCAGTACACCACCGACCAGGAGTTCGTACAGCGTCAGCTGGCCTGCAAGGACGTCCGCAAGGCAGGACGTTCTCTTGTGGCCTCCCAGCTTATCGCCCTTCCTGTGGTGCTGGTGTTCCTCTGCATAGGTTTGCTGCTCTACGTCAAGTACATACATGATCCCGCCTGTGACGGCGCCCTAAGCGTGGCGTTCTTCAGCGATGCCCGCGACGTGTTCCCTCAGTACATCAAGAACCATATTCCGGTGGGCGTGCGTGGTCTGATGATCACCGGTCTGCTGGCGGCGGCGCTCTCCAGTTTCAATTCCGCCATCAACTCCATGGCTTCCAGCTTTGTGGCAGACCTCTACCTGCCCTTGCGCGCCAGGCGCGGGAAGGCGGTAAAGAGCGACAAGGACCAGATTTCGTCGTCCCGCTGGATGGTAGGTCTCATGGGCATGATGCTCACGGGCTTTGCCATCGTTACCTGCGTCATGCAACAGAGCAGCGGGCTCAACCTGGTTGATTTCGCCACCGGTATAATGTGCTTTGCCTACGCCGGTATGATAGGTGTCTTCCTGACAGCTATCTTTACCAAGAGAGGAAACGCACGCAGCGTAGTGGCCGCCCTGGTAGTCGGCGCACTCATCATTATTCCGCTGATGTTCCAGAAAGAATTCTTCGGGCACAATTACATAGCATGGACATGGTGGTGTCCTATCGGCGGTGTGGTTTCCACCCTTGTCTGCATGCTCGGAAAACCCAGGAAAGCGGCATGAAAAGGATAGCTCTTTTGGTGGCGGCGTGCCTGTGCTGCGCCGCTGCAATGGCCGCCAGCGTCTGCGGCCGTGTTATTTGTGACGGTGCTCCCGTAGCGGGCGTGGCTGTCTCGGACGGCGTTTCCATAGTTCTTACAGGTGACGACGGACGATATGCCATTGATTCCGACAAGAGCGGGGGATACGTGTTCGTCATCACTCCATCGGGTTATATAGTCCGCAGTATTGACGGCCTGCGTCCAGGCTTCTGGCAGCCTCTCTACCTTCCGGCGGAACAGGAGGAAATTCACGATTTTGTATTGGAAAAGCAGGACCAGAGCCGCTATACCGTAATCATGCTGGCAGACATGCACCTTTCCAACGACCCTGCACGGGACGATCTTAACCGTTTTGCGAACGAGGTGATGCCGGTTATCCGCCGTGTGGCTGCCGCCTCTCCGGGCCCTGTGTACTCAATCAATCTTGGTGATACTACCCACGATATCTACTGGGCCGAGTTCAATTTCAATGAATCGGACGGCCTGCGTCTGCTTCAGGACCTGAATTATCCTACGCCGCTTTACAGCGTGATGGGAAACCACGACCATGACCCTTCCGTAGTCGGGGAGGACGTGGACAGGCGGGCCGGATGGCGCGAGCGGGACTGCTGGGGCCCCGGCCAGTATTCTGTTAACATAGGAGATGACCACTGGATTTTCCTCGACAATATATACTACGTAAATGTAGAGGGCAAGGGGAAGAAAGCGCCAGGGGTGCGCGGGGACCGCAGTTACAATTGCGTCCTTACGGAAGAACAGTTTGCCTGGCTGGAGAAAGACCTCTCGCTGGTGGATGAGAATTCCCGTATCTACATTTGTACTCACTGTCCTGTCCTTTTCTCCGGGAGGGACAGCGGTCTGCTGATGCCCGGCAAGCAGGTGAAGCGGCTGTACTCCCTTCTGACGCCGTTCAAGAACGGCACCACCGTATTCTCCGGCCATATTCACCGTAATGATATTGTCGATCATCCGGACTATCCGCTGCTTCATCAGCGCTCCTGCCCGGCCACTTCCGGCATAATGTGGACGACGCCTATAGGATGGCCGCTCTATGGGAGCGACGGCTCCGATGCCGGTTTCTGGGTAGGGGAGTATGCATCCGGCACTGCGCCCGTGTATCGGCTGGAGACCTATCTGTATGGAGAAAAGTATTTCCGTTTCTACGATTTGAATGAGGTCGGTGCGTACTACCGCGCCAGCGAGGGCGTCAAGCGCCAGCAGGAACTCTATTCCGACACCCGCATGGACTACGGGCAGAAGAAATGGCGCAACCACGTTATGCTGAATTATTGGGGATGGGAGCCCGGGGATACTGTAGAGATGTATGAGAAGGGAAAGAAACTGAAGGTGGAGAATACGCGCTATGAGGATCCCACCAAGAATATCGCTTACGAGTTGCCGCGTGTGATGAATCCGTACAAGCACAGCAGCAAGTCATCCAGGGACGTTACCTATCACATGTACGCGGCAAAGACATCCTCGGCCAAGACCCCTGTGACGGTGCGTGTCTTTGCGGCTGACGGCCGCCTCAAATTCGAGAAGACCTTCCAGAGACCTTATTCTTTCGACCCATCCAAGCCTTAACGCCTGGTGCGCAAGTGGCTGCTCATCAGCGACTTATCGCTTTTGCCTGCATCTTTTTTCGTGCAGGCAGAAATGGTATACCGTTGATTTTCAGGTGATTGTGCTCCAGTGGCCTAACTTTGCCTCTGGCGTACGGCCTCGAACAGCAGGATTGCGGCACTCACGGAGACGTTGAGTGAATCGAGATGCCCCAGCATGGGGATGCGTATGTGTGCCGTTGCGGCGGCGCGCCACTGCTGCGAAAGCCCCGTGCTTTCCGTGCCCATGACTATGGCCGTGCCGCCACGCATGTCAGTATCGTAATAGAGTGATGAATCCTGCAGCTGGGCTGTCAGGATGCTGATTCCGTGTTGTTTGAGGAAGCTGATGGCCTCCTCAGAGCTGCAGGCTATGCATGGGACGGTAAAGATGGCGCCGATGGAGGCGCGGATAAGATTGGGATTGTAGAGGTCTGTAAGTGGGTCGCAGATGAGTACTGCGTCGGCTCCTGCCGCATCTGCACTCCTAAGTACTGCGCCCAGATTCCCGGGTTTCTCAACCGCCTCCAGCACCACGATCAGCGGATTCTCCGGAAGATTCAAGTCGTCCAGCTTTCTGTTGCGCACCTTGACCTCCGCAATCACGCCTTCTGTCCCGCCACGGTACGCTATCTTTTCGTACACCGCCTCACTCACCTCGAAAACTTTCGCTTGAGTAACGGGGGTTGGCTCAAAGGTGCATTCGGGCGCACCGTTGAGCGAGTTTTCGGCCTTTTTCTCACGCAACGGTGTATCAATCTGCACCCTTGCGCACGCTGAATCCTCTGCCGGAGCGAAGGAAGAGGGGACCTCTCTCCCGGAGCCGTGTCCACCCTCGGACGCGTTAGAGGGAGGGGCCCAACCGCCAGGTTGGGAGGGATGAGCGCGGAGCGCGAAGATCCGGGAGAGAGCGTCCCCGATATCCGCAGCTCCGGCGATTTCCGGACATACGAAGAGGGAGTCGATTTCGAAACCGGAGTCCAGACAGTGCTGGAGCTCGCGTCGGCCTTCTACTACGAATAAGCCGCACTCGCGCCGCAGGGACGAATCCTTCTGCAACGCGAGCAGGCGCTTAATCTTGGGGTTCTGCGCGGAAGTGATGAGCTCGGGGACCACTATTCTGCGGATTCCTTCTTTAGAGGCCGTTCAGGCCGCATCTGAGGGAAGAACAGGACGTCCTGGATAGTAGTCTGACCCGTCATGAACATGGTCAGGCGGTCGATTCCCATTCCAAGGCCGGAAGTGGGCGGCATGCCGTACTCGAGTGCACGCACGAAGTCCATGTCTATGTACATTGCTTCGTCGTCGCCCTTGCTCTTCAACGCTGCCTGCTCCTCGAAGCGCTCCAGCTGGTCTATAGGATCGTTCAGCTCGGAATAAGCATTTGCCAGCTCCTTTCCGCACACAAAGAGCTCGAAGCGCTCGGTAAGCGTAGGGTCGGTGCGATGGCGCTTGGTAAGGGGAGACATCTCCACAGGGTAATCGATAATGAAAGTGGGCTGCACGAGCTTCTCTTCGCAGTATGCGCCAAAGATGGCGTCTATGAGTTTACCCTTGCCCATGGACGGCTCGATATCCACGTTGAGCTTCTTGCAGGTGGCGCGCAACTCGTCCTCGCTCATGCCCTTCACGTCTACGCCGGCGTACTCCTTGATGGCGTCCAGGATGGGCAGCTTGCGGTACGTGCCGCCGAAATCCACCTCGTTGTCGCCGATAGTCACGCGGGTTGTGCCGTTCACCTCCAGCGAGATCTTCTCCAGCATCTTCTCCACAAAGCACATCATCCAGTTGTAGTCCTTGTAGGCGACATAAATCTCCATACAGGTGAACTCCGGGTTGTGCGTCTTGTCCATACCCTCGTTGCGGAAGTCCTTGGCGAACTCGTAAACGCCGCTGTAGCCGCCTACGATGAGCCTCTTCAGGTAGAGTTCGTTGGCGATACGCAGGTACAGGGGAATGTCGAGGGCGTTATGATGAGTTATGAACGGGCGGGCGGTGGCTCCTCCGGGGATGCCCTGAAGGATGGGGGTCTCCACCTCCAGGCAGCCGGCGGCATTGAAATATTCGCGCATGGTGGCGATAATCTTCGCACGCTTCACGAATACGTCTTTCACCTGAGGATTGATAATCAGGTCCACGTATCTCTGGCGATAACGCAGTTCGGGATCCGTTACGGCGTCGAACACCTGCCCTTCAGCCTCCTTGACGATGGGGAGGACTCGCAGCGATTTGCTAAGGAGAGTCAGTTCCCTGGCATGGACGCTCAGCTGCCCTGTCTGGGTAATGAACGCGAAACCCTTTATGCCGATAATGTCACCGATGTCCAGCAGGCGCTTCCATACGGTGTTGTACATTGTCTTGTCTTCTTCCGGGCAAATCTCGTCGCGTTTGACGTAAATCTGTATACGGCCGCTCTCGTCCTGCAGTTCTCCGAAAGACGCGGCGCCCATGATGCGGCGGCTCATAAGCCGTCCGGCTATACATACTTCGTTGAAGTTGCCCTTTTCCGGGTCGTAACCCGAAAGAATGGCTGCCGCAGTAGTGTTCACGGGGTATTCTGCGGCGGGATAAGGCTCAATGCCCAACTCTCTGAGCTTCGCCAGCGATTCGCGGCGTATCTGCTCCTGTTCGCTAAGTTCGATATTCATAACCCACAAAAATACGCATTTTTTGGTGAATTTTGCTATCTTAGCACGTTTAACAGAATTACCATGTCAGAAAAGATTGCAAAACTTATGAATGATTCGCCGCTGGCGCGGTGGACGGTTCTGGTGCTCGTGGCGCTCATGATGTTCTTCGCATACATGTTCGTGGATGTGATGAGCCCCCTCAAATCCCTTGTAGAGAGCAAGTTGGGCTGGAACAGCAGCGTCTTCGGGACCTATGCGGCATCCGAGTACATACTTAATGTCTGCGGTTTCCTGATTATAGCCGGCGTTATCCTGGACAAACTGGGGGTTCGCTTCTCAGGCGTGCTTTCAGCGGGTCTCATGGTGGCCGGTGCCGCCATCAAGTTCGTGGGTATCACCGACTGGTTCCAGGGAACGGGGTTTGCCCAGTGGCTGGGAAGCTGGTGGGTGGAGATGCCGGCAAGCGCCAAGATGGCTTCGCTGGGCTTCATGATTTTCGGCTGCGGCTGCGAGATGGAAGGTACCAATGTGTCCAAGATTCTCGCCAAGTGGTTCAAAGGCAAGGAGATGGCAATGGCAATGGGCCTGGAGATGGCCATAGCCCGTCTGGGAGTTTTTGCCGTGATGTGGATAGCTCCTATCATCTCCAATGCTTTCGGAGGTTCGATTCTCGCTCCCCTCGGGTTCTGCGGCGCCCTGCTCTGCATAGGTCTCATTAACTTCATCATCTTCGGTGTCATGGACCGCAAATTTGACGGTCAGCTGGTTTCTGCCGGCCTTGCTACCGAAGAAAAGTCGCCAGAGGACGAATTCCATATCAGCGATCTGGGCAAAATATTCAAGAGCAAGATGTTCTGGATTGTGGCTCTGCTGTGCGTGCTGTACTACAGCGCAATCTTCCCGTTCCAGCGTTATGCCACCAATTTCCTTGAGGAGACCCTGAGCATAGATGCTGCGGTGGCCGCCCGCCTCTTCAGCTGCTTCCCCATCCTGGCAATGATACTCACCCCGCTGCTGGGCGGATTCCTTGACAGGGTCGGCAAGGGTGCCAGCATGCTGATGATAGGTTCCGTCATTATGATTGTGTGCCACCTCAGCTTTGCTTTCCTGCTGCCTCTCATGCCGTACAAATGGTTTGCAGTGCTCCTCATCGTAGTGCTGGGTGTCAGCTTCTCGCTCGTACCCGCTGCACTGTGGCCTTCCGTGCCGAAGATTATAGACGAGAAAGTGCTGGGCAGTGCATACTGCCTCATCTTCTGGGTTCAGAACATAGGACTGTGCCTGGTGCCCATGCTCATAGGCTTCCTGCGCCAGAGTACCGGAGGTTACACTGTCCCCATGATAGTGTTCTCCAGCTTCGGCGTGCTCGCCTTCCTGTTCAGCCTGCTGCTTAAGGCAGAGGACCGCAGGAAGAACTACGGTCTTGAACTCCCTAACATCAAGTAATTGTGGGAAAGAAGCTTCGCTGGGTTGCACTGGTGTGCCTGATGGTGCCGATGTTCGCGTCGTACTTCTTCGACGACGCGTTCAGTACGCTCTCCCAGATTTTTCAGCATCCCGAGTGCCTTGAGCTTGGTTGGAACAGCGCCGACTACGGATTTTATGCCGGAGGTTACAGCTTTCTCTGCGTATGCGGGGGGCTGGTGCTCTGCGGCATACTGCTGGACGTCTTTGGAGTCCGCATCATAGGCAGCGTGTTCGTGGGGCTGATGGCCCTGGGCGCCGTTATAGTCGTCTGGGCGTTGAGAAGCGGGCTCGAATCGCGCACTTCCCTTATCATAGCGTACGTGGGATGCATGTTATTCGGTCTCGGCAGCGAAATTGCCGGTGTGGCCGTAACCCGCTCCATCGCTAAATGGTTCAAAGGCGGGCCCGTCGCCTTCGCAATGGGGGCGCAGGTCGCAGTCGCCCGACTCGGCACTGCACTGGCCTTCATCCTTGCGCCTGTACTTGTGGCGCAGAAGGCTCCGGGAGAGATTTACACCCTGGCTGAGACCGCCCGTCCTGCCACTTTCGGCCTCATGCTGATTCTATGCGGCGTAATGCTGTGGGGCATTTTTGTGGCCATGGATGCACGCTTCGACAAGGCGAACGGCATCTCCAGCGGCCGCGGAGCCGTGCGCGAAGAAGACAAGTTCAAGTTTTCCGATATCGGCAAATTGCTGACTAACAGCAGGTTCATCCTGATTTCGCTGCTCTGTGTATTCTTTTACTGCTGCATCATCAGCTTCAAGAAATTCGGTACATCCATAGTTATCCCGAGATTCGGAATGGAGCTGGAGAGCGCCAAGTGGGTCATAACCATGATTCCTTTTTTCACCGTTGTATTTACGCCGCTCTTCGGGGCGCTCGTGGATAAGGTAGGGAAGGCTACTTTATGGATGATTTGCGGCTCCGTCCTTGTGCTGGCGGCGCATCTGGTCATAGCCTTTGCTCCCCAGGGCGTTCCGTTCTGGGGATACTTCGGCATCTCTCTGCTGGGCGTGGGCTATTCGCTGGTGCCTTCCGCCATGTGGCCCAGCGTTCCCCGTATAGTGCCGGAACGGAATCTGGGTACGGCTTACTCGCTCATTTACTGGATACAGAACATGGGAATGCTGCTGGTGCCCATATTCGTGGGACGCATCTTCCAGGCGCGAAGCGGGGTAGATGCGGCAGTCGGCGCGGAATGGATATTCATAGGACTCGGCTGTGCCGCAGTGTTGGTATCCGTTCTCCTGCGCCGCGTAGGAACGGAACTGCGTTAGCTCTGCGATTGTCGGTTCAACGGGACGTTCCGGAGGCGCTTGCGCCGACAGATAATAGCAAAAAGGCCGGACTCATCGCGAGTCCGGCCTTTCTGCCGTTCTGAGACGAACTCAGAACGGCAGGTCGTCTTCTTCGGCCGGAGCTCCGAAGTCCGGCGCCGCGGGGGCCGGAGCGGGCGCAACATTCTCGCGACGGCGGTAGCCGTCCTGAACCGGAGCCTGGTATGCGGGTGCGGCCGGGGCTGCAGGAGCCTGATAGGCCGGTGCGGCTGGCGCTGCGTACCCGCCCTGCATGGGGGCACCTTCACCGTCGCGGCGGCCGAGAAGCTGCACGTTGTCGGCGACAATCTCCGTCATGTATTTCTTTTGACCCTGAGGGTCGTTGTATGAACGGGTGCGGATACGGCCCTCGACATAAATCTGGCTGCCCTTACGGATATATTTCTCGGCAAGGTCTGCAAGCTGCCTCCACAGAACCAGATTGTGCCACTCGGTATTCTCCCGAAGCTCTCCGCTGCGGTCGCGGTAACGGTCTGTGGTAGCAAGTGTAAAGGTGGCTACTTTAGTGCTTTGTCCGCCCTGGGCGGGTCCTGAATCAAGGTAACGTACTTCCGGGTCTCTTCCAACGTTACCGATAAGTAATACTTTATTCAACGATGGCATAATACTACATGTTTATATTGTTCCAAATATAGAGAGAAATTTCGGAATACTCGAAAAGTTTTTGCATTTTTGCAGTCTGGATATGTACGAACTGCTGGATAAAATAGATTCTCCCGCCGACGTCCGCAAACTGGACCTGAGCCAGCTGGAGCAGCTTTGCTCGGAGATACGCTCTTATCTCATAGAGTGTTGCGCGGTCAATCCCGGCCATCTGGCCTCCAGCTTGGGGGCCGTAGAGCTCATAGTAGGCTTCCATTACGTATTCAACTGCCCGGAAGACAAAATAGTTTTTGACGTGGGACATCAGTCCTACGCTCACAAGGTCCTAACCGGACGGCGCGAGGCATTCCGCCGCAACCGTACCAAAGACGGCCTCAGCGGATTTACGTCAAGGAGTGAGAGTGAGTACGACTGCTTCGGCGCAGGTCACTCTTCTACGTCAGTATCCGCGGCCCTCGGTCTGGCCGAGGCGGCAAAACTGCAGGGCCTGGGAAATAAGGTGGTGGCTCTCATAGGCGACGGAGCCCTAACCGGAGGCTTGGCGTTCGAAGGACTGAACAACGCCGGAACCGGAGGCTCCGACCTTCTGGTTATCCTTAACGACAATAACCAGTCCATAGACGGCAACACCGGAGCCCTGCACAACTATCTCCTGAAAGTTACCACCAGCAGCCGCTATAACAGGCTGAAGGATAAGGTATGGCGTCACCTTGGCGACAGCCGCCTGCGTGCCTGTATGCAGCGCTGGATACGCAGCGTCAAATCCTATGTGGTAAAGAAAAGCGGCGGCGATCTCTTCGAGGCCCTCGGCTTCCGGTATTTCGGTCCCATAGACGGAAACGACATCCGTTCCGTGGTCTCCAACCTGCGAAAGCTTAAAAACATAGGTGGGCCGCGCGTGCTGCACTGCTGCACCGTCAAGGGCAAGGGATACGCTCCGGCGGAAGCTGACCCGGTGACATGGCATGCCCCCGGTAAATTCGACCCGGCAACAGGGGAACGTAAAGGAGGGGCGCGCAGCATTGCCCGTTATCAGGATGTCTTTGGAAAGGTGCTGTGCGAACTCGCAGAGCAGGACGGCAGGGTGGTGGGCATCACTCCCGCAATGGCAAGCGGATGCGGAATGACGGAGTTCTCCAGGAGATTCCCGGACAGATTCTACGATGTCGGCATTGAGGAGGAACATGCTGCCACATTCTCCGCGGGGCTTGCGGCCGGCGGCATGCGTCCGTTCTGCAACATTTACTCGACTTTCGCCCAGCGGGCGTACGACCAGATCATTCACGATATAGCCCTTCAGCATCTGCCGGTAGTGCTTTGTTTCGACCGGGCAGGACTGGTAGGGGAGGACGGGGCTACCCATCAGGGAGCCTTCGACCTGGCGGCTTACCGCAGTATCCCCGGTACCGTTATATGTGCTCCCAAGGACGAATGGGAGTTGCGGCAGCTGATGTACACTGGCCTGCAGCAGGAAGAGGGGCCATATATTATAAGGTATCCGCGCGGTACCGGAGAGGGCGCTCTCTGGGAGAACGTGCCATTCGCCGCGTTGCCCGTCGGAAAGGCGGAATGCATGACGGAGGGCAGCGAGATAGCGGTGATAGGCACCGGTCCCGCAGTCAACAGGGCCATGGAGGCGGCGGAGGGCTTTGACGGGAAGGTGGGCGTGTACAATTTCCGTTTCGTCAAACCTCTGGATACCGGTATGCTGGAACGTATTGCAGAGAGCTATAGCAGGATAGTCACGGTTGAGGACGGGGTGGTTAAAGGCGGCCTCTTCGGGGCGGTAAGCGAGTACCTTGCAGAACACTGCCCGGGCGTGCCTGTGACCCCTGTAGGAATAGATGACCGCTTTGTCGCACAGGCCAGCCAGGCCGAGCAGCGGGGCGAGTATAATCTGGATAAAAAAGGCTTGGAAAAAATCTTGCAAAAGTTTTTGGAGATAAGAAAATAATTCTTACCTTTGCAGTCCCTTAATAAGGGGCATTGACATAACTGCCGATGTAGCTCAGATGGCCAGAGCGTGTGATTTGTAATCTCAAGGTCGTG
>CAMYYI010000028.1 GCA_947303465.1 uncultured Bacteroidales bacterium
CAGCTGGTAGAGCACATGCTTTGCAAGCATGGGGTCGCCGGTTCGAATCCGACTATCTCCACCATAAAAAATCCGGTCATTGCTGGCCGGATTTTTTGTTGCTGGAGTGTAAGGTGCTGAGCTTCATTAAATTAATGAATTTGCCTGCCACATATTTCATGCAGGCAGAAGGTGTAACGTCTTTATTACCAGCATGTTCTGCTCCAGATACCGCGGCTGTTTGTATTAGCTTGCCAAAATGTATATCTTTGCAGAGCTATGACGGTCCGGGAAAAAATAGAGCTTCTGCCACATCAGCCGGGGGTTTATCGTTATTACGACGATAAGGGAACGGTCATATATGTGGGCAAGGCCAAGGACCTTTTCAAGCGGGTACATCAGTACTTCGTGGACCCGGACCGCCTGAACATCAAGACGCGGCTGCTGGTCAGCAAGATAGCGGATGTGCAATACTCCGTGGTAGGTACCGAGTCGGACGCGCTGCTGCTGGAGAACAACCTCATAAAGCAATATAAGCCGCGCTACAACATCCTGCTTAAAGACAGCAAGACATACCCATGGATCTGCGTCACCGGGGAGCCATTCCCGCGTGTCTTCCTTACCCGGCGGGTAGAAAAGAACGGATCGCGCTACTTCGGTCCTTACAGCTCCGTGTACCATGCCCGGGCGCTGCTGGAGCTGTTTTCCGCCAACTATCCGCTGCGCAGCTGCCGCCTCAAGATAGACTCCGACGCCATCTTGCGCGGCAAGTACCGTCCGTGCCTGGACTATCATATTGGGCGGTGCCGCGGCTGCTGCATAGGCAAAGTATCGCAGGAGGAGTACAACTCCTGGATCGATGAAATCGTGCGTCTGCTGAAGGGTGGCGTGAGCGAGGTAATCGGCAGCTACAAGGCGGCGATGACAGAAGCGGCCGACAGGCTGGACTTCGAAACGGCACAGGAGTGTAAACAGCGTATGGAGGCCCTCCAGAGCCATTATTCCAAGTCCATCATTACATCCGCCGGGGAGCGTGACCTGGACGTGTTTTCGCTTGTATTCGACGGCTCCGACGCATTCGGCAACTTCCTGCGGGTGCGCGGCGGCGCCATCATCCAGAGCCTGAACCTCGGATTCAGGATGCAGATCGAGGAGGAGCAGGCGTCCGTTCTCAGCAGTTTCATAGCGGAGATAGAGGATAAGTTCGGAGAACTCGCCCGCGAGATAGTTGTGCCCTTCCTGCCGGACGTGGAACTGGAGGGCGTGACTTTTACAATCCCGGCACGTGGAGACAAGCTCTCGCTGCTGGAGCTGAGCGCCAAGAATGCCCGGGAGTTCCATTTCAATTCCCTGAAACAACGTGAGCATACCAACCCCGACGAATACCGCCAGGGCGTAATGGAGGAATTGCGTAAGGCTCTGGGTATGAAGGAGCTTCCCAGACACATAGAATGCTTCGACAACTCCAACCTGCAGGGAACCAATCCGGTTGCGTCATGCGTGGTATTCCGGGATGCCGAGCCGAGCAAGAAAGACTACAGGAAATTCAAGATAAAGACCGTTATCGGGGCCAACGATTATGCGTCCATGAAAGAGGTGGTGAACCGCCGCTATGCCCGCATGCTGGAGGAGGCCCCGGATGACCTGCCGCAGCTGGTGGTGATAGACGGCGGGGCCGGGCAGTTGAACTTTGCCTGGCAGGCTGTCTGCGAGCTGGGGCTGCAGGACAAGTTGTTCGTGGTGGGTCTTGCCAAACGTCTGGAGGAAGTGATTCGCGTGGGCGATCCGTACCCTTTGTTCATAGACCGTAACTCTCGAGCCCTTAAGGTGTTGCAGCAGATTCGCGACGAGGCGCACCGCTTCGGTATTACTTTCCATCGTTCTTTGCGGAGCAAAGCGTCCATTCACAGCGCCCTGCGCGATATCCCCGGAATCGGCCCTAAGACAGAAGAACGTCTTATGCTTCATTTCGGTTCCCTGGCAAGGATAATGTCGGCTCCGGAAGAGGAAATTGCCGCTCTGGTGGGCCCCGGGCTGGCGGCGCAGATAGTGAATAGCAGGTAGTTCCGAAACAGTTGCAAGTTCAAGTTTTTTTTTCTACTTTTGTATGTTATTTTAGATTTGATTGTACTAATTAAATAAACCAATATTGTTATGGAATACAACGAGATTGTAGAAAAAGTGAAGGCTATCATCGTCGACAAGCTTGGCGTAGAGCCCTCCGAGGTTACCGAAAGCGCTAACTTCACCAATGACCTTGGCGCCGATTCTCTTGACACCGTTGAGCTTCTTATGGAGTTTGAGAAGGTGTTCGGCATCAAGATTCCCGATGAGGAAACCAGCAACATCGCAACCGTTAAGGATGCTTGCGACAAAGTAGCCGAGAAGCTCGCCTAATACACGAGTCTATATATAATGGGGACGCCCTTTCGGACGTCCTTATTTTTTTTGCCCGCTACAGACTGCGGAGCGATAAGCCGAAGCCGCCGGAGCGGGCCATCTTGACGGTCATTTTGTCGGCAGCGGTGACGACGGAGCTGGTAATGGTGTAGGACTGAGGGGCGGTCTCGTAATCGGCATCCGGGCCATCAGCATACAGCACCGCTTCGTAAAGGAGAGCAGGGTCCAGGAAGTCCAGGGAGAACGTGGCTTCGTGCGCATTCTCGCCGCAGACGCCTCCCACGAACCATACATCGTGCTCCCTGCCGTCCTTGTAAACGAACTCATACGCCCCGGACTTGCCGCTGAGCCGTCCTGAGTTAAGCGTCTCCAGACGCGGTTTGCGTGCAGTAACGATGTAATCGCCCGGTTCGGCCTCCAGATAGAGGCTCTTATCCCAATCTACCGCCACGTCCTTGATGAACTGGAAGGCATCGGGGAAACGTTCGTAATTCTCTGGAAGGTCTGCCGCCATCTGCAGCGGGGAATAGAAGGTCACATAAAGGCCCAGTTGGTTGGCAAGTGTATGCCGCATCTTCCCGGTCTGCCCGGGCGCTGTAATGCTCATATCCTGCTCGAAGATTCCAGGCGTGTAATCCATGGGACCGCCCTGCAGGCGGGTAAACGGCAGCACGCAGCTGTGACCCGGGTCTATGCGGCCGCGGTACTCAGTTCCCATGGCGCTCTCGTTTCCTATCAGGTTGGGCCATGTGCGGCAGAGGCCGGTAGGACGTACAGCTTCGTGCGCGTTCACCATAATGTGGTGATCGGCCGCATGCTGCAGCGCGTACATGTAGTGGTTTATGACAGGCTGGCTGTAATGATGTTCTCCGTAGGGGATAATATTTCCTACGTATCCGCTTTTGACGGCATCGTAGCCATAGCGGTTCATCAACTCGTACGCCGCCTCCATGTGGCGCTCATAATTAACTGTGGACGAGGATGTCTCGTGATGCATCACAAGGCGTATGCCCTTCTCGTGGGCGTACTTGTTAAGGGCCGGAAGGTCGAAGTCGGGGTACGGCGTAACAAAGTCGAAGACGTAGTCCTTCTGGCAGCCGAACCAGTCTTCCCATCCTTCGTTCCACCCTTCCACAAGTATGGCGTCGAAGCCGTTTGCAGCGGCAAAGTCTATGTAGCGGCGCACGTTGTCATTATTCGCTCCATGCTGACCGTGAGGCTTAAGGGCGCTGTAATCGGTGACTCCGAGCTGTACGGAAGGCAGATTCCAGGTATAGCTCCACTGGGTCTTGCCGGTAATCATTTCCCACCACACGCCCATATACTTTACCGGATGTATCCAACTCACGTCGTCCAGGGCACAGGGCTCGTTCAGGTTGAGTATAAGCCTGGACGCCAGCACTTTGCGGGCGTCGTCGACCACCATCACGGTGCGCCATGGAGTGACGCAGGGAGCCTGCATACGTCCCTTGACCCCTTCGGCGTCCGGAGTGAGCCAGGTACGGAAAACCATGTGCTTGTCGTCCAGCAGCAGGTTGGTAGTGGGGTAGTTCACCACGGCGGCTTCGTGGATATTGATGTACAGGCCGCTGTCTGTCTTGAGCTGGAGGGCTGTCTGTACGCCGGTGTCGCTGAATCCGGTCGCGGACGCGTTGCCCAGGCGCATGCTTTCGGAGTGATTGCGAATCTCGCTCAGCCGGCTGCGGGTGTAGTTGTACTCCTGGGTGTCGTAGTCGCCGCTAATCCACCAGGCAATGTGGTCACCGCTCATGGCGAACTCCGTAAGTTCCTCAGCTATATTGAAATAGCGTAATTTATTCTCCAGCGGGAACTCGTAGCGGAAGCCCAGACCGTCGTCGTACAGGCGAAAGCGCAAACGTATCACCGCCCCCTTCCCGGAGGGATTGCCGGGATCCCCGGTGTAGTCCGGGTCGGTAGCGCTCACTCCGCTCTGAGGGGGCAAAATCCCTTCCGGCTGCTGTTCTATGGTAAGCAGCATCTCATTGTAGTGGTTGCGTATTTCTCTCTCTTCTCCCCACACAGGCTGCCAGGTTTCGTCGGCGCTGTCAAAACTGACATCGGTCACAACGAAGCCGGAGCGGAGATCGCTGCCGTCCGTGAGCTCGAAGCCAAGGCGGGATGGAGCGATCACGGTTTTACCCTCGCGCTCCAATTTATAGAAAGGCTCGCCGGAGGGCGTAACACCGAAGTAGGCGGTCAGGGTGCCGTCGGGGCTGTTGATGCTGTAGTCGAAAGACACCGTATCGGTCTTGCTGCAGGCAGCAAGAAGCAGAGTGCAAAGGAGTGTTATTCGTAATGCTTTCATATTCAGTTACTTATGAATCTCCATGGTGCATTTTTACACCAGGGAGAATTGCAAATTATTGATAAACAGCGACATCCGTAAAACGGGGATGGGCGGGTGCTAACGGTCAAACTCTACGATGAGGGCGCTGTGGGCCGGGATGGGCAGGCCGTCCTGGAGCAGTACGGTCTCGCCGCTCAGGACATCGGTTCCGCGTATGGGGCCGGGTACGAATTCGGAGTAATGGCTCCAGTCCAGCAGCCTGGTTTCGTCGTTGTTGTTGATGTACACGAAAACCGTGTCGTCCGAAGTATAGCGGAAATAGGAGTAGCTGTTGTCTGTAACATTATGTACCCCATAGTTCTTACGCGAAAGGAAATGCAGGGTTTTGCCATGCTGGACCGCGCGGCAGCCCTTGCGCCAGTTGAACAGGCGGGCGGTGTAGTCGTGGAGGTCGGCGGCAATGCCGCTTCTCTCCGCGCCGAACAGGTCAACTTTGTCATCTGCCCATCCTCCGGGGAAGTCTATGCGTTTGGCTCCGTCGTGGCTCTTGCAGTCCTTGCGCTCCAGGAACATCATTTCATCGCCGTAATACAGTTGAGGAATGCCGCGCAGGGTAGCGAGCATGGCCAGCGCCAGTTTCATCCTGGCCGGGTCGGCCCGCAGGATGTCTCCGGTTCTGGGATGGTCGTGGTTGGCGAAGAATATCATCATATTGTCCAGGTCGTGATAAACGAAGTCCTGGGCCAGTACGCTGTAAACGCGCGTCATGCCTTCGTTCCACCATACACGGTCTTCGCAGAGGGCGCCTATCATGGCGTCGCGGAGCGGGAAGTCCATGATACTCGGCAGATTGCTGTTGAAGCCGTTCTTGTTGGGATTGTCTGCCTGCCAGTAGGCCAGCTGGGGTATGCAGGGGTCCCAGCATTCGCCGACTATGTTGATGCCGGGGTATTCCTCACGCACGGCCTTGCACCATTCAGACATGGGGCCGGGTTCGTTGTAAGGATAGGTGTCTACGCGCAGACCGTCCAGGCCGGCATATTCCACCCACCATATCGCCCATTGCTGGAAATATTTGAGTACGAACGGGTTGTCCAGGTTCATATCGGGCATGGACGGCACGAACCAGCCGCTCTCCTGCCTCTGCAGGTCGGTGTGTGCGGCACCCGGATCCATGTAGACAGAGAAGAGGGCGTTCATCTGGGTGTATTCCGGGAAGCGGTGTATCCAGTCCTTGAAAGGGGCGTCCTCCATCCACCAGTGGGCGGTGCCGCAGTGGTTGGTGACGATGTCCATTATTACCTTGATCCCCTTCTCATGCGACTTCTCCACATACTCCTTGTAAAGTGCGTTATCGCCGAAGCGCGGGTCGATGTGGTAGTAGTCGGCGCAGGCGTAGCCGTGGTAGGACTCATAATCCTGATTATCGAGCAGCAGGGGGGTATTCCACACCGCAGTGGCACCTAATCCGGCAATATAGTCGAGATGATCGATAAGGCCCTGAATGTCGCCGCCGTGGCGGGAGACGGGGTCTTTGCGGTCTACGGTATCGGGAGTATCGGGTACTTTCCATGCCATCGCCGAGCCGTCGTCGTAAACGCCACCCTGCCAGCAGCTGTCATTCTCGGGGTCGCCGTTGGCAAAGCGGTCCGGCATGATGAGGTAAATCATGTCTTCGGTGGTGTAACTCTCTCTCTGGGCGCTGCCTGCGGCACGTTCCCGAATGATGTAGGGGTATTTGAACACCGGTTCCCCATCCTTTGAAAACACAATCCAGCATCTGCCGCTCTCGGAGCCAAGCTGCACATCTACAAAGAGATAGTTGGGACTGTCAGCCTTATGGGCGGCACTGGCCCTGGTTCCGGAAAGACCTTCTACGCTAACATCGTATTCGCTGATGCCAGGGCCCTGTATCATGAGCTGAAGCGGCATCTTCATGCCTGTCCACCAGCTCAGAGGCTCTACCCGGACGACTTCTTCCGAAGTGGCGTCATTGATAAGGGAAGGGTCGAATATATGCTTGCATCCAAGGCAAGCCGAGACGGCAATAAGGGAGGCGATTAATAATCTTCTCATTGATTATCAGTGTTTGAATGCGTTCATTATGCTTGACGGGCGTCCGTCGGAAGTGAAGGCGCCCATGCCATAGGACCCCCATCCGAGGGAGTTGTAAACAGCAGGTTTCCATCCGCCGTAAACCTCAGGTTCCCAATAAAATACACCCTTGCAGACGGATAGTTTGCGGACCTCGTCCATAAAAGATTGCAGCACGGCAGCTGACGCGCTCTCGGTGCTCACTTTCACGCCGACTTCGGCAATAATAACCGGAATGCCGGCGAGAGTGGACTCGGCCGCCATTTTCTTGATGCTGTTGATAGCCGCGGCGTTGACCTGGTCCGCTGTCTTGCCGGATTCGGTCTGCGGATAATGCGAAAGGGCCATTGCATCGAAGCTTCCGCCCCTTTGTTTAAGCTCCTTGAACCACCATGCCCTGTCCTGGAAAGCGTTGTTGAGGTGGGGCATCACGAGGGCGTCCGGGAAAATCCCCTTGGCGCTCTCATAGCCGGCCTTGTAAAGCTTTACGAAGTTGTCCCAGGGGGCAGAGCTGTTCCAGTCTATTTTCCCCAGGGGCCAGAGGAAGCCGCTGATGGTTTCGTTGCCTATCTGTATCCATGCAGGGGCGACACCGGCATCCTTGAGGGCTGCAAGGACTTCTGCCGTGTGCTCGCGAATATGGACGACGGTCTTCTCAACATCCCCCTTGTCTGCCGCCCATGCAGCAGGGAAGTCCTGCCTGCTTGGATCCGCAAAAAAGTCGCTGTAGTGAAAATCTATCATGAGAGCCATGCCGGCCTTTGCAGCCCTTACTGCCAGCGCTACCACGTCGTCCTTGCCGCTCCAACCGCCGGTAGGATTAACCCAGACGCGCAGGCGTATAGAATTGATACCTACGTCTTTAAGTACCTCGAATATGTCTGCGGTGCTGCCGTCCTGCTTTTTGAAGCCCTTGCCGCCGGCCTCCATCTCGGAGACCCAGCTGACATCCGCTCCGTAGGCGAAAGCGGGAGTTTCTACATCGAATGTCTTGCCACCGTCTTCAGGGGTGGAGGGATTGCATGCCGCCAAAAAGGCTAATGCAAGAATAAGCGCTGCCGTTTTCATGCTACTGTAAGAATACGGCAGAAGAATAAGGCCCCATCTGCAGGTTTTCCTTGAAGAAGACAGAAACGTTTCCGTTCGATGCGAGCATGTTGTCGAGTTTGTCGTTCTTGAAAGTGAGGGATATTTCCCCGGACCCGAAATTATGGACCACCAGAACTTTCTGGCCGTCGTACTCGCGGTACCAGACGCCCGCCGACTTAAGGCTTTCCGGGCTCTTCTCGTTAAATTCCGGATGGCTGGTAATATCGCCGTTGATGCCAAGGGCTTTGTATTGGTTGCGCAGTTGTCCGAATTTGCGGTAGACACTCAGGATCGAGCTCTCATCGGCAGCCTGGTTCTCTACGGAAATGGCGGCGGAGAGCATGGAATTATCTACCTTGCCGTTGAGGGCCCTGCTCGGTACGCTCCCGTTTGCAGTCCATTTGATGGGCGTGCGTACATACTCGTCGCCCTTGCTCTTTTCTCCCCAGTATCCGAGCTCCTCGCCCTGATAGATGAAGGGCTTGCCGGGAGACGTGAGCAGCACTGCACCGGCGAGTTTCATCATGTCTTTATTCCTGCCCAGATCGCTGCCCGCCCTGTTTTCGTCGTGGTTGGTGAGTTTAATGGCATCTATGAAATCCGCCCTGTTTGTCTTGAACAGGTTGCGGAAGTACATGACGGTCTTGGCAAAGTCGCAGCCCTTACCGTTCAGGATGCGGTCTTTGAGAGTGTACCAATAGTAAAAATTGAAGTTGGAAGGCAGGCCCTTGTAGTAAGGGGCCATCTGCTCGGCACTGTCGCACCACGCTTCACCTACCATGTAGATGTCTCCTTCTCCGCCGCGGGCCTTGTAGGTGGTGTTGCAGCGGTCGTACCACTGTTTGAGGAAAGTTGTGTTGGCGGCAGTTTGGTTCTGGTATATCCAGATTACCGCGTCGAGTCGCAAGCCATTCACGCCCATGTTGATCCATTTGTCGGCGCTGGCAGCGAGATCCTTGAAGGCGGCGGACTCCGACGCTTTGGCGTAGGGGCCGTAGTTAAGATCCGGCATGGACTTGTCGAAGCTTGCGAAATACCATATGCTTTTGCCTCCGAAAGTGATGTCGGCGGCCGTGGAGTTGTTCAGTTTGAAGGGGGCGCCGAAGCTCAGGCTGCTGCCGTCGCCGCCCCATTTTGTGCCGTCTGCCCAATTGGTGCTGGTGCAGACTAGCATGCCCCAGCTGGTGTCCATATCCAGAGTGATTTCATACAC
The DNA here is from genome assembly GCA_947303465.1 of uncultured Bacteroidales bacterium. Classification (GTDB taxonomy): domain Bacteria; phylum Bacteroidota; class Bacteroidia; order Bacteroidales; family UBA932; genus Cryptobacteroides. Next base: position 9,084 of record CAMYYI010000028.1, read on the forward strand.
TTTGGAGCCGGTGGTGTACAGGCCGCAGTGCTGGCTTATGCTGCCGTACCAGATCCAGCATTCGGGATTTGAATTATTGGGGCTCTGTATGGCGTCGGTGGTTTCCGTGACAAGAAGTGTCCTGGAGTTCATGTCCACCTTGATGTGTACGCGACCCTTGTAACCTATGTCGCCGCTCGCAACTGAGTACCAGCTGCCCATGCCCGGGCTCGTCGCTCCGGCGTAATTGTCAATCTTTCCCGCCGCTACGTCAGCTGCCCAGTTGTCAGACAGCACATAGTAGTTGCTGTAGGCGTTGCTGGGACTCGAGACTGCGGCGTTGAACCATTCTCCGCGTCCGGAGTGGTTCAGCACATAGTCCATGTAGATGTCTATGTGTTTTGCCCTGGCTTTGTCTATAAGGTCCTGAAAATCGGCTTCAGTACCCAGTTTCGGGCTGATGCTGTAGTAGTCCAGCACATCGTACCCATGGTAAGAAGCAGAAGTCTGTACTGGAGATAGCCATAGAGAAGTAGCACCAAGACTATCCAGGTAATCCAGGTGCTGGGTGATACCCTTGATATCGCCCCAGCCGTCTCCGTCGGAATCCGCAAAACTGTAAACGTTCAGCTGGTAGGTGATTCCGGAAACATGATCGTTATTTCCATCGGAAGGGGTGACGGGAGTCGGGTCTACGGGATCACAAGAGAGGACCATGCCCGCCGCCGCGGCCAGGGCAAGGAAATAGCGAAGGAGTTTCATAAAAAAGCTTAATTAAAAAAGATGCGCAGCGGGCGCGGGAAGCGCCGCTGCGCATCGGATAAAATTGTTGTCAGATTACTGAGGGAGGATAGTGACAGTCTCCTTGGAGGCGTCAAAGACAATCTTTGCCTTGCCGTTGTAGGTGATATTATCGTTATCGCTCGACTTGACGGACAGAGGAGTGTTGGCAGAAACCGCGACGCCCTTCTCCAGACCATACTGGAGGGTCCAGCTACGATACTTGCGGAGTTTGCATCCCCATGTATTGGCACCGTCGTAGCTGATTTCCAGAACGTCACTGGTCCAGATGTCGCCGTTCTGAGTCATAGGGAAGTCTTCGTTCCAGGAGGAACCGTTGACATTACCTACGACTGCCCAGCCCTGGACGGGAGAGTCCTCGATGGTAGCCTGCTGAGACTCAGCATCGAAAGTGATATCGAAACCGCCGGTCTTGTCGAATGCCCAGTTGTCGGTTCCGGTAAGAGTGAAGAGGGTTCCGGTGTACTTGCCGTTGCCTACGCCGAACCATGCCTCCTTATCGTTCTTGACGATCTTGAACTCCTCGCCAGCGTTGTAAGCAAGGCCGATGAGCTTATAGATGGAAGTTTCGCCATCGCGCTCGAGGTCAGCCACGGATTTGCTCCAGTCGCCGCCGAGGACGCTGCCGAAGATGTGGTATTCGTCGGGACGGTTGACGTCGCGGACCGCTACTTCGATGGCACCTTCCTCATTCTTGCCGAACGCTGCGGTGTCGAGGGTGTAGCTCATTGCGTTGAAGTTGAAGTAGACACGGTAGCTGCCGGCTGCGTCAACTTTGATGTTGCCGCCTTCCCAGCTGCAGTCCTCACCCCAAGCGATGTACCAGTCGTTGCTGAGCTGGCCGTCGGCGATGAACTTGATCTCTGCACCTGCTTCGAGGGTTACGTCCACGAAGAAAGTGTGCTTGGTAGGGATATACTTCATCACATAGTCGGCATCGAAGGTCTTCCAGCCGTTGAAGCTTCCTACAAGGTACATCTGGTCGAACCCGACAGGAGTCTTGGCGCCGTCCCAGTTGTCAGGAGCTTCCATCTTGAGCTCGAGAGTCTCGGGAGTGAAGTGCCACCAGTAGAAGTTGTGGGCCCATACCTTCATATCCTTGGAACCGCCTGCGCAGTCAAGAGTTGCAGTCAGTGCCTCGATTTCAGGAGCTGCAGCGCCCTCGGGGAAGCCCCAGTTGGACTCATCGTTCCAGCTGTAGGTGCCGTCTCCGTTGTCCCTGGGGATAGCGATCTTCCAGCCGTTGGCAGCCTTGGCTGCATAATAAACCAGACCGCTGTAGGTACCGTTGCCTTCTACGTCGTAGAGGTAATCGTTGTTGGCTTTGACGTTATCCCAGGACCAGTCGTTGAAATTACCGATGACCCAGACCTTGGGATAGCTGTTGAAGTCCACCTCAGCCTCGCAAACGGTGAAGGTAGCCTTCACGGTGTTGGAGACGAGGGAGTTGGAGTTGACATCGGATCCAAGATAGGCGTAAAGGGCGAACTCGGCCTTGACCTCATCGCCGACGGCGGCGCCGAGGCTCTGGAGGGTAAGGCTCAGGTTGGCCTGGGTGAAGGAAATCTGGCCGTTGGCGATGGTTGCGGGAACTTCCACCTTGTTGGCAAGGTTGGCTCCGTCCTTATCTACATAGAGACCATAGTGAATGGTTGCACCGGCAGCCTCTTTACCGAAGTCGGCAGCCTCAAAAGTAGTGGTGATGTCTGCGCCTTTGGCGTCCAGAACTGCACCGGCGATGTTGCCGAGTACAGGAGCTTTGGTATCGTCCGTATCAGGGACGATAGGCTCTTCGCAGCTGACTGCGATGAGCCCGAGGAACATTAATCCGTAAACGAATTTTTTCATTTCTAAATAATTGTTTTTGGTTGGTTAATATTTGTTACATACTAATATCCTGGATTCTGCGCGAGATTGTTGTTGACCGAGCGGTCAGTCTCGAGCAGTGGATAGACATTACGGTTGGGGTCGGAGTCGAAGATGCCAAGTCGGATTTCATCCTGGCGGCGCTGGCCTTCCCAAAGCATCTCAGCAGCTTTGTCTTTGAGTATCTGCTGCACAGTGAGAGAACTGCCGGTCTGGAGGCCTGCGCGGTTGCGGAGGGCCTGTATGTAACCGACAGCCTTGGCGTCGCTGGTAGTGCCCCCATTCAGCCTGGCATCAGCTTCTGCATAGATGTAGTACATTTCTGCCAGACGGAAGATTGCGAAATCGGCGCTGGAGAATTTCCAATCGGGGTTGTCGGTACCGCCACGGGCCACGACGTAGCCGGAGGAGTCCATCTTCGCCCATTTCCAGCAGCGCCAGCCACCGGTACCCTGGGTGGGAGCATAGTCGGAAGGATCCTGTTGGATGAAAAGCCTGAGACGCTCGTCAGCGTTGGTAGGATCGTAGCCGAGGGGCTTTGATGCATCATAGCTGACACCCTCGAAATTGGCGCTCACGAAGGCGGGATCGATGCGGTAGCCGTTCCATGTCTCTGCAGAGATGTAAGGCTGCTCGGTCTTGAGGTATTCAGACAGGGCGGTGTTCATGTCATCGTTGAAGGCCCCGGAAGAAAGTGTGGTGGTACCTCCCCAGCTGCGGGCGCAGTTTGTATCGTAGTCGATGGCGAAGATAAATTCATCTCCGGAACACTTCTCGCCATTGTCCTGATAGAACAGTTCATGATATTCCGGATGCAGGTAGTAACCGTTGGCGATGACATCGTCGGCATACTTCTTTGCATCTGCCCAGCGTGCGGTGCCGGTATAAACCTCCGCGTTGATGTACATTCTGGCAAGCAGGGCCCTTGCGGCATCCTTTGTAGGCCTGGGATACGGGACTTCACCCCTGGCACCGAGAGCACTGTTGTCGATGAGGTCTTTGAGTTCGGTTTCGAGGGCCTCGAAGAAGCCCTTGCGGCCTTTGGCAAAGTCCTTGTCGAACTGCTTGGGAAGTTCGCCGCCTATGTTCTCTTCGGTTGCATAGGGCGGGTTGCCAAAAATATCCAGAAGAATATAATTGAACATGGCCCTGTGGAAACGGGCCTCGGCACGATACCGGGCAATGTCGTTCTTGTACTGCTCATGCCCGCGTGCGGCCAGTTTCTGGTCGGTGGTCTGGAGAAGGAACTCGTTGGCCAGTACCACGCCCTTGAGTGCACGGGTGTATACCGCGGTAATTGCGGTATTGGCCGCATTGGTCCAGGTGTGGTCATTGATGGGGGTAACATATGAGTCACCCCAGCTGATGTCCTGGGAGCCGGTGCAGAGGTCGTTGAGAATGAGCCACTGGCGCAGGAGTTCGCTCTGACCGGCATCCTTGAAGGAAGGCAGGTCGGAAGCACCCGGATCATTCTGGCTTACGAAGCTGTAGTAGGCGTTGATGTAGGCCAGACCCTTAAGGTAGCTTTCGCCATCCACATATGCCGATTCGGAAGTCTTGTCGTAATCGTTGAGCGGCAGGGCGTCAAGGTCTTTGATACAGGAAACAGCAAGCATGCCGGCCGCAACTGTCAAAAGGAAATATATTTTTTTCATATCCGTTGGCTTTTAGAAGTTAACGCTGAGACGGATTGTATAAAGCCTCGGACGGGGAATGAAGTTGTTGTCCACACCGTCGATGGAAGGAATTTCAGGGTCGAGTCCGCTGTACTTGGTAATTGTAAATACATTCTGTACAGATGCGGCGACGCGGAAAGATTCGATCCACTTCTTGTCGAGCTTGAAAGTATAACCGAGGTTGATGTCGTCTATCTTGAAGAAAGACGCATCCTCTACCCAGTAGTCGGAGTACTCCTGCCAGACTTGCATGAAGCCGTTCCAGTCGGGATGCAGGAAGTCGTTGTTGAGATTGTTCACATAGCCCTTTGAAGTCTGGTCCAGAAGGCCGTATGCGGTAGCATAACCCTTGCGCACCTTGTTGATGGCGTAGTTGCCTACGGAACCGTGTCCGTTGACGGAGAAGTCCCAGTTTTTCCAGCTCAGGTGGGTGTTGAGACCGCAGAACATCCAGGGGTTGGGGCTCTTGCCGGTAAGCTGGCGGTCACTCTCTGTGGGAGTGTCGCCGGTGGATTCTACAGAATTGTAAACGGGCTGTCCCTTGAAGTAGGTCTGCTTGTACAGGAAGAAGGTGTAGGGAGCGCATCCTGTCTTGTAAACCGAGCTGTAACCTTCGTTGGAACCCATGGTCTGGCCGACCTCGATCTGGTAATGCTCTTCGTCACCACCCTCCTGGAGGAGTTTGGTGATCTTGATATCCTGGAAGGTCACGTTGCCGCCTACGCTCCAGTGCCAGTCGCGGGTCTCGATAACGTTGTAATTGAGGTTTATTTCAATACCCTTGTTGGCAATGGTACCCACGTTGGTGATTATACGGTCGGAGAAGTTGGTTCCCAGAGGGGCCGCGACCTCGTTGAGCAGGTCGAAGGTCCTGCGGTAGTAGGCTTCCACGCTACCTGTGAGCTTTTCGCCCCAGAGGCCGAAATCGACGCCCACGTTGAAGGTTTCGGTGGTCTCCCACTTGAGGTTGGGGTTGTATGCCTGGGGAGAGAGGGTGGAGTAGCGTCCGTTGCCCATATTGTACTCCATGTACGGGTTGGTGCCGAAGGTGTAGCGGGCCAGGTAAGGATAGTAGGCGATGCCGTTCTGCTGACCTGTGCGGCCCCATCCGAGGCGGAATTTGAGCTGGTCGATGACGCTCACGTTCTTGAGGAAATCCTCATGCTTGATATTCCATGCGAAGGCGGCTGAAGGGAAGAATCCCCAGCGGTTCTTCGGGCTGAAACGGGAAGATGCATCCTCACGGACGGTGGCTGTGAAGAGGTAGCGGTCCAGAATATTGTAGTTTACACGGCCGAAGAAAGAGACCAGGAAATACTCGCTCTGGTTCACTGGGTCGTCCTTGTAAAGATCAGCCTCCTGCCATTTGGGGTCAGCGTTAAGGTACTCGGTGTTGAGGTACTTGTTGTAGTTGTGCTGCCAGGAGTAACCTGCCATTGCATCAATGTTCTGATTGCCCCAGTCGTGGCTGTAATCGGTGTAGATTTCGAATACGGTGTTGGATACATAATTGCCGTACTGGGTGGCGACGTCCGGGCTGGCCGCACGGGCGTTACGGGAACCGAGCAGGTTGTACTTGTAACCGTCAAGCTTTGCCACGTCGTAACCGAAGTTGGCGTTCACCCTGAGGTCCTCGAATCCGTGGATCTTGTAATCCAGCTGGAGATTGCCTATGGAACGCAGGGCGCTGTTGTTGTCTATCCACTCATAGAGGCTGGACAAGGGGTTGGTAGAGGCCATGGTGTTGGGGTCTCCGGCGGCTCCGTACCAGTTCCAGATGGTTCCTGCGGGAATCTTGTAGTCGCCGAACATGGTGTCCTTGTCGAAGCGGACAGGCTTGGTGGGGTCGAAAGCCATTGCGCTGCCTATGGCTCCGCCGTTGGCCCAGCTGGTCGCCTGGTAGATGCCTTTGGCGTTCAAGTTGATGCTCAGGTGCTTGTCCAGCAGCTTGGGGGCAAGGCTGATATCCAGGTTGGCCTTTTGGTTCTGGCCCACTTTCACGGTAGCCTGGTCGAGGTTGTATCCCACGCTCACGCGGAAGGGGAGCTTGCCGCCGCCGTAGAGGCTGAGGTTGTGGTCCGTGCCAAGAGCCAGACGGTAGGTTTCCTTCTGCCAGTCGGTGTTGTATACCTGGCCGTCGTAGCCAAGGAGTTTAGCAGATGTAGGATAGTTCTTGTTCACGAATTCGGCAAACTCGTCACCGGTCATCATATTGAAGTACTGGTAGTTCTGCTTGACTGAGGCGCTGCCGTCGTAACGGACCTTGACACCCTTGGTTCCCTGGGCACCTTTCTTGGTGGTGATGATGATAACGCCGTTGGATGCGCGGGAACCGTAGATGGCGGTTGCGGAGGCATCCTTGAGCACGGAGTAGCTCTCGATGTCGTTGGGGTTCACGGAGGCGAGGGGGTTGCCCATTCCCGCACCGCCTTCGGAGGTGATGGGGACGCCGTCAATGACGATGAGAGGGTCGTTGGAGGCGTTGAGGGACGCCGCGCCGCGGATGCGGATTGTTGCGGACGAACCCGGCTGGCCGGTGGCGGGGGTAACGAGCAAACCGGCAACCTTGCCCATGAGCATCTGCTCGGGGGAGTTGACCGCACCGCGGTTTATGTCATCGGCCTTGATTGCCACTATGGATCCTGTCATGTCGGTTTTCTTGACGGTACCGTAGCCGATGACTACGACGTCGTCAAGGAATTCGGAATCCTCTGCAAGGAGGATGGATGCCGGCATTTCGGATGCGGTGAAGCTGCGCGCGGTGTATCCAATGCAGCTCACCTCAACGATTGCGTCGGGACCGGACACCTGGAGCGAGAAATCGCCGTCCAGGCCGGTGGACGTACCGTTACTTGTGCCCTTTTCCATGACGGTTGCGCCAATGACCGGGCCCAGGGCATCTTCAATGACACCTTGGACCCTGTAGCCGTTCTGCGCAAATGCGCTGACGGCCGAAAGGCTCAACAGGAGCAGGGTTGCAATGATAATCCTTTTCATTTGGTGTGTTATTAGGTTGATAATATATGTTTTACTTGGTTTTGACAAGACTTACGCTGCACGCTCCAAGGACCAGGAAGATTCCGGCCAGCAGGAGCATGGCTCCCTGGCTCCCCCCGACGAGGCCGATGACGGCACCTCCGGTGGCTGCTGCTACTATCTGCGGGAGGCAGATGGTGCAGTTGAACAAACCCAGGTAGCTGCCCATGTAGGGATTGCCCTCCAGTGAGTTGGTGAGGAATGTGAATGGAAGGGCGAGCATGGCGGCCCATGCGAATCCAATGATGAAGTAGCTCAGGAACAGCAGGTACTGGTTATGGATGAACATTATGGACGCGAATCCTGCTGCGCCGGCGAGAAGGCTCACGACGTATGCGAGCCTGAGGTTCTTGAAACGCGGAATCACGAGGGCCCAGACTATTGAACCCACAGCCTGTACGGCAAAGAGCACGCCCACCCAGTTGCCTGCAGCCTGATATTCGGCGGAGGCGACGTCGGTGGTGTTCCAGCAGTTGCGGGCTATGGCACCGTTGGTGTAGGTCCACATATACAGGAATGCCGCCCAGCAGAAAAACTGCACCAGGCCTACGGTCCAGAAGGTCCTGGGAGCCTTGACAAGGAGCTTCAGCAGGCCTTCGCCCTTGGGGGACTCGGATTTGGAGGGGTCAATCCCGTGGAACTCGGCATACTCCTTCGGCGGCATCTCCTTCACCTTCATAAAGGTGTACAGCACACAGACTATGAGTATGGCGGCTCCGCAATAGAAACTGTAAATGACGCTGGGCGGAACCACTCCCTCAGGAGCGGTGTTGGCAATTCCTATCCAGGTGAAGAAGATAGGGAAGAGGTAGCCGACCAGGGAACCGGCGTTGCAGAGGAAGCTCTGGATGCTGTAGGCGGTGGCCTTCTGCTTCTCGCTTACCATATCTCCCACCATCATCTTGAAAGGCTGCATGGCTACATTGATGGAGGTATCCAGGAATATGAGGGAGAACATGCCGAACCACATGGCCGCGTTCAGGCCCAGGAATACGTATGCGGTGGAAAGCTTGAGGCTGCCGGCGTTGGGCAGGAGCAGCATAACCAGCACGGCGACGATGGCTCCGACCAGCAGGTAAGGTTTGCGGCGGCCCATCTTGCACCAGGTGCGGTCCGACCATTTGCCAATGAGGGGCTGGACTATCATTCCCATGAGCGGAGGCAGTATCCAGAAGAAACTCAGCTGGTGAGGGTCTGCGCCCAGGGTGGCGAAGATACGGCTGATGTTGGCGCTTTGCAGCGCGTACGCAATCTGCACTCCGAAGAATCCGAAGCTCAGATTGAACATCTGCCAGAACGAAAGGTCTTTTTTATTGGTCATTAAAAAAATTACTTTTGCGGTGTCCCATTATGATGGATAGTCTGCAAAAGTAATAATTTTTTCCCAATATTATATTAAAGATGCAATTATTTCGATGCGTTTCGTTTTTACCGCTCCTTGTTGGGCAGTGAGAAGGTCAGTCTGAACACCGGGCGCATGGAAGCATCCGGATAATCCGGGCCGCAGAGCTCCGCGTTGTAGTAGCGGTCTTTGTCCAGAACGTCCTGGGTGCTTTCTGACGTGCCCTGGTTGGCGTACATGCTTGCCATCAGCATGTAACTGTAATAGTTGGAGTAGGAATCGTAACCGTAGCCTCCATATCCATAGCCTCCGTAACCGTATCCGCCATAGCCCCCGTAGCCTCCGTAGTACATGTTGTTATAGTACTGCTGGTACATCAGGTACTGGTAATAGTCGCTCAGGCTTGAGCTCGAGCTGCTGCTGGATTTGACTACCTCGTGTGCGTTGATTGTCAACCATATATCATACTCTCCTCCGAGCAGCTTGCGGCGCTTGAGGGCGTCGTTGTCGGATTCTCCCTCAGACGGCGTTTCCCTGATCTTGAGCAACTCCTGCAGGTGATATGTTATATCCGGTTCGTAACGCAGCGTGCTGCGGTTCACGATACCCTGGTTTTCGTCAGCAGAACTTGCATCAGTAAGAACGGCAAAGACCACGGTGGTGTCGTTCTGACGTATGCGGCAGGTCGGCGAAAGCATGTAGGGATAGCGGTCCATCTCCCTGTAGTCGTCGGGGAATGCGAACGGGAATACCAGGCTTGCCTTGTTGATTACGGCGCCGGTAGGGTCTCCTCCTTCAGCAATTATCATGCTCTCAGCAAGATGCTTAAGTTCCAATGCGGATACCACGGGCTTGAGGCCACCGCCTCCTTCAACCAGGATAACGTCTTTTGACTTGCCGGAAAGGTCTTGCGATTCATGACCGGTAAGGTTAAGGCAGTACTCCGGATAGCTACCCCGGGAGGAGTTGTTGATGAGGGAGTCCACGTCTGTCATGTCCATCAGGCCGAACACGAAGAAGAACGCCGTGTCCTTCTCCGGCTTGCCGTCGTTGTCGTAATCGCATAACAGGTTGAGCATGGCATAGTTGCCGGTAACGTATCCGAGGTCCGAATCGTATCCCAGCTGAAGCTCGAAGATGTTTATGCGTCCGCCGTCACCCATGGGGTTGTCGGTGGAGATGTGGATTCCGGGAATCTTTTTGCTGTATTTCTTGAAGTCGCCCAGGTCTTCCTGGGTGATGCTAAGAAAGCGTTTTGCGTATTCTTCTGTAAAGTCGAAGCTGAGAGAGTCGGTGCCGTTCACGACAGGCTGCCCTTTTGCTATGGACTTTTGATAGTTAACATCCAGTGTGTTGCCGTTGGAGTTGTAGTCGCGGCCCGGACGAATGGGGGAGGCGAGCTCGTGAACACGCACGTTCTGGATTATGTGCTTCTGGCTTTCGTTGGAAACGGAAACGGTATCGAATTTGGCCGCAAAGTGGAAGCGGACAACCTTTGCCGCCGCCAGGTTTCCGAAGTCCAGGGTGTCCTGCACCGGGACCAGGGTCATGGCGCAGGAGCGTGTGGTAAGTCCGAATTTGCCGTCCTTTATCGCACCTATGGTGATGCGGGACTGTGAGAAGCCGGACAGGGAGTCCGCAGGCAGTTGCATTACCGCTCCGTAGGGAATGGCCGCCTCGGTCGGATGAATGGTATATGTCTGGTCAACCGGAATGAGGCTGCCGCCAAGTTCCGAATCGATTTCCACACAAGACAGGCAGCATAACAGTGCTGCCGCTACGGCCGGAAAGTAGAATTTCATCGTCTCAGATCGTGTCGTAAAAAGCGTTGTACGCATCGATGTAGCTCCCGTCCTCCATTGATGCCGCATCGTAGCCCAGCACGGGCAGCTTGCAGCTCTTGCAGTAGCTCAGGAGTTTTGCGTCAGTTCCGGGTGCGCCCAGAATGATGCCGTCAGCGTACTGGATGGCGGTTTTAGCAAGATTTATGCCATCCGGCTTCTTAAGGAAGGCAAGGTCTTCCGCTCCCAGACCGCCGAATGCGGCCTTCTCTGCGAAGCCCGGCCGGAATGCATCCTTGGGCACGTCGTCGTAGAGGGAGAGAACGACTTTGCTGGAAGAAAATATAGGATCGTCTTTGTAAGCTTTCTTGAGGTATGCCGGGACCAAATGCGATATCCAGCCCTGGCAATGAATGATGTCGGGGGCCCAGCGCAGTTTCTTTGTGGTCTCCAGTACGCCGCGGGCAAAGAAAATGGCGCGCTCGTCATTGTCTTCGAAAAACTTTCCGTCGGCGTCAGCGTACATCTGCTTGCGACGGAAATAATCTTCATTGTCAATGAAATAGACCTGTATGTGAGCTGCCGAGATGGACGCAACCTTAATTATCAGGGGGTGGTCTACGTCCGAAATGATGATGTTCATGCCCGACAGGCGAATGACTTCATGCAGCTGGTTCTTGCGCTCGTTGATGAAGCCATAGCGCGGCATGAAGCAGCGGATCTCCTTTTTGCGCTCCTGTATGCACTGGGGAAGCTGCCTGGCTATGCCGGCGATGGGCGACTCCGGGAGATAGGGAAGCATCTCGGAGTTTACGAACAGTACTCTCTTAACAGTTTGTGCCATTTCCACAAAGGTAAGAATTTTTTTTGAAATATCGATAATTCACTATATTTGAAGTCAATTTGGGAGAGTATGTCGAAAAAAGAGGAAAACAAAATAATCCGTCGCCGGCTACGTAACGCCTACGCATCCAGCATAATCAGCATCAGCCTGGTGCTGCTGCTGATCGGAGTGGCTGCGCTGCTGATAGTTAACGCCCGCTCGGTATCGGATTATTTCAAGGAAAACATGCAGCTCTCGGTGCTGCTCAAGCAGGATACGACGGAAGAGCAGGCGAAGGCCTATCAGAAGTCGGTCGATTCCCTTCCTTTCATAAAAGGCACGCACCTGGTGAGCCGGGAGGAGGGTACAGCGGAGCTTGAAGAGATGCTTGGGAAAGACTTTCTGTCGGTATTCGAAACCTCGCCGGTGCCCCTCTCCCTGGATATATCGCTCAAGGCGGATTATGTTTCTCCGGACAGCGTCGCTTTCGTACGCCGGGCACTTGGGGCTTCTCCGCTGGTTGAGGAGGTGGAGTATCAGCAGACCCTGGTAGAGACGCTAAATGAGAACCTGGCCAAGATTTCTCTGGTGCTGGGGGTCTTCATTCTACTCATGCTCTTTATCTCTTTCGTGCTCATCAACAATACTGTACGGCTCAATGTGTTTTCCCGCCGTTTCACCGTACATACCATGCAGCTGGTGGGCGCCACCCGGGCTTTCATCCGCCGTCCGTTTATGAAAGGAGCTGTATTCCAGGGACTTGTCTCTTCCGCCCTGGCGCTGGCTGTGCTGGCCGGAGTGCTGGCCCTTATGCGCCGTTCCTTCCCCCAGCTCTTTACGGTTTTCGACACCCGCTCCATGGCGATAGTGGCCGGGACCGTTGTGGCATGCGGCGTTTTTATCTGCGTGGTCAGCACATATTTCGTCGTAAACAGACTGATTTCATTAAACAAGGACCAACTTTATTATTGATATGGAGAAAAAGATGGCGATGTCCCGCAAAGGCCTGCGCCTGCTGCTTGCAGGTTTGATAGTGATGGTTGCGGGCTATATCCTTATGATGGGTGGCGTGAGCCCCGACCCCAATGTATTCAATTATGACATGTTCGACTGGCGGCGCCTGGTTGCGGCTCCGCTGGTGATTATTGCCGGAATAGTGTTGGAGATTATTGCAATAATGGGAAAGTTCGAAGATAAGGAGAGGTAATATGAATTGGTTACAGGCATTGATTCTTGGACTGGTGCAGGGACTTACCGAGTTCCTGCCGGTGAGCAGCAGCGGCCATCTGGCAATAGGCAGGGCCGTTCTTGGCGTGGAAGCGTCCGGTGATCTGGTATTCGAGGTTGCGGTACACGCCGCTACGGTACTGGCTACCATCGTGGTGTTCCGGAAAAAGATTTGGGAACTCCTCTGCGGGCTCTTCAAATTCAAGTATAACGATGAAACCGATTATATCGCAAAGATTTGCGTATCAATGATTCCGGTGCTCATCGTGGGCGTGTTCTTCAAGGATGCCGTGGAGTCGGCGTTCAATTCCATGCTGGTGGTGGGCCTCGCCCTCATCGTCACAGCCATGCTGCTGACCTTCTCCGACTGGAAGGCGAAGAGATCCTTCGCTTCCGCTCAGGATGACAAGGATGTCATTCTGAGCGAGCGAAGCGAGTCGAAGAATCTATACCGCAACGGCATCAGCTTCTGGCAGGCGCTTGTCGTTGGAGTAGGGCAGGCGTTCGCAGTCATTCCCGGCCTGTCCCGCAGCGGCACCACAATCAGTACCGGACTCATTTGCGGGGTCAAGCGTTCAGAGATGGCCCAGTTCTCATTCCTCATGGTGCTGGTTCCCATTCTTGGCGAGGCTTTCCTGGATGTAGTAGGAGGCGATTTTGCGGCTTCTTCCATAGGGGTTGGCCCTCTGCTTCTTGGCTTCCTGGCGGCTTTCGTTTCCGGCCTCTTTGCCTGCAAGGTGATGATTGCCCTGGTGCGTAAGGCTCAGCTCAGGTGGTTCGGCCTTTACTGCGCGTTGGTGGGTCTGGCAGTCCTTATATTCCTCGTTTAATGGCCGAACGCTCGCTGGTCTGGTTCGTTTCAGACGTTCATCTTGGTCTGCGCACCGCCGATCCGGTGGAGCGGGAGGCACGTTTTGTGGCCTTCCTGAAGGGCATTCCGCGTGATTCGCTGGCCGTTTACCTGCTCGGCGATATCTGGGACTTCTGGTACGAGTACCGGGACGTCGTGCCCCGTGAAGGTGCACGTGTGATAGCCGAACTGATTGCCCTGATGGACGCCGGAGTACAGGTGTATTTCTTCCCCGGCAATCATGATCTGTGGTGTTTCTCGTTTTTCGAGAGTCTAGGCATGAAGCGTTGCTCCCAGCCGCTTCTGGTAGAAATGGGCGGCAAGTCTTTCTGTCTGGGGCACGGCGACGGACTCGGCGGCGGAAGCCTCAGTTACCGTTTCCTTAACTGCTTGTTTACCAGTCGCTTCGTGCAGTGGCTGTTCAGCCTCTTGCATCCATGGATTGCCTACAGGCTCGGCACAGGATGGTCCGGCGGAAAGAGGGAGAAACACGACCGTTACCGCTTCCGCGGGGAGTCGGAGCCGCTGTACAGGTTTGCCGTGGAGCAATCGTCCCAGGTGCATGTGGATTACTTCATCTTCGGCCATTTCCACGATGCCGTAGATATGACGCTTCCCGGCGGCGCGCGCCTGATAGTGCTGGAGGATTGGATTTCCGGCGGTACACCTCACGCGGAGTTTGACGCCGCTAGCGCTTCTTTGTCTGTTTCCCGGGTGTCTTCTTCACCTCGGAATTGAGGTGGTCCTGCTTGATGACGACCTTGGGAGGGGCCTCCCAGAAGACGGAGTAGTAGAACTGGTCCCAATTGCCCTCGTCCCAGATGGTTACAAGCTGCTCTATTTTTGCGTCCTTGCCTTTGGGGTCGTAGCGTGACTTGAGGTCCTGGGACCACAGTTTCGCGACCAGCTGCCAGAAATTAGCCGCGAATCCGCTCTCGTAGGTTTTGATTATGTCGTAGGCACTCATGCCGCACTCCCGGTCTACCAGGCGCATGAGAAGTATGCCCTGCGAGGTGGTCATGTGCTTGATATCCTGGGTGAAAAGTGCGAGAAGCTCCTTTTCCACACTCTTTATGTACTGCGTGCGCTGGGAGCGTTTGGTGGCGTCTGCGGCTATAGTGCTGTCTACCTGTGCCATCATCTTGCGGCCCACGAGAGCGTAGGGATATATCTTGTTGAAGTTATACACCAGCCGGTACTCCCTGCGCCAGTCGCCTCTGTTCCTGAATCCTTTGCCGCGGGGGAACACCCAGATGGGGTCCAGGGCATCTATGAACGTGGTGTCGCCGTCGTGGACTTCGTAATACATAGGGAAGCCCTTGGGGATGTGATATCCTATGGTCTGGGCGCTAAGGCTCCAGGCCGCAAGTATCATCGCCATAATGACCGCCAACTTTTTCACGCCGCAAATATAAACAAATTCTGCGCCACGACCGCCGTATGGCGAGACAGTGGTCTGGGAGCGGCAACCCGTGTCCCCCCTCGGACACGTTAGAGGGAAGGGCCCGCTGCGTAGCAGTGGGAGGGATGGAGTGAGCGAAGCGAACGGAAGGTTATGCCGCCCCAGGGCCACTGCAAGCAAAGTGGCGGTCGTGGCGTAAAACTCTTTGTCGAAAATGTTGGGAAGAAAAATGGGGCGAGTGATGTAACTGACACAAAAACCGGATAGTTAGCTGAAAAATTCCGCGTCGAAAATGTTTCAAAAAATTTCAAAAGACTATTGCGGATTGGAGAATTTTTACTATCTTTGCAGTCCCAAAAATTGGCAGGATGAGACTTATATTATTAATAATCAGCCAGTTAGGGTTTTAGGAAAATATTTTATTAAAGTAATACTACAATGTTACAACCTAAGAGAACAAAATTTAGAAGGGAACAGAAGAACCGCATGAAGGGCAACTCCCAGCGCGGCAACCAGCTTGCGTTCGGTTCTTTCGGAATCAAGACCCTTGAAAATTGTTGGCTCACTGCGCAGCAGATCGAGGCTGCCCGCCAGGCTATCTCTCGTAGAATGAATCGTGAAGGTCAGATTTGGATCCGTGTCTTCCCTGTGAAGCCGATCACCAAGAAGCCTCTCGATACCCGTATGGGTAAAGGTAAGGGCGATCCCTATGCATTCGTCGCTCCCATCACCCCGGGCCGCATCATCTTCGAGGCCGAGGGCGTATCCCTCGAGACCGCAAAGGAAGCTATGCGTCTTGGCGCCAACAAGCTCCCCATCGCGACCAAGTTCGTCGTCCGCAGGGATTATGTCGAATAATTTAATGGAGAAAAGAAAATGAAAGCAGCTGAAGCACGCGAAATGTCTGTAGCAGACCTGCGCGACCGCATCCAGATTGAGAAGAGCAATCTCGACACAATGAAGATCAACCACGCTATTTCTCCATTGGAGGACACATCCAAATTCAAGAAGACCCGCAAGGATATCGCTCTCATGATCACTATCCTCGCTGAAAAAGAAAAACAGAACTAATTATGGAAAGAAATCTTCGTAAGGAAAGAATAGGCGTAGTGGTCAGCAGCAAGATGGACAAGACCATTGTCGTGGCCGTCGAGCGTAAGGAGAAGCACCCCCTTTACGGCAAGTTCGTAAAGAAGACCACCAAGTTCGTTGCACAGGACGATAAGAACGAGTGCGGAGAAGGCGATACCGTGCGTATCATGGAGACCCGCCCCCTGAGCAAGACCAAGAACTGGAGATTAGTTGAAATCGTAGAAAAAGCCAAGTAGTTATGATACAGCAGGAAACACGTTTACAGGTGGCCGACAACAGCGGTGCTAAGGAAGTCCTTTGCATCCGTGTGCTTGGAGGTACTGGCCACCGTTATGCGACCGTAGGCGACAAGATCGTCGTATCTATCAAGAGCGCCATCCCCGGTTCGGATGCCAAGAAGGGTACCGTATCGAGGGCCGTCGTCGTTCGCACCAAGAAGGAAATCCGCCGTACCGACGGTTCCTACATCCGCTTCGACGACAATGCCTGCGTTCTTCTGAACAACGCCGGCGAACTCCGTGGAACCCGTATTTTCGGCCCCGTGGCCCGCGAGCTCCGCGAGAACTATATGAAAATCGTTTCACTGGCACCGGAGGTCCTTTAATCCTATTATTATTATGAACAGAATCAAGAAAGGTGACACCGTGTATGTAAATGCCGGTAACGATAAAGGTAAGACTGGCAAGGTGCTTTCCGTGGATATCGCAAAGCAGCGCGTTATCGTGGAGGGCGTGAACATGGTCAGCAAGCATACCAAGCCCAATGCTAAGCAGCCCCAGGGCGGCATCATCAAGCACGAGGCTCCCGTTCATGTATCCAATCTCAATCTCATCGATCCCAAGAGCGGCAAGCCGACTCGCGTGGGTTTCAAGGTAGAGGGCGACAAGAAAGTCCGTTATGCTAAAAAATCTGGGGAGGAGATCAAGTAATTATGGCAAAGAAAGCAGAAAAAGTTGAGGTAAAGGCCCTGCCTACAGGATATGTTCCTACCCTCAAGAAGGTTTATAAAGAGGAAATAGTGGACAAGCTGACCAAGCAGTTCGGCTATACCACCGTGATGCAGGTCCCCAAGCTCGTCAAGATCACCCTCAACGAGGGCGTCGGCCAGGGAACTCAGGACCGCAAGGTCGTAGAAGAGGCAGCTGAAGAGCTCTCCCTCATCACCGGCCAGAAGGCTCTCATCACCAATTCCAAGAAAGACGTCTCCAACTTCAAGCTCCGTAAGGGCATGTCCATCGGTACGAAGGTCACCCTGCGCGACGTGAAGATGTACGAATTCCTCGAGAAGCTCATCCGTGTGGCTCTCCCCCGTATCCGCGACTTCAACGGCATCGCCGAGAAGATGGACGGCCAGG
>CAMYYI010000029.1 GCA_947303465.1 uncultured Bacteroidales bacterium
CGGTGCTGAGCTTGATGAGGGAGTCGGACAGAGCCTCCACGGAACCGTCCACATCGCCCTTGACGATGACGTTAAGCTCCTTGAAGTTGCCTATGGCTATACGACGGCCTATCTCTTCCAGAGTCATGTGCTTCTGAGTCTTGATGCCCTGGATGCGGATGAGCTGCTCACGCTTGGCTGCGATGCTCTTGGCCTCCTTTTCGTCGGTCAGGATGTTGAACTTTTCACCCGCGGCAGGAGCTCCGTTGAGTCCAAGGACGGAAACAGGCGTGGAAGGACCAGCCTCCTGCACTTTCTGTCCACGTTCGTTGAACATGCCCCTCACGCGGCCGAAGTAACTGCCGCAGAGCATCACGTCGCCCTGATGCAGGGTGCCTTCCTGAACAAGCACCGTGGCCAGGTAGCCGCGGCCCTTGTCGAGCGAAGACTCGATGACCGCTCCGCTTGCAAGCTTGTTGGGGTTAGCCTTGAGCTCAAGCAGATCGGTTTCAAGAAGCACCTTGTCCAGAAGCTTGTCGACGTTGATTCCCTTCTTGGCCGAAATCTCCTGGCACTGATACTTTCCGCCCCAGTCCTCAACGAGTATATTCATCTCAGACAGCTGGCGGCGTATCTTCTCAGGATCGGCGCCAGGTTTATCTATCTTATTGATAGCGAACACCATAGGAACATTGGCCGCCTGCGCGTGGTTAATGGCCTCAATTGTCTGGGGCATCACGGCGTCGTCTGCGGCGACAATGATAATGGCAAGGTCCGTCATCTGGGCTCCGCGGGCACGCATGGCGGTAAACGCCTCATGTCCAGGGGTATCCAGGAAGGTAATCTTGCGTCCGTCTTCCAATTTCACGCTGTAGGCGCCGATGTGCTGGGTGATACCTCCAGCCTCACCGGCAATAACATTGGTCTTGCGGATGTAGTCGAGCAGCGAAGTCTTACCGTGATCGACATGACCCATGACGGTGATGATAGGCTCGCGCGGCTTGAGGTCCTCGGGACGGTCGGGCTGCTCGTTGGAGTTGAGCTCCTCGGAAAGCTCGGCGGTTACGAATTCCACCTTATATCCAAACTCTTCGGCCACCAGCACCAGGGTCTCAGCGTCGAGACGCTGGTTGATGGAAACCATGAGACCAAGGCTCATACAGGCACCAATGACCTTGACCACAGGGGTGTTGTTCATCAGGGTCGCAAGGTCGTTGACCGTCACGAACTCGGTGACTTTCAGGACTTTCTGCTCTGCCATGGCCTCTGCCATCTCCTCCTGCGAACGCTGGGCGGCAGCTTCACGCTTCTCCTTGCGGTACTTGGCGCCGAAGTTGTTCTTCTTGCCCTCGTTCATCTTGGCATAGGTCTCCTTGACCTGCTTCTGGATCTCCTTCTGCATCTCTTCCTGCTCGGCCTCAGTCATTGCGGGCTTGAAGCGGTCGCGGTCACGCTTGCGCTTGCCCTGTCCGGCAGCGGGTTGTGCAGGGGCGTTCTTGGACTTGTCCTTCTTGCCGGCATTACGGTCCAGACCGGCTCCGGCCTTGACCACATCGACTTTCTGGGCGCCCTTTCCTATGCGCTCGCGCTTGGCAGGCTTGCGGTCGAACTGGCTCAGGTCCACCTTGCCGACCACCTTGAAAGGAGAGTTCTCAGGAGCGGCAGGCTCGGCGGGCGTCTCTGCAGCCTCGGGTTCGGGCTCGACGGCGGGCCGTTCTTCGACAACGGGCTCCTCAACGACGGGCCCCGGTTCCGGTTCGGGCTCGGCAGCGGGAGTCTCGACTACAGGCTCCGGTTCCGGTTCGGGCACAGGCTCCGGCTCGGGAGCGGGCTCTTCCACGACGGGTTCCGGTTCGGGAGCGGGTTCTTCCTGCTTCTTCTCCGTGGCCTTGCGCTGCTTGAAGAAGGTGTTGGATTTGATGGTGAGTTCCTCTTCCTCCTCTTCTTCTTCCTGCTGCGACTGCTTGCGGCTGCTCTTTTCCAATATCTCCTTGACCTTGATGTCCACCATGGCTGCCTGCTCCATGGCCTCCTTGTCCTTGCCGAACTGCTTGTGGAGCTCGGGCAGGAACTCGTCGGACACCTTGGCATTGGGGTTCTCGTCAATCTCTACGCCCTTCTTGCGGAGGAACTCCACAAGGTCGCCGAGACCGATGTTGAACTGCTTTAAAAGTTTGCTTATTCTGATTTCTGCCATGCGTAATTAGTCTTCAAATTCAGCTTTAAGTATGCGGATAACGTCTTCCACGGTCTCGTCATCGAGGTCTGCACGCTTGGCTATGTCCTCGGGATCGATGGCCAGTACGCTCTTGGCGGTGTCGCAACCAATACCCTTGAGCTTATCGATGACCCACTGGTCAATCTCGTTTGCGAAATCGTCGAGCAGCACGTCATCCTCCTCATCTTCCGCCTCTGCCTTGGAGAGTTCCCTCCAGACTTCTATTTCCCTGCCGATGAGCTTGCCGGCCAGAAGCACGTTCACGCCGTTACGGCCGATACCCTTCTTGACCTCGTCGGGGAGCATATAAACCTTGACCTTGTCTTCAGGAGACTGGCCCATGTCTATGCTGGAAACCATACCGGGAGAAAGGGCCCTCTGTATGAGCAGGGTGGGATTGCTGGACCAGGGAATCACATCGATGTTCTCGTTGCGAAGCTCACGGACTATACCGAGGATACGGCTTCCCTTGACACCGATGCAGGCTCCGATGGGATCCACACGGTCATCGTAGGACTCCACGGCAACCTTGGCACGGTCTCCGGGAACGCGGACCACCTTCTTCACCGTAATAAGGCCGTCGGCGATTTCAGGGACCTCCTGCTCAAAGAGGCGCTCCAGAAATTCGTCGCTGGTACGGCTGAGAGTGATGTACGGGGTGGTATTGTTGCGCATCTCAACATTCTTGATTATTGCGCGGACCGATTCGCTCTTTTTGAAATGCTCACCGGGAATCTGTTCCGACTTGGGAATATGAAGCTCGTTGCCGTCCTCGTCGAGAATCAGGACCTCCTTGCTCCAGGTCTGATAGACTTCGCCCACGAAGAGCTCGCCTACTTTCTCGGAGTACTTCTTATATACGTTGGCCTTCTCGATATCCATGATACGGCCCTGCAAGTTCTGACGTATGTTCAGGATACCGCGGCGGCCGAAGGAAGAAAGGGGGAAAGGCTTGGCGTAGGTGTCGCCGATTTCGTAATCATCGTCGCCGCTGTCTGCCGCAACCTGCTCCAGGGTCATCTCTGCGTTGGGATTCTCGACTTCCTCAACTATTTCGAAGTTCTGATAAATCTCGCAGGTTCCTTTATCGACGTTCACAATTACGTCGAAGTTGTCTGAGCTGCCGAAGGTCTTGGCGAGCTGGGTGAGGAACACGTCCTTGAGAACGCCCATCATTACGGGGCGGTCGATGTTCTTCTCCTCTTTGAAGTCTTTAAAGGCATCAATGAGGGTGATCACTTTTTCTTTTTCCATTAGTCTTCTATAGTTTTCAATATTTCATCTGCTTCAGCTGCGCCGATGCCAACGGAGCCTACCGTAAGGGCATAATCTTCAACGTCACGGTCGAAAGCGGCAAGTACGGCCCTGTGGACAAACTCACAGTCCTCAAGGCTCACGGGGTCCCCCGCTTTGTCTATCGTAACGTCAAACACATTGTCGTCGTCGTTCCAGTCAACGGCCACAAGTTCGCATCCGCGTTCGGCGGCTGCCTTCTTTACTACGTTCTCAAATTCGTTCCTTTGCATGGCGCATTATAACAAAAAATAGAAGCCCTTCGGCCTCTATCATCATTCACTGGCGCAAAAGTACAAATAATATTTGTAAAATCCAAAACTGGCCGCTACTTCGTTTCGCTTGTGGGCCCCTCCCGTTCACGTGGCCACGGTTATGCAGACATCCACCAGCGAAACGAAGCAGCGACAGTTATTCCGTTTATTGCTATATTTGCAAAGTGGACAACAAGACATTCAACAAATACTTCTCGGCATTCATCCTGATTGGGATGACGGTCGTGACTATTCTGGCCACGGCGCTGAAGTTCGGGACGGCAGAGCCGCAGGCGCGTACGTTGCTGCTGGTTTCGGCATTCGGGGCGCTGATGGGAGTGGCCGCCACCGTGGCATCGGCTAACGGAAAAGTGATTACCTTCCTGTTCGGCTTGCTGGACGTCTCTATCTACGGGGCTATCTGCCTGATTAACTGGAAGAACGGAAGCTCCGGCCTGGGCAATGCCGTGCTCCACTTCCTCTACTTCGTTCCCATGCAGTTCGTGGGATTCTTCCAGTGGAAACGTCGCGGCAATAACGACGAAGGCAGCGTGCAGGCCCGCAGGCTGACGGCAGGGCAACGCTGGCTGGCCATGGGTGTTTTCCTGGCCGGTTCCGCCGTCGCCTACTTCATCATCGCCCAGTTCGACAAATCTGCCGCCGACACCTTCATAAAAACTGCGGTCGTACTCGACGTACTGCCCCTCATGTGCAACATAATCGGGCAGTTCCTCATGAGCACGGCCTATATGGAACAATGGATCTTCTGGATCGGCGTCAACATCTTCTCCATCACCATGTGGAGCTTCACCCTCCGCAACGACCCCGGCTCCTCCTACGCCCTCATCTACATCATCAAATACAGCTTCTACCTCCTCAACTCCCTCAACGGCCTCCGTAACTGGCTGAAGCTCAGCCGCTGAGAAAGCCTCTTCTTCCTTTCACAGCCGCAGCGTAACGAGACAGGGGACTGATGCGGCAACCCGTGTCCACCCTCGGACACTTTATCTCATCATTTTGCACAGGTGACGTGATTCTGGAGGCCTCCACAGCCACGTCATCTGTTGTTTTGCGGTCAATATAGCCAAAAATGGCCAGCGACGTGATAATATGGGGTGCGAGAGTCATTTCGTTGCCGCTGTGCTGCGGCAACGAGGGGCGGAGATGGCCGGAGGGGCGTTGAGTCGAGGGGAAAGAGCGAAAGCCACGGGAGCGATGCGGTGCAAAGCACGACGGCGTCTGTTCGACGACTGTTACGCGCCAGCGTAAAAAGGAGGATGTCCACCGTCGAGCAAGTGGAGTGGCTTGAGCCCCTCGACGAATTTTGCCCCTCCGACCGTCTCTGCGCCCGAGTAGCAGCACAGCGGCTAGAGATAAGTTAGGCTCTCCGGCCCCTCGTTGAACAGGAGGTCCATGATGGAGAGGCCGGGGACGAAGCCGAACTTGTCGCGGAAGACCTGCCAGTAGGGGCGGACGGTCTCGGGCATGGGGTGCTTGGGGCTGAGAAGGTCGCGGCAGTCCCCTTCCGGAGCAAGTACGAAATCAGAAGTGGGCAAAATCTCCGGCGCGATTCCTATCTTGCGGCAGAAGAACTGAATAATGGAAATGTTCATCTCCCACAAAGTCTCCGGCCGCCGGTCCAGCAGCCCGAACAACTCGTCGCGGTAATAAATAAAGAACGGCGAACTGTAGTAGGCGCTGTCTATGGCATATTCAGCCTGACGCAGCCAGGGAGTGCTCCAATCCACACGTATATCGGTAATCAGCCGCGCGCCGTCATGCACGACAGGCACCCTCAGATCCATGGGCCCGTTGGCCGTGAGGATGCGGCAGCGGTTGCGCCACGTCTGCTTGCGGTAGCTTTCGCAGGCCTCCAGATACACCACGGAGTTCTTCGCCAGCAAAGCGAAAAACTCAGCAGGAGGAAACCATGCAGTAGAGAAGACCACTCTACTCAAATCCTTTTTCGCGCGGGTCGCCGGCACGCACTATGCCGCGCTTGGAGCGGGCAATGAAATCCAGGATCGTGTCCCTCTCTTCAGACTCAGGGAAGCCCTGCTCGATACGGGCGACCGCATCGGAGAAATTATAACCCTGATAATAAAGGGTATCGTAAATATCCTTGATAGTACGGATCGTATCCGATTCATACCCTCTGCGCCTCAAGCCGACTATGTTCACACCTGCGAACACCAGGGGCACGCGGCCGCACAGAGAATATGGCGGCACGTCTTTTACTACTGTGGTGCCGCCACCGACCATGGCATGGGCGCCCAACTTGCTGAACTGATGGATCTTGGTACCGCCGCCCACTATCACCCAGTCGTCCATATCGGTCTCTCCTGCCACGCCCACATAGCTTACCAGGATGCAGTGTCTGCCAATGTTGCAGTCATGAGCCACATGCACATAAGACATCAGCAGGGTGTCGTCACCGATACGGGTCACGCCCTTACCGCTTGCATTGGTGCCGCGGTTTATGGTTGCGCATTCGCGTATGTTCACACGGTCGCCAATCTCCACACTGGTAACCTCTCCGTCAAACTTGAGGTCCTGGGG
Source organism: uncultured Bacteroidales bacterium (assembly GCA_947303465.1). GTDB lineage: Bacteria > Bacteroidota > Bacteroidia > Bacteroidales > UBA932 > Cryptobacteroides. The sequence continues at coordinate 6,304 of CAMYYI010000029.1, forward strand.
AATAGCTCCCACGACGGCTCCGGGGAACACGTTGCAGTCCCGCCCCATCTTGACGTAAGGGAAAATGGTGGCGTGCGGCAGTATCTTGCAGCCCTCGCCAATCTCTACGTTGTCGTCGATATATGCGTAAGGACCGACCTCCACGCTTTCTGCCAGTTTGGCGCCGGGATGAACGGTCGCCAGAGGATGTATATTAGCCATAAATTACAGATTCTTAAGTATTTCCCGCGCTGCAGCGGTATTCAGCCTATGCCCCGCCTTGTAAGCTTCTATCCTGAAGCCGGGCATACCTCCGCACAAGCGGATATCCCCTATCAGGTCCAGCAGCTTGTGACGCGCGCACTCGTCCTCGAAACGCAGGCCGCCTTCCGCCAGGAATCCAGGACTCAGCACTTCCGGCACTTCCTTATGCAGGATGCGTGCAATACGGCGCATGCGGCACCTGGATACAGGCTTGTCAACTATGACGATGGCGTTGTTCACGTCTCCGCCTTTAATAAGCCCCAGCATCAGCTGCGGCATAATCTCATGAAGGAAGCAGAAAGTACGGCAAGGAGCTATATTCTTGACGTAACTGTCGCCCATCACCATATTTACAGTCTGCTTGCCCAAAACCGGAGAAGGGAAATCGATGGTTAGTTCGATGCCCGGCTCGCCGGCAGGCGTAACCTTTATCCAGGCGCCTTTCTTCTCGTTGCGGACGATAATCTCCTTTTTCAGTTCGATCCATTTGCGGGGGACGCCCTGATCAAGTAGCCCGTCGGCCGCTATCGCCTCGGCATACAGTCTGGCGCTGCCGTCCAGTATGGGCATCTCCACATTATCCAGCTCAACTATGGCATTGTCCACCCCGAGTCCGGTCAGAGCAGACAGAACATGCTCCACTGTGCCCACTTTTGCACGGCCCACAGCCAACTGCGTGCTGCGCCTCGTAGAACTCACGTTCGACGCAAGGGCAGGCACACGCGCGCCGCCGAGGTCCGTACGCACAAAGACAACACCGGTGCCGGCAGGAGCCGGACAAAGCCTGGCACGCACCGGCTTGCCGGTATGCAGGCCGCGCCCCTCGAAGCTGTATGTTTTCTTCAGTGTCTGCTGGTTCATGGGACTGCAAAGATACGGAATAAATCTGATAAGCCTAGCCGGCAAGCATCTTCTTGACGAGTTTGAACATTCCGTAAGGCATATAGCGGAATTTCAGATCTATCCACGTGGGCGTACAGAGCACTGCACGTTCATGTGAGAAGGCCAGGAAACTGCGTTCGCTGTGATAACTGCCCATGCCGGAATTGCCAACCCCGCCGAAAGGCATATTGCTGTTGGCTATATGCATGATGACGTCGTTGATGCAGGCTCCCCCGGAAGTAGTACGGGCCAGAATGTTCCATGCGTCCGCCTTGTTCCCGAAGTAATAGAATGCAAGAGGCTTCTCACGGGATGTCACGAAATCCACCACCTCGCTGCGCTCGCTGAAGGTGAGAATAGGGAAAATGGGGCCGAAAATCTCCTCCTGCATCACAGGGGCGTCCGGGCTCACATTGTCCAGAAGAGTAGGCTCGAACCAGCGGGTCTCGGGATTGCTGTGTCCTCCGGCTATCACTTCCCCGTCCTTCAGGTATGAAGACAAGCGGGCAAAGGCTTTGTCGGAAACGATATGAACATAATGCTCGGAATTCTCCGTTCCGCCGGGATAGAGCCCCGAAAGTTCCTGTTTGAACGCCTCCACGAAGGCGTCCTTGATATCTTCATGCAGGAACAGGTAGTCCGGAGCTATGCACGTCTGACCGCTGTTCAGGCACTTTCCCCATACGATACGGCGTGCCGCTATACGCAAATCGGCATCTTTGTCCACGATGCACGGGCTCTTGCCTCCAAGTTCCAGAACCAGCGGCGTAAGGTACTTTGCCTGAGACTCCATGACTATGCGTCCAAGGGCAGGACTGCCGGTAAAGAATACCAGATCGTAGCGCTGGGCAAGAAGCGCCCTGTTGACATCCCGGTTGCCTTGAACCACTGCAACATACTCTTCCGGGAAGCAGTCTTCGATCATCTGCCGGAGCACATCTGACACATCAGGCACATAGGGCGAGGGCTTGAGAATCGCCGTACACCCTGCCGAAATGGCCCCGACCAGCGGACTCAGCAGCAACTGAACCGGATAGTTCCAAGGACTCATTATCAGCGTGCAGCCGAGCGGTTCGCGAATAATATAGCTGGATGACGGCATACCGGTAAGCGGCGTACGCACCTTGCGGCGGCGGGCCCATCGCCCGAGATGCTTCAAGGCATCGGATATTTCTCCATGGACGAGGCCGATTTCCGTCATGAAGGCCTCTTCATAAGATTTGTGCAGATCAATACGGAGCGCATCACATAAGGGTTTTTCCCATTTCTGCAGGGAGTCGCGCAATTTAATCAGAGCCTCGCGCCTGAATTCCAGATTACGCGTCTTTCCGCTAGCAAAAAATGCGCGCTGTTCGCACACCAGAGTCTCTATCATTAGTCTTCTGCTGATTGCTTGAATTTGGCGTATGCCTTGAGGTACTTCTTTTGGTCGATGGCAGGGCAGCCGTAAAGCGTCTCCCCTTCCTTACGCACATTCCCAATAACTGCAGACTTGCAGCAGACTGTCGTATGAGGAGCAATACTTATATGGCCGACTACTCCTACCTGCCCGGCAAGCACCGTTCCCTCCCCTATCCTGGTGGATCCGGCAATGCCGCACTGGGCTGCCATGGCGGTATTCTTACCCACGACCACGTTATGGGCAATCTGGCAGAGATTGTCTATACGTACTCCGTCCTCGATGACAGTCGATTCCAGGGGCGCTCTGTCTATGGTAGTATTGGAGCCGACCTCCACGTCATTGCCTATGATTACATTGCCAAGATGCTCAATCTTCTGCCAACTGCCGTCGGGTTGTAGGGCGTTGCCGAAGCCGTCGTCGCCGATAATGCATCCGGCATGCAGAATCACCCTGTCGCCAATTACGGAACCGCTGAAGACATGAACTCCGGGATATATGATGCAATCTTCTCCTATCTTGCAGCCGTCGCCTATGGTAACATTGTCATATATCCTGGTGCGGTCGCCAACGATGCTGTGCTTCCCTACGGTAACGAAATCACCCACCCACACGCGACGGCCGATCCTTGCACTGCATGCAATACGGCAGTGGCCGCGGTGACGGCGCTGTTTGTTGTCGCTCCCGGCGAAGAGTTTCAGCAGCCTGGCAACAGCCGCATATGCATCCGGAACGCGTATCAAGGTTGCCTCCACCGGCTGCTTGGGCTGAAAATCAAAATTAACCAGCAAGACGGAAGCCTTGCTGGTATAAACATAATGCTCGTATTTAGGATTGGCATAGAAGCAGAGTTGCCCTGGCTTTCCATGCTCAATTTTGGCAAAGGACGTAACCTTTACCTCAGGGTCGCCCTCAACCGTACCGCCAAGGGCTGTCGCGAGGTCTTTGGCTGTTATCTCCATATCAGAACCTCCATCCGAAAGTTAAAACCACGTCCACAATCTTTCTGTCGAATGTAATGTCGGGAATACCTGCATCGACCATGCTGCCGTTCTTGTCATACACAGGGAACTCGTCGAAATAATAGGGAGAAAAATGCTGCGTGGGATACTTGGTAAGCCGCACTGCCGCATCGGCGAAGAAGGGGCCGGATGATGAAAAACCTATACCGAGGGAATATGCTGCAGTATTGCTCTTCACATATCTGAAATCCGTCAAGGCTGTCCCGATATTCGAGTTCCAGTTGCTAGCGGTAACCACTGCACCGTTATAGTCGTAGGCATAACGCTCCGGGCTGGTGACCAGACTGTAACCTGCCCTCAGCGACAATTCCGGAATGGGCTTGATCTCCAGGCCGGCACGGAGCGAGTGGGATACGCCACGGAACAGGTGGTTGCACTGATTGGTGCCCGACCATGAGTCTGCAGCCATATAATTGCGGTCCAAGTCAGTGTACTTCATTACACTGTAGTCAGTGAGTTCATAATCTGCACTGATAAGGCCGAAGCCTCCGAACGTATATGCCAGACCCGCGTTCACAATGTAAGGGGTGCGAAGACGATAGCCGTCGCCGTCGGAATAAGGGTCTCGAAGGGAGCCATCATAGCGACTGTTCTCGTAATATGTATTTGCATCGTAGCTGTATTGTTCTTCAATAGTGAGCGAGGAAGGCGTCTGAATTGCCGCGCCTATACGCAAGCTCTTGGTAGGCAACCAGATAAAGCCAAATTTACCATATACGCCGTTAGCCTCGGCTTCCAGCTTTGAGATGTTGGAAGAAGACTTGTAATAAGTGGTCGGTTCACCTTCTACGCCCACATGGGCTCCGTTCTTGTCTACAAGATTGACGGGGAACGAAACCGGCGTCACGGCACTTTCGTAAAAGCCGTATGTCCTGCGGTATTTCGCCGTAGGCAAACCAAGGTTGAAACCGAAGTAGAACGTGTCGTTAATATTGAAGCCCATGTTCATGATTATATCCGACTTGGTGCCATATGTTGAATGAACGAAGGTCTGGTTAAGGGCTCCGGGCACGTAGCAGAAAGTCTCTGCGTTGTTGATCATCTGGTTGGAGCCGGCATAGCGTCCTGAACCTTCAGGGCCGTACTCATAAATCTGGCCGGTATCATATGCAGACCAGATATCATCGTACCAGCTGTTCTGAGGAAGCACCGAGGCCTGTGCGGCCAAATTGCCGAGGAATGACGTGGCGTCGTTCTCCCCCCTGGAAGTCGAATAATTCAAAAAAGTATTGGTAGTGTTTACCAAAAAACCGACGGTCACATACTTGACACTGCTTCTGCCGTCGGAGTAAAAGGCCACGACAGCGCCGGCATTGGGCAGGTTGAACTTGGGATGAAAAGTACCCTGCGGTGCGCTGTAAGCACCTGCGGAACCCGAGGACCAGGCTGCATCCGTGCTCTGGAAGAGCATGGCCGGAGTTATGGTAATCTGCCCAAAGCTGTTCACGGCCGAGCCTGCAGGGTTGATTCCCACCGACCCCAGGTCGCCGCCGAGAGCCGTCATGGCATTGCCGAGTGCGACAGAGCGGGCCGTACCATAATAGTTGTTACGGCTGAGCATCTCCGCGTAATAGGTATAGTCTGTATCTTGAGCCCACGCTCCGAGCGTCAGGCACGAAACTGTGAGTGTAAGAAGAATCCGTTTCATATAGTTGAAGTGTTAAGGTTTATTATGATTTACCTGCGCCCTCCGCTGCCACCATGGCCACCGGATGAGTGACTGCTGCCGGAAGAGTGACTTCCGCCGGAATAACTGCTGCCGGAGGATCTGCTGGAAGAGCTGCTGTAGCTGTGATTGCTAGAACTGTAACTGCGGGAGCTTGAGGAACTTCCGGATGAAGAACTGCTACTGGAACGGCGGTAGCCGGAATTGCCGGAGTAGCTGCTTCCGGAGGACCTGCCGCTGGAATAGCTGCTGCCGGATGAACTGCCGGACGAATAATGGCTGGATGAGCGGCGGTATCCCGCTGAGGCGCCATGTCCCGACCCGCTGCCAGAACGGCTGTAAGAGCTGCCCGAACGGCGATAGCCATTGGCCGCAGAATACTCGCTGGGCGACCTGCGTGTGCCGGGCGAGAAGCCGGAGGGCCTGTAGGGATTATAGCCGCCCCCATACCAGTAGGAAGACCCCCAGTAATGCGAAGGGCCCCAGTAATATGAATAGGAAGGTCCCCAGTAAGGGTCGTACCAGGGATCATACCAGTAACTGTACCATCCTCTGTACCATCCAAGATACCATGAAGAGCCCCAGCCATAGTAGCTGTTGTACCCATAGTAAGGGCTGTAGTAACAGTAAGGACTGTACCGGTATTGATATGTGTAATACCCGTCGTCAGACTCGTCCACGATGACCGTAATGGTGTCTCGTTTGGAGGCCAGCTGCTTTGCGGCCATTTCCTTGAAATCGTCTTCCGTGTAAAGTTCTACGACAGGTTCGGGACGGAAGTATATACCGTCCGGGAACTGCTGGTTCGAGGCATATTGGGACGCGGTCCCGCAAGACGCCAGTGCAAACAATGCAGGCAATAATATAATCAGGCTCCGTTTCATTTTTTACCTCCTTAAAAATTGTTTATATTTGTGACCGCAATATCCGTGCCGCATAGTACGGTCACAATATAATGCAAAAATGATAAAAAAATTGAAATATGGCAAAAGAGGTTACCAAACGAGCGGAGAATTATTCACAGTGGTATAACGATCTGGCCCTTAAAGCGGACCTGGCCGAGCAGTCTGCAGTACGCGGATGCATGGTCATAAAGCCCTACGGCTATGCGATTTGGGAGAAGATGCAGTCCATCCTGGACGGCATGTTCAAGAAAACCGGTGTGCAGAACGCATACTTTCCCCTTTTCATCCCCAAGTCTTTCTTCAGCCGCGAGGCGGAGCATGTGGCAGGTTTCGCAAAGGAATGCGCAGTGGTTACGCACCACCGCCTGATGAATGATCCCGACGGCAACGGCGTGGTGGTAGACCCTTCTGCAAAGCTCGAGGAGGAACTTATCGTCCGTCCCACTTCCGAGACCATCATTTGGAATACCTACAAGAACTGGATTACCTCCTGGCGTGACCTCCCCCTGCTCTGCAACCAGTGGTGCAACGTGGTAAGATGGGAAATGCGCACCCGCCTGTTCCTGCGTACCGCAGAATTCCTGTGGCAGGAAGGGCACACGGCACACGCCACGGCAGAGGAAGCCCAGGCAAAGGCGGAAGAGATGGTGCACGTGTATGCAGAATTCGCACGCAACGTCATGGCCCTGCCCGTCATAGTTGGGCACAAGAGCCCGGGCGAGCGCTTCGCCGGAGCCATTGACACCCTCACGATAGAAGCCATGATGCAGGACGGAAAGGCCCTGCAGGCCGGGACTTCACACTTCCTCGGGCAGAACTTCGCCAAGAGCTTCGACGTCCAGTTCACCAACAAGGAAGGCAAGATGGATTACGTCTGGGCTACTTCCTGGGGCGTGAGCACCCGTCTGATGGGTGCACTCATCATGGCTCACGGTGATGACAACGGCCTGGTACTGCCTCCGGCCCTCGCTCCTATACAGGTGGTGATGGTTCCCATTTACCGCACCGATGAGGAGTTCGCCGCCGTGATGGACGAATTCGAAAAGATCAAAGCCGAGCTGGACGCTCTCGGTGTCAGTGTGAAGATTGACAGCCGCGACACCCTGCGCCCCGGATTCAAATTCGCCGAATGGGAGCTCAAGGGCGTGCCTGTACGTCTTGCCATGGGAGCCCGCGACCTGGCAGCCGGTACCGTGGAGGTGGCACGCCGCGACACGCTCAGCAAGGAAACCATGCAGCTGGAAGGCATTGCTTCCCATATCAAGAGCCTGCTTGATGACATTCAGCAGAATATCTACAACAAGGCTCTCGCGTTCCGCGAGTCCAACGTGGAGAAGTGCGACGACTGGGAGGACTTCAAGGTGCGTATCCAGCAGGGCAAATTCCTGCTCTGCCACTGGGACGGCACCACTGAGACCGAAACCGCCATCAAAGAAGCCACCAAGGCCACCATACGCTGCATTCCTGTGGACAGCTACGTATGCGAGGAGGAGGGGAAGGATATCTTCTCCGGAAAGCCGTCCAGCAGAAGGGTCGTTTATGCTATTTCCTATTGATATGAAACGTCTTGTCGTAATAATAGCTGTATTGGCCGCCTCAGGCATCCATGCTCTTGCGCAGGACGATGCCCAGAAGGCCGCAGCCGAAGCCGCGGCGGAGTTTGCCAACGCACCCGAAAAGAGCGCGGAAGTCGCCAAAATCAGCCCGTGGACATATTCATCCGCATTCGACCTCGGCCTGAACCAGACTTCGCTTCACAACTGGGCGGCGGGAGGATTTGACAACCTCAACCTGTCTGCCGGTATTGACGCAAAGGCAGATTACGCCAAAAACCTCCTGTCCTGGAGCAACCGCCTCCAGCTTCAGTACGGATTCTTCTGGTCAGAGGACAAATCCAATGTCCTTCAAAAGAGCAGCGACCGTATCTACCTTGAGAGCAAGCTCGCTTACAAGACCGCCAAGGACAGCAAATGGAACTGGACGGCCAGTTATGACTTCCGTTCACAGTTCACCGACACCTGGGGCAAGTACGTGGAAACGGAAACCGGCTCCGGAGTATGGATGGCGGAGAACCTCAAATCCAGTTTCCTCTCCCCTGCTTACAACAACGTCGCTTTCGGTATCGAATGGAAACCGGCCAACTGGTTCGACGTGAACATATCTCCGCTTACCGGGAGCCTTATAATCTGCACGGTGGAGAGCCTTCGCAAAGGCTACGGCATGCCACAGATCCCGGCCACCGATGGAGCTGTGGTTTACAGCGACGTACTGTTCCAGTTCGGTGCTTCACTCAAAGCCAACGCAAAGTTCGCCATCAACGACGCCTTCTTTTATGAGACGCAGGTGGTCCTGTTTACGGATTACCTGAACAAGCCCTTTCAGCAGAACCGTGTAAACTGGGACAACAAGATTACCTGGAACCTGGCGAAATATTTCAAAGTGGGATTCAGCACCTGGCTGATTTACGATCCTATAGTTGAAATAGACGGAACTGCAGGAAAGCTTCAGTTAAAGGATTTCCTGGCATTCAACTTCACTTATTCCCTGGGGAACAAGAAGAAATGAAAGTCTTGCTGGCTGTCAGTGGCGGCATAGATTCCATGTATATGCTGTACAGGGCCCCGGAGCTTTTCCCCGGGGCTCTGTACGCTGTGGCACATTGCAATTTCCGTTTGCGGGGGGCAGAGTCGGACGGGGACGAGGAGTTCGTCCGGCGGGAGTGTGAACGGCTCGGGGTCGATTGCTTCGTGAACCGCTTCGACACCCTGGCATACGCTTCCGGGCATGGTATATCGGTGGAGATGGCTGCTCGCGAGCTTCGGTACGACTGGTTCGGGCAGCTTTGCGCCGAGCACGGCTTCGACGCTCTCGCCACCGCCCACAATGCCAACGACAACGCAGAAACTCTCATTCTGAATCTGCTCCGCGGCACTGGAAGTAAGGGGCTCCGTGGTATCCCCAGCGGCCCCTGCAAAACGGATGTTGGAGTTGCCTCCAGAGACCGTAGCCGCCCGTGGCTACGTGAACGGGAGGGGCCCGCAGACTGTAAACAGACTGTGGGAGGGATGAGCGAAGCGAAGTCTTCTGGAGGCAACTTCAACGCAGGGCAGCCGGGGCCGCTGGGGATTCTGCGTCCGCTGCTGAAGACCAGCCGGGAGGAGATAAAAGGGTGGATGGAATCCAACGGCCGTCAGTGGCGGGAAGACAGGACGAACGCGGAGAACGAGGCCAAGCGGAACAAGATACGGAACCTGGTATTCCCGGTTTTCGCGGAAATCAATCCGTCGTATATCAGGACACTCGGTGCCGACATGGAGCGCATTCGGCAGACCGACGACATTGCTGAGGATTACTATCAGGAAGCGGCTGCAAGCATCATAGACAAGGGCCCGGACGGAAGTACACTTATCGGCGTCTCCGGCCTTCTGGCCCTCAAACACTGGCGTTACGTTCTTTGGCGCATCCTGGAAGACTGTTCATTCAGTGCCGAGACCTTCGATAAGCTCTGCATCCTGCTGGAGCGATACCGCACTGAGCCTCTTGGCACCGTAACCCTCAGCGGCAAAACTTTCCAGTCCCCCACATATACACTTCGCGCCCGCAAGAAACAACTGGTCCTGCAGGCGCGTCAAAAAGATTGAGGTATCTACCTAAATATCCAAGGTAAAGCGGTCCGCGTTCTCAAGGACCGGGAAATTCTTGCTGTAAGCGCGAAGGAATGCAAGGTCCATCGTGGCTGAAGCAAAGCCCTCGGTACCATCGGGCACGGAAGCCACTATTTCCCCGTACGGATTCACCACCTTGGTGTTACCGGTATAAGTGCATGCCGGATCCTGTCCCACACGATTGCAACCGAGCACGTAGCACTGGTTCTCTATGGCCCGAGCCTGCAGCAGCGTATTCCATGCCAGGGCCCTGGCGTCCGGCCAGTTAGCGACAATAAGGATGGCATCGTAATCGTCCCTGTTGCGTATCCACACGGGAAAGCGCAGATCGTAGCAGACCAAAAGCAGGAATCGCACGCCACGGAACTTGACTATCACCCTCTCCTGCCCGGGTTCGAAACGAGTCCCTTCTCCTCCGTAGTAGAACAGGTGGCGCTTGTCGTAACTGCTCACCTCCCCGTCCGGCGTTACAAAAAAGAGGCGGTTGGCGCATTTGGGGCCCGTCTTCAACGCAACGCTCCCGGCTACCGCCGCATCCAGCTGGCGTGCCTTTTCCTTCATCCATGCCAGCACCGGCGCGTCTGATTCCTCAACCGTCGCCCCGTCCATGGTAGCAAAACCGGTCGTGAACATCTCCGGAAACACATACAGGTCCGCACCGGCATTCCTGGTCAGTACCTCATCCAGATGTGCGCGGTTACCCTCAGGGTCTCCCCAGATTATGTCCTGCTGGAGCAGTTTAACGTTCATCAGATTCTTCGATTTCAGATTCTTCGCTGCAGATTCTTCGCTGCGCTCAGAATGACAGGGGGGGAAAGCTACCAGCGGTTCCAGTGAATCTTGTCCGGATTCCATTTATCCTTGGGCTGCTCATCCGGGTTGGCAGGATGGCCTATGGGTATGACGCACAGGGGTTTGACCGTTCCGGTAATGCCGAGTGCCTCACACACGACTGCTGAGCGCTCGGGATCCGATGCCGCCGTCCAGACAGCACCAAGGCCCAATGCTTCTGCAGCCAGCAGCAGATTCTCTGTTGCAGCAGAGGCATCGTGTTCCCAGAAAAGGTTCTCGACCACCGTTCCGTCCCGCAGGGTAAGCATGGTCTCTGCGCAGACAACGATGGCCAGCGGGGCCTGGGCAAGCATTTTGGCATGACGGAGCTTGCCGGCAAGGGCATCCAGGGAATCCCTGTCGTTAACCACTATGAACTCCCACGGCTGGCGATTCATGGCGGAAGGGGCGGCCATGGCGGCACGCAGGAGGGTTTCGATATCGGCATCGCTCACGGGTTCATCCGTGTATGCGCGAACGCTTTTACGGTTCGCGATATTCTCAAGCACTGCCTCGCGGGCGGCGTCTTTAGGGTCGCTGCCATTGCAGCAGGATGCAGCTGTCATAGCTAATAGGATAAATGCTAAAAAAATTCTTTTCATATCTTGTCAATTGTAGGGAGATTACGGATTCTCAGAAGCACGTTGTAACGGTCGACAGCTTCGCCGACGCAGTCTTCCCAGGAACGCACAATGGTCTTTGCCGCCTGCACCCCTACCCTGTGCACTCTTTCCGGGTCCGCTATGAGCTTGCGGAGCAATGCCTCCATTTCGGCAGGATCGTTCTTCACCAGGAAGCCGTTTTCACCGTCGGTCAATATAGTAGATGCGGTAGAGCCCTCCGCCATGACGGCCGGAGTATGCAGGGCGGCGGCCTCGCGCACTACCAGCGGGGCGTTGTCGTACAGCGACGGGAAGAGGAAAAGGTCTGCGGCGGCGTAATAACGTGTAATGGCCGCACGGTCCGTCAGCATGCCCACGAAGGTCACCTTGTCGTCCAGGCCTTTCTCACTTACCAGCTGCTTCATCTCCTCAGCTGCATAACCGGTGCCTACGAAATACATCCTGAAGGGCACGTCGCCCATTCCGGCGAGCGCATCAATGACCAGACGGGGGTTCTTCTCCCAGATATGCTGGCCCACGAAGAGCAGCACGAATTCCTCCGGCTTAATGCCGAGGGCCTGACGCGCTTCCACGAAATACTTCTCAGGATAGTCGGCGACCAGGTCCGAGCCGTTGTCCATAACCTCCACTGGGCCCTTGTACCCATATTCGCGAATGACGTCTATCACCGATTCCTGAGGAACCCACACCAGATCGGAGTTCTCATAAAATTCGATGATATACTTGATGATGCCGTCCACAATCGGTTTGGGAAGTACACGGGCAAAGTCGTCCCTGTACTTGGAGTGGAAGGTTGCCACGCACGGTATGCCCTGCAGCTTGGCAAGCCTCTGTGCCGCAAGTCCGCTTGCAAACGGGCAGTGTGCATGCACTATCTTGAAACGGATCTTGGAGATCTTTGCCAGAAACCTTGGATCTACCTCTGCGATACCGGTAACGTAAGGATGACGTTTGGGCACCGGCATACTAAGATAATCCAGCACCTGATATTCCAGATTGCTGTAATCTACTCCGGGCACCTTGGGAGTGATGACTTTGACTCCCCCGGCTTTCTTCTGTATCCACTTGGCATAGTTCTCCATACAGACGGCCACGCCGTCCATGACAGGAGGGAAACAGTCGCAGAAGAGGCCTACATTGGCCTCTTCCTTCCTTGGTAAGTACTTATCAATCAAATTATCCATTACTCCGCCACAACTTCGGGAGCTGCGTCTTCGGCAGCAATGGCTTCCGGTGCCTCCTCTACCTGCTCCTCTGCCGGCTTTTCCTTAGGGAAAGGAAGTCCTATGCACTTAAGGCTGCCGGTGAAGTACAACACTCCGAACGCTATTACAGCCAGAGCGATGAACCAGCGAAGGATTATACGCCAGAGCGGCGTGCGGGGCTTGTAAGGATCGTCCAGTTTGAGCTTCGGATACTCTGCCACGCTGGTCAGGGTACGTCCGAAAGGAATGTTGACCCTGGCGCCGGAGTTGATAGCCCAGCCGTTGGCATTGAGCACGGGGCCCAGGTTGCGGCGGCGCAGTTTGCCCCAGGCGATGAAGCACGAAGGCCCGGAAATGAGGAGCATGATGCCGACGAAGATCAGCAGTATGCCCCACCAGGGCAACTTGGCCAGGCCGGAGACTATAGCGGCAAGGGCCGCTGCAATAAGTCCGAGAGCCATGCCGACAGCTGCAAAGATACCGGCGTACTTGGCGATATCGAACGGCTGCTTCTTGGCAGCAGCATCTGCCGGTGCCGCGGAAGCGTTCGCCTGGAGATTCTCAACCGCCTTGGCATCCTTCTCGGCTGCAGACTTGTTGATGAGTCCGTTGATGAAATTCCACAATTTGATGTACGGGGCCCAGAAAGCCTGCTTTACGCTCAAGGGGTTCTCCACAACCTTAACTACGCGGGCATCCCAGTCAAGGCCGTCCCTGTCGTAGAACACGCCGTTCAGGCCGGGGCGAAGGTTGCGGGTACTGCCATCCGTCATCGCGGCCACTATATCCATAGTCTTTCCGGTGGTGCGGGACGTACAAGAGCAATAGAGAAGGAACATGGCGCTCAGAGCGGCCATATCGGAGTGCTGCGACATGTCGGAAACTTTGATACATACCCTGCAGCAGCGCTGGTCTATATATAATTTGCCGGACTCGAATATTGCCGGTTCGTCCTGGTTCGGGGAATAGAAATCGCTGAAAATCACATAGTTCCTCAGCAACTTATAGAAATCGCGGTATAGATGGGTAAGCTTATTCACCTCGTCGATTGAATTGGCTTCTTCTTCCAGAGCCTTGTCTGCATCTACCAGGGCGAGCAGGGCCGCCTTGGAATCCTCCTTAAGCAATGCATTCACAGTCTCCAGGCCGAGAGGCTCCACATTTTCGCCCTTCTTGGCACCCATCCAGGCGATATACGGGTCGAACTTGGCAAGAACGGCATTCCACTCAGCCTCTGTAATGCCTTTGCCCTCAAATGGAATAAGGGCGCGTACCGCCTCGATGCGTGCCTTCCATGCAGGGTTGATTGCGTCGAAAGGCAGAACTCCTTCCTTGGAAGGGCGGGCGATAGGATAAGTGGATATTTCGTCCTCGCGTGCACCGAGGTCGTCTGCCGCTATCTCGCTGATCCTGTCAACAGATACGTCCAGTGCAGGGGCGGCAGCTTCCGAGAAGGCGATGAGCTTGCAGCGCATGAAATAATCGGCCACTTTCTCCTTCACCGCGTTGCATGCATCCAGGGCTGCCTGGGTGTTGTCGCCGAACGGCAGTATTTCAGGGGCTATGGCGGCCTGCCATGCCGAATAGTCTGCGAGGGCGGTGTAGAATTCCTCGATATGATCTGCAGTCACGCCGGCTGCGCCACTCCGGTCCATAGCCGAGCCGGTAGTTTCTATTATATTGCGTATCACCGACTTGAGCTTTTCGTCGCCGGTGGAGGCCTCGGTAATAACACCGTCACCGTTGGCCCCGGTTTCCGCGAATATGGCTACGCTGTCCGAAGTGTCTTCGATGGAAATCTCATCCTTCTCCAACTTGAGGTTGGAGAGTATCTGAAGGGCGGAACCGTGCAATTTGCGGCCCGCCTCGATATCGGTGTTTATCTGGCTCAGGGGAAGGACGGAATCTCCTTTCAGGATGAGATCCTTGTCCTTGATGACTGATGTGAGCCACTCGGCAGCTGCGATGATTTCCTTGACGCGAATCTTCCCGTCCCCGTCGGTATCAATCATCCTCAGGGTTGTTTCATCGAACTCCAGACCCTGTACGGGGCAACTGAGAACGGTCCATAGCTTCTGGTCGAGTTCTCCCAGGTGGGCAATGTCTTCTCCGCTCTGGACGTTTATGCGTACGGTTCCGCCGAGGGAGCAATAGCTCCACTCGTATTTTCCATCGTTTTTGGCTTTCTTGGACATATTATACTTGTGGTTATGGATTCCCACAAATATAATACTTTTTGCTCACATTATTCAGTTTCCAAAGCAGCAACGGCTTTCTTGCCCAACTCTGTCTTGGCATCTATGTGATCCAGCACTGAACGCACGAAGTCGTTCGATTCAAAATCTCCGCGTACCTGCTCAAAGTCACTCTCTTTCTGGGACTTGTCCCCATCTGCACCGAAGCCGGTCTTGGAAGCCAGATTGAATTCCTTCCGGGCGTCTTCGAAAATCAGATTGTCCAGCTTCACAACCGCCTCGCGCCATTTGTTTATAAGGCTTACAGCCTCCGCCTTGGTAATCTTGGAAGGATTGATGCCGTAAAGCTGCTGAATGTGCTGGAAGGCCCAGGTCCACTCATAGCTGTAGTAGTTGTCGGCCATGAGTTTGAATGAGCTGCGTATCTCTTCCAGGCTGTTTATCTCACCTCTTTCTATCCCGCTCATCAAGGCCGCAATTTCTGACTTGGGAGCGATAAGGCCGCTGATGTCCACCCACTCTCCGGAGCCTATCGGCGTATCGGGGCGCAATTTTGCCTGGAGCTGGGCTTCCGACAGCGTCTGGAAGCTGCCATCGCTCTCCTGCAGCCTGGAAATCAGAGAGTTGCCCATGAACTTGTCTATGGCGATACGATACAGCTCCATTCCCCTCTTCAGCGAATGATTGGTAATCTTGACGCTATGGAAAGAATATACATCGGACAGCTCGCCGCTGGCGTAACGCAGGTTTTCCAGGGTGAGCAGGCCCTTTATCATCTTCTGGATGGTAAAAGGCGAAAGGAGGTTGTAGTTGATAAGGTCATGGATATCCTCCCCTTTACGGCCATCGCGCCTGGGCCATTTCCTGGCATCCCGGATGGTTCCCACGCTGCGCAGGTTCACGCCTGGTGCCAGATACGAAGTCTCACCTTTTTCTATCAGGTATGAGAAGGGAAGGTTGGTGGTGTCGGAATGAGTAACGTGGCGCCCCATTACAAGGGAGAAGGCGCCCACACGCGCGGGCCACAGGATATAGGAGTCGGAAGCCGTCTTTGCGCCGCGTTCCAGGGTGCCCTGATGTATGGGCCCCAGCTTGTACATATGGTTGCTCTGATTGGAACCGGAGCCGGCATTCATAAAAGAGAACATTCCTGCAATAAGCAGCGTACTCTTGTGATGCGTTACTGTATAAGGGCCGGCGAAAATGGCACAGGCCTCCCCGTTTTCGCCCTGACAGTTACTGAAGAATAGAGAATCGCTTGCCGAGTATCCATGGCCGAAAACGCAGGCCTGGCCGACGTAACAGCGAGTCAGCATTACTCCGTCGGTGACTGAACTGCCTTCGGATATAATGAAGTCCTCGCAGATGACACCCTGCCCCACTGTCACGGGAGCTGCCTGACTTCCGTTCAGGGAGCCATTTGAAAGGGACAATGCGCCTTCTATCCTGCTTGCATCCCCAATACGGACATTGATTATACTGGATACGCCGCTTATGCTGGCGCCACGCCCTATATAACCCCGGGACGAACGGCATGTCTTGACATAAGCGTCTATGATGGCGTTCATCTTCTCTATGAAAGTGGGCCTGTGCCTGTAAAGGGCAATCATGTACGCCTCATGGGACGACAGCCGGTCATGGATTATCACCTCCCGACCGCCGGTTTCGCTGAGTACCGATACCTTTACACCGTTTCCAAACGCAGACTCCCCTTCTGTCGCAATAATACCCACATTGTCTATCAGGGTGTCGTCAGAAATATCATAATTGGCTATGTAGCCGCGCACTGAGCGTATGCAGCAGTTGTCGCCCACACATACGTTATGCAGGGTTGCATCCGTGATGCCGGAGTGGCGCCTGACGCCCCCGGGAAGAGTAAAGGACTTCTCGTAAATGCCCAGCCGTATACGTCCGCTGAAATCGGTATTGCGTATGTATGTCGCGTCAAATCCATCGCGCACTTCTATCTGTGACCAGTCTTCCGCGACACAGCCATTATTCTGCAACGCGACTATTTCATCCTTATGTAATTCTCTGTATTTCATCTGTTTATTATTCTACGGTTACACTCTTGGCCAGGTTTCTGGGCTGGTCTACATCAAGGCCCTTGGAGACTGCGATATGGTATGCGAGAAGCTGCAGGGGTATTACAGATACAAGCGGGCAAAGGGAATTGAGTGTATGAGGAACTTCAATTACATGCTCTGCAATATTCTTCACCACGGTATCTCCCTCGCTCACTATTGCGAGTACCCTGCCCTTTCGGGCCGCCACCTCCTGCATGTTGCTGAGTATCTTCTCGTACAGGTTGTGATGAGTGGCCAGGAAAACCACGGGCATGTCTTTATCGACCAGGGCAATAGGGCCATGCTTCATCTCGGCGGCAGGATATCCCTCGGCATGTATGTAGCTGATTTCCTTAAGTTTAAGGGCCCCCTCCAGAGCTACGGGATAGTTCATTCCACGCCCTAGATAGAGGAAGTTCTTCTTGTCTGCGTACTCTGCCGCGAGCGCTTTGATCTCATCGTCCTTTTCAAGGATACGGGATATCTTGTCCGGTATCGTCTCAAGCTCTGCAATGGTATCGAGATAGACCTGCTCGCTCACCGTCCCCTTTTCGCGGCCGATTGCAAGAGCCAGCATCGCCAGGACGGTAGTCTGACCGGTGAACGCCTTGGTACTGGCGACTCCGATTTCCGGGCCCACATGGATATACGTTCCGGTATCGGATGCGCGCGCAATGCTGCTGCCGACCGCATTCACTATACCGAAAATCATGGCGCCGCGTTCCTTGGCCAGCTGAATTGCAGAAAGAGTGTCTGCAGTTTCACCGCTCTGGGAAAGGGCGAACACCACATCCCCGGGGCCGACTACCGGGTCGCTGTAGCGGAACTCGCTGGCATAGGCCACCTCCACGGGGATACGGCAGAACATTTCTATCAACTGCTTGCCGATCAGGGCGGCATGCCATGAGGTACCGCAACTCACCATTATATAGCGCTTTGCGTTGATCAACTCCTCCCTGTGCTCGGTTACAGCGCTCAGAACGATACGCCTGTGTGCCGGAAGAAGACGGCCGCGCATACAGTCTTTCAGGACAGCGGGCTGATCGAAAATTTCCTTCTGCATGAAGTGGGCGAAACCGCCCTTGTCCAGCATCGTAACATCCAGATCAATCTCCTTCTCGCGCACATCGACCTTCTCTGCATTGAGAGTAGTGATGTGGAGCTCCTCTCCCCTGCGGCAGCTTACGACTTCTTCGTCGTTCAGATAAACTACCTTGTTCGTGTATCCGGCGATAGGAGATGCGTCACTGGCGATAAAGAATTCGCAATTGCCCTCTCCCAGCCCTATCGCAAGCGGGCTGCTCTTGCGCGCAGCTACAATGGTATCCGGCTCTTTCCGGTCAATGACGGCAATGGCATACGCACCTATCACCTTCTTAAGCGCTGCACGCACTGCAGAAGCCAGATCCACGCCCTCCTTTTGCTGGGTGTACTCAATAAGCTGCAGCAGCACCTCGGTGTCGGTCTCGCTTTTGAAAACGAAGCCACGCTGCTTAAGCTGGTCCCTGAGCACGGAAGAGTTTTCTATGATTCCGTTATGGACCATCGTCAAGTTACCGCTCTGAGAAAGATGGGGATGAGCGTTAACCTCGTTAGGGGCGCCATGCGTAGCCCAACGGGTATGGGCAATGCCTATAGAGCCTGAGCAGTCATGCCCCATGGCAACCTGCTCAAGGTTTGAGACTTTTCCAACTGCCTTATATATATTAAGTTGTCCTGCATCATTCAGAATGGCTGTACCGGCGGAGTCATATCCGCGATACTCCAACCTGTGAAGGCCTTTTATCAATATCGGGTAGGCCTCTCTGTTCCCCAGATATGCTACTATTCCACACATATAAAAGAAACGTTTCGAAACATTTCGCAAAGATACTTCAAATTGAAGAATGATGCAAATCAAAGATGGTATTTATAAGTCTTTATTATCTTTGTAATGTGAAGAATATTGCTATCATAGGAGCCGGGGCGGCCGGTTGTTTCTGCGCAGTGGAGATAAAGCGCCTCTACCCTTCTTATGAAGTGACCGTGTACGAAGCCGCATCACGTCCTATGATCAAGCTGGGACTGACCGGCGGCGGCCGATGCAATATCACGAACAGCTTCGAGGGCGTTGAAGCCCTTGCCGACGTTTATCCCAGAGGGGTAAACTTGATGAAACGGCTGCTGCATTCTTTCGGGCCGTCGGATTGCCTGAACTGGTTCGGGGAATACGGGGTAAGGTTTGTAACCCAGGAGGACGGATGCGTTTTTCCGGAAAGCCAGGATGCAATGCAGATAGTGCACGTACTGGAAAGGGCGATGCGTGAGTTCGGCGTTAAGTTGGTGTGTAACAGAAAGATAGCAAATATTTCAGAGCTGTCAGGCTACGATGCTATGGTAGTTACCACAGGTGGCGGAACTGCGCATTTGCTGGCAGGGACGGGTATTGAACTGGTACCGGATGTGCCGTCACTGTTCACGCTTAAGATAGATAATGACGGGCTGCGTTCACTTATGGGAACGGTGGTGGATAACGTCACTCTCGGAATAGCCGGAACGCGCTTCCGTTCACACGGCACACTGCTTCTGACCGACTGGGGCGTAAGCGGCCCTGCGACTCTGCGGCTGTCATCTTATGCAGCCAGATGGCTGGCGGCTGAACAATATCAAGGAACTCTGCTGGTGAATTGGATGGACAGCTCTGAATCCTCGGTCCGAGAGCAATTGGCGGCTAATGGTGACAGCGGGCGTATGATAGCCAACTCGCATCCCGAAGAGCTGAGCGACCGCTTGTGGAGGCACTTGTTGCAGCGTGCAGGAATTCGTGAAGATTGCCGCTGGGCAGAGCTGGGCAGCAAGGGCCTTTCACGTTTGGTAAACACCTTAATATCTGATAGTTACCCTATCGTCGGAAGAGCTAAATTCAAAGAAGAATTCGTCACTTGCGGCGGGGTTTCCCTAAACGAAGTACGGCCGGATTCCCTCGAATCGCGCCGCATTCCTGGTCTCTATTTCGCCGGCGAAGTTCTCGACATCGACGCCGTCACCGGCGGCTTCAACCTCCAGGCCGCCTGGAGTACCGCCTGGGCTGTCGCGCACGCAATTTAGGCCTTTGCCACTGGAGCAGAACAAGCTGGCTA
>CAMYYI010000030.1 GCA_947303465.1 uncultured Bacteroidales bacterium
ATTGCTGGTACTTTCTTCTTGCCCATAATTACTTCTTGCTTGCGATGGACATACGTACTTCACCGACGATGATGGCCAGGATGGCTGCGCCGCCGACGATGTATATCAGGTTCAGAATGCTGTCAGTAAGCTTCAACGTGCCTGCGGACACGGGTACTCCCGTGTAGCCCACTGCGGGATCGCCCTTCGCCAGAATCCAGGCGATAAAGCAGAGCGCTGCCACACCCAAGATGACGATGCCGATCTTGACAAGGCTCTTGGGGTCGTTCTTTGCACCCACGATAAGGCCGATCACCACCCAGCTGAAGAGGGCGATGCCGAGCATAGCGTAGGTCCAATAGAGCAGAACGTCGACAGTGTTGCCTCCAAAGCCCTGGGAGAAGCCCCAGATAAGGAGGATGACACTGACGAGAATCAGCGCTACCATACCCCATTTAAATATCTTGTTGAGTTTCATATTCGATGTTTCTGAAACAGGTTACTTCTTAGCGTTGTATTTGGTAAGGATGTCGATCAGGCAGATCGAAGAATCCTCCATGTCGATGGTGAGACCGTCGATCTTGGCCAGGATGTAGTTGTAGAACACCTGGAGGATCATGGCAACGATCAAACCGCCGACGGTGGTGATAAGGGCCACCTTCATACCGCCTGCAACAACGTTAGGGGAGATATCACCTGCAGCCTGGATAGCATCGAAGGCGTTGATCATACCGATAACGGTACCGAGGAATCCGAGAGACGGGGCGATGGCGATGAACAGGGAAATCCAGCTGAGGCCGCTCTCCATTTCGCTCATCTGCACGGAGCCGTAGGAAACGACGGTCTTCTCAACGACGTCGATACCCTGGTCGTAGCGGAGCAGACCCTGATAGAAAATGGATGCCACAGGGCCGCGGGTCTCGCGGCAGACGTCCTTGGCTGCTTCCACGCCACCTTCTGCGAGAGCTTTCTCTACATTCTCAAGAAGCTTCTTGGTGTTGGTCTTGGAGAAGGTGAGGTAAAGGATACGCTCGATAGAGAGAGCGAGACCGATGATCAAGCAGATAATGATGAGGGACATGAATCCTGCACCACCCTCGATGAACTTGGTCTTGAGAGCCTGATGGAGAGGGATCTCTTCGCCGGTACCGGCGAGGAGGTCGGCTGCTGTCATCTCAGCGGGTTCGGCAACTTCCTCCTGAGCGGGGGCTGCCTGCTCGTCCTGGGCGGATGCGGTGTTTGCAGCGAAGGCCATTACGCCAGCGACTGCCAGAAACATGAAAAACTTTTTCATAAATGTTGATGTGATGTATTAGTTATAAAATTAATTTCCAAACGAAATCGGTGCAATTTAGCAAAAAATATTCAATATTCAATACCTACAGCGAGATTTCTCCCCTCAGGTCGGCCTCCAGATTAGCCTTAACATATTCATTATCATCGGACTTGCCCATGAGGAAGAAAAGTTTGCCCAGGGCGCTTTCCGTGGTGATGTCCCCTCCGGAGAGTACTCCGGCGTCCTTGAGGGCGCGTCCGGTGGCGTACAGGTCCATGTTGACGCCGCCTCTAAGGCACTGGGTCACGTCCAGCAGTATCTTGCCCCTGGAAGCGGATTCGCGCACTATGTCCAGGAACCAGTCGCGGGAAGGTGCGTTGCCGCAGCCGTAGGTCTCTATTATGACCGCCCTGGTCCGCCTTCCCAGAAGTATGTCCTCCACAACCCTCTCGGTAATGCCGGGATGCACTTTAAGTATAGACACGGCAGTGTCCATGTCCGTGCTTACGGAGAAGGGTTTTCCGGACGGCCGGCGTATGAGGTCGCGGTTGTAGCGTATGTCGATGCCGGCCTCGGCGAGAGGCGGAAAGTTGGGGGAGCGGAAGGCGTCGAAGCCTCCGGCGTCCACTTTGGTGCTGCGGTTGCCCCTGAGCAGCAGGTCGTTGAAGAAGATGCACACCTCCGGGACGGTGGCGCTGCCGTCGCTCTCCATGGATCCTGCTATCTCTACTGACGAGATGAGGTTCTCCTTGCCGTCTGTGCGCGGCAGGCCTATGGGAAGCTGGCTGCCGGTGAAGATGACGGGCTTGCCGAGATTCTCCAGCATGAAGCTCAGTGCGGAGGCGCTGTAGGACATGGTGTCGGTGCCGTGAAGCACCACGAATCCGTCGTAGGAGTCGTATTTGCTGCAGATCAGGTCTGCCAGTTTTTTCCACATGCCCGGTTCGATGTCGGAGGAATCTATCAGCGGGTCGAAGGTATAGGAGTCAATCTGAATGGCGAATTTGCGCAATTCGGGCACCTCCTGCATCAGGCTGCCGAAGTCGAAGGGCTTCAGGGTCTGGTCTGCGGGGTCTTCCTTCATTCCTATCGTACCTCCGGTGTAGATCAGGAGTACGGACGCTTTGTCTTTGGTCATATTGCGAACAGTGTTTCGGCGTTTCTGGTTGTTACGGATGCCACTTCTTCCAGGCTCACGCCTTTTATCTCGGCAAGCCTGGCGGCTATCAGGGGGATGTTGGCGCTCTCGTTGCGGGTGCCTCTCAGGGGTGTGGGGGCCAGGTAAGGGGCGTCGGTCTCGAGAAGTATGCGCTCCAGGGGTATGCGCTTTACATCCTCGGCTATGTGCGCCTTCTTGAAGGTCAGCACGCCGCCAATCCCCACATACCACTCGCCGTATCGCTGCATTCGCTCAAATACTTCCGCACTTGCGCTGAAGGCGTGCAGGTTGCCCCTCAGGCCCATTCCGCGGCACTCGTCCATAACGGAGAAGAAGTCTTCCGTGGCCTCCCTCAGGTGAATGTTTACCGGCAGATCGAGGTCCCTCGCGAGCTCCAGCTGGACCTTGAGGGCCGCTTTCTGAAGCTCCGCGGTCTCCGGCCTGTAATGGTACTCCAGCCCTATTTCACCTATTGCTACGGGCTTGCGTTCGAGCCAGGGCGTCATGGCGTCCACCTCGTCCCTCCAGTTCTCCTCCACGTTTCCCGGATACAGCCCGAGCATGGGGAAGAGTACGCCGGGATGCCGCGAACACAGGGCATAGGAAGCCTCCCTGTCGGCACTGCCGGTATCGGCCTGGAGCATACGTGTCACTCCGGCTGCTACGGCACGGCCGACGGCGGCGTCTTCTTCGCCTGCGAAAGCCTCGTCTGCGAGATGCGTATGGGTGTCAACAAACAACATCAGGCACAAAGATACGCTTTTTTGTTGTCAATGGAGCAGCGCTGGAGCAAATCCATGCAGATGAATCCGTCGCTCTCCAGCAGGCTGCACGCCGCAGCCACGTCGCCGTAGGGGAGTTCCAGTTTGCGGCATATCTCTTCCGGCGTTACTCCGCGGTTGCTTTTGATGAAGCGTGCGACGGCGCAGAGACGGGCGCACACCTGCTCACCCGCGCTTCCGTAGCAGCTTAGGAGCAGTTCTTCCAGCTCTTTGACTCCCTTTCTCTTGCACCCAAGACCGAGCTGGGCGGCAATGCCGTCCGGATCCGCGATAGCTTCTGCCAACTGCTCTTTAATCAGTATGTTGCATCCGGCGGAGCGGAGGTCGTCTATGCGCCCGGGAAGGCAGAAGAGCTCGCGCCCGTAACTGGCGGCGAGGCGGGCCGTCATGGTGCCTCCGCCACGGGCCTTGGATTCTGTAAGTATGGTGGCCCGGGACATGCCGGCGATGATGCGGTTGCGGCGCAGGAAGTTGAATGCTACTGGACTGGTTCCCGGAGGGAAATCGGTAACGATGGCGCAGCCGGGAGTGCGCAGCATCTTCTCCGCGACGGTGCGGTGACGCTGCGGGTAGATGTCGTCTATGCCTACCGGGATCACCGCTACGGTGGGTAGCCCGAAAGCCAGGGCGGCCAGGTGTGCGGTAATGTCCACACCCATGGCGAATCCGCTGACAATCACAGGCTTGGAGTTTGAGCGGGAGATGGCTCCGACTATCCTTTCTGTCCAGTCCTTGCCGTAGGGGGAGAGGTCGCGTGTGCCCACTATGGAGATGCTGTCGCGGCCGCAGAAGAGTTCTTCCGGAGGCGTTGAACTCCGGATATACAGCCCGACCGGAGCATCCGGGCACTCCGCCAGCAGCGGCGGATAACCCGGTTCTCCAAAGATTACGAAAACGCAGCCGAAGTCCCTGAGCTTCTCCAGCTCGCGGGCGGAGAGCTCCAGTTCGTCATGATTGAGAAGGCCCCTGTACTTGCTGTACGGGCCAATTACGCTGTCCAGCGTCTTGCTGTCCTGGGAAAAGACCGCTCCGGGCGAGCCGAAGTGTCTTACGAGATTCATTGCGGCGGCCGGTTCGTATCCGAAAATCCGGTTAAGGGTAATGCCGCAGACGGTTTCATAGTTTGTCCGGTCCATAAAGTTTTTCATTAGTCCGGACAAATATAGTGAATTTTTCTTTTTGCGGGAGGGCTTAGATAATCAGCAGCGCGTCGCCGTAAGGGCCGAAGCGGTAGTCGTTCTCAAGAGCCACATCGTAGGCGTTCATCACCTTCTCAAAGCCGCCGAAGGCCGCTTCCATCATGAGCATGGTGGAGCCGGGACGGTGGAAATTGGACACGAAGGCATCCGCGATGGAGAAATCGTACGGAGGGAAGATGAACTTGTTGGTCCAGGTATCGTTCGCCCTTATTTCCTTGGAAGTGGTGACATAAGTCTCCAGGGCACGGATTACCGTAACGCCCACGGCGCAGATCTTGTGCCCGGCGCGCTTGGTGCTGTTGATCTCGTTGGCTGCCTGGTCGCTTATGATCATGTGCTCGCTGTCCACGCGGTGCTTGGAAAGGTCTTCTACATCTACGCTGCGGAAGTGTCCAATACCCATGTGAACGGTAATGAAAGACTTCTCCACATCGTTGAGTATCATGCGGTTAAGCAACTCGCGGGAGAAGTGGAGGCCGGCTGCAGGAGCCGAGACCGCGCCTTCCTTGGATGCGAAGATAGTCTGGAAATTCTCCGCATCTTCCGGGGAGACGTCTTCCTTTACCCACTCGGGTACCGGTGTCTGGCCGAGTGCGAAAAGGGACTCCTTGAACTCCTCGTACGGACCGTCATAGAGGAAACGCAGGGTACGGCCGCGGGAGGTGGTGTTGTCTATCACCTCGGCCACCATGCTCTCGTCTTCGCCGAAATAGAGCTTGTTGCCTATGCGGATTTTGCGGGCGGGTTCTACTATTACGTCCCAGAGACGCTGCTCCTTGTTGAGCTCACGGAGCAGGAACACCATGATATCGGCACCGGTCTTCTCCTTCTTGCCGAAAAGTTTCGCCGGGAACACCTTGGTGTCGTTGAAAACAAAGCGGTCGCCTTTTCCGAAGTAGTCCAGAATATCCTTGAACTGCCTGTGTTCTATTTCGCCGCTGTCCTTGTGAAGGACCATGAGTTTGCATTCGTCGCGCCAGCGGGTGGGTTCCTTGGCTATTTTCTCCTCGGGGAGATCGAAGTTGAATTGGGATAGTTTCATCGTGTTCCGTAGTAAAGATGCTTATTATATACGGAACAACTGCACAAAAAGTTTCACACTTTTGCTTCCCGGAAAACTTCAAGTATGGAGGGGTAAGTATTTTTAAGGTAAGGGGGGAGGCTCGATTTGGCCACCCAGGCCGCCTTGCTTATGTCTTCTTCCCGCTGCGGAGTCAGGTCCACGGGGTTTGTGTACAGCATGTCATACCACCAGGTATGCTTGAGATGCCAGATGCCGCCACGCAGATAACAGTGGTCCGTTATACATATAAGGTCGCGGAGTTCCAGCTCGTCCACGCCGGTCTCCTCCTGAACCTCCCTCAGGGCGGTCACCCTGATGTCTTCTCCCCTTTCCTGATGCCCCTTGGGCAGGTCCCAGAGGCCGCTCCGGCTTATCAGAAGATAATCCCCCCGCCGGTTGGACACCAGGCCTCCCGCGGCATTCACTTCCCGGAACTCTGCACAGAGGCGGCGGTACATGCGCTCAGTATTCTCTGTAGGGATATACACGCGGCTCAGCGATTCGGAAGCCTTGAACATGCTCACCAGGGTATGCATGTCTATGCGCTCCCCGAAGTGGAACTCTATGGAGTTGGGGTCGGCAAGCGCCTGGTCCGATGGTTCGCAGATAATGATGCAGCGTTTTTCGAAGTATATCCTGTGCATGGGAAAATTTGTATCTTTGCAAGCAGTTCGCAAATTTAACAATTTTACCCGATATGGCGGCACATTATGAAAGCAAGCACGGCAACGTGGCCATCCCGTCCGAGCAGTTATATATGAGTTTTACAGACCTGAGCGCTTTTGTTCAGAATCTGCCCGCGGAGTATAAGGACTCCGTTACAGCCGATTACGATACGCTGCATGCCACCGTGAAAGGGTTTACGATAGGTGTAAGGGTAGCGGAGCGCAGGCCCTACAGCCTCATACGCCTGGAAGACGACGATGCGCCCTTCCACTTCAGCGCCGTTGTGCACTTCGACCCTGCAGAATACGGTTTCACCGACTTCTGGATAGAGCTGGACGCAGACCTCAACCTGATGATGAAGGCCATGCTCGGCAACCGCATCAAGGACGCCCTTGACAAGGCGGTAGACGGGCTGGTGACCGTTTCCCAGGGCAAGCAGCCCCAATTCCCTTCGGACCTGGGCTGATGGAGGGGGCGTCAGTATCCATACGACTGAACCCATTCAAGGGGCTCGACGGCCCTGACGGCACTCCTGTGCCCTGGAGCCCTTACGGGCGCATCCTGGACAGCCGTCCATCTTTCATAACCGACCCGCTTCTCCATGCCGGATGCTACTACGTGCAGGATTCGTCCGCCATGTTCGTAGGGCATGTCTTCCGGCGCGAGCTGGCCCGCTGCGGCAATCGCGAGGGGCTGCGGGTACTCGACCTGTGCGCATCTCCCGGAGGCAAGACAACCGACCTGGCCGCATCTCTGAGGGAGACCTGTGGAGATTCTTTCACGCTGGTTTCCAACGAGGTGATGAAGAACCGTACCGGAGCGCTGCTGGACAACGTGGCGCTGTGGGGCGACCCGGCGGTGACGGTAACCAGCGCAGATCCTGCCGTCATCGGCCGCAGCCTGCCAGGATACTTCGACATAATAGTGGCCGATGTGCCCTGCAGCGGGGAAGGCATGTTCCGGAAAGACGAGAGGGCGCGCCAGGAATGGAGTCCGGCAGTGGTAGAACTGTGTGCGGCGCGCCAGAAACGCATACTTGCCGATGTATGGCCGGCCCTGAGGGAAGGAGGCGTGCTGCTCTATTCCACCTGCACCTACGAAGATGCGGAAAACGACGCCAACCTGGCATGGGCTGCCCGGGAGCTGGGAGGAGAAATCCTTCCGCCGGAAGAAGGATTCGCCGCCTGGGGCGTGCGCGTGACCGAATACGGCAATCTGCTGAAGGCCGGCGAGGTGCCCGGAGAGGGCCAGTGGGCCGGGGCACTCGTCAAGACCGCCCCTGCAGGGAGCCTAAGGCGCTACGACCTCCAGGTGCTCCGTCCGATCCGTTCCGGCGTTCCGGCCCCGGTGCGCAAGGGTAACGACCTCGTACCCCATCCGGACAGCGCTCTCAGCATAGATTTTGCAAAAGACGACTATCCGTGCGCAGATGTGGATTTGCAGACGGCCCTGCGTTTCCTGCACAGGGACTCGCTGGTGCTTCCGGACGCCCCCCGCGGCTATGTGGTAATAACCTACAAGGGGCATCCCCTGGGCTTCGTAAAGAATCTGGGGAGCCGTTGCAACAACCTTCTCCCGTCTGGGCGAAGAATACTTAAAGACGTATGAGACATTTGATTGCCATAACTGCAGCCATGCTGCTTGCTATTGCCGCATGGGGTCAGACAGACGCCGCAGGATTCAAGGCCCGTTACGACAGGCAAGTGAAGGCGGTAGGCGCTGCCGGAGTGGGCGTAGAGACCATCCTGGACCGCTGGGAGGCAGCTTTCCCGGACGACCCTGCCATGTTTGAAGGCCGTTACAAGTACTATCTTGCCAAATCCATGAGCAGCACCGTAATTTCCAGGGACCGCAACCGTTATCTTGGCAAGGAGCCTGTGCTGAGCCTCAAGGACAGTACCGGTAAGGATGTTTTCTTCTTCGAAGACAGGGTGTTTGAAGATTCCCTCTTCGCCAAGAGCCAGAGCGCCATGACCAAAGCGGCCGCACTGGCCCCCAACGAACTGGCATACCGCATAGACAAGATCACCGCCCTGATGCTTTACGAGAAAGACAGTCCGGATATGGCCACACGGGAACTCCTGAGCCTTATAAACTATCAGAAAAGCAACAAGCCGGAGTGGACTTATTACGGCCTGCCTATAGATGAGGAGAGCTTCCGGCAGACAGTCCAGGAATATTGCTATAACCTGTTCCAGAATGCAACACCCGGTTCTTACGAGGCTTTCCGCACCGTATCCGAGGCCATGCTCAAATTGTATCCCAACAATACCGGATTCATGGGCAACCTGGGCTCTTACTGGCTGGTTTACAGGCAAAACAACAGGAAGGCGCTCAACTGGTACAACAAGGTCCTCAAGGTGGACCCCAAAGATTACGTGGCGGCCAAGAACTGCGTCATCCTTGCCAGAAAGGAGAAGGATACAAAACTGGAGAAGAAGTATCTTCCTGTTCTTATAGAGGCCACGGATTCGGAAACCGAGCGCGCCACCTGCAAAGCCCGGCTGGAGAGTCTGCAGAAAAAGAAATAAGCTACTTCACGCGGACTGTCTCTGCCGGATCCACCTTGGAGATGAACAGGGTGGGGATGAGCAGCAGTAGCATTATGCCTGCAAAGGCAAGGATGTCGACCGTGAGCAGCAGGCCCCAGTTCACATTCACCGGAACATAAGAAACAAAGTAGTTCACCGGATTCAGCCTGATAAGGTGAGTGCTGTCCTGCAGCCAGCAGAAGAGCAGGGCGGCTGCATTTCCTATTAACGTCCCTATGAGCACTATGCGGGCCGCAACCTGCAGGAACACCTTTGCTATGGCCCTGTTCCCCATGCCCATGCTCTTAAGCATTCCTATGGTGGATATGTGCCGGAACAGCAGTATGAGCAGGCCGGAAATCATGTTGAAGCCTGCCACCACTGTCATCAGCAGTATGATTACCAGCACGTTGAAGTCTATCAGGTTGAGCCAGTCGAAGAGCTGGGAGAAGCGCTCGTGTGCGGTCTCGGCATGCAGTATGTCCTCTTCTTCCGCGTGCTCCTCGTAGGATAGCCAGGAAAGCTCGTCCGCCTTGGCTTTGAGCGGCCACGTCTCCTTGAAAGCGGGCGTCACGTTTACCTCCAGCGCGGAAGCTTCTTCCGGCCCCCATCCGCACAGCCTCTGCAGGTCCGCCAGGGGCACCCTTACTATCATGGCTCCGTTTGCATCCACAATGCTCTCGTTTATCCCGGTCACCTTGAAGCGGCGGGCCTTCAGCTTTTCATCAACGAACCATGTGGTCATGGCATCCCCCTCCTTCAGCTTCATCCGCCGGGCGAGTTCCCTGGGAATGATGGCCTGCAGCGAGCAGGAGTCCGGCATGGGTATGCCCTTCACCATCACGCCGCAGATATCTTCCTCCCCTTTTACGATGCCGGGCTTCCAGATGACCGGTGATATGGACTCTATGCCCTCTGCGGCCGCCAGTTTGTCGTAATAGCTGGGGTGCGTATCTATAGGCTCGGTGGAACCGTTTATCTGGATGTCACCTGCTATATCCGCTATGCCGCTGCGTATCTCCGTACGGAAGCCGCCGGAAACGGCGAGCGACAGTATCATCACGAAGAATGACACGGAGATGGCAACGATGGCGAGGCGTCCTTTGAAGCGGAGTTTGCCGGCTATGAATGGTACGGCTTTCACGGGCAGATAGTTTTGTAACGTTCGTAGTAACGGTTGACGCTCCTCACGTAGGATACGGTTTCCCGTCCATGGAAGGCGCCAAGCTTGATGGCGTCCAGTGCGGCGATGGAGTCATGCTTCATGTCGGGAATAACTGCGGCTACGTTTTCCCACCGGGAGACATCTGCCCCCAGGTGACGGGCATAGCTGATGCAGTCCCTTATTCTGGCGGAGCCGGCGTTATATGCGGCCAGGGTATATTTGGCCAGCTCGCTGGGGTTGGCCGCTATACGGGTGTATTTTTTCTCCAGGGTCCTGAGCATCAGCACGCCGGCGCGTATGTTCTGCTCCGGGTCCAGCCAGTCGTCGCAGCCAAATTTCCTGGCGGTATTGGGCACCAGCTGCATGAGCCCGGAAGCCCCTTTTGGAGAGCGTGCCTCGATGCGGAATCTGGATTCCTGGTAGATAAGGGCGGCCAGCATCTTCCAATCCCACCCCAGCGTATCTGCGTACAGCTTGACCAGGGAGTCGTAGGGGGATATGAAGGCGGTGCTGTCCTGCTTCAGGGGGTTGTAGAGCTCAAGGTAGGGCTCGCGCAGCCCGGCATACTCCGGGACGGTGTGCAGCTCCTGCAGCCAGTTGCCCGCAAAAGCGGCCTGAGCCTCGTCGCCTGCGGCAAAAACCCATATTCCGCAGCTGTCGGCGGGATACCAGACCAGCAGGCTGTCGGCTTGCAGGCTGTCGGCGTACGGCAGCATGACCAGATCTATCTTTCCGTGCTTCAGGGAGTCCAGTATGCTCTCGCTGCGGCCGGCGAGCCGTATATCGGCGTCGCGCCCTTCCGAGCGGGCAAATCGCGTGGCAAGCTCGTAATTGTAGCCGCACAGGAGTTTCATGCTCCTGTCGTTCCCGGTAATGCTGATGGCACATCGCAGCGGACTGCCGTCATGCCGCGGCCCGCGAATACAGGATGCGGCGCAGAGCAGGGCCAGGAAGGCGGCGGCGAGCTTGGCGGGAGTCCTCATGGCGGCTTAATGGGAGTGCTGGGCGTGTTTCTCGGTGGAGAAGTAGAAGGGCCAGAAGATTCCAAGCTTGAGGCCGTCAGTGCCGTCGGCGGTATAGACGAAATGGTCTGCGGTGAAGTAGTCCTTGGTCCTCATGGGCCATCCCCGTCCGAAGTTCTGGTACTTGAGGAAGATGCAGCAACGCTTCCACTGGATGTTCATGAAAATGTCGAAGTAGGGACCGTTGTTGTACAGCGTAACGTTCTGGTTGTGGAATACTCCGAGAGCTGGGTTCCAGGCCGGGGCATACCAGGCGGTGTTCCAGAAGGCGTTGATACCCAGCTGCATCTCCATTACGTTTCCGGTGCCGCTCTCGTTCTTCTGGACCACGAACTGGGCGTACCAGCGCAGGTTGGCGGCCACCGCGGGCAGCGGAACTATGTCCGGCTCGGACGAGTACTGCAGCAGCACCCTGTTGTCGAAGTGCATGGGCCCAAGCACGAAATCCTTACGAATAGAGGCCGAAATGACGCTCATGGGTATGGTGTTCTGCCGCACTATGCCCAGGGTGTCGTAGTAGATGTTGTTGGCAAGAAGGGCGTAACCCACTTCTGCGTCAAAGCGCCAGCGGGGGATGGAGATGCTTCCCTTTATCTGCGTAGTGGATATCTTGGAGAAGTCGTTTTCCCAGCGGAAGTGGTTGGTATTCAGGTACTGGGTGTAGTAGTCCGGGGTCAGCAGGCGGGTCTCGAAGTGCGCCTTTACGGAAATCGGACTCTTGCGGGCCCTGCGGAAAGGATAGAAATTGAAACCGGCGTTTGCTTCTATCTCCGTGTCGCCGATAGTGTAACCGAGTACGTTGAACTTGGCCTTGGCATCCCATGCCAGATACTTGCGGAACTGCCCCTCCGCGCCGGCATAAAGATACACCGAGTTCTCAATGTGCTTTTGCGGCCGTACGGAGGAACTGTCAAAGTAATGCCGCAGCATGTCTCCGGCTCCGACATCCAGTTTGGAAACTATGCCTTCGCTGCCCCATGGCTGGAGACGCACGAAGACCTTGTTGTCCAGTTTCATGGTGCCGAGCGAATCGGCGCTGGCGTTGCCGAAGTTGAACACGTTGTTGTAGAACGCCCTTCCGGCAGTGTTGGATATGTTGTCCGTGTAGTTGCGGGTGTATGTGGACCACTCGCTGCTGTGTCCTATGAAGGCTGTGGTGATGTTGCGGTTTATCGTGTCCACGGCCGCCTCCAGGGTGTCGCGTACTGCGGTAGTGTCGTTGCGGGACTTGAGTTTCTCTATGAAGTCGAAGGGTATGCGGTACTGCTGGTTGAGGTACCAGGTATTCTTGGTAATCTTCGACGTGGCTCCGCTGAGGGTGACGGGGATTTCCCTCGGCTCCACGGTGGTATCCCTTATCCAGGTGTTGTCCGCTATACCTCCGTTCTCCGAGCGCTCCACCATGTTGTAGATGTAGCCGAAGTGGCCCATGTACTTCTTTCCCAGGTAGTTGAGGCGGGTGGAGAAGGTCTTGTTCCGGGTTGTCTCGCTTTCCAGTATTCCGCCTCCTCCGAAGCGGTCGAAGGAGATGGTGAAGTTGAGCTCCGGAAGTATGTTCTGGGTCGTAAGTATATGCAGGTTGTCCGATTCCTTTGCGTCGCCAGCCAGGAGGGTGCCGGAGTAGGCCAGCTCCGTGTGCGGTGTCTTGGTGTTGTAGTTGGGGATGGTCCTGGGCGAGTACGACCACGATTCCTGCGCGGTGTAGAACTCCACCCTCTCCTCACTGGCACGGTTGAACCAGTTGTAGTATTGCACCGGCGATCCGGGAACACCCAGCCAGGTAGCGTTCACGTCTTTGCGGAAGAAAGGATAGTCGTAATAATGGGCGTTGTATGTGGTGTCCGGCACCTTGACGTCCAGCCTGTGGAAATCCTGGTCCACCGTCCATTCTATGATGCGCTTGTACTGCATCGTGTCGGTGAGGGCGAAGGTTTCCAGGATTCGGGGTGTGTACTCTATTATGGAGTCCCTCTCGTCCTTTGCCTTTTGCTTGACCTTCTGTATGGAGTCGGCCTCGGCCAGCTTGCGCGGCAGAGCCTGCTTGGCGTCGTATGCACGGCGCTCCTTGCGGCTGAGGGAGTTGTACCATTTGAGGAAGGCCGCCTTTGCAACCGCAGCCGAATCGGCAACGTAAATGGAGTCTATCATTCTCCAGTCCAGGGAGTCCTGCAGGGCGCGCAGGCGGTTCCGCTCTGCCGAATCCTGCAAGCTCCAGGCGAGAAGGGTATCTACCGTAACCTTGAGCGAGTCGGAACTGCGCTTGAGAGAGTCGCGCACTATGACATGCGTGAGGGAATCTATCAGGGCAACGTAGTACTTGAAGCGGAACGGGTCTGTATATCGCAGTGAGTCAGGTACTTTGATGGTGTCCCTGGCGGTCAGGTGAGGGAGCGTGTCCAGCACGGTTTCCGTGGTGTCCCCCTGGTCTTTCAGGAGGCTGTCCGCAATGGTGAAGGCCCCGAGGTCGCCCCTGCGCTTGAGCTTGTAGGCGTCCTTTTCGTAGACCACGGTGTCGTTGGCCTCCGCAGGGTCGGGCAGCAGACGGTAGTGAACCTCAGGACGCCCGATGCCGAGCACCCCTGCGAGGGCCACGGAGACTACCGCTGCCGGAAACCATATGCGGGACAATGCATTCACTCAGTTTCGAATAACGAAGGCACTTCGTCAAAACTTCCTTCCGGCCGCTGAGGGACTATCCTGCGGTAGGCCAGGAAGACAAGTACGCTCAGCAAAAAGCAGGCCGAGGCAAGCACGGCATAGTTCCCGGCGGGCATTACGTCCTTCCAGCTTTCCATGTCCTTAAGGGCGTCAATATGTCCGCAGACAAGGGCGAAAGTATTGTTGACGAAATGCATCAGCATGGTAAGCTTGAGCGAACCGGTGCGGTAGTACACATAACCGAAGAGGCAGCCGAGTATGAATGCGGGAATTGCCTGCCAGGGGTTGAGGTGTATGAAGGCGAAGAAAAGCGCCGATATCATGATTGCCCAGACCGGCTTGAGCTTTGTGTTCACAAGCAGTCCGCGCAGCACCATGCCACGGCAGAGCCACTCTTCGCACACCGGAGCAAAGATGCTTACCGCAAGGAAGTTGATCCAGAAGTTGCCGGTCGTAAGACCAAGCAGGGCGTCTTTAAGCCTTTCCGGCATCTCCGGAAGCAGGGTGACTATTCCGTCGGTCCAGAAGCCCATGGACAAGACCCCGGCGATGGCCAGCACTACGCAGAGAGCGGCGCCGAGAGGCTCGAAGTGGTTGTTGTCCAGTTTCCATCCGCTCCTGTTCATGGAGTTGGCTCCGCTTTTTGAACTGGCATAAATCATGGGCGGGATGAACATGACGGGATAGCTGATGACGGTTCCGTATTCCGTGACCGCCTCAGGCCCGAGGACGGCGCCAAGGAGTATCGTCAGGAGCCCCCCGGCGAACGCACCAACGAGCAGCCACGCCAGCAGGGCGAATATCCCTCCGACACCGGGGACATAGTAGGTGAACTTCCCCAGGAACTTGTAATTGCCGCGCCTTCTCATCAATACAGAGGTGTTGGATATACGCCCTGTGCAACGAGCTCGGCAAATTTTGCCACTACTCCGGGACGGTCTTCCTTGAAGGTGACGCCGAACCAGCGGGATGAGGTGGACAGGACGTCGCATACGGCGGTGCCGTCCTTGACCATGAGGTCAACCGCGAAAGGAATGTAGAATTCGGACTTGAGTTCCATGCTGCGGGCCTTGAGGAAGATCTCGAAGGCCTTTGCGCTCTTCTCGAAGTAGTCGGGTGTGAAGCACCACATGTTCATGGAGCAGAGGTCCTTGGGGCGGAGCTCGACGCGTTCTCCGGTGACTGAGTTGTCGCCGCGGAGCTTGCCGTCTTCTTCGAAGCGTACGTTGTGGTGCTCCACGACGGTGGTGAGGCGTCCGTTCTCGTCGTAACGGCAGATGCCGCGGGATACGCCGCCGGACTCGCTGAGGGTGTTGTCAACCTCGAAACCTATGATGGCATAGACGTCCTTGCTGTTTTCGTGGGCGCGGCACCACTCTCCGGCGATGCGGAAGGAGTCGCGGCCGTAGAAGTCGTCACCGTTGATTACCACGAAGGGCTCATGGATGACGTCCTTTGCCATAAGCATGGCGTGGGCGGTGCCCCAGGGCTTCTCGCGGGCTGGATCTACAGGATAGCCGGCGGGAATCTTGTCCAGCTCCTGGGTTACGAAATCGAACTGCAGGGGGCTGCCGTCAGCACACTTGACATGGCTGTACTTGGTGAGCACAGAATCCTTGAATGCCTCCAGGAAGTAGTCCCGGACTATATATACCACTTTACCGAAGCCGGCGCGAACCGCATCATAGATGGAATAGTCGATAATGGTTTCGCCTGAGGGGCCGAGGCCGTCTATTTGCTTGAGGCCTCCGTATCGGCTGCCCATGCCGGCAGCAAGTACCAAAAGAGTAGGTTTCATAAAAAAATGTCTTATTAATTCGCAAATTTAACTATTTTTGTGATTATGGGAAAATTTAGGGATATATGGAACCGGGAGAAGGACGGGAGCAAGGCCGAACAGCGTTCCTTCCTGCGTTTTGCGATAGTGATTACGGCCGTGTTCGTGCTCTTTCTCTTCATAAAGAAAGACAACCTCGTGCGTTGGATACAGGCCGGTTTTACACTTGGACAGCAGGAGCGCAGAATAGAACAGCTGGAGAAGGAAAACCGCGACCTGGACAGGCAGATCCATATGTTATCCACTTCCCGGGATTCGTTGGAACAGTTCGCCCGTGAGGAATTCGGCTTTGTCGAGCCCGGGGACGACGTGTATATTGAGGAGTAGCATGCTTATAGTGATAGAAGGCCTGGACGGGGCCGGCAAGTCCACCCAGGTCCGCCTGATGAAAGAATATCTGGAGCAGGTCTGCCCCAGTCTGGAATACATCCATTTCCCCCGCTATGGCGCGCCGGTATACGGCGGCCTGATAGGCAAGTTCCTCCGCGGTGGCTTCGGGCAGATAGACAAGGTGCATCCGCAACTGGTTGCCTTGCTGTTCGCGGAAGACCGGCACGGAGCCGCTCCGGAAATGAAGAAGGCGCTCTCCGGAGGAGCCACGGTGCTCCTGGACCGTTACGTCTATTCCAACATCGCCTACCAGTGTGCAAAGATGCCGGATGAAGAAAGCGCCGAAGAGTTGCGGGAGTGGATCCTCAATACCGAATACGGGCAGTTCGACCTGCCCCGTCCGGACTTGAATATCTTCCTGGACGTTCCCATCGGTTTTGTGGAGGAGAGCCTGGCCAGGCAGCGGGGCGGAAGCGACCGTGGTTACCTGCATGGCGCCCAGGATATACACGAGGCTGACATTGAGTTCCAGAAAAAGGTGAGGGCTATGTATCTGCGCCAGGCCTCCCTGGATCCTTCTTTCGTGGTTGTGGATTGTTCAGATGCTGAGGGCCGCATGCTGCCTCCGGAAGATATATTTGCAAAATTGCGTTCTGTCTATGAAAACTGTTAGGCGCATCTGTGCGGTGCTGATAGGCTTCGTGTTCTTCGGGGCCGGAATCGTGAAGCTGATGGATCCGGTGGGCGCCGGACTGGTGGTTGGGGAGTATCTGTCTTTCATGCACCTCACTTTCCTGGCCCCTGCAGCCAATTTCATAGGCGTTTTTATGGCCCTGCTGGAGACTTTGCTGGGAGCAGCGCTAGTCAGCGGCGTTTTCCCTGTGGCTACTGCCTTGTGCACCGGCGTGCTTGTTGCGGCATTCACCATCCTCACTTTCATCATGTGGCGGCTCAATCCCGCCATGGACTGCGGCTGCTTCGGGGAGGCTATACACCTAACCCATCTACAGTCGTTTATCAAGAACCTTGCGCTTTGTGCGCTGTGGCTGCTGGCGTTTATCCCCCTGTCATCGGTGCGCAAGCCGCGCAAGATCAAATATGTGTCTTTCGGAATCGCCGCCTTGTCGGTACTCCTGTTCGCTGTTTATTTCTTGCTCAGCATTCCTGCCCTGGATTTCACCCCCTTTGCTCCGGGGGCTACCCTGATGCAGGCCGATAGCACGCCGGATGCCGATTCCCCCCTGCTTTCCATCTGCGACGCGCAGGGAGAGTATTGCGACGAGATGCTGGCCTCCGGTGACCTGCTGCTGTTCACCGTGTACGATACAGAATCGGCCTCCGAGGCCCTCCGGGAGCGTGTGACGGAGTTTCTGCAGCTGTCACAGGAATCGGGTTTGCAGCCGGTGCTGATACTCTCTGAAGACATGGAAGGAATGCCGCAGCACTATCTGTCCGACCGCCGTACCCTCATGACGGTCAACCGCTCAAACGGGGGAACAACACTGCTGCGCGACGGTATGGTGGTGGCAAAATGGCCCTTCCGCAAGCTGCCGGACTCCGGGCGTCTGCAGGAGCTTATTGCCGTGGACAACGTGGAGGCGATACAAAAAGAAAATACCCCGAGGCGTCTTAAGCTTCAGGGCTATCTGCTATACGTCTTTGCAATTCTTCTGTTGCTGTAATTGAGGCCTAGAAATAGTACGTAATTCCGGCACCCAGGTCTCCCTGGTAGGGCTTGTAGAAGATTCGGAAGTCCATGTGCTTTCTGGCAAGGCCGGCCTGGAACTTCATGCAGCCCCAGTAGGTTCCGATAAAGTCAAACTCAAACTCATAGCCTGCACCAAGGTAGGCCGAGTTCTTTTTGCCCCTTACAAAGTTTACGTTCAACAGAATGGGCACCTGTATCCCGGACAGGCGCGTTCCGTATATGTACCTGAGGCCCCCTACCACATTGAACCATTGGTCGCGCTTGCCAAGACGGGTGCGAACCCCGATGCCGAAACTGGTGGTGATGGAATTGTTATATGATTCGAAGCAGTCCACGCTGGCATCCACTCCAACACGGAACACCTTGTCGTCCTTGCCCATGAGGGATACCGATATCAGCACGGCCGCCAGTAAAACAATAATCCTTTTCATTGTCGCAAAGGTATAAAAAAGAGAGCGATTCTTTATCGATGATCTGAAAAGAACTCATAATCATCAGTTCAATCTGCCCAAATCGTCCCAGCCGGGCTGCATTTTGCCGGAGTGGCAGTCCTTGACAAAACGTTGCAGGGCTTTCTGGGCTTGTTCCTCGCGGCCGGTTTGCCTATAATGCTGGATGTAATCCACCCGGATGCGACGGTAGGTTTCCGGAAAAGCCATGTAGTTTGCCCAGGCTGTTTCATCGGCCTTGAGGGAATCAATTACCCAGTCTTCAAAGACGAAACGGGTTGGGTCGAGGTCTGGGGCTACCGCTAATCCGGCGGGCGTCATCTCCCCTGTCTGCACCAGTCGACGGCAGCGGATCAGGTTCCGTTCACACCAGTTGCTTCCCTTGCGGCGCTGAGTAAAATGCTGTACCGGCTTTCCATCATCAATCTTCTTCTGGGTACTGTCTATCCAGCCGAAGCAGAGAGCAACTTCTACTGCGTCGATATACCGCACCACGCCGGGGCAGTCAGCAGCGGCCCGGTTCACTCGTAACCAGAAATCATTCACTTTGTCGTGATTCTCCTGGTACCACCGGAACAGTTCCTCGCGGGAGTGAATATCAAGCAGCCTGGTTACTTCCATTCTTTTTGCATTCTTCGGGGAATCAGCGTAGGATAGGCTTCTACGGCATCCCGGAAGCTTAGGCCGGCGTTCTCCCGCAGCCAGCTCTGGAATTCAACCTTGAAGCGGAATCCCTCGCCCAGGTACTGCTCAAAGAAGGCCCGCAGGTCCTGGGAGCATACTATATTGGGGGCGATCGTATCGTCCAGGGATGCAGGTACCTGGCGGTTGATCGCACTTCTCCTGGCTTTTGACCTGGACGTCATCAGCTCAGGCAGCGTTGCCCGGATGATATCCTCCAGATAGTCCCGGTCGTCCACATTCGCGATATAGAAATGGTCCCGGGCGCTGGGATAGGGAGGCCGGAGCACGACTTCATCCAGCACAGCCTCCCCGGCATCCGTCATCTTGATATACAGATTGTTATCGCAAATGAGGCCGAACAGGACACCGTCGCAGTAGATGCAATAGTCTCCCATCATCTTCTTGACGGCAATCTCGCCGGCGCCGGAGCACTGGTCTACAATGTATTGAACGAAATCAGCGTTGCTGGCCATACTATATTCCCTCCATTGCGCATTCCTGCAGGGACTGCGGAAGTTGTCCGGGGAGCAGGAGTTTCTTCTTGGGCGGGAAGCTGGCCTCATAGGCTTCAAATGCCTCCGGCTGCGCATCAGCCACGAAGTATCCGGCAGGCGGGCAGTAGGTGCCCTCGCGGTCTCCCCAATAGCCGGGGATGAGTTCCTGCGCCAGGAAATACGGCACCTCGCTTTCGGCCGGTTCGCCGTGATAATGTATCTTCAGTTTGCTGGCCAGGTCAAAACCGGCGTGCTTATAAAACTCGATGTTGCCCTCCATCTGCAGCAGGCCGATGCCCATTTTGCGTGCCCTCTCCAGGGCATACTGCAGCAGCTTCAGGCCGTACCCCTTGCGCTTATAGTCCGGATGTATGCTGATGGGGCCGAAAGTCCATGACGGGAACGCTGTCCCATCGGTCAGGGTGATTTCGGCCTTGGAGAACATCACATGGCCGATAATGCGACCGTCTTCCTCCATCACCAGGTCCAGCTCCGGGATGAAAGCCGGATTGCTTCTATACTGGTTGAGCACGAAGTGCTCCTGGCAACCGGGGCGGTACACGTTCCAGAAAGCCTCCCGGGTGAGGTTCTCCACCTCCCGCCAGTCTTGGGGTTGTTCTAATCGGATAATCATTTCAATGTTGGAAATTGTATTGCGAAGATACTCATTATCCGCGACAAATCCATACACAGGGCCGAGTTCTGTAGCCTTGCGCCCCCGGGGGCTTGCGTGCTGAAGTGACTCTCGCACCCCATTTTGTCACGTCATGGGCCGTTTTGTACCCAAAGTGTTGAAAAACCTCCAGCGACGTGACTCCTACAGGCACCACAGTCACGTCACCATGCAAAAATGGAATAAAAACAAGGGATCACCGTACCGAATCGAGGCTCCCGGTGAAGGAGCCTCGGTTTTGTTATTTGTAGTAGATTGTTGCGACATCAGTGTCATACTGGAAATCTGCTATCGTTTGTCCTGTATTCAACCAGATTTCAGTGAGATATGGATTAGAATAACAACGCAGACGAGTCATTAATGGGTTATTGCTAATATCCAAAGATGTCAGATTATTTGAATAACATCGCATAGATTTTAATGCCTCGTTGTGGCTAACATCTAATGATGATAGTTGATTAAAATGGCAATTGAAAGTTGTTAATAAAAGATTATTGCTCACATCAAGCGAGGTAAGTTGGTTTCGAGGGCAATCTAAGTATTTCAGTGCCGTGTTGTTGCTAATATTCAACACGGCAAGTTGGTTGTCACCGCAACGAAAGTCTGTCAATCCCGTGTTCTTGCTAACATCAAGATAAGATAGTTGGTTGGATTGGCAATTCAACCATGTCAATGCCGTGTTCTTGCTAACATCAAGATAAGATAATTGATTAGAAACGCAACTTAATTCTGTTAATGATTCATTAGTGGATACATCAATGGATGCAAGATGACAATTGTTGCATGTCAATTTAGTTAGTGATGTGCACCCACTAATGTCTAAAAATGAGAGAGGACTGTTGGTGCAACTTAAGTCTGAAAGTGATGTGCATCCACTAGCATCCAAATGAGAAAGAAGAGTACAAGAATTAAGAAATAAACTCTTGATTGCTGAGCATCCACTAATATTCAATGTGGTAAGATGGTCGCTACTGCAAAACAATTCTTTCAGAGCAGTATGGTTGCTAACATTCAGTGTGCTGATATGGTTGGAATGGCAATCCAAGTACGTCAATGCTGTGTTCTTACTTAAATCAAGAAGCAATAGTTGGTTGGAATCGCAAAACAAGGTATCCAGTGTTGTGCTCTCGCTGACATCCAATGACGCGAGTTGGTTTCCTGTACAATCCAAATAGGTCAACGCTGTGCTATTGCTGAAAGCCAGATTCGTAAGTTGATTATAACAACACTCCAATGTTGTCAATGTCGTGCAGCCGCTAACATCAAGAGAGGTGAGTTGATTTACTAAGCACCACAAACCTCGCAATGTCTTTTTGTTGCTAACATCAAGAGAGGTGAGTTGGTTGTAATGGCACCACAAACCTCGCAATGCCGTGTTGTTGCTGACATCAAGTGCCTTCAAGTGCCCGCTCCCAATATAGGTTTGCTTTTCTTCATTCCAAGAATACCCAGAACCTCTACAACCCAGGAGTTCAAGATTCGAGAAGTGCTCAACCCCAATCAGCGAACAGATATTATCAGTAATAACGTCAATAGCCTTTACTGCAAGTCCCTCTTCATACGAAATCTCCCCATCCCCATTGGTGTCGAAGTTCTGGACGCAGTATGCCTTAAAGTTGGCATCTTCAAACTCAATGTTCCCTTCCCTCGGAATGTCGAAGTTCACTTCCAAAGGTGCGAGAGGATTCTTGACGTTCCTGACAACAGTTCGTTCAACCTTCATCGTCTTCTCCATACTCCACAAATCGGTGTTTGTCACCTTGATTGTGAATCCTTGGCTGAACGTCACCGGCGGAACTGCAAACCAGAATGAGGTAGCATCCTCAACAGTCTTTCCAAGTACAACACCCTCTCCACAGTCGAGGGTGATGCTGGTGGTTGCTGACTCTGACATTGAAGCCACCGGGGCTTGTCCGTATTCGGCTTTCACGGTTGCCTGCCCCGCAATCTTTTCGTTATTGTTCCCGGTGATGCTGATTGACTTGACGCTTCCTTCTCCATATAATCTCACCACCACATAGCCGCAGACATTCCTGAAGAAAAGATCAGTAGACGTTTTTGACTCAGCAACGGCCACCATGGTATTTGCCCCTAAACCGTACGAGTTTTCGGCATAGCTCTGAACGGCAGGCAAGTTCACGGTAATCTCGCCCTCTGCAGAGATCGAAGTGCCATCGCTGAATGGGTATACCGCATAAGATGTCGGGAGCTCGGAGCCTTCTCCATTTCCGGTCCCAAACCTGGTAAACGTTCCGGACTTGTCTCCGGTCAGTCCGTCAAAACGGTATTCCTCGTTATGCGTAGAGGTAAAAATGCTGATTCTGTCATCAGCAGTCCAATGAGACTTCAAATCCGTATCTACGTACACCTTGGTGCCCACTTCCTCGAATCCGGCAGCGTAAACCGCTCCCTCGGAACGGAGTTCAACAGTATTATCCCCGATTTCAGAAACGGTACAACCGGCAAGAACCAATGCCGAAAGAATAATTAAATGCTTCTTCATAGCCTAACCCTCCCAACCCCATTCTTCGCCCTCTCCGGGATTCTCCAGTGAAGACTGTGCGATTAAACAGTCATAGTTCATGATCGCCCACTCGGCTTTCGGTGAGAGATAATCCTTATGATTCAGTATTCGTTGTACCATATGAGCACGAAGGTAACAAAAAAAAGTTTTTAGGCCCAAACGCGCACCCTGGCGTAGCGTGCTATGTACAATACTGATAATCACCTATTTACGCAAAACCGATTGTGTCAATCTGCATAATCGGTTTTTGATAAGTAACTGATTATTAACAAAGTACATATCACGGTGCTTACGGAGCGCATTGTAGATTCGTAGACCAAACCGCTAAAAACTCGAACTTATTTGGGGACCTAGTGAAACTCGATAGGTTTGCGCAAAGTGTTGAGTATGAGATTAATTCCGAATTGACGCGAAATGGTCAAGATAACGGTTGAATGCAGCCAGTTCGGAAAGATTACGGTCAAGGAAAGCCTGGCAATAAAGCTCTCTGAAACGGCACAGTTCTTCCAGCATCGCTGAACGGAACAAGGGCGTGGCATCGGCCCGGCCATACATGATTGTGAGGTCAACAAGTTCCTGAAAACGTGCAAATGCCGATTCTGCCCGGGCCTCTTTCCCTGCTTCCAGGGCTCTATATATACGGGAAGTCTCGCTGCCGATGTTCGCCATCTGCTGCGGGAAAGTCAATTCGGCCCATCGGCCATCCACAAGTCCTTGATGCTGCATTATTCTGTTATGAACTTGTCAACGATGCTTGCAATCTTGTCCTTCACTTCCTGGTCCAACACATCCCTGGAAGGATTGCCCTGCCAAGAACGGATGTTGATTAGGGAATCATATTCGATGAAATCATCTCCAGTCTCATCAGGATATAGGTTAAAACCCCAGAGGGAAGTCTGCTGTGAACCATTCTCCAATAACAATCGCTCAAGGTCTGCATGCAAATCAGCATCGATAGCCAGCAATTCTTCATCCACATCCGCGACACATTTTATCATGTCACCAAATGTGTTGGCAGCATAATCTTTCAGCGTGGACCTCGAAATTGGACTCTTAAGAATC
Organism: uncultured Bacteroidales bacterium; assembly: GCA_947303465.1. GTDB lineage: Bacteria > Bacteroidota > Bacteroidia > Bacteroidales > UBA932 > Cryptobacteroides. Next base: position 23,262 of record CAMYYI010000030.1, read on the forward strand.
AGCATGGCAAACCTGTTTCTGCAAAGATAGCCAATATATTTTAATAAGGATATGAGTTTGGATGGAGTTATCCAAAACTGGCGTAAAATGTAAATCTTTGCAGGACAGATGATTATCAAAAATCGTCCGGGTGTTTTGATCCTGACGAATTCGGGTATATTACTGACCATCAGCCACTTGCATTCTACGCGCCCACCCCTGCCGCAGCGGAGCAAAAAAATAAGTCGCTGATTTTCAGCGACTTATTTTGAATGCGTAGACTACACAGGTAAATCCTCGAACTTTTTTGAAGACCTCACGGCTTTTGATGAGTATTCGCAAAGCGTTGAGAATAATATAGATACACTGACCGACAAGACGTTATCGAATCTCGAACCTGATTGAAGATTTCAACCGTCATTATTGATTCGCCATCGAGGTACTTTAGGGAATAATGATTATATTTTAAGAGCCCGTCTCATCGGGAATCAATGTTTATGGAAGACACTGGTAATATCGTTATTTACGAGTCAGAAGGAGGAGATGTCCGGCTAGATGTAAGGCTGGAGAATGGTAACGTGTGGCTTACTCAGCAACAAATGGCTTTGTTGTATGATAAAGCCCCTTCCACCATTAACGAGCATATCAGAGACATTTTTGACGATAAAGAACTGCTTCCAGAGGCCTGTAGAAAGAAATTCGG
>CAMYYI010000031.1 GCA_947303465.1 uncultured Bacteroidales bacterium
CGGTGGTGGTCCAAGCCAGCACCCTGTCCAGGCCGGGAGCCCTGGGGCCGCGCTTGAGGCAGGCCACGAACTGCCACACCAGGAACGCCAGCAGCATCGGCGGGAAGATGATGTTCATCAAGGAGGTGGGCACAAAGGCTATCCTGAGTCCTATCATGGCTGCCGATGATACCATCAGCGGGAGATAGAGCAGAAGTCCGTGCTTAAGCTGCTCCCGTTTAAGGCGAATGAGCAAGGCGGCAATGGTGGCGATGAGCAGCCAGAACAGGCTCTGGAGTGGGCCGGAGGCGTTCCCTTTGATGCGTACGTCACGCCTCAGGCTGTATTTCTCCTGACAGTCCTGGATTGCCCGTTTCCAGTACCGGGGGAAGCCGGCGATTATCTTGGGGTATGGAGTCTGGCCCTCTACGAATATGCGTTCGCGGAGCATGGCATAGCGCCGCTGGGCATAGTCGTAAGACTCTTTCAGGCGCAGGTAAGTGCGCTGATAGTGGGTGCTGTCGGCAATGACACGGTCCCTCTGCGACGCGCACATTTTGAGCAGTTCCGAAGCATAGAAGATGCAGGAGTCACGGTCCTTGCACTCTTCCTCGTCCAGAATGTAGGGGCGAAGCTTGTTGGCAACAGAATCGGGCATATTGCGCATTGCCCCGGCCCGTCCGGCGTATTGCCCCGGAACAGGGCGGACACCCGTGCCGGGACCGGGACGCCTGACACGGAAGTCCAGGCTGTCGTTGTGGTAGGCAAGGCTGTCCGGGATGGATTCTATCTTGTCCAGCTCCGGCGGGAGGCGGCGCAGCGACTCCAGCAGACGTGCGTAGCGGTCTATATCCAGCTCCAGCCTGGTGGCAATCTGGTCGTACGGGAGGCGCTGGTCCATGAAATCCTCGTACTCTTTGGTAACAGTCTTGAGCGCATAGGTGAGGTCGAATGCGAAGTCCTGTTTCTGGGAATACAGCATAAGCGAGAGCTCGTTGCACTTCTTCATGATGGAAACCATCTCGAAGCGTTGCTTGCGGTACTGCTCGGAGAACATCTTCTCTTCGCCTAAACGCTTCTCATAGTTGTGCATGAGCTCAAGACGTAGTGAATGAATGGTCTGGCCGAGGTTCTGCTCATTGAACACGGCAATTGCCGGAACTGCGAGCAGCAGGGCTGCGGCCATTATAAGAGTGCGTTTGAATTTCATCTGGACAGACTCGTTAAAATCGATGCAATTTATACAATTTTTTCGAAAAAATCATTTAACGCTTACTTTGGGGATATCATCCCAGCGTGTGGTGTAGTGCGGCGACTGATGCTCCCGCGACATCTTTATCCGTCCGTCTCCCTGAATGCCGAAGAGCACGGCCCCCGGACCGAAGTTACGCGTAATTTCGTCAATGGACTGGGAAAGATGTGCATCCCGCTCGCTGATGCCTGCATCGGCAAACAGGGAAGCGCTGTGCCCCTCTTCCGGTACCAGTTTGGAAATGACCACCCCCGCCTTCTTGTAGGCGTAGCCTTTGCGGAAGAGCTCCCGGGTAGCCGCCACGGCCGCACTCACTATGGCCCGGTGGTCGGAAGTGCCGTCCGGGAATACGCAGAGATGCGAACCGAAGGTCTGCGGCGCGTTTTCCTTGAAACGGTTCGTGAAGGCGAAGGCCGACATCTCAAGTGCAAGAGAATGCTGCTTCCGGAGCTTGCAGGCGGCGCTTTCCGCAAAGTTGGCCACCTGCTCGCACAGTTGTCCGCAATCCGTAATTTCCTTTGCGAAACTGCGCGACACGCAGATGCTCTGCCTGGGCTCCAAAAGGTTTTCGAACTCTATGCTCGGGACGCCCCTGAGTTCCATCCAGGTGCGCCATCCGGGCAGCGCGAATAACTTCCTTACCGACGCCTCCGGCAGCTGCCGGTAGTCCCATGCCGTGCGAACCTGCATGGCCTCCAGTTTCCTTGCGCTGCGTCTCCCTATGCCCCATACGTCCGATACCGGAAAGCGGCGCAGCACCTTCTCTATATCGGCCGGCCGGTACATGTAGCAGCCTCCGTTCAGTTTGGGATACTGCTTGCACAGTTTGGAAGCGATCTTGGCCAGGGTCTTGGTGGGGGCAATGCCCACAGAAACCGGGATTGCGGTAAGCCTCCGGCACTCCGCCGATATATGTTTTGCGTATGAATCCGGGTCCTGCAGCTGCATGCCCCTCAGGTCCAGGAAGGCCTCGTCTATGGAGTACTGTTCCACCGCAGGGGCGAACTGCCGCAGCACCTGCTGCACCCGGGCCGACATATCCCCGTACAGCGCAAAATTGGAGCTGAATACTGCAACTCTGTATTTCTCTATTATGCCGCGCACCTTGAAATAGGGGTCGCCCATCTTGATTCCGAGGGCCTTGGCCTCGTTGCTGCGGGATACGGCGCATCCGTCGTTGTTGCTGAGCACTATGACGGGACGTCCGTTGAGCTCGGGATGAAACACCCGCTCGCAGGATACGAAGAAATTGTTGCAGTCGGCCAGGGCGAACATGCTATGCCTTCTTGATGATGTAAGTGACCACTCCCCAGATCAGGAACTCGTCGTCCGGACCCACGGGAATGGGCTTGTAGCGCCTGTTGCGCTCGTTGCAGGGCAGAAGGACGGCGCCGCGGCCGTTCAGCTCCACCTTTTTCACGGTGTATTCGCCGTCTATGAAACACACCGCCTTGCAGCCGTCGTAGGGCTCCACCGCGCGGTCCACTATTATTATGTCGCCCTCGTCCATGTCCGCGTCCACCATGGAGACTCCGTCTATACGGAAAAAGAAGGTGGAAGCATTGTGGCGCACGAGCAGTTTAACCAGATCCAGTTTCTCCCGTACATCTTCGGCGGGGGAGGGGAAGCCCGCTTTTATGTCTCCCATGAGCAGGCCTTCCGCCAGGGCGCTGTCTTGTATTTCGTGAGGTTCCATATGTTCAGTGATATCCGCTCAAATATACGAAAAAAGATGTTATATTTGTGCTATGAAAGTTACCATTATAGGAGCCGGAATGATGGGCTCCGCCCTGGCGTTCCCCGCACGCGAAAACGGAAATGAAGTGGCGCTTGTCGGCACCCCCCTGGACCGTGAAATCATAGAGGCCTGCAAAAGTACCGGCAGACATCCCAAGTTCGAAAGGGATTTTCCCGCGGGTATAAAGTATTATCAGTTCGAGGATTGGCGTGAGGCCGTCGCGGGAGCGGATTTCGTGATAGGCGGCGTTTCGTCGTTCGGAGTTGACTGGTTCCTGGAGGAGGTTCTCGCCAAGATGGATCCCTCCATGCCCGTGCTTTCCGTTACCAAGGGCCTTATCAATCTGGAGGACGGAACCCTCATTTCCTATCCCGATTACTGGCAGAGGGAACTGGCAAAGAGGGGTATCAGGCGTACCGTCAATGCCATAGGAGGGCCGTGCACCTCTTACGAGCTGGTGTATCACGACCACTCCGAGGTGGCTTTCTGCGGCGAGAATTCCAATGAGATACGCATGATGAAGGAGGCCATGAAGACCTCTTACTACCATATTTCCCTCACCAACGACGTAGTGGGCCTGGAGAGCGCTGTTGCCCTCAAGAACGGTTATGCCCTGGGCATTGCGCTTACCATAGGCCTGGTGAACCGTGCCAACGGTCCGGAGGCGGGGCTGCACTTCAACTCGCAGGCCGGCGCTTTCTATCAGGCTACCAAGGAGATGCGCAAGCTGCTGGCGATCCAGGGCGCCGACGAGGACAGCACCAACATAGGCATAGGGGACCTGTATGTAACCGTGTACGGCGGCCGTACCCGCAAGATAGGCATACTGCTCGGTGAGGGCAAGACCTACGAGGAGGCTGTCGAGATTCTTGCCGGTGTCACTTTGGAGAGCCTGGTGGTGTCCCGCCGCGTATTCAGGGCCGTCGTGAAGAAAGCGGAGCTCGGTCAGCTGAGCCTCTCCGATTTCCCCATGCTGTGCCATGTGGCCGCCGTGCTGGACGACGGTAAAGACGCGGAGCTTCCCTGGGAAGATTTCACCTTCGACAAGACCCGCTAGCTATTCTATAGACCGGACGTTTACTGATCGTCGGATTCCCCATGTATCATTATGAGGTGGTCTCCGACCATCAGCGCCATGCTGCCATGGGGCACAAGGAACTTGTTCTCGCGCTTCACCATCATTACGCGTTTGCCATGAGGGAGACGCAGTTCGCGCAGGGTTACGCCGCGGGCCAGATCCTCTTCCGTTACCACATGGTCCATCATCAGGCCCATCTCCTCCGGCACATCCATTCCGAAAGTCTGGGCCACAGGTTTTGCGTCGGAACACACTTTAAGTTTCTTGGCCATCCATCCCAGCGACCCGCCCTGGAGCAGCAGGGAGAAGAGTGTGAACAGGAAAACGAAGTCGAAAACCTCTTCCGAATAGCTCAGTCCGTGGACCATCGTATACAGGGCGAAGAGAATGGGACCTGCTCCTTTAAGTCCCACCCATGACACGAATGCCTTGGCGCGCAGGGAGACGTCCCTGAACGGCAGCATGCAGATAAATACGCTCAGCGGACGTATGACCAGCATCATGAGGATGCACAGTATCAGAGCCGGAAGGATCATGCGCCCCAGGTGGGACGGGTGAGCCAGAATCCCCAGCAACATGAACATTACCAGCTGCATCATCCAGGTAATGCCGTCGAAGAACTTGTGTATGTCCTTTTTGTTGGAAAGATCGACCTTGTTGCCGATAATGATGGCAGTTATATATGCGGCCAGCAGACCGTTGCCGCTGAACAGCTGAGCCAGTCCGTTGGCAAAGAATCCCAGGCTCATAACCATTATTGCCGTGAGTGCGAAGTTGGTGGAATGGAACCTTTTCAAAACCCATGCGGCACCGTTCCCGATAAGCAGGCCGACTGTAATACCCACTCCCAACTGCAGCAGCAGCATGAGCGCACCGGTTCCTGCTACCGCCCAGAAGCCTTTGCCAAGCAGATCCGGAGTGGAATAGCACTGTGTAAGCACGGCGGTAAGGGTAAGCGCCACCGGGTCGTTGTTTGCGGACTCCAGCTCCAGCATCGGTCTCAGATTCTCTTTAAGCCTGAGTTTTTTCTCGCGAAGAACAGAGAAAACGGAGGCCGAGTCCGTGGAGCTCAGGATGGCAGCTATCAGAAGGCAGGAAATGACAGGGAATCCGGACAGGGACAATAACCCGCCCGTCATGATGACAGTCAGGAGAACACCAAGGGTAGAGAGGAGCAGACCCTGACGCATAACAGGCTTGGTTTCGGACAGGGAAGTCTCCAGACCGGCAGTGAACAGGATTACCGACATGGCAAAGTGGCCTATGGACTCGGCCATACGGATGTCGTCGAAGTGGAAGCCCAGCACATCCGGCCCCAGCAGCATTCCCAGTATCAGGAACAAAAGCAGGGAAGGCGCCCCCAGCCTGCTGCCTGCCTTTGCCACCAAAACGCCGGCAAAAACCAGCGAGGAAACGATCAGGAGCAGGTTCTCCGACAGGATATCGAACGAGAATATTGAGAGAGGTATCATGGTGTGCGGGTTCGTAATTCCACGCTAAGGTAAGAATATTATATTTAAGAATGGAGGCTGTTCATAACTTTGTTCATAACTTCTTAATAAATTATGCCATTTGGGGCCTCAAATCGTTTGCACGAGAATTAGAGTTTACGTAACTTTGAGGTTTGTTATGCAAGCCGTGACTGCTTATAGAATTCAAGGAAATTAACAACAAAAAAAATATCATTATGAAGAAAGACAAATTCATTTACGAGGCCCCCAGTGCAGAGATTACTGCATTGCTTGTCAGGGCCGGAATCTTGCTGAACGACAGCCCGAATTACGGTGCAGAAGGTGCCGCCGGTACCGATACCGAGGATGAGGATTACGGTGAATTCTAATGGATGGATGCCTTATGAAAAAGATTTTGTCAATTATTCTTGGGGCGGTGGCCTTGGTGATCACCGCTTCCTGTGCAGAAGAAATCAACGGTCCCGGTTCTTCTGATAACGGAAAAGAGAGAATCATAACCGTTATAGCAACTGATAAGCCTGCTGTAGATGAAGAAGACTCCAAGACATTCATAGACGGTACTTCTGTCAAGTGGTCCGAGACTGGCGAGTATCTTAAGGTCTATGAAGTGGCCACTCCTACGGAAGGCGCCGCTATCACTTCTTCCGCAGTTAGTTCTGAAGGAGTAACCACAGACTCTGGAGCTACCATGACTTTTGGTGTATCGTTGGCAGATAAGTCAGGAGGAAGCTATACGGCATTTGATTATTATGCAGTCTATCCAAGCAGCGCAGTCCAAAGCGGATCTTCCGTGGGTGGCATTGCTCTTAATACAAGTGCGTCCCAGACTCCTTCCGCCACTAACTTTGATGCGTCTCAGGACCTCCTGATTGCCAAAAAAGTCGAGAATGGCGCCACTCAGGCATCCACCCTTTTGATGCAGTTTGCACGTGTGGTTGCTATTGGTAAAATGACCATCAAGAATCTGGAATCTGAGGCCCCGATTACTAAGATTACCTTCTCTGCCAAGGTCGGTGACGAGCCAGTTGCTCTGGCTGGCCGCACCAATTTCAATCTGGAAACTGCAAAACCCGTTTCATCCTACGCTTCCAATATCCAGAATTATTCCATCATTCTCAATTATGAGGGTCAGGATATTACTGCTAGCGGAGGTATGGTTGCGTATTTCACTTGCTATCCTTTTGAGATTAATTCATCAACCCCCGGTAGTTTCAAGGTTGTCGTGGAGACGGGGACTCAGATTTTCACAAAGGAAGTGAATGTTTCCAGTGCCAAAGGTCTTGCATTCAACATAGGTAAGGCTTCGGTCTTCTCCGTAGATATGGATAATATTGAAGGAGAATACAAAGCTGTTGATCTTTGCTATGCCTATCTTGAGTATAGTGACGTAAGCAGTCAGCTGTCAAATTCGTACGACAACGCAGTTGTAGCCAAGTCTCATGGTGACAGGTGGTCAATGAATGCGTCTAATGCAAACAGCTCAGTTATTGCGCTTAGGAAAGATGATGTCAGCAGCTATATCAAGCTTCCCGATTTCGAGGATGAGATCTCAAGTGTAACGATTACGTTAGCTGAAGTTAATGCGTCCAACAGTCTTACGCTTGATTCAGCCCAGGGCACCAAGACGGGAGATATTGCTACAGTTGCTTTTGTTGCCGATCAACTCGAGTATACAACAAATTTGTCTGAAGCACATGTTCATACGGCATACATACATGCTATCAGTGGTCAGGCCAAGATTACCAAGGTCGAGGTGATTGCGGGTACCGATACCCGAGAGGCCATAGATGCTCCTGCATCTGTCACAGCAGCTCTTAATGCTGAGGATGCTAATGCTATTGATGTGACATGGTCCACAGTTGATGGTGCTGCAGGATATGTTATCACTCTTGTTCCTGACTCCGGAGATGACGTTGTGGTTAAAGCTAATGCCAGCCCCTGCAAAGTGTCTGATTTACAGTATGAGATGGATTATCTCGTTTCCGTCCAGGCAGAACCTGATTATTACCTCAATAAGATTTCTGCACAGAAATCCGCTGCATCTGTCGTCACCACAGGTGCGGACACCTCTGGAGCAATTGTGCTGACTGATTCAGATATCACTCCCGGCGCTAACACGGTTCAAGGTACCAATAATGGCAAATTAGCATATAAGATGGGTTCTAGCAGCAATGACGGATCATTAACTTTCGGCACAGGCTATTCATCCATTACGTTCACTCTTGCTGGTTGGGCCACCGGAACAAGGTCCTTCAGCATTACCAACGGTACTATCAACAGTTCAGCTTCCCTGTCTCCTGCTGCAGGAAGTCCTTCTGGAACGATTAATGCAAACTTCTCTACTACCTATGAAGGCACAGAGTATACAATTGTTGTAACAAATCCGAATGCGGAAGTCGTATTCTCCGGTCGCCGTTGTGTCGTCTGGGGTTTCACTGCCACCTTGCAAGATAGCCGCTCATCCGCGCCTATTGCTTGGAAGAATGGTGAGGATACTCGGACTACGGCTTCTGTAAAGAAGGTTGATGATTCATACACCTGGTTAGATCCGGATGGTGCTCAGCCTACTCTAACGATAACAACTTCGCTGGATAAGGCTGTCACCTATTCTTCTTCTGTTCCTTCGGTTGCAACTATTAATTCTAGCACAGGTATCATTTCGCTGGCGGGCGTGGGCTCCACCGAAATCAAGGCTACGTATGCCGGTGCCGCAGGTGACACGTATAAGCATACGGAAGTGTCCTATACCTTAACCGTGACGCCATACTATACTGTAACCTTCAACAGGACGCCATCCAACGGTTCATTTAATGTAAAGAATGGCGAAACGACCATCTCTACTGGAGCTGTAGTTCCGGCTGGTGCGACCATCAATATAACAGATATTACTCCTGAAAGTGGTTATGCTCTCTCCACACTTGTGTACAACGATGGTTCCGATCATGACATCAAGTCCGCAAAGACCTTTACTATGCCGGCTCACGCTGTGAGTGTCAGTGCTACATTTGAGGAGAGTGGTGGCGGTGGAACAAAAGAATATACTCTAACTATTACCGCCTCGGACTTCAACTCCACTTCTTATGCTGCCAACAATAATGAAAAGACTTCTAATGCAGTAGCTTCTGATTCTTCGACGTATGAGGTAAAATGGACATCGTACCAAGTGATGCAGAATAGCTCAAATATGCAGTGGCAGAAGAGCAAAGGATATATCTATAATAGTACCGATTTGGGGACGATAAAAAGCGTAACTGTTAATAGCTCTGCCGGTTCTTTCACCACCTATTATGGAACAACAGCTCAACCTGATTCTGGAACAGCTGGAAGCGGGAAAGGATACTTTAAGACGAGTGTAGGCGGCGCCACAGGTACCACCTCAAGTGTAGTGATAGTCTTTGAAATATGAAGTTCCCCCTCTCCGCAGGCTACCGCTAGCGTAGTTACCGGAGGGATCGATGCAGTGAGTTCTGGAGGGGCAACCCTCCAGGGCTCCTACTCGGGAGCAACTGGAACAATTGACGAAGTAGGATTCTACTACGGAACTACATCCGGAAACCTGCCCAACAAGGCGGCGGCGACCGGTACTGGTTCTCCCTTCAGCAAAGCCATCACCGGCTTGACTGCAGGCACGAAGTACTACTACAAGGCCTACGTGCATGAGTACAACGAGAGCACGTCGTCCTACGAGTACCGCTACGGCAGCGTAAGCAACTTCACAACCACGAAGCTTGCCACTGCTTCCGTAACGACTTCGGCGGCATCGGCAATTACCTCCAGTGCGGGAGTCCTGAACGGCAGTTACAGCGGAGCTTCGGGGACAATCTACGAGACCGGCTTCTACTGGGGCACTGCCCAGAACAACCTGCCTAACAAGGTAACGACGGATGGCAGCAATGCCGCTTCCGGCAGCTTCAGTTGCACCATAGGCGGAGCGTCTCCGCTGAATGCCAGCTCTACATATTACTATAAGGCCTATGTCCTTGAGTATAATGAGGCTACCGGCGCGTATGAGGAGCGTCTGGCCGGCTCGGTACTGTCGTTCCCGACAACCGCAGTGCCCGCCGGTGCGGCTGCATACCTTACTGCATACGGCATGCCGGATGTGTCCGGCTTGAACCCCTCGCAGACTCAGACCGGTACGTATTCCGACAAAGACGATACCTGGTACCGCTTCAGTGCGGGCAGCAACAGCCGCCAGATAGCCGTCCATACCTATACTCATCCGACGAGCAGCGAAAAGACGGTGAACTACATAGTCCTGTACGACCAGAGCAAGTACGCCCCACTCTGGACGGCCCATACCATGAACACCACCTACTGGCCCAACAATTCCGTGGGACGCAACGACAGTTGGATGAATGATCCGGCCATAAGCCTCACCCAGCAGAGCGGTCTTGATGATGCCAACTCCGTAGGATACAGCAGGGGACACCTCGTGGCCTCGAACTACCGTCAAGCCACGGTCAAGCAGAACAAGCAGACCTTCTACTACAGCAACCAGGCTCCACAGTGGCAGAACAACTTCAATGACGGGATATGGTCGGAGCTTGAGGAGCAAGTTGCTTCAAAGGCTCCCAGCGGTACCACCATGATGTATGTAGTGACAGGGGTGCTGTATGAAGGCAATACGACTACATACCCCAGCAACAGCGGCAACCTGAACGTCCCGATTCCGAGCCACTTCTACAAATGCATCATGAAGTGCACGTTCAGCGGCTCAACCATAACTGGCGCACAGGGCATAGCTTTCGTTTACACCAACGAAGCGCACAACGGCAGTTATTATGACGCTGCCTATGTCACCTCTATAGATGCCATAGAGGCGCGTGCCGGCTTTGACTTCTTTGCCTACGTGCCGACGCAATATCAGAAGGGAGCAGAGGCGAACACCAACGCAAGCTGGTTTACCAACTGATTAAGAGCTAACGCGTTTCTGGAGTTTGCGGCTTAGTAATCTAAGCCGCTTTTCTTCTGTCTTCTTCCCTATGTGCCGGCCCAGGAAAAGAAGACCTGCGCCAAATGCCAGGCAGGCGGCCTGGATGCCGATGAGCGCCCAGATTGACAGCCCGACAGTAAACTACAAGGCTGCGCTGAGAGCTTCCGTTTCGAACGGCAGGGGGCCGAAGTCTTCGGGAAGGATTATGACCGGCATTCCTATCTGGGCGTACGTCTCCTTGAAGTGTATCAGATCCTCGTCCAGCATACGTATGCAACCTTCCGAGCCGCGGCCGACTGATATGGATTCCCTATTGTTGGTGCTGCCGTGGATGCCTATTCCGGTGAAGCCCGGGGTGTCCAGGAGCAGGAACCAGTGCCCGTAGGCAAGTATGTTCCCGCGGCCGTCTCCAAAGTCATGTCGCCAGCGTCTGGAGTCTTTTATCTCTGTGATTATAAAAGGTTTGCCCGGATACGATTCGGGCGTCTTGCAGTCTCCGCTGCACTCTTTCTGCCCTTTGTTGAGCGCTATGCAAACGGGATAAACGGCGAGCAGCAGAGTGTCCCGGCCACGGGATTCATAGACGCTCATATGCTCGGGGTGTATTTTGCTGACGACTACGAAACAGCTGTCCCGGTTCGCCGCCTCGCCATACACTGCACGCTCAGGCTCCTGGGCACAGGCAAGAACCGTCACTCCCATAATGGACGCAAGTATGAAGAGGATACGTTTCATTGAGTCAGGCGGTTAACGACAACGGCAGCGACCACGTTGCCGGAGGAATTCAGCAAGGTAGCGGGAATGTCTATCAGGGTGCTGATGACCATCAGCACTGCGGCAATCTCCGGCGGGTAGCCGAGCATCGAGCATATCAGCAGCTCCCCGGTCATGCCTCCGGTGGGCACGGCCCCCATGACCGTTCCTACCAGGATTCCTATGCCCACCACCATGAAAATACTGCCCCAGGAGGGTGCGGCGGCCCCGAAAACGGTCATCAGGAAGACCACCTTGACCACGCCCCCGATGACGGACCCGTCCTTATGGATATTGGTCCCGAGGGGGATAACACTGTCGGCCACGACAGGCCGCACGCCCATGCCCACGGCTGCCTCCATGTTGAGCGGCAGACAGACGGCGCTGGATGCGGTGGCGATTGCAGTCAGCGACGGGGTCACCATGCCGTGCCAGAAGCGGCCAAGCATCCCAGTTCCGCCGGCTGCCATAACCCAGCCGGAGTTGACCGGCAGGAATACCGCCAGCGCCGCCACCAGATAGACTGCAAGCGCGTCTGCGTATTCCCCGATTATTGACCCGCCCAGGCTGCCGACAGTCCAGGCAAACCAGCATCCGACACCTATAGGAGCAGCGTACATGACATATCGCATTGCCCTGACAGTCAAGTCGGTAGCTTTATCAAGGAACTCCGCTATCCTGCGACCTTTCTCTTTCAGCAGGGCGACTATGAAGCCTGCCAGCATTGCGACGGCAATCATCGGAAGCAGAGCTCCAGCGATCGCCCCTTTGAGCGACAGTCCGCCCCCGCCTCCCCGGGCCTGCATATCGGCCAGAAAGGCCTCCGGGTTGGCCGAGGAGAAGGGATTCCAGAACATGAAGAGCACAAATGCCAGCGCACCGGCTACCGCGGACATCAGCAGGAACACCACGAGCGAAGAACCCAGCAACTTGCCGGCTAAACCGCTGTTGCACAGCTTGCAGGTGGCGGAGGACATGCTGAAAAGCACCAGCGGCACTATCAGCACGAAGACCACGTTAAGGAAAAGGTCGCCAATGGGCTTTACTACGGCAGTCCCTTCTCCCCAGATGGCACCGAAGATGCCTCCGGCTATGACCCCCGCAAGGAGGGCGAGAGAGAACCCGTAGTTTTTCCAAAAGCCCATAGGGCAAATGTAACCATATTTTTGTATATTCGCGATATGAAAAGGCTTCTCATTCTTGCTGCAGCGCTCATGCTTGCAATCTCTTGCGACGGAAAAGGTGGAAACGGAAGCGGCACGGAGGTACCACCTCCGCCGGAGGTGAATCCTGGTGGAGACAACGGTAATGGCGGAAACGGAGACGACAACGGAGGAGGCGGCAACGGCGGCAACTCCGGCGGGCAGCTCAGCAACGACGCTACCCGGCGAAGCATGCAGATGTGTCTGGGCTGGAACCTCGGCAACCAGCTGGACGCCTACGAAGAAGACCCGAACGACAAGGATTACCTCGTGCCCAGTGAGACCGTCTGGGGCAATCCCAAGGTAATGCAGCAGGCAATTACAAAGGTCCGCGAGGCCGGTTTTACCACCATACGCATCCCCGTTACCTGGCTGGCCAAGATCGGCCCGGCTCCCGAGTACAAGATAGACGCCAGGTGGATGGCCCGCGTGACTGAGGTCGTAGGGTATGCCCGCACGGCCGGCTTCGAGAATATAATCCTGGATACGCATCACGACGAAGACCACGACGACAACCACTGGCAGGATCTCAAGAACGCATCCAAGAATAAGGAGCTGAACGAGCAGATCAAGAAGGAGATAACGGCTGTCTGGACGCAGATTGCCAACAACTTCAAGGACGCCGGCGACTGGCTTATGTTCGAAGGGTTCAACGAGCTTAACGACGGCGGATGGGGCCACAGCGCAGAGTTCAAGGCTAATCCCCGCAAGCAGTGCGACATAATAAACGAATGGCTGCAGGTCTTCGTGGATGCGGTCCGGGCTACCGGCGGCAACAACGCCACCCGCTGGCTTGCATGCTCGCCCTACTGCGCCAATCCCATCTTTGCCAAGTATATGGTGCTGCCTGAAGATCCTGCCGGCAAACTCATGGTCGCCGTCCATTACTACGACCCCAGCGACTATACCCTGGGAACAGAAGGGCCGGACGGAAAGGACTACCTGCCTTACACGGACTGGGGGCACACCGGTTCCCCGGACCGCAAGCACAAGAAGTACGACGAGGACTACGTTCAGGAGATATTCTCCATGCTGCACGACACCTACATCGCTAACAACATTCCGGTCTATATAGGAGAAATTGGCTGCTCGCGTCGCGCAAAGAGCGACACCAGGGCATGGGCCTTCAGCCTTTATTACATGGAGTATGTTGCTAAGGCCGCCCGCACATACTGTCTGCCAGCAGTACTCTGGGACTGCGGCGGAAAGGGTGTGCCCGGCCCGGAGCACCATTACTATTTCCGGCACGACACCGGAGAGTATTATCCGGATGCCAAGGAGGCGATCGATGTGTTGCTCAAAGGATGGTTCAACGACGATCCCGACTACACCTTGCAGTCAGTTTACGACTCCGCGCCAAGGTTTTAAGCTATTTTTGCATAAACCAAGATTATTTACCATCTTTGCAGCCACTTTCCATTGGGGCTGTTCTGGTTTTGACAGCATTGACGACGGAAGGTAAGCACGCCGGGAGTAGGCAACTGGCCCGTAATCCTCAGATGTCGAACAATTAGTAGGCAACTACAACTTCGCATACGCTTGCTAGTCTCCAAGAGACTGAGCATTAATCAGAGCCGCCCAGGCTGCGGCACTGACGTATATCCCTCCGGCTTTACGCCGCTTATGTCCGGACCCAGGGGTATCATTCAAAGCGGATGCGCGGAACTGCCGCCTCCAGGTCCCGCTAAGATTCAGAGGATAAGCTGCGGCTAAGGGCGCCTCCCCTCGTACCGCCGCCGACAATCAAAGGAAGGATAAGCGTGTAGAAAGCCTTTTGGCGCTTTGTTTGGACGCGGGTTCGACTCCCGCCAGCTCCACGAAAATAGCTCTGGCGGTCGCCAGAGCTATTTTATAAACAAGGAACAATGAACAGTGGTACCGTCCCCACCATCAAGAGTTATCTGGATGTTCTGGATCAGACAATGATGGTGAAGCCTATGCAAAAGTACGCACCTTCTCCGATTAAAGAGAAGAATTCTGTTCCCAAAATGCAAGTATATAATAGCGCTTTCCGCAATCGCTATGGTCAGTTCTCCTTCGAAGAGGCTGTTATCAACCCTGCAGAATGGGGCAGTCAGGTAGAATCAGCTGTTGGAGCGCACCTGACCAACCGCTCGCAACTGGACGGCTACGAATTACTATACTGGCGCGATGAGCATAAAAAGGAGTGCGATTACGTCTTGAAGAAAGGCCAGGCTTTGGTGGCCATCGAAGTCAAGAGCAGCAGTGCCGATGATACCTCCGGCTTCGAGAAGTTCAAGAAACTCTATGGAGAGCATATAACAGCCGCTTTTATTGTCGGTCCGGAAGGTCTTCCGCTGGAAGATTTCTTCAACCTGGATCTTAAGAAACTATTTCGAAAATAGTGATAGTTAGATTCCCGGTAGCACCATGATAGTTGGATAATACTGGGACCAAAAGTGGGACCAAAACCGGGTCGGAAAAACAACAATCGCCATTTGAAGTGCTTCAAACGGCGATTGTTGTGGCGCTGGGAAGAAAGTGTATTAGGGTGTAATACGATGTATTACAGGAAGGATGGCAGGTGATATGCTACAGGCTTGATATTTGTTGGGATAAGCGTTTGGATTGAATACCGCCCTTGGATGACCTTTCGTGACTGCATATCCCTTACTTGGCGCTACGGAAAAGCGCAACTGCTCATCGGCGCCGTGTATAACCTGGTATGCATGAACTTCCTCTTGAGCGGGATATCCTATACCTTCTTTGTGGATTGTTTCATTGTGAAGGTGCTGGTGACGGCTATTGTTATGTACTTGGCAAGCAAATTCCGGGACAGGGATGCCATCTTCTTCTACATTAATTTGGGACTATCGCGCAGGAAATTGCAAATCAGCGTGATCCTGGCCGATTTCCTGGCGCTTGCCGTATTGCTCACAGCTGTGCTAATCTTCCATGGATAAGCATCGGCTCATAGTGGACAGCGTGGTGGTCCGTTTCGGAGAGAAAACGGTTCTGACCGGCGGGTATATCACTTCCGAGACAGGGATGGTCACAGGCCTGCTAGGCCGGAACGGTGCCGGAAAGTCCTGTATGTTCCGAGCGCTGATGGGTGGCCTGCGGGTAGAAAATGTGATGGTGAGCATCGATGAGAAGCCTGTTAACCGGCAGATTATCGGCCATTCCATCAAGTATTTACCGCAGGGCAGGCTGATTCCGGATGGAATGAAACTGCACCGGGCATTTGACCTGTATGGCGTGAACTACTGGACCTTTGTCAACCGCTTCCCCAAGTTCTCCCGGCATTACGATTCGCCCATCTATGAACTCTCCGGCGGCGAAGCCCGCCTGGCCGAACTGTATCTGGTGCTGCACGGCGATGCTCCCTTCTACATTCTGGACGAGCCCTTTACGCAGGTTGACCCCGTGAACATCGAGGACGTTAAATCCATGATTCGAGAACGCGCCAATGACCACGGCGTCATTATCACCGACCACAACTACGACGCCATCTCCTCCGTTGCAGACAACCTCTTTGTCATTGCCGACGGCTATACCAATCAGGTCCATTGCCGGGAAGACCTGGTTCGGCATGGTTATCTGCGGGTGGAAGGATAGATCGAGAAGAAATATATACTGGGAAGCTACTTCTGTTCGGTGTTTTCGGATTCGGCGTGGGCCTCGATGATGCGGTAAACCTCGCGACTGAGGGCCTCTCGGTCTGGGAGATAAAGCTGATAGCGGCTGACGAAGAGTTGGTTGGTAATGCCTTCCAAGGCATATTGCACGGTTAGCTTGTCTTTTTCCGCTCCTAAGACGATGCCAAAAGGTTCGTTGTCTCCTTCGGTGCAGACTTCGTGCTTGAAGTAATTGAGGTAGAGGTTCATCTGGCCGATATCCTCGTGCTGCACGCCGTCTTTCTTGAGGTCGATGAGGCAGTATGTCTTTAGGATAACGTTGTAGAAAACCAGATCCACGTGGAAGTGACGGCCGCCGAGCGGAATGTGATATTGACGGGCAACGAACGCAAATCCCTTACCCAGTTCCAGCATGAACATACTCAAGTTGGATGCAAGCGCATCTTCCAGTGTCTTTTCATTCCAAGTAGGAAGTTCGGGCAGGCCAGTGAATTCCAGGACAAACGGGTCACGGATGATGTCCTCCGGCTTTTGGACTTCTACTCCTTGATTTGCCAATTGAAGAATACCGTCCTTGTCCTTGGACATTGCGAAGCGCTGGAACAGCGCCGTACTCTTCTGCCGCTTGAGTTCACGGACGCTCCACTTTTGGGCTTCGCATTCCTTTGTGTAGAAACTGATTTCCAGCGGATCGTCGGACTTGAGTATCTCAAAGTAATGACTCCAGCTCAAAACGTGAGACAGTGTCTCACTATTTGGGAAGTAGACGTAGAATTTCCTCATATAGAGGATGTTACTCCGGCTAAAACCCTTCCCGTAGCGGTTGGTAAGGTCGGCAGAAAGCCGCTCAAGGAGGTTGCTGCCATATTCTGCACGTTCTGACCCTTTCTGCTCATACTCCACAATGTACTTGCCGATATTCCAATACGTTTGGACCAGAACCGTATTCACGGAATTGGCGATCCGGGCACGGGCAGATGAAAGCAAGGCCCCGATACTTTCAACAAGTTCACTATAGCCAGAGTATGCAGTTACCTTATCCATAAGACATTCTTTTTCTTTTGTCTGGTAAAGTTACGCCTTTTCTTGATTAAAATATGGCAAAATTTGCGATAATTATACTAAATCCAGGAACTATAGAGTGAAATACGATATACAGGCGTTTCCAGCCCCATATTTGCTACTCAAAATAAGGCGTTATTAGAAACAAATAAGCCGCTGATTATCAGCGACTTATAAAGAGGTGGTGCTGGGAAGAATACCACTGGGGGGGTGAAGCAGATGAGGGTACGGCGGCCGGCTGTGAAGGGGAGAAAAAGGTTAATCCGTTTTGCGTTTCAGGTAGATGACCTGGCCGGAGGGGTTTGTCCATTCCATCTTGTCGCCGGAAGGATCCAACCTGGCCTTGACGGCATTGCGGGGGTCTTGCTCCAATTCCTCTTTGTGCTCCTTCAGGACCTCTTCGCGATAGCTGATTGCCCACCTTGCCAGGGTATCCTCTTTGCCTTTATTGGGAATCAGCCCGTCGGTGTCCAGCTTCAGGTCATAGTCCACCGGACTGTGTACCAGAACCAGTGAATCGCCTTCCTTGCTCCAGGTTCCGCCCAGAATCAGGCTGTATTTGAATTTGCCGGACCAATATGTGGCACGCCATAACTTGGTTCCGTTTCTGGACATCGTGAAGCTATGGTCTTTCCTGAAGACATAGTCGCAGGTGTTGTTGTCCTCGAGTGTATACCCCCATTCTCCGGTCAGCTTGCTCTCATTTACCGGTTTGCCGACCTCCTTCATGCTGTTGATGTAATTCTCCATCTCGGCGTCGGAAATACCCATCTGGAACTTGTTTTCGTCGTTCAGCCTGGTCCAGTGGTCAATATAGCCGTTCATGGTCAGGATCCTTTGATCGGACATGGTAAGGAAAGCCATTACCTCCTCGTCCTTGAGTTTCTCTTTGAAGTACTTGCGGAGATTCTGATAGAACTTTTCAGGGTCCGTCAATCCATACTTTACGGACGACCTGTAAAGATAATTGTCAGTAAGCGGCTCGAGCCACTGGGGAGAATTGTCCAGAATGCTCTGGAATTGCTGCCTTTCATGGTAGAAAGCCTGGACATTGTCCATAAACTTGACATCCCCCAGGTTTTCCCAGGAATCAAGCGAACTGTGGAAAATCTTCTCTTTTGAAGTATCGAAACGGAAGGGGGCATCGGGCCTGGAAATCATATATACCAGATGGTGGAGAGTATCGTTTGGTACTTCTTCCAGCTTGTCGGCATGCTTGAGGGCGAACTTGGAATAATCGTTAATCTTTTGCTCGCTGTCCCTGATACCCTTCATCATATCTATGGTGTTGTCGATATCGTGGATGACCATGATGGCCGTCAGCCTCTGTGCCTGAGCCTTCTGGCTGTTTTCCCTAAGCCCGTTCAGGGAAAAAGTCAAAGCTACGCCGATAGCGGTACCTAGTACGCTTACAAAAAAGGTCTTCCAGTTAATGCCGTTGTTGTTGCTCATACATTCAGAATCTTGGCGACCAGCTCTACCAGCAACTGGTCGGGGGGTGCAGCGCCGCCGTCTCCGCCCTTGCCCAGGTAGTCATACTCGCAAAGCAGGGACATAACAGCCATGGCGCGGGGGAGAGGGTAGTTGCGTACTGCCGTATCGTATTCCCGGTAGAAATACGGATTGACACCGGAGAGTGCGGCGGCCTTGTCTTCTGCGGACGGTATTCCGCCGCGCTGCAGCAACGCTCCGTACTTGAGTATCCTGTAGAAGTGCATGTACAGGGCGCTGACGGCCTGGGGCATGGCAAACTTTGCAGCCGTACCCAGATGCGCGGCTATCTTAAGAGCCCTGGGCGCATTCCTGAAAGACAGCTCTTTAGTAAGTTCGAAAACGCTGAATTGCCGTGAGATGCCTACGTTCTTCTCAATATCTGCTACAGATACGGAGCGGGCCCCTTCCGGCAGGTTCTTGAGGAGCTTGTCTGTCTCTACGGCAATGGTGGAGAGCTCCGTGCCTACCGACTCCGCAAGCAGCGCGGCAGCCTCCGGCTCGATCTGCAGGCCGCGCTCCCTGTAATAGGAAGAAATCCATCCGGGCACTTCGTAATCCCGGAGTGCAGGGCTGTCCAGCACCACTCCTATCTTCTGCACGCCCTTGTAAAGCGCCTTGCGCTTGTCAACCGTAGCCTTGTGCAGCAGCAGCACGAGCACCGTGGAGTCCAGAGGCTCGTTACAATACACGGCGATATCTTCCAGCGTCTTCATCATCTGCGCCTCCTTAACCACCACCAGCTGGCGGTCGGCCATCATCGGGAAGCGCCGGGCCGCAGTTACAACCTGCTCGGCAGTAACGTCGGCGCCATAACAGACGGTTTCGTTAAAGTCTTTCCCGAACTCGTCCACGCAGTTGTCGAGTATGGCCTGGCAGACTAGGTCGGGATAATAGGGTTCGTCGCCCATCAGTATATACACCGGCTTGAAGATGCCGTTGCGGGCATCCTCGACCAGCTGACGGGCAACAGCGGCTATGTCTTCTTTCTGCCGCGCCATCGATTACCAGATGGAATCAACCATTGCCAGCACGCGTGCCTGGTTCTGCTCAATGGTGCCGGGATAACCGTTCACCTCGAAGTACTTGCCGGCTGCGCGGTAGTACTCCTTAAGCGGCTCAGTCTGAGCATGATAGGTCTCGATACGGTGGGCGATTACTTCCGGGGAAGCGTCGTCGGCACGGCCTTCGACTTTTGCCCGTCCTGCTATTCTCTCAAATACGAGGGAGTCCGGAATCATAATGGAAATAACTCCGTCAACTTTCTCCCCGCGCTTTGCCAGAATTGCATCCAGGGCCTCTGCCTGGGGGAGTGTGCGGGGGAATCCGTCCAGCAGGAATCCGTCCACGCCCTTGATGGTGTCGAACGCATTCTCTATCATGCCTTCTACCACCTCGTCCGGCACAAGGCTGCCTGCGGCTATGAGTTCCTTGGCCTGCTTGCCCAGCTCGGTGCCCGCCGCAATCTCTGCACGCAGCAGTTCGCCGGTAGAAATGTGCTTCAGGTTATACTTGGAAGCGATAGCCCCTGCATGGGTGCCTTTGCCCGCTCCCGGAGGGCCGAATAGGATGTAGTATTTCATTTGTCCAGTACGTAAATGTCTTTAAGGTTACGGCCTATGCCGTCGTAGTCGAGTCCGAATCCGACTATGAAGTCGTTGGGAATTTCCATGCCCACGTAGTCCAGCCTTACGTCCTTGTCATAGACGTCCGGCTTCAGGAGCATGGTGCAGATGCGCACTTCCGTGGCTCCGTTTGCAAGCAGCAACTCCTTGAGCGCCAGGATGGTATTGCCGGTGTCCACTATGTCCTCGCAGGCTATCACGCGCTTGCCTCGGACATCCTCGGAGAGGCCCTGGACCGTGAGCACTGTACCGGTGGATTCGGTGCCGCGATAGGAACTGAGCTTAACGCTGCCGAGCTCGCAGTTGAACTTGAGCCTCATGAACAGCTCGGAGGTGAAGGGGAGTGCTCCGTTAAGGGTGCAGATGACCACGGGGACGTCTTCGCAGCCCTCGAAGTCGCGGTTGATCTTGTCCGCCACCTCATCAATCGCCTCCTTGATGCGGGAGTTGAAGATGAACTTGCGGAAAGTCTTGTCGTGAAGGGTTACCTTGTCCATGCTCCTACGGTTTGGGTTGTTTGTCAAGGAAAGCCACGACGTCGCCTACGGTACGGAATCCGGCCAGTTCCTGGTCGGGGATCACGATACCGTAATCGTCTTCTACACGCATCAGAAGCTGGAGGATGTCGAGCGAATCGGCTCCGAGGTCCTTCTTGATGTCGGAGTTCAGGGTAATGGTCTCAGGGTCGCGCCTGAGCTGCTTTGCCAGAATCTTTTTTACTTCTTCGAACATGATATCTAGTCTTCGTAATGATCGTATTTACAAATGATTTCCTCCATCTTGGGGTTAAGCTCGCTGGTCTGCATGCGGTAGGCCTGCTCTATACACTTGAGCACCGCAACCGCCTTGCTGCTCCCATGCCCCTTCACAACCACCTTCGAAGTGCCCAGCAGCACGCTGCCGCCGTAGTTCTGGTAGTTGAAGAAGGCCTTCTCCTGCTTGAACATCTTTGCCATGATGGCGGCGCCCAGCTTGTACACCCAGCTGGAATAGATGTCCTTCTTGAGCTTCTTCAGGAGTTCCATGGCGGTACCTTCCGTGGCCTTGATAAGCACGTTTCCGGAGAAGCCGTCGCATACCACCACGTCGTAGTTCCCGCTCAGCAGGTCACGGCTCTCCATATTGCCCACGAAGTTGAGCTCGGAGGTCTCGCTGAGCAGCTTGTATGCCGTCTGACGCAGCTCGTCGCCCTTTTCCGCCTCCTTGCCGACGTTCAGCAGGGCCACTCGCGGCTTCTGTACGCCGTAAACGTTCTCCATGTAAAGGGATGCCATTATGGCGAACTGCCGAAGATGCTCGGGCGTGATTTCCACGTTGGCGCCGCTGTCGCAAACGCCCACGATGCCCCCGTCAACGGTAGGAAGGATGGGGCAGAAGGCCGGGCGGATGACGCCGCGCAGGCGGCCGATACGGGTGAGGGCGGCGGCAACGAGGGCGCCGGTGGAGCCGGTGCTCACCATGGCGGCAACAGAGTCGTCGTCGCGCAGCAGGCGTATGCCCTTTATCATGGAACTCTCCCTCTTGAGGCGTATGACGTCCGTGGGGCGTTCGTCGCAGCCGATTACCTGCGGAGCATGAAGTATCTCTATGCGTGATTTATCGTACTTCTTGTCTTCCAACAACTTGCGCAGCTCGTCACCGTCGCCTGAAAGGATCAGGTGAAGATCGGCGATCGCCTCGAGGGCGGCAATTGCTCCATCTATGCAGGCCTGGGGGCCATGGTCGCCGCCGTAGCAGTCCAGAATTATCTTTATCATACCAGTTTCTTTACAAATGCACGGCGGCGCTTGTGCTCCGTGCGGTCGAAATGCTTCCAGAGATTCTGAATGTCGTAATTGTCTTCCAGATTCAGGTTGGTCTCAGCGTACTCTATGCCGTCTTCCTTGAGCATGCGCATAAGGGCGGCCGCAAAAACTGCGCTGATACCTCTGTTAAGGTATTCGGGCGCTACTCCGACCAGACCGAGGTCCAGGATCTTCGGGTGGCGCTTGATTTTCAGGAAACGCAGCAGCATGCCGGGAGTGATATGGCCGCCGGAATGGCGTACTGCGTCTATTATGCCGGGGAAGCAAATACCGAAGGCCACTATCTTGTCGTTCTCGTCCAGTATCACTGCCACGAAGCGCAGGTCAACTATGAAACGGAAGCCGTCTATCATCTGCTTCTTCATGGCGTCCGTAAACGGCACCGTGCCATAGAGCTTGTCGTATGACTTGTCGATGAGCTCGAACAGGCCGTCTGCATATTTCTTGATGAAGTCGTTGACATCCTTTGCCGGTCCCAGGCGCAGCTTGTAGCGTCTCATTACAAAGTCGCCGAGTTTTTCCAGCTCGCCGTCGTAATCTTTGGGAACTCGCAACTGGCTCTCCGTCCAGTCTACCTCCTTGGTGTAGCCGCAGTTCTCTATAAGTTTCTGATAATAAGGATAGTTGTACTGCTCTTCGAAGGTGGATTTATATTCGAATCCCTCTATCAGCAGGCCCTCTCGCTCAAGGTCGGAGAATCCGAGCGGCCCGTGTGCGGTATCCATGCCCTTTTCAACCGCCCATTTCTCTACGGCGGCAAAGAGGGCGTCAGCGACTTCCTGGTCGTCTATGGAATCGAAGCGGCCGAAGCGCACACGCTTTTCGCTGTTCTTCTCGTTGGCGGCTTTCTGGATGATGCCCATGATGCGGCCTGCCATCCGCCCGTCGCGCCATGCGCCGTAATACACGGTGTCGCAGGTATCGTTATAGATATTCCTGCTGCCGAAAATGGACATCTCGTCGGCGAACAGGGGCGGGCAGAACCAGGGGACGTCCTTATAGAGCTTCATGGGGAAGTCTACGAACTCCCTCTGCTCGCGGCGGGTGCGTATTTCTCTGACTTCAAGCATAACTTATCTGTGGATGCCATGGAAGCATACTCCGACGCCGTTGGGGCCGCAGTGGCTTCCTATGGTGGGGTTGACCATGGTGATTATAATGCGCAGGTCGTCTCCGTATTTGGCGCGCAGCCTTTCCACTATCATATCCACCAGCTCCTGGCAGTCTGCATGTCCTATGACCACACGGTGCCCTTTGACATCGTCTCCCAGCTCATCCACATACTGGACGATGCGGTCTATCGCCTTTACACGTCCGACTTCCTTGCCTATTGAGACCATCTTGCCCTCCTCGTTCACATGGATGACCGGGCGTATGCCAATGAGGTTGCCCATAGTGGCGGCAAGTCCGGTGACGCGTCCGCTGCGGCGGAAGAACTTGAGGTCGTCTGCAATGAAATACAGGGGGAACTTGGGAACTTCCGTTTTTGCCCACTCCACTATCTCTTCTGCCGTTTTGCCGGCCTTGAAGAGGTCGCCGATTTCCATGGCGATATTGAGCGATTCGGCGGAAATACCAAGGGTGTCCACGGTCCAGATCTTGCGCTCCGGATACTTTTCGCCGAGGGTCTTTATGGCCTTGTCCATGTTTTCGAAGGTGTTGGACATGCCGGAAGAGAAGTGAACGTACAAAATGTCGTTGCCGGCGGCCAGTTCGGGCTCGAAATATTTGATGTAAACGGCCTCGCTGACGGCGCTGGTGGTGGGCAGGGTGCCCTGGCGCAGC
>CAMYYI010000032.1 GCA_947303465.1 uncultured Bacteroidales bacterium
GCTTTTCTGGACAGCCGTACTTAAGTCGAAGTACCAGTTTTTCATATACATATTCTGGTTATAACCAGGCGTCCATACCGTGCCGCCCAGCTCCAGCTGCCAGCCGCCCCCGAAGGTGAAGGTGTTGAAGAGTTGAGCGATACCTATGGGCTTGTCGCTGAACCTGGTCACGCGGATGCCATCCGGCTCCCTGGA
Source organism: uncultured Bacteroidales bacterium (assembly GCA_947303465.1). Classification (GTDB taxonomy): domain Bacteria; phylum Bacteroidota; class Bacteroidia; order Bacteroidales; family UBA932; genus Cryptobacteroides. Next base: position 196 of record CAMYYI010000032.1, read on the forward strand.
ATCCGGCGCATTGATGGTGAGCCATTGGGGCAGGATGCCAAGGGTGTAATTCAAAGTCCAGGGGCCGATGGTTGGCGTAAGGTTCATATAGACAGCCATCTTGCGCTGTGGCGTCTCGATATTGCGCGGCTGCACCAGCACGACGCCTTCGTCTCCCACGGGGGAAGACCAGGTCATAATGGCGTCCTTTACGTGGGAATAATTGATAACCAACGATATGAACTTCCACAAGGCCGTGACGCTGAAGGTGTGCCTAAGCTCCGGCTGCAACTGGGCATTGCCGCTCTGCCAGATATATCGGCTGTTGTACCGCACTGCGCCGGACAGGTAGGCATAATTGGGGCGCAGCGTCTTGGCGCTGTAATTAACCATAAGCTGCACCTTGGCATTGTTCGGATCAATGACGGTAGCCCAGGAGAGCATCGGGAACCAGTTGCTATAATTCCGGGTAATGTCGTTTGCCGGCGTGATGGCATCCTGGTAGGCATAGTGCACATATTCATAGCGCACGCCGGCGCTGAACTGACCGGCCTTCGCCAAGTAGAAACCATAGTTGACGAAGCCGGCGTAGCTATCCTCTACCACCGAGGCCTGCGAGGCCGGAATGTCGATCCCGCTGATGGAGTAGTTGTCGCTGCGGCGGGAAAATACTTCTTCCGTTCCGGCCTGCAGTTTACCCTTCCATATCGGGTAGGATAGAACGGCCTTTGCGGCATACATCCTTCCGTCGGACTGGCTGCCGGTGCGGATGGTGCGGCCGGCCGAAAAGTCACTGGCTTCCTTTGACTCAGAACTGCTTGCGTTGTCGGTTCCATAATAGTCCAGGTTCACGTCCACGCCCAGATTCTCGCCAATCACACCGTTGTAATAAAGGTTTGCTCCGAGATTGTAGATTCCTCCGTTTCCCATCTTATCATTCGAGATGGTTGCGATTTTGTCGGCAAGGGCCCCGTCAAGCCAGACGTTGTCGTTTACTTCAGTATACACGTCGTTCTGCAGGGTTTTTCCCCAGTCGATTTTTCCACCCAGGAAATGGTTGTCGGCTATCTGCCAGTTCACTCCGGCGGTGCCATAAAGGCTTTGGCCGATGTAGTTGTTGAGAAGGTCTCCTTTGTTCTCCAGCAGGAAGGTCTTCCCAAAGGTCATCTTTTCCAGGTCGCTTTGCTGGCGGGAGGTATTACGGGCATAGTTGATGCCGCCGAAAATGTCCACGCCGCCGGTGCGGTAGTTCACGTTAAGGGAGCCGAGGGGGTCGTTCCCTTTGTCCCAGCGAAGCGACTGTTCGTCCTGTACAAGCAGATTGAATCCGAAACCATCGCCCTGGCGGCGGACGGTGCGGATACGGACCACACTTCCCACGGAGGCATCGTACTGTACCCCAGGATTGGTAATGACCTCGACACTTTGAATCTCATTGCTCTGAAGGCGGTCCAGTTCGCTGCTGTCCGTCACCTTGCGGCCGTTGATATACACCAGCGGCGCCCCCTTCCCGATGACTTCCAACCCGTTTTGGCCCTTGATCATACCCGGCGTCTTGGACAGCACGTCTTTGGCCGTACCGGCATTCTCCAGCACGGAACCTTTCACAGCCGTCTGCAAGCCCTCGCCTGTGAGTTTGGTCTTGGGCATCACAGCCGTAATGGCCGCACCTTCCAGCATGGCGGTGTCCGCCTCCAGCGTAATGACGGCGCCATCGACTGGAGACAGATAAACGGTCCGGTAGCCCAGCATAGCTACCATCATTATGCCGTCGGCCTCAGATGTCACAATGTTGAAACTGCCGTCATCGGTGGTAACGGCTCCGCAAACCACGGTCGAATCGGCTTTGGAGAGCACCGCCACATTGGCGTAAGGTACCGGTTCTCCGTTCTCGTCCACTACTTTCCCTTTCCAGTCTCCCTTGGCAATCGCGGGAAGGACCATCGTTGCAAATGCAAATAAAGCAATCAGTCTTTTCATTGTCTGTCCATGTTGTTTCGGCTGCAAAGTTAGCGGATAACGCGTTCCGAAATAAAAAACGATGTGGACAATTAGGTGGACAAATGACGGGTTACAACCCGAAAACGCTTGGACATAACTTCCGTTTTTTCTACTTTTGTGAAGGTCATTACGGAACAATCATTATGGCAAGACCGGTTAGTATCACAAAAGACAGAATCCTTGCGGTAGCCCTGGATATCGTGCGAAAGGGTGGCTCCGGATCCCTTACAGCACGGAGCCTGAGCGCCGCCCTCGGCTGCGGAGCCAACGCATTATTCAACTCCTTCGGGTCCATTCAGGGCATTCGGGATGCCGTGAAAGCAGAGGCCCGGCGGTTGTATCAGTCCCGCGTGAGTGCGGGGTTTTCCCTCAACCCGCCCTTCAAGGGCTTCGGCATGGCCTTCCTCTGGTTCGCCGTGGACGAGCCGCAGCTGTTCTCGCTTATTATGGACGCATCCAGGCCCACAGGCACTTTCAAGGACTATATTGATACTTTCGTGGGCTTTAAGGAAGAATGCCTGGCAGCCATCGGCACTTCCTTCGGTCTTCGCGGCAGCGATGCTCAGCAGTTATATTACCAAATGATTCTGGTAGCGCTGGGTCTTGCACATGCTTGCACCCGGGGCGGGAGCACCCTCAGTATCCCGCAGGCATCGGAGATGCTGGGAAAAAGCGCCCGCGCCTTCCTGATGGTCATCCGTGCCGGTGCCGATGACCGGGAGAAATTCATCCCCGTCTTTGGCGGCGGCCCCGGTGGAGACGTGGATTCCTATGCCATATTACATACCCTTACTGGACAGAACCATCTCCTTCAGCAACTCCGCACCACTCCCCGCTATATCCAGGACAATGAATGGGCCGAATTGGAACGGGTGTTCCGTAATTCCTCCAACCATACCCCGGAATCCCTCCGGGAAGCCTACCCCGGACTCACCAAGGGCGACATCCGCATCTACATCCTCTCTCACTTCCAGTTCCCCGTGTCGGAGCAGGCCATCCTGCTTGGGATTTCGCCCACCTCAGTTACCAAAGCCCGCCAGCGGCTGAAAGCAAAACTTCAATAAAATAATCGGTCACTTTCGGTCACCTTTTCCGGTGATTATTTCACCTCACGATTATGTGACTTAACTCACGGGAAATCAAATCCTTCGATTATTTAAAACAACTCACGATAGCCACCGATTCGTATACCACAGCCCGAGGCACGAGTTTGACAAGAAAACGTCGGCATTTCATTGGAACGTCAGTGATTTGCCGGCGTTCGCGTTTCATAGTTCCGTTCCACCTGTCAAACTCCCGCCTATGGTGCTACCACATTCAAAAGCGACGTGACTCCTGCACCCCATTTTCTCACGTCACTGTCCGTTTTGTTTGTTTTCTGGATGAAAACCGCCAGCGACGTGACTCTGGAGCCCCTTTCTGTCACGTCACTCGATAAAAATGGGATTAAAGGCTATTGATTGAACCATCTTTGTGCTTCTTATAGAAAACGATGTGATGTCCAAATCGGCAATGGCCTTGTCATTTCCGGATTTTGGTTGACTCGCTCACAATCACGTATTTCCAAAAACGGGGGTGTCGGAATTCGTAGAAGAATGAGTATCTTTGGAAAAATGAAAACAGATGAGTAGTGTGTTCAAAAACAAATTCCTGGTAGCGGCAATGGTGCTGCTAGCCGTCGTTTCCTGCAATAATACTGGCGAATACTGTGTCGTCAAGGGCACCGTCCAAGGTGTCAAGGACGGAGCGGAACTCGTCTTGCTGGACGAGTGGAACAAATGGAAGACCATTTCCACTACGACGGTCGAGAATGGGACCTTCGAGTTTCATTCCCGCATTTCGGCTCCGACCCACGTGTTTCTGTATGCCTCCAATCCCGAGGATGTATATGCTAATCCGTATGAAGGGGGCCAGTTGAAAGATTTCTTCCTGGAGCCCGGCACCATCCTCGTCGATGTCCAGGCAGAAGATGAGAGTGATATGGGTACGGGCGCGACTGGAACGGTTCTGAATGATGCTTACCGCAAGATCCTGGCTGCTGATCCCGATGCCAGGGAGGCTCTTTGGGAAGAGGCGATCCGTGATGAACGAACGAATCTCCTGGCTTTGGTATATGCTGACGATTTTCCTGACGATCTCACCCGGGCATCGGAAATCCTTGACCATTTATCCCCGGTCCAGACCAGGACCTATAAGCGATATATCTCAACCTTGAAAAAGAACCTGGTCCGCAAAGCGGAAGCGGCGGAACGCAGACAAAACGCCCTCGAAGCGGAGGTCAGCCTCGTGGGTCAGCATTATATCGACATGGAATATCCGAATGTGGACGACATCCCTGTCCGGCTGAGCGCCGTCGTTGACAATCCGGAAAACCGCTATGTCATCCTGGATTTCTGGGCGACCTGGTGCATGCCTTGCGTACAATCCATCCCCGCGCTGAAGGAGGTCTATGCAAAGTATCACGACAAGGGCTTGGAAATCTACAGCATTTCCCTGGATTCCAAAGCCAAGGATTGGAAATCCTATGTGGAGAAGAAAGAGATGACATGGATCAATGTGTTAGCGCACGGCGGCGCTAAGGTTTATGAGGATTATGGCATCGAGTTTATCCCGAAGGTCTTTCTGATTGACTGCAGGACCGGAGTAATCCTGGTCCACGAAGGCCACCCGGACCTGAACGCTATCCTTGCCGAGCTCCTGCCATAAACAGGAGCGCCTTTGCGACAATTGAAAATGCCCCGTTCGGGCATTGAACGGAACTACGCCTTGAGTCCTGCAATTACCGACGCCGTGAAACCGGCTTCTTCCATCGCGTTGAGACCTCGAATGGTTATGCCGCCGGGAGTTGTTACCCGGTCTATTTCGGCCTCAGGATGGGTACCGCGGCTCACGGCAAGATCCACCGCCCCTTTCATGGTCTGATAGACTGCCTCCAAAGCCTCATGCGGATAGAGGCCCAGCTGGACGCCCCCTTCCATGGCGGCACGGGCATAGCGGAGAGCGAAGGCCGTTCCGCAGGATGCCACCATCATTCCGGCATGCAGCCGCCTCTCGTCCACGATGAGAGTCTTGCCCAGCTTATCAAAGACGGAATGCACAACGTCTGCAGCCTCCCCAATTATCGGAGCCGCAAAAGTCATGCTTTCTCCTATCTCCGCCGCAAGATTCGGGATTACCGTATAAGCGGCCTCTACCCCTGACCCGGAGAGCCATTCCACCATCTGGGCTGAAGGAATCCCGGCGGCCAGGGAAAGAAGCACCTTCCCCTGCAAAGCAGGCTTGATCTGTCCGAGGACGGACTGAACGAGCCAGGGCTTCACGCCCAATATGACAATATCGGCCCGGGACGCGGCAGAGACATTGTCCAACGTTGCGTGAATGCCGATATTGGTAAATCTGTCCAGTGTGGATGCGTGCGCGGCAGTGACGGTGATGGACGCATCCTTACTCAGGCGATGAAGGCCAAGGGCAACAGCGCCTCCCATGTTACCGGCTCCTATTACAGCTATCTTTTGCATGTGGTTAATGATTACAACTCGTGCAATTTACGAAAAATGCGTAACATTATTATCTTTGCAGTATAAAATCAGTTTGCAATGTCCAAGATGAAAGAATTCCTGATGACCCTGGTGGCCACCACCGTATCCATTGTTCTCACATTCGGCACTACAGCTATCGTAGACCGCAGTAAAAAGAATGCCGAAAAGAGGGAGATGGTTATGATGGTCATGTATGATATGAGGGAAACGCTAAGGGCCGTGGAGGCATGTAACAGGGGCCTGAGCGAATTCTTTGATGCTCAGATAGAGATTGTGGCCAATCCCGAACTGTATGCCCGAAAGTATTCGGAACTGGCCGCCCTTATTCCCATCTTTGAATATACCACCACCACTGAAAGCATTTTCAAATCTAACATTGAAACTATAAAAACAATAGGCAACATCCTGTTCGTGGAATCCGTGTCCTCTTTCTATGACGACCGCACGAACTACCAAAGCCGTGTTATTCAAGCTTTTGAGGACGAGTCCGGTACGGCTATTACGAGTTATGAAGGCCTGTACGGCTTCAATTCGGCCAACTATCCATTTTATGGCCAGGCTTATCTGTCGAGGATGGAGGGCTGTTTCGAGCAATGCAAAACCTTGATGAAAGTGACGGATGAGCAACTGGAAGTCTTCTGCAGGGAGCACCAGAAGCTGATGGAAGCCACAAAACAGAATGAGGCCGAACAGCGGACAATTCGCCTGGATGAACTCAGAGAGCGAAACCAGAAGCTAATCCAGGCACGCCAGGAAGCTGGCCGGAAATAATTATGGGTCTATAATTTATTACCTTTGGGGAACCGTCAAACATGTTAATTAAGATGAAGCCGGGGAAACAAATCTATGAGGCGCTCTTTGCGAAGGTGTTCGAGGTACAAGTGGAGGGCGTAATTTGCGAAAGCCACTTTGGTGCAGGTCTAAACCAGATGTATGATGAGGAAGATCTGTAGAGCACTATCTGTAAGAGCCGACCATTTTACACTGTTACTGACGCCAAAGAACTGATGGTTAACGCACATATCCATACGCCCTATTCTTTCAGTGCTTTCGGGAGCATTTCCGAGGCTTTGGACAAAGCTGAGGCAGAAGGGGTCCGGGTGGTGGGAATCAACGATTTCTATACCACGAAAGGCTTCCGGGAATGGCACGACGGATGTGCCGAACGATCCCTGTATCCTCTTTACGGAATAGAACTCATAGCCCTTGATACCGGCATGCAGTCCAAGGGCCTGAGGGTTAACGACCCCGGAAATCCGGGCCGTATCTACCTCAGCGGCAAAGGTTTGGCCTATCCGCCAAAAATGAATGAAGAGGCGTCCGGCGAACTTGCCCGCCTGCGCAGCGAGGCCAATGCCCAGGTTGCGCGTATGTGCGACAAGCTGAACGGGTATCTCCAATCCGAGGGCCTCAATATCCGGCTTGACTTCGATCAAATCAAGAGCAAGCTTACCCGCGGGCTTGTGCGGGAACGCCATCTGGCCAAGGCTTTGCGTCTAGCCCTGTATCCCGACGCCGAGAATCCTGCAGCGCTGGAGGGAGAACTCCGTAGCCGCCTGCTAAAGGCCGGAGGCCCCGCATTCGTGCCCGAGGAGCCAACTGCTTTCCTGCCGGTAGAGGGCGTCCGGAGCATCATCGAAGCGGCGGGAGGCCTTGTCACTTATCCCTTCCTGGGCGATAACGCAAAAGGCGGCTTCACCGACTTCGAGGAAGACCTCCAAAAGGCCGTCGACCAACTGCGCTCCCTCGGTATTTGCAGCGCCGAATTCATCACCACACGCAACTCTACGGCCGTTCTGGAGCGATATTCCTCCTATCTGGAAGATGAAGGGTTCATAGTGAGCTTCGGCTCCGAACACAACACTCCAGCAATGGAGCCGCTGCTTCTGCGCACCCGCGATTCCGAGTCCCTCAGCGAAAAGCTGCAGGCAGTGAATTACCGTGGCGCATGTGCCATTGCGGCGCACCAGGCAGGCCTCAGGCTCCCCAGGGAAGCAATGATAGAAGAAGGAGACAGGTTGATTCAAAAAGTCCTTTCAGTATGAAATCGACGGCAGTCAGACTTTACGGCAAGGCGGACCTCAGGCTCGAGGAGTTCGAACTTCCGCAGATGCGGGACGACGAAATCCTGGCCAGGGTGATGACGGACAGCCTTTGCATGTCTTCCTACAAGGCTGTGCATCAGGGCGCAGACCACAAAAGGGTCCCGCACGACATAGCCACTAATCCCGTGATCATCGGGCATGAGTTTTCGGGCGAGATACTCGAAGTGGGCAGCAAATGGCGGCATAAGTTCAGCAAGGGCGACAAGTTCTCCATCCAGCCTGCCATGTGCTATCCTTACGGTCCCGCCGGATTGATGAGCGCACCGGGATATTCCTACCCTTACGCCGGAGGCGATGCGACATACATAATCATCCCCAACGAAGTGATGAAGATGGATTGCCTGCTCACCTACAACGGACCCGGCTTCTTCCCTGCGTCCCTCGCCGAGCCGCTTTCGTGCGTGATAGGCACCATGCACGCCTGCTACCACGTATCCCCGGGCAGCTACAGGCACAATATGGGGATCAAAAACGGCGGCAAGCTGGCGCTCCTGGCCGGAGTCGGCCCTATGGGGCTCGCATGCATCAACTATGTGCTCCACCGGGAAGACCGCAGGCCGGCGCTCTTTGTGGTCACCGATGTAAACCAGGAGAGGCTCGACCGGGCTGCCCGGCTATACACGGTAGAGTTTGCCGCTTCAAGGGGTATAGAACTCCATTACGTCAATACCTCCGGCAAGGAGGATCCCGCTGCCGACCTCAGAAGGATGTCTGGCGGTACCGGTTACGATGAAGTTGTGGTGATGGCACCCGTGCCTTCCGTGGTGGAACAGGCCGACGGCATCCTGGGACAGGATGGCTGCCTCAACTTCTTTGCCGGCCCGGCCGATTCTTCCTTCAAGGCGCCTTTCAATTTCTATAATGTGCACTATGCTTCCACCCATGTCGTAGGCACCAGCGGCGGCAATACCGACGACATGAAGGAGGCGCTGGATATAATGGGTCGCGGCCTCGACCCTGCCGGCATGGTGACCCATGTGGGTGGATTGAACTCAGTGATAGACACCACCCTCAAGCTGCCATCTATTCCGGGAGGCAAGAAGCTGATATACACTCACGTGCAGATGCCGCTCACGGCAATAGCCGACTTCGGCAAGATGGGGAAACCGGTATACGACGCCCTGGACGCCATCTGCAAGGCGCACAACTCGCTCTGGAGCGTGGAGGCAGAGGAATATCTGCTCTCCCACGCAAGCGAACTCTAGAATTATTTGAACTTTGAAACGGGAAATAGTACTGGAAATATGTTCGAAGATTTGAAACAGGCAGCTCTGGATGCCAACCTTGCGCTGAAAGACTCGGGACTCGTAATCCTGACATGGGGTAATGCCTCCGCCATCGACCGCAAAAGAGGCGTGGTTGCCATAAAGCCCAGCGGAGTCGCTTATGACAAGCTGGATCTGGACAGCATCGTTGTTGTGGATATGGAGGGAAATGTGATTGAGGGAGCCCTCAGACCTTCTTCCGACACCCAGACGCACCTTTCTATATACCGCCGCTTCCCGGAGGTGGGCGGGGTGGTTCACACCCATTCCACCTACGCCGTTGCCTGGGCGCAGGCGGGCAAGGCCATCCCGAACATAGGCACAACCCACTCAGATACCTTCCACGCCGACGTTCCGTGCACACGGGAGATGACGGCAGAAGAGATAGCCGGCGGCTATGAGCTCTATACCGGAGACCTGCTGGCCGAGTGCTTCGGGGGGATCAACCCCATGCACACTCCAGGCGCCCTTGTGCGCCACCACGGACCGTTCACCTGGGGCAGGACGGCAGCTGAAGCTGTGGAGAACGCTGTTATCCTGGAAGAAGTGGCTCATATGGCCTATCTCACTTTTGCCATCAACCCGGGGGCTACGATGAACCCGCTCATAATAGACAAGCACTATTACCGGAAGCATGGCAAAAACGCCAGTTACGGGCAGATTCCTACTCCCGGGGAAGAATAAGCTTCAGGCTGAGCATGAGGCTGGCCCCGGGCATGGGGTAGCCCTTGACTATCTGGTACCGGGCGTTGAATATGTTCCCGGCACGGAGTGAGCACTCAAGCGGGCCAAAGGTTTTGCCAAGACACACATCGCTTACGCTCCATGGCGACAGATAATAGTCCGTTGCGTTGGATGTGGCGGACCAGCGGTGGCCGGTAACAGATGTATCCCATTCCAGCTTCCACTCCCTCCATTCCGCTTGAAGAATAACGCTTCCGCTGTGCTCCGGAATGTAGGGAATCTGTAAGCCGTAAGTCTGGCTCCCAGGGTCCGAATGGTCCAGGGCGCGCTGGAAAGTATAGCGCAAGGCGCCTTCCAGACCCCATTCCCCAAGTCTCCCCCTGGCTTCCAGTTTGGAATCTATTCCAGTGATATCCACCTTGTTGATGTTGAGCATGCTCCAGCGGAACTGGGACGCCGTCGGCAGGGCCACAATCTTGTCTGTAACCCTGTTGCAGTATGGTGATACCCGCAGTTCCATGTGCCGTCCCTTTGCCCTCAGGTCGAGTCCAAGCTGGTCTGCATATTCCGGGCGCAGATACACGTTGCCTATGGCGATGTAATAGAGGTCATTGAAGGACGGCAGACGGCAGCTGCGTTTGGCAAACGCTTCTACCTCCAGCCATCCAAACGGCTCCCAGTGGACGCTGGCAGACGGCATCCAGGCCCTGCGGAAGACTCCTGCGTCCCATGTCCCCTGCCACAGCAGATGACAGGCCGCCCGGAACCGCCCGCCTGTATAGCGGGCAGCCAGCACCCCTGCGAGGGTTGTGCGGCGCGGCTGGACGGTATAGTTTCTGTCGGCCTCCAGGATATTATGCTGCGCGTCAGTGGAAAGATCTACAGCCCAACGGCTGCCGAGCGATAGCGACTGGGCGAGGGAAACGTATGCGCTTTGTTGCCGGAAATGCACGTTGTACGGCATTGCCATAGGGTTTTTCTCCGGATGAGAGTCGTAGTGGGTATAGCTGTCGGACAGCTTGAACCGGAACGCCGCGGAATATGTGCCGCTCTCTCCCGAACGCCATCCGCCCTGCAGGAAAGTGTCCTGGTCTGCCTGGCGCTCGGCGCTGAACGGAAAGCCGGAGGCACGGCGTATGACCGGCCCCGGAAAGCCACGTTCGGAGCCATAGGCGTACAGCATCAGGTCCCAGTCCCCACCCAGGAGCTTGCCTTCCAGGCGGCCGTCCAGCTTTAGGGATCGGATGTCTGAATTCTCCCGGACAAGTGTGGTGTCGAAGAACCGGTAGCGGTAGCGACCGCTGCTGTAAAGGGCCTCCGCACCGGCGCTCAGGCGCAAGTTTTTCCACACTTTGTTCCTTCTTACCGCAGCACTCCCCGTGAGGAATGAACCTCCGGAGACACGTACGCGCCAGGCATCCTTTACGGGTGTCACCGGCTCCAGGTACAGGGCTGCGCCACTCGCATATTCCATGGCAGTCTGAAGCCGGCGGCTCTTCTGGCCGTTGAACAGTGCTACGGACTCAAAACTCTCCGTAGAAAAGCGGCCCAGGTCAACCTGCATGTTCTGGGCATTGTCTATCTGTATTCCGCCTATGAAAACGCCCACATGCTCACTGCCGAGACTGCGCACGTTAACAGTTTTAAGCCCGCCGGCGCCACCGTAATCCTTGAACTGGACTCCGGTGAAACGGCGCACTGCATCGGCAACTGACGGACGCACGCCGTCCAGCGCCGCCTCCTCTGCAGCGCGCGTGACCGGAACGCTGCGCACGCTCCTTACGTGCGAGGCCACGAGAGTATCGGCCTCCTGGGCAAGTACGCTCCAGGAGACCGTCAAAAGCAGTATCGTAAAGATCCTGCGCAACTACCAGATGGCGAAATGGCCGGGGCACACCCCTGACTGTACGGTCCACTTTCTGGCGCCGTCCAGGAACAGGCTCACACTGCCGGGGTTATAGTAGTCTCCGGCATCGGCAATGACAATGCCGCCACCGGGAAGAACAGCAAACCCATAAGGATTCACATTGTCCAGGCTGATGTTCCAGGACTCCTTGATTCCGTTTTTGCATTTCCATGTTTTCCATGCTGCAGGGGCCGTATAATCAAACTCGTTCCCGTTGCCTATGCAATAAACGGTATCGCCGCTGACCGCCGAGTAGCTGGCATAATCTGCAACCTTGGCTACCGAGCCGTCCGGCTTTATCTGCCACAGGCCGGAATGGACGCTGTAGTAGTCGCCGTACGAGGTCACATAGATGTTTCCTTTACCGTCGGAATAGACTTTTTGCAGGTTAATCTCTACGTCTATGGTCTTTTCTACCTTGAAACTCCTGATATCTATGACGCTGACGGTTTTGTCGTATGAGTATGTCGGAAGAAGGAATGCGGATATGCCGCCGGAGTTAGCCACATAGAGTTTTCCGTTATAAACGGCAAGGCCTTCCGGCTGATAGCCCACCTCAATGGAATTATCCACCTTCTTTGTCTTGCGGTCTATCCTGTAAACAACGCCTTTTGGATTCTGCGACTGAGATGCGTCGACGGACCAATTGGGGCCATAAACGACTACGGCACCGTTCCAGGAGCTGACATAAACGAACTGGTCGTCATACGCCATGCAGCGGGGCATTGGAACCGGGATGGCTGCGAGCTCGGTTTCGTCCCTGGCGCTTAATACATCTACTATTCCGGAATTGTTTACCGCTATCCACAGTTCGTCGCCAATAACGGCTATGTCATTGCCGACATCTCCAAGACCGGCGCCCTCTGAAGGGTTCATCTTTTTGAAAACCCCGGTGATGTAATTGCTGTCCGAGATGCGGAGCATGTCCAGGGATGCGTTGTTCGAGCCCATCTGGCCCTCGTTGAGCACAAAGAGCTTTTTGAATCCGGAGAGGCCGTTGACATCCACCACCTCTCCTTTGAGTTCGGAGTCGATAGAGGGTTTTTCCGGGAAAAAAGGTTCGTTGCAAGCAGCGAAAAGCATCGCGCCTGAGCATAAAAGCAGAAATGCTTTCTTCATGATAGATAATAATTTACGTTACTGCCGGAACTTATCCCCGAGCTCCTGCAAAAACTTGATGGCGGCCGGTATTCTGACTTTCCCTAAGAAGGATTTACAGTTGCGGGCACAGCGCCGGACTTGCACCGGATTCCCCCGCCGACATCTCCCAATAAAGCACAAAGTTACTATCCATTATGCTATTATACAAACGAAAATACGTAACTTTTTCTTATATTTACGGCATATGTCAAAAGAACATCTCGACCCACACACGCAAGAACTGCTTGCACAGTATAAAGCCCTGCTGCCCGTTTTTTCACGGATGACGGAGGCGCTGCCCGAAAAGCTGAAAGAGTTTTTCGAAGAGGCGGGAATAATAGTTGCCTCCATAGAACACCGTATCAAGACGGAAGAGTCCCTGATCGGCAAACTCAAACTCAAGGGTGACAAATACCGCGACATCTTCGATATCACGGACATTGTCGGACTCAGGGTGATAACGTTCTACATAGACGATGTGGGGAAGGTGGCCGCCATCGCCGAGCGCCTTTTCGATATCGACTGGGAAAACTCCATAGACAAGCGGAAGATACACGAGATAGACAGTTTCGGCTACCTGTCACTGCACTATATCTGCCGTATTCCCGAGTCTTCGTTTTACGATCCGGAGCACCCCGAGGTCAACAAGATACGCTTCGAGCTCCAGATGCGCACCGTCCTTCAGCACGCCTGGGCCAACATGAACCACGACACCGGCTACAAGAGCGGCGTAGAGATCCCCAAAGTGTACCTGCGCAACCTCAGCCGCCTGGCCGGCATGCTGGAGCTGGTGGACGACGAGTTCAGCCGCATTCGCCACGAGCTGTCCGATTATCGCCGCAAGGTGCAGCAACTGGTGGCCTCCGGCAATCTTGACGAGCTTCAGCTGGACGGCGATTCATTCAAGAGTTTCATGTCCATAGGCCCCTTCGACGGCCTGAGCCGCCGCATCGCTTCTATCAACCAGGCCGAGATACAGCCGGTAGACCCTTCCCCCTTCCTGCCGGTGTTCATAGACATGGGGTTCAAGACGATAGGAGATATAGACTCGCTCATTAAAAACTATTCCGAGGCCGCCTACCAGATTGCCTGCTTCCAGATGGGCATCACGGACCTGGATATCGTATCTTCTTCCGTTGCCCCGCAGAACCTGTGTACTGCGTACATCCTCAAGAACGGCGGCGGTCGCGCAGGCCTGAAGCAGATGCTGGACACCCTGAACGGCCCTTCCGAGAGTAACGAATTCATGGCAGACTATCTGCTGGAACAGACAAAGGACCTTCCTTTCATGAACAAATAAGACATGGCAAACAAACCGTTGAATACAGACCTGCTCGACCGCGCCATCATCTTTGCGGTCAAGGCTCATGCCGGCACGGAGCGCCGCGGGAAGGGATATCCTTACATCGTACATCCTCTTGAGGCAGTTGAAATAGTGGCCACCATGACGGCTGACCAGGAACTGCTGGCGGCTGCAGCGTTGCACGATACCGTAGAAGACACCGACGTTACGGTAGAACAGCTCCGGGCCGAATTCGGGGACCGCGTGGCCTCTCTGGTGGCCGACGAGAGCGACGAGATGCCCGACGGCGAGTCGGAGGAGGACAGCTGGCACGTTCGCAAACAGGCCGCCATCGACCGCCTTTCCCGGGCCAGCCGCGACGCCAAGACGGTGGCCCTGGGCGACAAACTTTCCAACATGCGGGCCATCGCCCGCGACTACGCAGTGCAGGGGGACGCCCTCTGGAACATCTTCCACGCCAAAGACCCCAAGGATCACGAATGGCACTACCGCGGCCTTGCGGACGCCCTTCGCGAACTGGACGGCACCCCCGCCTTCCAGGAATTCGAAAGACTTATCAATCAAGTATTTGCATAATGGAGCCCGTAAGAATATCACTTGACGATTACATACTCTCCGGCGGTGGCGCCAACGGCGAGAGCTACGACAAGAAAGACGACCCGTCGGTAATGCTCAAACTCTATTTCCCGGGAAAGATACAGCAGCCGCTCGACGAGATGAACCTTGCCCGCAAGGTGTACGAGGCGGGAATCCCCACTCCGGAACCGGGAGAATATGTAGTAACTGAAGACGGCCGCTACGGCATACGCTTCAAACGCATCCTGGGCAAGAAGTCGTACTCCAGGGCCACCGGCGACGAGCCGGAGAAGGTTGCACAGTTCGCCTCCGAGTTCGCGCTCATGTGCAAGCAGCTTCACTCTACGCACATAGACACCACCCAGTTCGAAAATGTAAAAGACCGCTACTTCCGTCTCCTTAAAGAGAATCCCTTCTTTACGCCTGAGCAGAAAGACAAGCTCGCCCGCTTTATCGCAGATACGCCAGACGAGGACACCGCCGTCCACGGCGACCTCCAGTACAGCAACGCCATCTTTGTGGGCGACAAGCGCTACTTCATCGACCTTGGAGACTTCTGCTGGGGAAACCACCTCTTCGACATCGGCATGGTGTACCTTTGCTGCTATCTGAGCGACGAAGACTTCATCCGGGAGACCTTCCACATGCCCAAGTCCGTGGCCATGCAATTCTGGGACTGCTTTGCTCCGGTCTACTTCGGCGAAGGTATTCCGCTCAAGGAAATAGAGGAAATTGTACGCCCTTATGCCGGACTTAAGACCCTGATAATAGAAAGGGACACCAAGTGCCCCATGCTTGAGTTCCGCGACGCCTTAAGTTCCATCCTATGACGAACCACAGCAACTTCAGAGCGCTTATGCTGGTAGTGGTGGCCGCCGTTGCCCTGGAGGCCACTGCACTCGTACAGCTGTTCTATTCGCAAAAGGGACTCCGAGAAGAGGCCAAGATGCGTGCAGAAAGCCAGTTGGAGAGCACCCAGTTCGAGATAATGGACATTATCGACCAGACAGAAGCGGCAGTACGCAACAGCGTATGGATTGCACAATGGTGCCTGAATGTCCCCGACAGCCTCGTGCGGGTGTGTCAGCGGATAGTGGCAGACAATCCGGTAGTGGCGGGCTCCACCGTGGCCCTTATGCCGGGATACATCCCCGGCAAACCCCTGCTTGCTCCGTACGTCTACAGGAACGGGGCCGGCAGCCTGCTGGCCCTCTCTCTGGCTACACCGGAATACAATTATCCGTCCCATGAATGGTTCATCAAGCCCATCGAGCTGGGAGAAGGTTACTGGTCTGAGCCATACATAGATGAGGGTGGCGGCGAGATGCTGATGACAACCTACTCTCTCCCGATAATGGACACGAGCGGAACTCCGGCAGCCGTCCTCACCGCAGACATTTCCCTGGAGTGGCTCAAGGACCTGGTAGGAAGGATGAAGGTTTACCCTAACGCCTACTGCACCATAAACAGCCGGGAGGGGCGTTTCATTGTGAGTCCGCCGGAGAGCGAAATGCCGGAAAGCTTTGTATTCGATACCACCATCGAACGTACCGGATGGACCATCTCCCTCACCATTCCGGAAAGCGACATCTTCGGCGTTCTGCGCAGGGTCGGCACTATAGTGGGATTCCTGCAGCTCATCGGCCTTCTGCTGATAATCCTTATGCTCCGGTCCTTCATCAAGGGACAGCAGCGCTACTTGAACCTTGACAAGCAGCGCGAGAGGATCGAGGGCGAGCTGCAAATCGCCACCGGCATACAGATGTCCATGGTGCCCAAGACCTTCCCGCCGTTCCCGGAGCGGAACGACTTAGACATGGCGGCCACCATCGTCCCTGCAAAGGAGGTCGGCGGCGACCTGTACGACTTCTTCATCAGGGACGAGAAACTGTTCTTCTGCGTTGGCGACGTAAGCGGCAAGGGTATCCCGGCAGCGTTGGTGATGGCTGTCACCCGCACAACCTTCCGCAACCTGTCGACCAAGGAAAGCAGCCCCGGCCGCATAGTTCAGGAGATGAACGACAACATCTGCTCCACGAACGAGAGCAATATGTTCGTCACTTTCTTCTGTGGCGTGCTGGACCTCACCGGCGGCATACTTCGCTACTGCAATGCCGGTCATAATCCTCCCAGGATACTCACGGACAGCATACGGGAGCTGCCTGTAGAGCCCAACCTGCCCCTGGGCATCATGCCCGGATTCGAATACCGGGAACAAGAGACTCCGTTCTTCTACGACGACGCCATCTTCCTTTATACGGACGGCCTCACGGAGGCGGAGAACAGCGAACACGACCAGTTCGGAGAAGAGCGTACGGATGTGGCCCTGCGTGGCAGGAAGAGCGCCCAGAAGCACCTGGATAACATTAAGCAGAAAGTGGCCGAATTCGTAGGGGACGCCCCCCAGAGTGACGACCTTACCATGCTCTTCATACATTACCTGCCCGCCACTCACCATATCGCCATGCACAACGACCTGTCCCAGATTGCGCTGCTGCCGGACTTCGTTAACGAAGCCGTAAACGCCTCCAAACTGGATCCGGCCATGACGGACACCCTGAACCTGGCGCTGGAAGAGGCTGTCACCAATGTGATTATGTACGCCTATCCGGAGGGGACCTCGGGTGAGATAAACCTGGCCGCGTCGGTGGGAGAGAACTCGATTACCTTCACCATAATTGACAGCGGCAGGGCCTTTGACCCCACGGCCAAGGATGCGGTTGACATAAACGCAGGACTGGAAGAACGACCCGTAGGAGGACTTGGGATACATCTGGTCCGGAAAATTATGGATTTGGTGCGTTATGAGCGGATTGGAGAAAAAAACATATTATATTTGACGAAATTTTATTGATACGATGGAAGTTAAGATTATAAGAGAAAGCGAAGAAATAATCGTTTTCCTGAAAGGAAGGATGGACACCCCTGCCTCTATTGAAATTGCGCCTCAAATAAACGCACTTACAGAGGATGCCGGCGGCACCATCATACTTGACTGCACGGAGCTTTCCTACATTTCCAGTTCCGGGCTCCGTATCTTTATCACCCTGCGCAAGGCTGCAGCGGAAAAAGGCGGTCGTATAATAGTCAGGAACATTTCCAACGAAATCAGGAGCGTATTCATGATGACAGGCTTCCTGAATCTGTTCGAGATTCAATAGAGCGGTTCCTGGTCATGGAAGTTATTCAGAGTTTCACGATAGACCACACTCAGCTGAAGCCCGGAATCTACGTTTCCCGGGAAGACAAGAGTTTCACCACCTTCGACCTGCGCATCACGGAACCCAACAGGGAGCCCGCAGTGGCGCCTGCCGCAATGCACAGCCTGGAGCACCTTATGGCTACATGGTTCCGCAACAGCAGGGTAAAGGACGATGTGGTATATGTAGGGCCCATGGGCTGCCTTACCGGCATGTATGTCATAATGACCGGGGCTTATGGGGTCGAGGATATGAGGCGCCTGACCATCGAGTGCCTGAGATGGATTCTGGAACAGACTGAGGTCCCTGCCACGCGCCCCGAATCCTGCGGCAACTATCTGCTCCACGACCTTCCCATGTGCAAGTGGGAGAGCGCCCGTTATCTGGACCGTCTGGAACACGACTTCCACTCCGAGTACACCAAGATTCAGGTTACCCTCAACGACGGTAGGGTTTTTGCTGACGCATAAATAATGATGAAAAAGATTATTGCTTTTGCCTTCGCCCTCTGCTGCGCCGGCTATGCTTTTGCACAGCAGGCTCAGGTGCAGCCATACTTCACTGCGGAAGAGCTTCCGGATCTGATCAAGTGCCTGCCGGCGCCGCCGGATAAAGGCACTCCCGCTTTTAAATATGATGTGCAGCGTTACAAATGGGGAAAGGCCCAGAGGAAAGATGCCGAACGCGCAGAGATGGCCCGGAGGGATGCTGTATGGAGCTATGAGGCGCTGCTTGGGGAGTTGAGCGTCCCCTTCGGCCGGGAGATCTCTGAAAGCAGCACCCCGGAGATATGGAAACTTCTGGTTGCCAGCCTCACCACCACAGACCAGATGCGTGTGGCCCCTAAGGCATACTACCATCGTACCCGTCCGTTCGTCTACTTCAAGGAGAAGCCTTTCCTGGACGATGATGCCGAGTTCAGCGGCGAGGGCAGCTATCCGTCCGGTCACACCATGCGCAGCTGGACGGCGGCACAGATACTTACAGAAATCAACCCGGGCGCAGCAGACGCCATTTATTCCCGTGCGTGGGCTTGCGGCGAGAGCCGTGTCATCTCCGGCGCCCACTGGCAGAGCGACGTGGACGTTACCCGCCTTGCCGCCAGCATAGGCTACTCCCGCCTTCAGACTAGTCCCGAATTCCGTACGCAGATGGCACGGGCGCAGGAGGAATTCCGACGCCTGGCTTCTCCGGACCAGGGCGGACGGGAACATTTTGTGGTCATCTCCGACGTCATCCCGGATGTCATTCTGGAAATACGTTATTACAGCACCCATAACTTTGTGGGCCAGCGCATAGACGGCTATCTGGCCCCGACCGCCATGCTTACCCGGCAGGCGGCCGACAGCCTCAAGGTAGTCAGCGACGAGCTAAAGGCCCTCGGTTACCGTCTCAAGATTTACGATGCATACCGCCCGCAGCGCGCCGTCGACCACTTCGTCCGCTGGGCTGCAGATGTTGCCGATACCACAATGAAGAGCTGCTTCTATCCTAACGTGGACAAGAGCCGCCTCTTCGAACTGGAGTACATTATGGAGAAATCCGGGCACACCCGCGGCTCTACCGTAGACCTTACCCTGTTTGACATGGCTGCCGAGAAAGATGTCGATATGGGGGCTTGTTTCGACTGGTTCGGCGATGAAAGCCACCCGGACTACCGCGGCGTCACCGAGGAACAATTTGCGAACCGCATGATCCTTCGCGACGCCATGCTGCGGCACGGCTTCAAGCCGCTGGACAGCGAATGGTGGCACTTCACTCTCAAGAACGAACCTTTCCCTGACACCTATTTCAATTTCCCGATTTTTTAAACGATGAAAAAAGCACTCAGATTTTTTGCCGTGGTTTTACTGGCGGTTCTGCCTTTTGTCGCATCCGCACAGAACAACAAAATATTCAGAGAGGTAAAGCAGCTCGCGGACGTGGAGCTGAACGGAGGCGATGCACACATTTATGTGATTTCTCTTCCCGAGGACGGCCGGGACCACTATTACCTGTCAGTTGGCAGGATGAGCCTCGGCAACGAAGTCGTCCAGGTCCAGGTAGACCCGCTGTCGGTATTGTATATCCCCCTTGGAGATTCGCTGAAAGATGCTCTGGCAAAACTGGAAGAGATGAAAGCCCTTCTCAAGAAAGAGGTTGGCTCATCCATTGAAACACCGGGTTGCCTGTGTGTTGCATACCCCTCCGACGAGAATCCGGAGGCCGTTACCGTCAGTCACTATCGTCCCCTCCTGGAACATCAGCTCGAGTTCCGCATAGACAGGGAGAATTACATTCTGGCTGCTTTTATCGGGGGTTCCGACTTCAAGTCCCTTGTTTCCAGCGTTAAGTTCTACAAAAGGCTTCACCCGAAAGAGAACTAACGGATTATTGCTATAATATGAAAGGTTTACGTCTTGACACACTGATGGCTTTGGCGGCGGTGGCCATTCTGGCCGGGGCCTGCAACAAGAATGGAGATCCGGGCGGCTCTACGGCAGATCCGGCCAATACTGTCGAGGCATGGATTCCCATTGGGGGATGGATAAACTTCAACAACCGCTCGCTCATGCTGACCGACCAGAAACTTTTCAAGGCCGCGGCAATCAACCAGTTGGAATTCACCAAGGGAATCTCCGTCAAGGGTCTTGGGAACATCAAGAAGGTGCCGGCCTCAGGCTATGCATGGTGGACCGAAGCCGTACCCGGCTGCGGCTACGTCGTACACCTGACGAACGACTCATTTTATGGGCTGACGGAAAGCTGGGCGCGCGTGTACGTAGTGGAATTCACCTACAACGAAGCCCACGGCATCACAGGCGTCAATATCAAGTACGAGCTGAACTGGTGGCCTAACTAACAGGGCGTCATACCCTTGTTGTCAGTTCGCTGAAATCATCGATTATGTAATCTGCCCCGGCACTCAAGAGGGCTGCACGGTCGGAATTTCCGTAGGTTACCCCGACAGTGCGCGCGCCGGCGGCCAGCCCCATCTGTACGTCCACAGGCATATCGCCGACGACCATTGCTTCGGAGGCATCACAGGAAAGGTCGTGAAGCGTCTTCAAAACCGGCTCCGGATGCGGCTTGGCCCTGGTGACATTGTCGGCACCGAGCACGTAGCTGATGTATCGTGCAATACCCATATCACGCAGGAAATCATTCAGCGACTTTGAGCCGCGGGAAGAAGCGATTGAGAGCAGGATGCCTGAATCGTGAATGGCTGAAAGGGTTTCGCGGACATTGGGAAAGAGTGTGGGAATAATCTGCACTTTCAGTATGTCGAATACTTCCCGGTATGTCTTTATCCACTCGGGAATCTGCTCTTCAGGAATATCCGGGAACATGGTCAGGATTCCCTCCTTGAGCGGCACCCCTATCGTGGCGACGATGCTGGACTCGTCTGCAGGAGGATAGTGCATCCTTAGCATTGCCTCCTGATTCGTGCGCACTATCAGCTCTCGCGTATCCGCCAGGGTTCCGTCGAAGTCGAGTATTAGAAGTCTGGTGCTCATCAGCTTACGAAAATGGTTCTTTTCAGTGATTCTGTGTGAGCTCTTTCTTGCCGGAGAGCATCAGACGCCTTGCAACGGTCCATGACACCATTCATAGCCAGGATGTTAAACTGGCGGTCAATATTGTGTGTCGGTCGTTAACTGTATAAAGCGATTTTGTTAGTATTCTTGTTAGTAAGAAATGTTAGTAATCCGGCTATCCTATGTAGCAGACAGCATCTTATTTTAGATTCTCTTTGAAGAATGTCTCCATCTTATCGTAAGGAATCACGCCGGCCTTGTCATCATACAGGTCCGTATGGACGGCGCCCGGGATAATTATCAGGTCCTTATTGTCGCCCTTCAGTTTGGCGAACGCGCCCTCACTGAAGTAACGGCTGTGAGCCTTCTCGCCGTGGATCAGAAGAACGGGCGTCTTGATCTCTCCAGCCATGTCCAGCAGGGGCTGGTTCAGGAAAGACATCGTGCCGGTGATGTTCCATCCGTCGTTGGAGTTGCCGCTGCGGGGATGGTAGCCGCGTTCGGTCTTGTAGTAGTCATAGTAGTCCTTGACGAACCAGGGAGCATCGTCCGGGAGCGGGTCCACTACACCGCCAGCACGTTTGTAGGTCCCGGTTTTGTAGTCTTCCGTCCGCTGGGCAGCCCAAGCCTGACGCTGTGCATCACGTGCTTCCTCGTTGTCCATACTGCCGAAATAGCCCTCACGAGCCACGCGGGACATATCGTACATGGTGGAAGTGACCGTGGCCTTGATGCGCGGATCAAGCGCAGCTGCATTGATGGCCATGCCGCCCCAGCCGCAGATGCCGATAATGCCGATGCGCTCCGGATCTACATTCTCCTGCACGGAAAGGAAGTCCACCGCTGCCAGGAAGTCCTCGGTGTTGATGTCCGGGGACGCCATCCGGCGGGGTTCTCCACCACTCTCGCCGGTGTAGGACGGGTCAAAGGCTATGGTCAGAAAGCCACGCTCGGCCATGTGCTGGGCGTAGAGGCCGCTGGTCTGCTCCTTCACGGCTCCGAAGGGGCCGGAGACTGCGATGGCCGGGAGTTTGCCAGTCGCGTCCTTCGGGACATACATATCGGCCACCAGCGTGATGCCGTAGCGGTTGTGGAAAGTGACCTTGGAATGCTCTACAAGGTCGGATTTCGGGAACGTCTTGT
>CAMYYI010000033.1 GCA_947303465.1 uncultured Bacteroidales bacterium
GAGTACATTGGACTCGGTGACTCCGCCGGGAAGGAGGCTGGAGATATCGGACACATTCATAATCTGAACGTGCTCCAGCGCCGTCTTGTCTATAGTGCGAGAGGTCGTGGCGGAATTTCCGTTCTCCTGGGCGGTGACCACGGCATTCTCCAGGGTCAGGTTATCCAGGGACAGGGAGACCTTGTAATTGTCTATGTTCCGGGTGAACACTATCTCACGGGAATCGCTGGCATAGCCCAGGCAGGATACAGTGACAACGCTCTTGCCCGTATGAATGTTGGCTATGGTAAATCGTCCCTTGAGATCCGCCACTGCCCATTGCTCGGTAGCCTCAACCACCACGGTGGCAAATTCCACAGGTTCGCCGGTCCCCTTGTCCAGGACCGTACCGCTCAGCGTGTATCCCTGTGCACGCAATGCGGCAGGCAGTATCAGCAGAAGCAGGACCGGCAATATCTTCTTAAAGACAGTCATATTCGATTGATCAAAATGGCCAGACAAGCAAAAATACAAAAAAATACACTATATTTACGAGTATGAAGCGCTTTATTTGTTCCCTGGCCCTTATCACCGCTTTCTGTACTGCATCATTTGCAGACGAAGGCATGTGGATGGTTCCTTCCGTAAACAAAAAGACGGCGGAGCTCTGCAACTATGTAGTGGCCATTGATTTCATGGGTACCGGCAGCCTGGTTTCCGGCAACGGACTCGTGATTACAAACCACCATGTGGCTTACGCCGATGTATTTGCCCTTAGCGAAGGCGGCAAAAACCTTCTGGAAGAAGGGTTCTGGGCCCGCACACAGGAAGAGGAAATCCCTATTCCCGGGCGCAGCGTGCAGTTTCTCAGGGGCACAGTAGATGTAACCGCAGAAGTGAACGAGCTGCTGGAGAGCGGCGCCGTGAGGCCCGGGCCCATGGTGATGCGCAAGCTCAGCGGCATCATGGAAAAGCGCTACAAGGATTCCACCGGGCTTGAACCGGTACTCAGCGTGTCGTGGAAAGGCGCCAAGTACTACATCTCCCTGTATCAGGAATATAAGGACATACGTCTGGTGGCCGCTCCCCCATCTCGCATCGGCGCATTCGGGGGCGATGAAGACAACTGGGAATGGCCTCAGCAGAAAGGGGACTTCGCGCTCCTGCGCATCTACACTGCACCCGACGGTTCAGCTGCCACCTATTCCCCCGACAACGTTCCCCTGCGCAGCGACAAGTGGCTCAAGATATCCACCAAGGGCTACAGGGAGGGATCAAAGACCACGATAATAGGTTTCCCGGCCCGCACAGACCGCTATGCCTCATCTGCCAAGGCAGATTACATGACGGACGTGCAACTGCCTATTCAGACTACGGTTCGCGGCGCCCAGATGGATATTATATCCAAATGGATGGACCGAGATCCGGAGGTGCGCCGTAAATATGCCAACCATTTCTTCGGCCTTTCGAACGCCCAGGAGCTGTATCTGGGCGAGCTGCAGTGCTACCGGCGCTTCGATGTTCCCGGCGCCCTGCGGGAGAGGGAGAAGGAGCTGGACTCCTGGCTGGACGCCGACCCGTCTCGGCGCGTGCAGTGGGGAGATCCGGCTGGAACGCTGCGGGAGAAATATGCCGCAATTTCCCGGGCCGAGGCTGACGTCAACTACTTCCGCGAGTGCATCATACGCGGCTTCCAGCTGGAGCCCGTGGTATCCCGCACCCTGATGCTCTCGCGCCGCTATGCAGACGACAAGGTGCCGGGAGTACGCAGCGCATCGGTCCGCAACTTCAATCAGACCGACCTGAGAGTGGAAAGGGAACTGTTCCGTTACGCCCTCCAGACTTTCTATGAGAACGTGAGCCCGGAGAGGCTGGGAGAATATCAGAAATCCCTTCTGGAACGGTTTGGGGACAATTTCGATGCCATGTGCTCTTTCCTGTGGGACGGCAGCTGGATAGGGCAGCCCGACTTGATCAGGGAGTATCTTGAGGGCGACATGCGTTCTTTCCTGGAGGACCATATTGGCGACCCCATCATGCGCTTTTACGATGACGCCCGAATAGTGGACTACAACAAGTCGATAGATGCCCTGCAGGGCACGCCGGACATAAATGCGGTATCGCGCCAATACACCCAGGCCATGTATGAGATGCAACTTTCAAAGAAGAGCAATCCTTACCCGGATGCCAACTCCACCATGAGGGTGAACTACGGACGCGTGATGTCGCTGGAGCCCCGTGACGCCGTGAAATGCAGCTACTACAGCACGGTTGCCGGCATACTTGAGAAACACGACCCTTCACGCTATGACTTCTGCCTTGCCGATGACTGGCGCGCCGCGCTTCTTGGTGCGCCTAAGGGGTTGAAGGTTAATTTTATCACCAATAATGACAGCACCGGCGGCAACTCCGGCTCACCAGTGCTCAACTCCCGCGGAGAGATTATCGGACTGCTGTTCGACGGCAACAAGGAGTCGCTGGCTTCCGAAATGCTTTTTACTCCGGACTACAACCGCAGCGTGAATGTAGATATACGCTTTGTGTTGTGGATTCTGCGGGACTACGCCCACATGGACAGGATACTCACGGAGATTGGGCTCTAAGCCAGCAGCTTCTGGATTTGCCTCGGGGTAGCCTCCGGGGCAATTTCTTTTATATGGGCTTGCAGGAGCTCGCAGGATTCTTCCGGGCTGCAGGCCGGCTGAAGGTCTTCGAACAGGTCTTCCGGATCGCAGAAAACCGAACGCTGCCATCCGTTGTAATGCAGGTCTTCGCCCCTGTACACCCGCTCGATATCGCCGGTGATGGCGCGGCACTGCATCTGCAGTCTGGCCATCAGGGCATCTGCCTGGCCTTTCTTGATTTTGAGGAGCTGGCGGATTTCCCTGATACCTATGCTGCCGTTGGTTTTCATGTAGTCCAGTATCTGCTGCTGGGACGCATCCGGCTGATATTTTGGCTGGGCACGGCGCCAGTTCATCAAGTGAGCGTAGTAATGCGGCGTTGCAAACGACGCCTTCCCGCCCAGCAGAAACTTGCCGTAAGCCACATCCCCGCTCTGTACAGCATAAATCTTCCAGTCCCAGGGCCCCAGCTCCTCACTGTCGTCGTCGAACCAGAACTCCTTCGGGGTATACTCCTCTATGCTGTATCCCCTTATGGGATTCTCAAAGAACGGAACGATTCCCAGCTCCTTTATGACGGCATACATGCTCTCGGGGCTGGTAATTCTCGGCGGCAGCGGATTCCCCGCATGACGGATAATAGACATGGTGCAAAGATAATGAATTTCGCCAAAGATATGGTGGCGTCGGTAGCGGTCCAGTTCGTGGACCGCAGCCTGCAAAAATGGCTCGAAATGACGGTAGCCTGCATGTTCGGGCCCAAAAGTGCACCCTTGTGGGCCAGAATGGTATGAAAGATACGGCGATGGGCCCAGAAACGACCTCCGGTGGGCCCGCACCCGCAGGAGAGTACGAAAGCCCGCAGGGCTGGGGGTTCGGGGGCATGCCCCCATCGCGCCTACCGGAGGCCGAAGGCCGACAGAGGGGTTAGCGGCGACGGAGGAGCAGCGCAAGGGGAACCTTCCCCTTGTCCCCTGGGGGTGCAGGGGGATAGTAGGGGCATAGCCCCACATCGCACCAAAAAAGCCTCCCGTGAGGGAGGCCTTCGGGTGCGATGTGGGGCTCGAACCCACGACACCCAGAACCACAATCTGGTGCTCTACCAACTGAACTAATCGCACCGTGTTAGAGGTTGCAAAGATACGAATAAAAATGATTATTGCAAATCTAATTTATCCGTGTATAGCACCCCTTCAAGGTGATCGCATTCGTGCTGGAAGATGACGGCAGTGAAGCCCTGAACAGTCTCCAGCGTATCCTGCATGGTCTCAAGTGAGGTATAAGAAATATCTATATCTCTCCATCGCAGCACTTTACCGCGCCTGCCGGGAACGCTCAGGCAGCCTTCCGGGCCATCTACGGGCTCGCCCCGGAACGCCACAATCCGAATATTCGGATAAACCTCGAAAGGCTCGCCCTCCTTGTCGAAGCGCTGCACGGCGACAACCCTGCGAAGCACTCCAACCTGCGGGCCAGCAATGCCTACACCATCCTGGGAAGGATCGGTAACGGTAATTACCATTCGATGCGCAAGAACTTCATATTCAGGAGCCTGGAGTTCTGCGGCAGACATAAGGGAACACTCCGAACGCAGAACAAGAGAATCCGCCGGATCATCCACGGTCAGCACTCTCATCAGTCCGTCACCTTCAAGAATAAGCCGGCTTTCGGCTTCCGACCATCCGCCGCGGGAGCATGCCGCAGCCATCAATGCCATCATAATAATTACACCCTTTTTCATATCATCAACCGTTTGATTCCACGTACGATACGCCCGAGACCATCTTCCAGCAGCGCCGGCGGGCAAGCCATATTGATCCTCAGGAATCCCTCCTGCCCGTACATGACTCCGTTGCTCACCTTCACCTTCTCCACTTCCACAAGGCTCCGCTCCACATCCACCGACGAAATCCTGAGCGAGCCATCGGGAGTAAAGCACAGCGCCTTAATATCCAGCCACGCCAGATACGTCCCCTCCAGGCGATAAACCCGGCACTCCGGCAATTCTGCCCCAAGTAGCTCACGCAGACGCAGATAATTGGAAGCAATCCGGGCGTTCAACTCCGTCAGCCACTCCAGACCTTCAGGAGTATAGGCGGCCTGGAGAGCCACCACGCCGAACGGATTCACGTCACATATCTCATTGACATTCACCGCCTTGTTTACCCGGGCGCGGATTTCAGGATCAGCGCATATGATATTGGATATCTGCAAACCGGCGATATTGAACGCCTTGCTGGGAGAGCACAGCGTTACGCAGGCGCGCTCAAACTCCGGGGAAACGGACGCAAACGGCATGAACTTCACCCCCGGAATGGTGAACTCGCAATGGATCTCATCGCTCACCGGTACTATTCCATGAGCCAGGCAGATTCGGCCGACCCTCTCCAACTCCTCACGTGTCCAAACCCGTCCCGCAGGGTTGTGGGGAGAGCAGAACATCATCATCTTAGCCCCGGGATCGCTTGCGGCACGCTCAAGCCCTTCGAAATCTATCTCATAATGCGGCACCCCATCTTCGACCACGGTCAGCAGTGGCACGTCCAGCACCGTACAGCCGTAATTACGTATCGATGAAAAGAAGCAGTTGTACACCGGACTCATGATTATCACCTTGTCGCCCGGTTGCGTGAATGCGCTCACGCAAGCCGACATGGCCGGAACCAAGCCGGGGCAGTATATTATCCACGAGGGATCGGGACGCCAGCCGTGGCGCGACGAGAACCAGTCACACACAGAATCATAATACGAAGCAGGCACGGCAGTATAGCCGAACACACCATGCTCCGCACGCTTGCGGACGGCCTCCTGAACGCATGGCGCAGTTTCGAAATCCATATCGGCCACCCACATGGGCAGCACGCCTTCAGGGACCGTGTCCCACTTGACGCAGTTTGTCCCCCTGCGGGGAATTATCTTGTCGAACGGCATATTATTTCGCAGTCTCCCGGAGCCTTGATATTGGCATCCAGTATTATTTCTCCTATTGAATCGGCCACGATACGGCCGCTGCGGGGATTCTTGACGGAAGTAACGGCACCGCGTATTTCTGCCTGCACGGTCGAATACTCGAACGCAAGGTCGGCGTCAGCATCCAGCGTGCAGTTCTCCAGAACAAGATCCGAGGCATAGCAGAGCGGCTGAGTGCCCCCTATACGGCAGTTTATCAACCTGAGCCCCCTGGAATACCAGCCAAGATACTCCCCTTCGATCACAGAGTCGTATACCGTAACATTTTCCGTCTCCCAGAATGCATCCTTGGTATTCAAAACGGAATTCCGTATCACAACATCCTTGCAGTACTGGAATGAATAGTTTCCATTCAGCTGCAGACGGTCTATGCGGATTCCGGAGGAGCGCATGAAAAGATAGTCCCCCTTGTCAACGGAGACGTCTTCCAAAGTCACTCCGCGACAACTCCAGAGAGTCTCAAGGGCGTTGGGAATGCGCACCCGGCGGAGCGTCATATCCTCCATCTCCCGGAACATCTTCGGAGCTTCCACAAGGGTGTTTTCCATCAGCAGACCGCGGCTGTACCACAGGGCTGCGCGGGCTCCTTCGGTAAAAATGCAATCGCGCACCGTGAAGCCGTCGCAGCACCACAGGGGATATTTCCCCTCGAAACGGCAGCCGACAGCTTCTATTGCCGCCGTCTCCTTGAGGGCGGATTCTCCTGCGTGAACCGTTACGTTCTCGAGCCGCAGGTCGCGTTCGCAGTACAGCGGACGCTCTCCCCCGAACTCTTTATTTGCTATCAGTTTCATCTTTCGGTTTCTCTTTATAGAGGAAGCGCTTGATTTTCAACGTGGCGGTCTTGGCAAAAGGCTTTTCCTCCACCTCTACCTCCTTGATACGGCTGCTGCGGTTCACGTGGGTATTCACGAACTCCAGAATATCCTTCTTGCGGCGTTCGAGATCCTCCAGGAAACGGTCCTGATTCTCGTAGTTCCAGTCCAGAACGTTGTCGTTAAAATGCACCAGGGCCACCAGATGCCCGTCGCGCTTCACGACCAGGGACTCGCTAATATCCTTTATGTTGTTGATAACGTTCTCTATTTCCTCCGGATAGATATTTTCGCCGTCCGGTCCCAGGATTACGCTTCCGAGGCGCCCCTTGATATAGTAGCGGCCATGCTTGTCAAGGCAGGCCACGTCTCCGGTACGGAACCATCCGTCGGCGCTCAGCACCTGGCAGGTGCGCTTGTAATCCTTATAGTAGCCCTTCATGACACAGTCGCCCCTGGCCACTATCTCGCCCTCCCCCGTTTCCGGATTCACATTATCCAGCCGCAGCTGAACTCCGTAAGCCGCCCTGCCAAAGGATCCGACCCTGGTCTCTCCCACCCTGGCATATCCTATCAGCGGAGCGGTCTCCGTGAGGCCGTAGCCTATGGAGTAGGGGAAGCGGGCGCGCCGCAGGAAGGTCTCCACCTCGCCGTCCAGTTTGGCACCGCCGATACCGAAGAAACTCAGGCGGCCGCCGAAGGTCTTCTTAAGCCGCATCCCCACCAGGAAGGCCAGCAGCTGCGGGCTGAACTTGCCCAGCGAAGTCAGGAAGCGGCTCTTGCGTACGGTCGGAACTATGCTGGCATGGTATATCTTCTCTATTACGAGCGGCACCGACAGCATGCAGGTGGGACGGTATTTCTTGAAGTTGGGCAGCAGGATGGAAGGGGTCGGCGGACGCATGAGGTAGTACACCTTGGCGCCGACGGCAAAGGGATACAGCATGCCGATGCTCATCTCGTAAGTATGCGCGAGCGGCAGTATGGAGATGAAAACGTCCCTGCGGCGCACATGGTGGGCGTCCCAGGATGCCCGGATATTGACGCAGAAGTTCTTGTGAGTGAGCATCACGCCCTTTGCGGCGCCGGTAGTGCCGGACGTGTAGATCAGGCACGCAAGGTCGTCCGGAAGGGGGCTGGAAATGGAGCCGTCGCAGGTATAGGAAGTCTCGCCCGTCTGGAGTATCTCCAGGTCGTCAGTGGAAATAACGATATGCATGCGGTCGAGTATGGCCCCGGGCACCTTTGAGTAAAGCCTGCGAGAAACGAACAGCGCCTTGGTCTCCGAATGGGTGAGTATATTGGTGATTTCGTTCTCCGTGAGCTCTGTAAGGAGCGGAACGGCAATGCGTCCGAAGGCAGTGACGGCAAAAAAGGCCACCGGCCAGTTCGGCATGTTCTGGGAGAAAATAGCCACCTTGTCGCCGCTGTTGATACCAAAATTGGAAAGCTGCCTTGAGAGACGCCTGCAGGTGTCCCTGAAAGAAGCGAAGGAATAGCTCTGGTTCCCCTCTATCAGTTCATAAGCCGGCCGCTTGGCATATTTGACTGTAGCATAGTCAAAAACCTCGGCCAGGGTCTGGAAGTTGTGTCTCATCAGATTAATGCGTGATGTATCTTTCCGGGTGTTTGCCAGTAAGGTGCATCTCCTCGTACATGGCCTGGATACGCTTCATGTCGGCACGGGCGTCGTCTGTAAGTTCTACACGCTCGCCGCGGCCTATGTGCTTGGTTCCCCAGTCGAAGTAACCCATGTAAACGGGAATGCCGGTTTTGCTGGCAATCAGATGGAAGCCCGTTTTCCAGTTCTTCACCGGCTTACGGGTGCCCTCCGGGGCAAGCGCAAGATGAAAGCGCCCGGGCTTCTCCATCTCATGGATAACGCTGCGAAGCATATTTGTAGGGCTGCTGCGATCTACCGGAATACAGCCCATGGCCTTGAGCAGCCATCCCAGGGGCGGGAAGAAGAACTCCTTCTTTATCATGCACTTGGCATGCTCGCCAAGGGACCGGTAATAGAGATACGAAACGGCGAAATCGGAGATTGCCGTATGCGGCACGCCAAGAATGATGCACTTGTCTTCGGGCACTGCAGGAGTATCGATCGTCCAGCCGAACAGCCTGAGTATAGCGCCACATGTTTTACCCCAAATATCCATATACCTTATATTGTTACCCGGAGCAAAGATAAAAAAAGTTCTAGAAAGTAAGAAAGAACTTGGGGATGAGGGCTCCGTTACGGAACACCGGACGGGAAGATGTATCGTGTCCGCGTACCGGCCTCAGAGGCTCTGAGGGCACCTGGACGCTTGACCATATTCCCAGCTCACGAAGTTTGCGCACGAACACCCGTTCGAAATCGTCCTCCGCAATCTTACGGGAGAAGTCTATATTCAGCCGGCCTCCATAACTCACACACGCGCTGGAGCCCGAACGTTTGCGGGTGCGGCCGAGTATGAAATGTATGTCCTGCACGTGCTCCGCCATGCCTTCCGGGAGCTCTATATTGCCCAGATTGGAAAAGGTATAGGTGGCATACTTGTCCCCCTTGAGGTGGTTGATTATGTTGATGACCGGTTTCTTGATGAAAAGCGGGATGCAGCGGATTGCAAGGTTGTCCTCCAGGGCAACGTTGGCCGCAATCCTCCGGGTAAGGCGGGCAGGTTGGACGTAAAGCCGCTTCTGCAGCTTGACCTCCTTGACTGCATCCTCCAGGCTGTACTCTCCATTTGCCACATCAAGGGTGATGTAAACATAGGATGAGAAATTGCGCAGGGTGGCACTGCCGAAGATGGGCCGAAGATTCACAGGGACCTCCATTCGGATGAAGGGACTCTTCTTTCGGCCGGGAGCCTTGGCGCGGACCTCCTGCAAAGACACCAGCATCAGGGCGGTGATGAACTCGGTAAGCGTACAGTCCATCTCACGGGCCTTTTCCACGGCCTGGTCCAACTGCAGCGACACGCCCAGGGAGTTGAGAACTTCCGGACGCTCAACCCGGCCCTCAATATGCCAGGCAGGTGCCTCCTGGTCCAGAGCGCCGCTAGTGCCCGAGAAACGGTCGAAGCCGTCTTCCATCTCCTCTTCAACCGGCTCCCCGGAAGGATCGAACACCCATTTGGAGTATTCTATCTTAGCGCTGGCAACCAGTTTAAGATACTCGGCAACTATGCTCAGCAGGAAGGTCATGGCGCCCGTTCCGTCGGTAAGCGCATGAAAGACATCCATATCTATACGGGGACCGCTGCATGAGAGCTTGAACATATAGCCACCGTTCTTCTTGACATCGAAGGGTTTCAGCGGGCCCGGCTCCGCAAGCTCCGGACTGTTCTCCAATTTGGAGAGGAACCACCAGAAAAGCCCCCTGCGTATCGAATAGCGGAAGCTGGGAAAACGACGCAGCACTTTGTTGAGGGCGTCATTCAGGGTATCGGGATTGACGTTTCTGTCCAGTGATACGGACATCCTGTAAACCGCGGCGTACTTGCGGGTCCTGCATGAGGGGTATATAATGGCTGAATTCTCAAGCCTGGTCCATTCGGGTAAAGTCATAACGCTTTTTGATTTCGTTTTGCGATGCAAAATTAGTTCGCCCCGCAGGTAATGGGAAAACATTGCCGCGAATAATCTGTTTTTGTGACCAAACAGGTGTTTTTGTGACAAAATGCCGGGAAATTTGTGACAGAAAAATAAAACCACTATTTTTGTCACATCAAAATTAGTGACTAAAATGAACAGTTTTCCTAAATCCCTGGGGCGATTCTTCCCTAATCTGCTGTTTTCGCTGGCTATCCCCTTCTTCTTCCTGGTGAGCGTACTGCTTTATGAACCGGCCGCATTATGCAGGCTGATGCATTCCGGAGAAGGTCTTGCCGCAGTGGATAACGTATATTCATTCAATGTGGTCATATGCTTCGCCATCATCCTGGGCGTGATGATACTTACCAGGCTGTTCTTCTGGCTTATGCACAAGAAGATGCCCATGACCCTCTGGCGTTACAGCTTCTGGTGCCTGTGGGAGATAATCCTCATCTGCTCGTTCACCGCCTTGTATCTGGTCCTCATAGCCCAGGGTGCAGACAGCTGGTTCGCTTACTGGGGCCGGTGCTTCAAATCCATAGGCTCCGTGCTGATCTATCCCTACATAATCCTGACCCTGCTCTACTGCTATCTGGATGCTCTCAACGCAGACCACGTTTCCAACGATGCCAGGCTCAAGTTCTACGACAACCGCCACCAGTTGAAGTTCATTACCGAAGCCAGTTCTGTGCTCTACATCGAGTCCAATGAGAACTACATCATACTGCATTACCTGGAAAACGGGGTTGAGAAAAAGGTTCAGATCAGAAATTCCATGAAGAATATAGAGCCTCTTTGCGAGCAGGCCGGCTTTGCCAGGACTCACCGCTGCTTCATAGTGAATCCGCTGCACATCAAGTCTATACGCAAAGAGACAGGGGGCGTGAACTACGCCGACCTTGGCAGCGACCGCAGCGAGGGTATACCTATATCCAAGAAATATTACGACAGCATAACCTCTTTGCTGTAGAAACTATTTTTGTTATCTTTGCGGGACTTAATTGCAAAACCACATTTAACCGATATGAAAAAACTCTATCTTACCTTGGTCATCGCCGCGCTTGCTGCGGGTCTGGCTATTACCGCAAATGCACAGGAGAAGGAGAAAGAAATGAAAACCGGCTGGTCCTTCGGAGTACTTCCTACCGCGACTTATTCTATCGACAACGGCTTTCAGGCTGGAGCCTTCGGCGACGTTTATTATTACGGCGACGGAAGCACCTACCCCGACCCTCTTCATAAGATAAGTTGGGAGGCATCCTACTTTACCAAGAGCCAGCGTCAGCGCTACTATCTGGCATATGACTCCAAGTATCTTATCCCCGGCATGCGTGTCAACGCATCCCTGACCTATGTTACCGATCCCTTCTACAGTTTCTGGGGATTCAACGGCCCCGCTTCAGTTCAGGACTACGACATCTGGTTCAACAGGTATACCAATAAGAACTTGAACTACTACGGAATGAGCCGTAACATGTTCCGCGCCCTCGCCAATGTTCAGGGCAAAATAACCGACCACCTCAACTGGGCTGCCGGTATCAACTTTTGGAACTGGCAGCTTGGCGACATGAGGGACAAAGGTGTCATCATGGATGAGAAGTTGCTGTGGAATGAGGCTGCAAAACGCATGATGAACAATAAGGATGCAAATTATGATGCAATTGCCAAAGCTAACACGACCGTTTACGACAAGGACGTGACTCTCTATAAGAGATATCAGGAGCTTGGAGTCATTGATCCGGGTGAGGCTGCAGGAGGTATGTCCCTGGAGATGAATGCCGGTGTGGTTTACGACACCCGTGACATAGAAGCCGCTCCCAACAAAGGTATCTGGGCAGAAGCCTACCTCAACGGCGCTCCTTATTCCGGTAATCCTTCAACGGGTTTTTACAGCCCTTACCTCAAGGCCTGTGTTTATTTCCGCCACTACATTTCCATCCCTATCCCCATCCCGGCCGGAAATCCTGTGTTCGCCTATCGTCTGGCGTGGCAGCACACTCTGCTTGGTAATACTCCTATCTACATGATTCAGAATGTTCCCCTGCTTGTGCAGCGTAACATGATTTCTGAGGGCTTCGGTTCCAGCAACACTATCCGCGGTCTGCGTGAGAACAGAATCCTAGCCGAGGGTATGGCATGGGCTAACACTGAGCTCCGCGTTAAATTGGTGAATTTCAAACTTTTTAATCAGTACTTCTACATTGCTGTCAATCCTTTCTTCGATGCAGGTGTTATCACACGTCCATACAGGGATGACAAACTCACTGCACTGACATACGATGCCTAGCTGGTCAACAATATCGATTATAAGGGTTACACCGATTACCTGGCTGCCAATCAGGACCTTAGCGTCTACAAATGGTTCTGGTGGGGAGATAAACGAGGACAATACAAGCCAAAGGATCCCGATAATGATACTCTTGCTCGTTTCAACGAAGTGCATGGAGCAACGTATAATGGACTGATTTATGACCCTAGCCACGTCCATGACATTATCTGCAGCGCCGGTGCAGGTCTTAAGATTGCCATGAACCAGAACTTCATCGTTTCCGTAGAGTTCGCCAAGTGCTTCAACAAGGAACTCGACGCAGGTATCAACATGGGTATCGGTATCAACTACCAGTTCTAAACCCGAGGACACACAGAAAAGGCGGCCAGATTAAACCTGGCCGCTTTTTTTTGTGGTTACCCTATTAACCAGGTAAACTATGGACCTGTACGGGACTCCACCGTGAAGGCTGAGTCCGATTTCGCAGGTTCTGCTATTGGAAAATCCCTCCTTCACGGACCCGGCCTCCAAGGCCGGACGCAGTTTCCTGAGCGCCCACCCGTTCAACTCCGGATTGGTAAAACCCTTATCTCCCGCAAATGCGCAGCACCCTACTCCTTCCGGCACGACAACTTTGGTGGAACACAGCTTTGCAAGGTCAACGATACGGCCCTCCAGCCCCATAAGGCGCATGGAACAGGTAATATGCACAGACACCGGCTCGTCCGTGGGGTGGAAATCGAGCCTCTCGCGCAAGAACTCCCAGATAAACTCCGCAGGCTCGTATAGATGCATCTTGCTTATATGCTCGCGCATCCTGTGAAGACAGGGACTCTGGTCGCATAAAACCATCCAGCGCCCGTAATCCGAAGCCTCCCAGAGGGCATCTTCGAGCTCTGCGAGCTTGCTGTCGGCTATTTCCGGCATGCCCTTGCTTTCCCATATAGTGCCGCAGCAGAGGCTGTCCATATTCTTCGGGAAAATCACCCCGTAACCGGCTTTCTCCAGCAGGGCGACGGTCTCTTCAGCCAGCGGTCTCACCTTGTCGGCAGGAGCCGGCCCCATCATCTGGTTCAGGCAGCTGGGGAAGTAAACCACCTTGGGGGCGTCGCCTTCCGTATCGGCAACACGAAGACGGCAAGATTTCGGAGTCTGCGGCGTCCACAGCGGCATACCGGCGGCATGCAGGCCTTTTCCGGCAGCCGACATCAGCTTGTCGCCCAGAACGGCACGGGCTCCTGAAGCCACGTCCAGCACTCCCCTGACCATGTTCTTGGTGCCATGGAAATGATTTGCGACCCATTCCCCGGCAGCCACGGAAACGCGTCCGGCATCTTCCCTGCGCAGCTGGTGCGTCATCTCAGACACATTGATGCCCATGGGACAGGATGTGGAACACAAGCCGTCTCCGGCGCAGGTAACGTTTCCGGGATAGCGGAATGCCTTTTCCAACGCCGAATACGGCTCGCCGGCCCTCTTTCGGCGGGCAATTTCCCTCTGCACCACAATTCGCGTACGGGAAGAAAGCGTGAAGCCGCAGGAAACGCAGTTCACCTCACAGAAACCGCATTCAATGCACTTGTTGATCTTCCTGTACAACCCGGCGGCATCGGGGTCCCTGGGCTCCAGTAGCGGGAAACTCTTAAGATTCTTCAGATAGCACTCCGGGTCGCTGTTGAATATAACGCACGGATTAAGTATGCCGCGGGGATCGAGCAGCGCCTTGATGCGCTTCATAATGCCAAATGCCTTCTCTCCCCACTCATATTCCACGAACGGAGCCATGTTACGGCCGGTTCCGTGCTCAGCCTTTAGGGAGCCGTCGTACTTTTCCACCACCAGCCGGACTACATCCTTAAGCATAGCATCGTAACGGGCCACTTCTTCGGCAGTATCGAAACTCTGGTTGATGATGAAGTGGAAGTTGCCCTCGAGCGCATGCCCGTAGATGCAGGAATCGGTATATCCGTGCCTGTCCAGCAGTGCAGACAGGTCTGCCGTGGCCTCAAGGAGATCTTCGACATGGAAGGCCACATCTTCTATCAGGCAGGTCGTACCCTCTTTGCGCATACCTCCGACCGTCGGGAAGATGCCCGCCCTGATGGCCCAGAACCTGGACGTTTCTGCGGGGTCCGAGGAAAAACGTACCTCAACCCCGAATGGCTGCAGCACAGCGCATACAGCGTCAATACGGCTCTCAAGAGCTTCCGGACTCTCCGCCCTAAGCTCAACCAGAAGCGCCGTAAGGTCCGGCTTCGATGGATTAAGATGAGGATCGTGCACAGAGCAGAGCGAACGGTTGTCGAGCAGTTCGGCAGCATCTACATTCAACGGACGCAGCGCCACTACCGCACGGGCCGCCGTAACTATGTCATCTAAGTATATCATTGCGCTCGCCTTGCACGGGACGAGCGGCAGAGTATCCATCTTCACCTCGGAAAGGAAGGCAAGCGTCCCTTCAGACCCTACCAGCAGGTGAGCCAGTATCTCGAACGGGTCGTCATAGGCCACCAGCGGCCGCAGGTTAAGCCCTGTAACGTTCTTGATTGAGTATTTGTACTTTATGCG
Source organism: uncultured Bacteroidales bacterium (assembly GCA_947303465.1). Classification (GTDB taxonomy): domain Bacteria; phylum Bacteroidota; class Bacteroidia; order Bacteroidales; family UBA932; genus Cryptobacteroides. The sequence goes on from CAMYYI010000033.1 coordinate 14,805, forward strand.
GTCTGCCAGTGCGGTATCCGCCAGAACCTCGTCCCTCAGGGCGGAAATGCCGTTTACTATCCCGGGATGGCTGACTCTGAAGGCCTCCCGTGATTTTTCGTCTCCTGTATCCAGAACCGTCCCGTCCGACAGCACCATTCTGGCGCTCACCAGCATACGGTCCGAGTTTGCATGCACCCCGCATCTCATTCCGGAAGCATTGTTGTTCACGATACCGCCTACCATACAGCTGCCAATGGAAGCAGGGTCGGGTCCGAAACTGCGGCCGAACGGCGCCAGACGGCGGTTTACCTCGGCCCCGACTATTCCGGGCTGAAGTACGACCGTATTGTCTTCCGGATTGAACGACGACTCTTCCCAGTTCTTTCCGGCAACAAGCAAGACGCTGTCGGAAACCGCCTGCCCGGAAAGGGAAGTGCCTGCTGCACGGAAAGTTACAGGCACGCCGCTACGGTATGCAGCGGCCAGTATCCCAGAGACTTCGCCCTCATCGGCAGCCCTAATGACCAGCTTGGGCGTCAGCCGGTACTCTCCAGCGTCTGTTCCCCAGGCGAAAGTGCGCAGTTCGTCAGTGTAGATTCTGTCTTTCGAAACTGTTTTCCGTACGGAAGATAAGAAGTCGTCCATCACACAAAAGTACCTAAAAATCGTAGCCCAGGGAGACATAAAGCCCCAGCGACTTTGAAACGCTGGACCAGTTCAGGTTGGCCTTTATGGGGCCGGCTATGGTTGCCAGGGCGTACTCTATTCCGAACCCGCAGAAGGGTATGGTGGTGTCAGATGCCTTAAAGAAACCGGGCACGTTCTCAGAAGTAATGCCTCCGCCGGCGACAAGAGAGAAATAGTGGTTCTTCCAGGGATTGAAGCGCAGGTCGATATTTGCCACCGCGATGGCAGGAAGTGCTGCAGAAGCGTACGGTATCCCGGTAAACGGTATCTGCTGATCCAGGTAGCGACCGCGTATCTGCCCGCCTATCATATTGCTGTACGGCAGCGGTATGTCATTCCCGAAGAGCACGCGGGCCTCTGCAGACGGCAGTATCGTAAACCACGGCAAAGGGCTCATGGCCCACTTTACGTTCGCCTGGGCCGTATGGAAGGGGGCGGACCGGGTGACCAGGCCGCCCGGGTTGAAGCTGTAGCTCGCCAGTGCCTGCAAGCCGGATACCGGGAACAGGGCCTCATCGAAGGTATCTACGGAAAAGTCGCTCCATATCGACAGATAGTCGTTGGTCTGGCTGCGGGTGTCAAAATCTACAAGCGGCTTGTCCGTCATAATGGAGCCAAAGGCGTAATAGTCGTTCCTTACCCCCACCCTGAATTCCCAGGCACGGCGCCGGTCCCAGGAGATGAATGCTTCCTGGCGCACATCGGCACACTCGAAGGAGAATCTGTTGCCGAAAAAGTTGAACTGGTTGCGGTTGACGACTTTGAGCGAGGAGGTCAGGTTTATGGAAGGGCCCTTGCGCGGACGATAGCTGTATCGACCCTCGACGAAAGGATTGTTGGCTATCTTGATGGTAGATTCAAACACGTGGCCGCTGAGGTCGTGAACATTGAGTCCGAAATTGAGCAGCAGCGACGTAACTTCCTCGGTATCCATGCGCAAGCCCAGTCCGAAGTGGTGTACCGGACCCTCCCGGCAAACGATCTTGAGCTTGTAGGGTTCATCCTTGCCTGTAAGGCGGTACGACACGTGCTCGAACGCCCCCGTTCCATATATCTTGGAGGTTTCCTGTTCAATAATGCTTCTGCTTACCACATCTCCGGGGCGGACTGCAAGCAGGCTGCGCACGAACGCTGTATCGGAAGGCGACACCCCTTCGAGGTCTATTCCGTCTATTCTCACCGGCGCCAGGTTGACGTCGTGGGCAGGAGGCCCTTGAAGCTGGCGTCCCGGAGCACCGGTAATGCGTTTTACTTCTTTCAGGCCCTTGTCCGCATCGAGCGCTGCGTCGGTACCCCTCTGCAATATCTCGGCTATAGCCTCATCGTTGAAACTCAAAATATTGAACTCGTGCAGGTCGGGCTTTATGCGGACGTCTATGACTCCGTGATGCAGCTGGTAATCGTCATTGGAGAAAATATCCAGGCCCCGCCACAGCAGGTCCATCATATTGTTGAGCGAATAGAATTCATGGTTCTCGTCAGAGATATCTACGCCGATGACCACATCGGCGCCCATGTCCATAGCCACATCCACCGGGAAGTTGTTGAGCAGGCCGCCGTCCAGCAGCACCATGCCGTTTGTCCGTACCGGGGTGAACAGCCCGGGTATGGCCATAGTGGAGCGCATGGCAGTTGCAAGGTCTCCGTTGTGCCAGACCTTGGCGTTGCCGGAATACATGTCTGCCGATATGCAGGCGAAGGGAACTGGCAGAGAGAAGAAATCCAGGGAATCCGCATAACCGACTGACGTACTGGTGAATATGTTATAGACATTCAGCCCCTCTACCACCCCTGACGGCAGCCCCTTAAGGAAACTGTTCCTGAGTTCGCTCTGATATGGAGCCAGCGAGCTCGACAGCAGGATGTCTTTCAGGCTGAGGTTTCTTTCCAGTTCGCCTCTCCGGTAAAACGGGATAGACACCACGTACGATTCTTTGTATTTGAGTTGCGAGCGGGCGACGCTGCTTCTCGGAATATTGTCGCTCAATATGAGTTCCCAGTCCAGGGAACGGATGAGGGAGTCAAGATACTCCCCGTCATATCCGAGGGCATAAAGTCCGCCCACCAGGCCGCCTATGCTCGTACCCAGAACCATATCTACGGGGATACCCAGTTCCTCTATGCGTTTGATGGCACCGATGTGCGCGGCTCCTTTCGCCCCTCCTCCGCCCAGGACCAGGGCTACCGTAGGCCTGTGCTGCGTTGCGTGTATCCTGTCCATGCGGGCACGTATCTGCCTCACGGCCGCCGCGTCAGAAGGATCCATGCCAAATCCGGTTATACTGTTGGACTGCGCGCCCGCCAGAAGCACCGGGAATGCCAACGCCAATATGAGGAACAATCTCTTCACCATGTAAAGATAGTATTTTTTCTGTTTGCCGCTGCCATGTCCCCTTGTCAAACAAAATATTATGTATATTTGTTGGAAAAGAAACAGGAATTATGATACACATCCACGAAGAAGCCGCACGATGCCTGCTATGCGCCGATGCGCCCTGCAGTAAAGTTTGCAAGAATGCCGATCCGGCGAGAGCCATAAGGGCCGTACGCTTTGGCAATGAAGCCTTTGCCCGCCAGTGGGTCGACCAGGCAGATGATGCCGAACTGGAGGCTGCAGAGAAAGCCTGCATACATTATGACCGCCCCATCCGTATCCGGGAGCTTGTGGGGGCGCTGCCCGCCGCGGCCGGATTCCAGCGGCCTTCTCTGGAGATAGATTTCTGCGGCATCCACTGCGAGAATCCTTTCTTCCTGGCTTCTTCTGCCGTATGTACCAACTACGATATGGTATCCAGAGCCTTCGACGCCGGATGGGCCGGAGTCTTCTACAAGACCATATGCCTGCAGGAAATCAGGGAGGTCTCGCCCCGCTTCGATGCGGTCCGGAACGATGCCAACAGCAGCTTTATCGGCTTCCGCAACATGGAGCAGCTGAGCGAAAATCCCGTAGATGTGGACTTTGACATCCTCAAACGGCTCAAGCAGGACTACCCCTCCAAGGTGGTCATAGCCTCCATCATGGGCCAGACAGAAGATGAATGGATCAAACTCGCCAGGATGGCGGAGGAGTCCGGTTGCGATGCGGTGGAGCTCAATTTTTCCTGCCCCCAGATGCGCATGAGCGGCATGGGCTCCGATGTGGGACAGGATCCGGAGCTTGTCACCTTCTTCACCGCTTGTGTCAAGAGGAGCGTGAAGATTCCCGTTATTCCCAAGATGACGCCAAACATCGCCCACATTTCAGAACCGGCCATGGCCGCCGTTCTGGGCGGAGCCGACGCCATTTCTGCCATCAATACCATCAAGAGCGTGACGCTTGGCGACGGATCGGAGGTCAGCGGCTGCCAGACCGGCTCCGGGTACTCCGGCAAGGCTGTCAAGCCAATAGCCCTGCGTCACATCCTGGCCATGGTCAAGAACCCCATAATCAGCCACAAAGAGCTCAGCGGAGTAGGCGGAATCGAAACCTGGAGGGACGCCCTGGAGTTCATCCAGCTGGGCTGCCGCAACGTTCAGGTGTGCACCTCCGTAATGCAGTATGGTTATCGCATAATCGACGATCTGATTCCCGGTCTGCAGCACTATATGGCTGAGCGCGGAATCACCAGGCTTTCTGATCTGGTTGGAGAACTCCTGCCTAAATTCTTCCTGCCGCACGACCTGGACCGCGATACCATAGTGTATCCCCGTATGGAGAGGGACAAGTGCCTCGGCTGCGGCCGGTGCTATACCTCATGTATGGACGGCGGTCACCAGGCCATCAGCTTCGGAGAAGACCGTCAGCCCCGAGTGAACGGCGCCAAGTGCGTCGGCTGCCACCTTTGCCGCCTGGTCTGCCCTTCGGGTGCCATCACCCTGGCAAAACGGATTCGGAAATCGTAGGTATTCAGGCCCAAAACAGCCTCCCTTTGGGCCCGAGTGGCAGTTGATGTGGGAACCCCTGCCGCAGCGGAGAAACGAAAAAGCCAGCCGTTCTGGCTGACTTATGATGTTTCGTAGACCAAACAGCTAAATCCTCGAACTTTTACGAAGATCTTGCGAAGCTTGACGCATACTCGCAAAGTGTTGAGAATGACATAGATGCGCTGATTAACAAAAAGTAATCAGATCTCTCATCCTGACAAAAAAGACGCATTTTTCACAAAAATAGCAGGTTATATGCTTACCAGATAAAACTTTTTTCAGATTCTTGAAATATCGCTTGCGATATAAAATTATTGTTGTATATTTGCATCGTGAACGACAT
>CAMYYI010000034.1 GCA_947303465.1 uncultured Bacteroidales bacterium
GCGCCCACAGCAAGGCCGTTGCCATCAAGATGGTGGAAGAGCCCACCGCGGTCGCCATCGACATCCGTGCCGACTACGTGGCCAAGAACGGTGCTCCCAGCGCCGCAGCGCCGAAGATTTTCTTCCGCTACTACTACGTCAACTCCAGCACCGGCGAGAAGTCCGGCACCATGCTGGCTGAGACCAAGTGGGTCGCGGGCGAGTAGTCCGGGTGACTGTCAGGCCCTCGGGCCGATTCTGAAAAAAGTTTCCTGCCTTCCTTTCGGGGGGCAGGATTTTTTTGTGTATTTCCAGACGTATGGCGTGGCGGGTTCCCGGATAGTTCACCGGTCGGACCTGCCCAAAAGCAATCAAAGTATAGGGGAGGATAGTAAAAGAAATTACGCATAAATTCAGCAAGTTTTATGCGTAAATTTATGCGTAAGTGCCTTAAGTGACTGATTTTCAGTCTGTTCCGTGGAGCATAGGAGAATCGAACTCCTGACCTTTTGAATGCCATTCAAACGCTCTACCAACTGAGCTAATACCCCGAATTCCCGTTTGGGACTGCAAATATAATACTTTATTTTTAATATCAATACATTTTTTCTTCGTTGAAGCTATAATAATGCTCATCGGATATTATTATGTGGTCCAGGAGCATTATTGAGCAGGATGCGGCAGCGTCGCGCAGGGCTGAAGTTTCCCTGATGTCTGCGGCGCTGGGGCGGGGGTTGCCGTCGGGGTGGTTGTGCACCAGGATGATATGTGAAGCGGAATAGGTCATGGCATTACGGATAAGTCCGGGTATGTCAATGCTTGTCCCGCGGCTCCCGCCTATCGTGGTGCGCAATATCTTGATAACCCGCGATTTGCGGTCAAGGAGTATTTCCCAGCATTCTTCGTGTCCGAGCCCTTTCAGGCGAGGGAGCATAATATCGAAAATGGTATGTGAGTCACGTATCGGCTCGCTTTCCTCACGTTGTTCGAGCATGAACCGGCGTCCCAGCTCAAAAGCGGCCAGCAAGGTGGCGGTGCGTGCCTGACCAACTCCGTCAATAGATGCCAGATATCCGGGGTCGCATTCGAACAAGCCTGTCAGGCGGCCATCAGTAAGCGACAGCAGCCGCCTCGCCAAATCCAGTACGCTCTCTCCTTTGCGCCCCGTCCTCAGCAGGATTGCAAGCAGCTCTCCATCCGTCAGAGCATGCGCCCCCCGGGCCATCATTTTCTCTCTCGGCCTTTCAGCCTCTGTCATATCCATCAATCTCATAAAAAATAACCCACCCGCCCCGCCACAACATAAACTACTATGAAAAAACACTTCAACCATCACGGCTGATGATGCAAAGTTATGGCAGAAATCCGATACAAATTCTTTTTGAATCGCCGCCAACCGCACTTATTTACGATTTTTTAAGAATCCGTCAATAATTGTTATATTTGTGAATTGATATTTTTTGACGGACATGGCTAGAGAAATTAAATTTTCACTCGTTTACCGCGATATGTGGCAGTCGTCGGGCAAGTATCAGCCTCGTGCAGACCAACTTGTCCGCGTGGCGCCGGCAATCATAGACATGGGATGTTTCGACCGCGTTGAGACTAATGGCGGTGCTTTTGAGCAGGTAAATCTCCTCTACGGAGAAAACCCCAACAAGTCGGTGCGGGTGTGGACGGCCCCGTTCCATAAAGCCGGTATTCAGACGCATATGCTGGAACGCGGCCTCAATGCCCTCCGTATGAATCCGGTACCGGCTGACGTCCGGGAGCTAATGTTCAAGGTCAAGAAAGCCCAGGGTACGGATATAGCCCGTTCCTTTTGCGGACTCAACGACCACAGAAACCTTAAACTCAGCGTTGAGTATGCCAAAAAGGCCGGAATGATTTCGCAGGGAGCGCTCTCGATCACCAGTTCTCCGGTTCATACGGTGGAGTATTACATGGGTGTGGTAGAGAAGCTTGTGGAATACGGAACGGACGAGATCTGCCTCAAGGATATGGCTGGTGTAGGCCGTCCCAGCTTCCTGGGCGAACTGGTCAAGGAGATTAAGGCCAGGCATCCTCACATCAAGGTGCAGTATCACGGCCACAGCGGACCGGGTTTCAGCCCTGCATCCATGCTTGAGGTTGCGCGTGCAGGCGCCGACTATCTCGACGTGGCGGTTGAGCCCCTTTCGTGGGGCAAGGTCCATCCGGACGTAATCACCATCCAGCAGATGCTGAAGGCCGACGGCTTCCTGGTGAAGGATATCAACATGGATGCATATATGCAGGTGCGTGCCCTCACGCAGGAGTTCATAGACGACTTCCTGGGCTACTGGATCAACCCGAGCAATTCCAAGATGACTTCACTGCTTGTCGGATGTGGGCTGCCCGGCGGCATGATGGGCTCCATGATGGCGGACCTGATGGGGTTCAAATCTGCCATCAATGCGGCGGAAAAGGCCTCCGGCAAGCCGGAGAGCGACATCGATACCCTCATGGTCCGTCTGTTCAAGGAAGTGGAATACGTGTGGCCGCGTCTCGGTTATCCGCCTCTCGTGACGCCATTCAGCCAGTACGTCAAGAACACGGCCCTCATGAACCTCTTTGCCATGGCACAGGGCAAACCCCGTTTCAGCACCATCGACAAGGATACCTGGGGCATGATACTCGGCAAGATGGGCAAGCTGCCCGGCCCGCTCGCCCCGGAAATAGTCGAACTCGCAAAAGAGAAGGGATTCGAATTCTATACCGGGAACCCTCAGGATGAGTACCCCGACGAGTTGCCCAAGTTCCGCAAGATGATGGAGGAGGAAGGATGGGACTGCGGCCAGGACGATGAGGAACTCTTCGAACTCGCCATGCATGAGCGCCAGTATCGCGATTATCGCAGCGGCGTGGCGAAGGAGCGTTTTGAGCACGATCTGGAGGAACTCAAAGCCAAGGCGGGTGCTCCGGTTACCGTTAAGCGGCCGGTGGTCGAGATGCCGGAGTTCGATATAGAAGCACTCACCAAGAAGTATCCCGCCGCTACTCCCATACAGGCACCGGCCAAGGGCAAGCTGCTATGGCAGGTTGATGTAGATGATGTATCCACCGCTCCGGCAGCAGGCACTAAGGTCAGTGCCGGTATGCCCTGTGGATACGTCCAGACGTGGTATGGTATGGAAGAGATCCTTCCTGCGGTCAGCGGCCGTATCGTAGCCGTTACGGGAGCGCAGGGAAAGGATGTCGTGAAGGGTGAGATAGTTGCACTTGCCGAATGATGGAAAATTACAACAAGATACTCAGTGCGGAACAGCGGGCAAAGCTTGCGGCGGTCAGGCATGTGGCGCTGGATATGGATGGCACCATCTACCTTGGTAACAACATTTTCCCATATACACTTGACTTTCTTTCCAGGCTTACCGAGGCTGGTATAGGCTATTCATTCCTTACCAACAATCCCACCAAGTCGGTATCCGATTATCTCAAGAAACTGGCCGGCATGGGGATAGAGGCAGGAGAAGATAACATGTATACCACGTCCCTGGCGGCGATAGACTATATCAAGCGCAGCTGGCCGCATGCAAAACGCCTTTTCATGCTCGGCACCCCGTCCATGATAAGCCAGTTCGAGAAGGCCGGCTTCGAGTCCTGCTCAGACAGCGCCGAGGACAGGCCGGACGTGCTTGTGGTTGCATTCGACCCGACCCTGGTCTATTCCCGTCTTTGCCGGGCAAGCTGGTGGGCGTCGCAGGGAATACCCTACGTTGCCACCAATCCGGATCGCGTTTGTCCCACCGACCTTCCCACTATTCTGGTGGATTGCGGTTCCCTGCAGAAGTGCATAGAGCATGCTACAGGACGTAAACCCGATATAGTGCTGGGTAAGCCTGACCCTACTATGCTGGATGGCATACGCTTGCGTCACGGCCTCCAGCCGAATGAGATACTGATGGCCGGAGACCGCATATATACCGACACTGCCATGGCCCATAATGCAGCTGCCGTCGGATGCCTTGTCCTGAGCGGCGAAACCACATTGCAGACGGCACTGGAAGTCGCAGCAAAGGAGAAGGAATGTGAGGCGATAGGGGAGGCTCCGGAATTTTATGCGCCCGATTTCATAGTACGCGATATCGCCGAACTGGGAGACCTCTTAATCGAAAGTAGAAGATAGATGCAGGGTGAAAACGACTTTTCACGGCTGGAACTGAGCCTGCCTGCAGCCCGGAAAAACTACCGTTACTTCCGCGGCCTGCTCAGGCCGTCTACCAGGCTGCTGGTGTTGGTTAAGGCCAATGCCTACGGCCATGGTGCCGTGGAGTTCGCTTCCATGATGCAGGCCGAGGGCGCCGACTATCTGGCCGTAGCCCTCCCCGTAGAAGGTATTGAGCTTCGCCGGTCCGGTATTTCCCTGCCCATACTCGTGCTGACTGCCGGTACCGACTTCTTCCCGGAAATAATCGACTATAAACTGGAACCGGGTATACCTAACTTGTATACTCTCAATGCCTTATGTGAAGAGCTCGACGCTCGCGGCATTAGTGGTTTCCCCATCCATATCAAGTTGGATACCGGTATGCACCGGCTGGGCTTCGTGCCGGAAGAGCTGCCGGAACTGGAGAAGTTCCTGAAGGAGCATATTCAAGTGCAGGTGCGCTCTATCTATTCTCATCTGGCTGCGGCAGAGGATCCGGCAGAAGATGAATTCACCCTGGGGCAGATACACCTCTTCGAGCAAGGTGCTTCCAGGCTCAGTGCTTCATTGGGGTATAAACCCATGTGGCATGTCCTTAATTCCGCAGGCATTGAGCGTTTCCCCCGGTATCAGCACGACATGGTCCGTCTCGGCATAGGCATTTATGGAATAAGCGCCCTGCCCGGGGTGAAACTGTCCGCCGTGGCCAGCCTGAAGGTCAAGGTGCTGCAGATCAAGTCTTTAAAGGAAGGTACGGTTGGATATGGCAGGCATGGTGTAGTGTCTGCGGACGGTACCCGCATTGCGACTATCCCGGTAGGTTATGCAGACGGCATCAACCGTCACCTCGGTTGTGGTAACGCCAGCTTCTCTGTAAACGGGCACCGCGCTCCCACAGTCGGTAATATCTGCATGGATATGTGTATGCTGGATGTTACCGGCATACCATGTGAGGTGGGGGATACTGTTACTGTATTCGGCAGCGATCCCACTGTCTGCGAATTGGCGGGCATTCTCGGGACCATCCCATACGAAATATTGACTTCGGTGCCGCGTCGCATCGAGAGGATAATAATAAGAAAATGAAAAAGACCCTTACTATCATCGCTCTGGCTTTCATTTACGTGGTGGCAGGAGCACAGGACGGCGGCATTACGCCTGAGATGCTTGCACAAATCAGCCAGGGATGGAGCGGCAGCAGTACCGACAAGGCGCTGCGTAATGCTATTGCGGCCACCCCTATCAATACTTTGTCTGTAAACGCGGAAAACGCTGCAATGATCAATACGGAATTCAGCGACCGCGTAAAGACGCGCGGCATTACGGACCAGAAGTCCAGTGGCCGTTGCTGGCTTTTCACCGGCCTGAATGTTCTCCGTGCAGCCGCCATCGACAAGTGGGACCTGGGAGATTTCCAGTTCAGTCAGTGCTACTGCTTTTTCTGGGATCAGCTGGAGAAGTCCAACCTCTTCCTCCAGGCGGTGATAGATACCCGTGACAAGCCCATCGACGACAGGGAGGTGGACTGGCTCTTCTCTCATCCTGTAGGCGATGGCGGAACTTTTACCGGAGTAGCCAATCTGGTGACAAAGTACGGACTCGTTCCTTCGTCTGTAATGCCTGAGACCGCCGTTGCAAATTCCACAGCCCAGCTTCGCAACCACCTTGGTAACCTGCTCAGGCAGGATGGCTTACGGCTTCGCGAGCTGGCCGCCCAGGCGCCTGTTTCAAAAAAAGCAAAGAAGAACCAGGGCGTAGAGAGCCTGTTGCAGCAGGAGAAAACGAAAATGCTCACCGAGGTATATCATGTCCTGGCTCTCTGCCTCGGAGTACCCCCCACTGAGTTCGAATGGAAGGGTAAGACTGTAACTCCGGTTCAGTTCTACCAGGAGCTTCTGGGATACGATCTTGAAAACAACTACGTTATGCTGATGAACGACCCTTCGCGCGAGTACGGGAAGGTATATGAGATTCAGTATGACAGGCACATGTATGACGGCCAGAACTGGCTGTATATCAACTTGCCGGCAGATCGCATCAAAGAAATGGCAGTCGCCTCCATCAAGGCCAATACCGCAATGTATTTCAGCTGTGATGTAGCCAAGTACCTGGACCGCCAGAAAGGCGTGGCAGATCTGGCCAACTTCGATTATGAATCATTGCTGGGCGTGAAGTTTACCATGGACAAGAAGCAGCGCGTGCAGACCCATGCCAGCGGCTCCAGCCATGCCATGACCCTTATTGCAGTAGATCTAAAGGATGGCAAGCCCATAAAATGGATGGTAGAGAATAGCTGGGGCCCCTCCTCAGGTTACAAGGGTAATATCATCATGACCGACGAGTGGTTCAACGAGTATATGTTCCGGCTGGTGGTAGAGAAGCGTTTCGTACCCGCTGACATTCTGTCTATGCTGGAGCAGAAGCCTGTTCTCCTGCCCGCCTGGGATCCTATGTATCTCCCCGAAGATTAAAACGGATTCTGGGGAGGCGCGAAGTCGTAGAAGGTTTTGTAGTTGCCCCGGCGGGGTGCTCCCGGCTTATCGGGGTAAAAATCCTTCATCTGGTCTACTCTGGCCTTCAGTGGTTCAAGCCTTTCCTGGAGTATGCTGTCCAGTTCGTCATAACTTACCGGATTCCTGAATTCAGGATCTTCCCTGTAGTTGTAAACGCGTCCGTCCCAGAAGTACGCAAATTCTTCATCCATTGCGTACCTGGATGCCTTGGGTGAAGGTGTGGTGGGCCAAAGTGGATTGAAATGAATCAGCACAAGCTCCTTTTCGTTCGGTTCCTCTCCACAGAGTTCGGGATACAGGCTTACTCCGTCGAGTACATGGCCGGCCGGAGGAGTTACGCCGACTATATCGGCTATCGTGGGATAGATATCGGTAAGGTCGGCAAGATGTGAGGCCTTGCGACCTGCAAGCCTGTCACCCCAGCAGACAATCATTGGAACATGGGTGCCGAAGTAGTTCGGCTCGCCCTTGCCGCCGCGTACTCTGCTGCCGTCCTGCTGCTTGGAAACTATACGAGTAGAAGTACCGTTGTCAGCAGCGAATATGAAGATGGTATTGTCCCAGACGCCCTTGTCTTTCAGGTGCTGTACCATTTTCCCTACCTGCGAATCCATATATCGCACCATGTACCGGAAATATGCTGTATCGGCGCCGGCGGTAAAGCGGCTGTCGTACAGGTCGTCCCACAATTCGGTGTCTGGAGTGGTAGTATGAGGGGTATGCACAAGCGGTTCGGTGAAGTATAGCAGGAACGGCTGCCCGGCCTCCACCTGCCTGTCTATGTAATCGGCCGCATAGTCATAGGCGGCATCCGGACCGTAGATGGCAAAGTCGTAGCGTTCGCCGTTGTTATCCCACATGCTGTTGGCATAACGGTCGGTCTGACGGGGGCCGCGGCTCTCCATGTACATCTCTATCTGGCTGCAGAAGAATTCGTCAAAACCGCATTTGGGGAGCATGGCGCGGCTGCGTCCCAACTGCCATTTGCCGGAGATGCAGGTGGAGTATCCGGCCTCCCGTGCAAGCTGCGGGAAGTAGTGCTCGTCATCGTTCATGTATCCGAAAGCCACGTAGTTGCGGTCGTTGTACTGCCCGGTCATAACCTGGACGCGGCTGGGAGAAGACAGCGGCTGCGCGTTGAAGTTCAGATACTGTATCCCTTGCTCAGCCAGGGCGTCGATGTTGGGCGTTTCGTATTCGGCGCCTCCATAACATCCGAAGCACTCCGCACCTATGTCGTCTGCAAAGAAGAACACAATATTTGGTTTGGCTGGCTGATGTGAGGAACAGCCGGCAAGGGCGGCCGCTGCAGATCCCAGGCCGCCGGCTATTTTGAGAACAGTTTTCATACAATCAGACCGTTAACCCTGGGTGAGCTTCTTTTCGCTGGGGATGAGAAGGGCGCAGAGGCCTACTCCTATAAGGGCTCCGATGGCTACGGAAAGCATTGCAGCATCCCATGTACTGCCGTTAGCGATGCCGCCGACGACTATCTTGGAGCACACGGCGTCTCCTACCAGGTAACCGAACAGGCCGACGAAACCTGCGGCAGTACCGGCCGCGTTCTTGGGCACCAGGTTAAGTGCCTGCACGCCGGTAAGTGCCACCGGGCCGTAAATGAAGAAACCGATGAGGCACAGTGCCACGTAAACGAGCACTTTCTGCATGGAGGGCTCGGCCTCTATGATACCGGAGCCGACCATCCAATAGAGCAGGACTCCCAATGCGCACAGGAACATACATATAACGTTCATGGGGGCGCAACGTCCCTTGAAGATCTTGGATGTAGCCCAGCCGCAGGCTATGGTTCCCACGGCGCCCACGATATTGTGTACGGAGAATGCGACCTTGCTTTCGGCTGCCGTCATTATTCCCTTGGTCTGCAGATAAGTAGGAGCCCAGTCTCCAATTCCGTAGCGCACCATATACACGGCGACATTGGATATTGCCACCACCCAAAGCAGTTTGTTCTTGAGTACATAATCTACAAAGAGCGTCTTGAAGGGGAGCTTTTCGCCGGCTGCGCCCTTTGACTTCACTCCGCTGTGATCGTTACGCCAGTCGGCTACGGCCGGCAGTCCGCAGGACTCGGGCGTATCCCGTATGGCCCACCAGCAGAACAGGGCGATAGCCATGGCTACGATGGCAGGGAATACGAAGTTGCCTCTCCACGTCTGAGCTACTCCCAGGTCGGCCGCCAGGGATACTCCGGCAATTGCAAGGAAGCCGAGAGAGAAACTGCCGATAGTATGGGAAACGTTCCAGACGCTCATCTTGAAACTGCGCTCGTTCTGGCTGAACCAGTGCGCCATGATGCGTCCGCAAGGAGGCCAGCCAAAGCCGCTCAGCCATCCGACCACAAGCATGAGGACGAATATGATGGCAGTATTAACCGCCGTATTGGGGCCGAACGGAATAAGGCCTACTGACATCATGGTGAGCGCGGAAAGAATCAGACCAACGCAGAGGAATTTCCGGGCGTCCGAGCGATCGGATACACTTCCCATCACGAATTTGCTGAATGCGTAGGCAATAGACACCGCTGACATGGCGAGACCCACCTTCCCTGCATCCAGAATGCCGTCATTGATCATGTCCGGCGCCGCCAAAGAGAGATTCTTGCGAACAAGGTAGTATGCGGCGTAACCCAGGAAGGCTCCAAGGAAGACCTTGAGTCTCATTGCTTTGTACTCTTTATCTACTTTCTCTGCCGGGATTTGCGCCTTCGGCTTGGGCGGGTCAAGAAATCTAGCCATTGCTATCAGTTTAGAATTATCGTTCAAATATACACAAAAGCTTTCATATATGACAAAGTGACAGTGGCAAAATAATTGATACTGGTTTAAGAAAAAAATAGGAAAATGGCAGAGAAAGACATAAAAGAGAACGTCAGGGAGCCCGAAGAGAAGACACCCAAGAAAAAAAAGGACAATCAGATGCAGAAGCAACTGGCTGAACTCAATGACAAATTGTCCGCGGAGCACGACAAGTATGTGCGCCTTTATGCCGAGTTTGAGACATTCCGGCGCCGCAGTTCCGAGGAAAAGCTGGCGCTGGTAGGAACCGCAGCCGCAGATACTATCAAAGGTCTTCTTCCGGTGCTGGATGACTGTGAAAGGGCGATGCAGATGCTCCAGGACTCCTCGGACGAGGCGGCACGCGAGGGCACTGCATTGATATACAACAAGTTGATGGAGTACCTTAAGAGCCGTGGCCTTACTCCTATAGAGGCCAAGGGGCAGCCGTTCGATACCGATTTCCATGAGGCGCTCACCCAGGTCCCCGCACCCAGCGAGGACATGAAAGGCAAAGTCCTGGACGTGTATCAGACCGGATACATGCTTAACGGAAAGATACTGAGGTATGCCAAGGTTATTGTTGGCGCATAGACTGTTATGGCAGAGAAAAGAGATTACTATGAAGTGCTGGGGCTCGAGAAAAGTGCTTCGGCAGATGATATAAAAGGGGCGTACCGAAAGGCTGCGCTCAAGTGGCACCCAGACCGCTGGGTGAGCGGTACGGAGGCGGAGAAGAAGACGGCGGAAGAAAAGTTCAAGGAGGCTTCCGAGGCTTATTCCGTGTTGAGCGATCCAGACAAGAAGGCTAAGTACGATCAGTTCGGCTTTGCAGGAGTCGAAGGCGCGGGAGCGCAAGACTGGAGCCAGGGCTTTGGCAGCCTGAACGATATTCTGAACAATCTTTTCGGAGGTGCGTTCGGCGGCTTTGGCGGTTTTGGCGGTTTTGACGGTTTCGGTGGCTTCGGTGGCGCCCAGCAAGGACCCCGTACAATGCGCGGCCGGGATATCCGCACGCGTGTGCGACTGAGTCTTGAGGAGATAGCTACCGGGTGCACTAAAGACGTCTCCATAGAGCGCAACCGTCCTTGCCCTGAATGCGACGGCCGTGGTGCCAAGAACAGTTCGGACATCAAGACTTGTCCGACCTGCAAGGGCAGCGGCCAGGTGCAGAATGTGGTAAATTCCCTGTTCGGCAGGACCATGACCTATACCACCTGTCCGCAGTGCGGAGGTGAAGGAAAGGTAGTCTCCAACCCTTGTGGGCATTGCAAAGGCAGTGGATTGGTGCGCAAACGCGAGACCGTCAAGGTAAAAGTGCCTGCGGGCGTTGAGGACGGAATGCAGCTGACGGTTCGCGGCGAGGGCCACGGAGCGGCCCGTGGCGGTATTGCCGGTGACCTGCTGGTCATAATTGAAGAGCAGCCGCACCCCCAGCTCAAACGGCAGGGAAGCGATCTCTTCTATACGCGTGTCATAAGTACTCCGGAGGCTATATTGGGCACGGAGATTCAGATTCCCGCGCTGGATGGAGCGCAAAAGCTTAAAGTCGAGCCGGGTACCCAGTCGGGAACTGTGGTAAGATTGCGTGGCAAAGGCCTGCCTGAAGTGAACGGGTACGGCAGGGGAGACATGTATGTAAAGATTCTGGTCTGGATTCCGCGCAAGCTCAGCCGCAGCGAGAAAGATGCTATATCCGGTATGCTTGGCAGCTCCAGCTTCAAACCGGATCCCAACAGGGACGACAGGACACTATTTGAAAAGGAAAGCAAATATTTTTAAAAAACTATTGCGAACTGAAAAAAAGTTCCTAAATTTGCAGTCCCATTTCAGCAGCCTCTCGTTGAACGGTTCAGTGACGCTGCGAATATAATTGAAATATTAAGTATGGATTTGATTAAATTGGTGGAGGATTCCTTCTCGCAGAACAAAGCAGCCTCCTATCCTGCATTCAAGGCCGGTGACACCATCACCGTGACTTACAGGATTAAAGAAGGTGACAAGGACAGACTCCAGAACTTCCGCGGTGTAGTTATCCAGATTTGTGGCGCTACTCCTTATACCAGGACTTTTACAGTCCGCAAGATCTCCAACGGTATCGGCGTCGAAAGGATTTTCCCTTACGAGAGTCCGTTCATCGACAAGATCGAGGTTAACAAGGTAGGTAAGGTCCGCAGGGCACGCATCTTCTATCTCCGCAAGCTTTCGGGTAAGAAGGCTCGCATCAAGGAGGCCAAGCGTGTAGTGAAGGAAGCTTCCGCCGAATAGGTTCGACACCGGGCCTGGCCCGGTTCATACTGGCTCCTTAGCTCAATTGAATAGAGCATTTGACTACGGATCAAAAGGTTACAGGTTTGAGTCCTGTAGGAGTCACTTCAAAACCCCTTTGAGAGCATCTCAGAGGGGTTTTTCGTATATATTTGTCCCGAAATTGTCCCGATGAAAATGCCTTGAGTAACCGGGACAATGTCAATGATCCGGCCTTGTTCATGCCGCAATAACCGAATCTACCTGATGGGATAGCGGATAACCGTCTTCAACTTGTCAGCCGATGTCTTCCTCGGATCGCCAAGATAGATCTCATGATGTCGGCGGACGTTGTCAATGGCAATCTGATAACCCTGGCTTTGGACATACTCCACCATTGCTTTAATAGTTGCCGGCTCGTCGTCATAGGAACCAATGTGCATGCATTGTACGCACAGACCCTCGTCGTATGGGAAGAACTCCACCTGCGAGAAGTCCATCTTTTTCTTCCGGGTAGCTTCACGGATGGCCCATTGCACGTCCTTCTCAGCAATGAAATCGGGCAGACGGATCATTGAGATGAAACAGAAGCCGTCTTTGTTGGCGTAATCAATCTCGCCATCCTCAGCCCACCACAGACCTTCGAGCGGCGGAACGACATACTCAAAGAAACCTTCAATCCGATAGTCGCTCTTGTAACTCATCTTCAAGGTGTATGCTATGCCGTAAAGTTGCTCCAGAGCTTGTTTATAGGCTCCACCTTCTTCGTTGGGATTTCCCTTACCTCGAACAGCCAGATAGCTCATAGCGGGCATCTTTACGATGGCCGGTTTGGTCGCCGGGAGATAAAACTCCTTAAACTCCTTTTTGAAGTCAAATGCCATATCGGTTAATAAATTGTTTTTTCCACCGGAACCTGAATTATGGTAAGCCATTTGTCTGCATCCTCCTGGTTCCAAACTCCGTCCACGTAGCAGGCGCGAGGCGCACCGACGATGCTGTAACCCTCCTTCTCCAGATAAGCAAAGAGGTCCAGATAGGCCTGGTACAGGCGGTCATAGGGGCCGAATACCTTTAGGCAGGCGGCCAGCGGAACCTCCGGAATGTCCTTGAATTGGATGATGGCAGAGTCCGTGCCTTTCCTCGTCACTTTCTCACAGTATTCGATGTCGATGTCCTGCGGCTTGTAGCCGCCGTGCTCGATGGTGTAACAGTAGCCGGGCTCCGGGCATTCACAACCCAGACGGGCCATTTCCGGGCCGATGACCTCGCAGCAGAGGCGCCCGAGGTCTTCAAAGGAAGGGATCATGGTACGATGGCTGGCCACCGTGATGGCAGGCAGCGCTTCAAAGTAAACTTTTTCCATTTTGTGCAATTTCTTTTGGGAAGCCACCACCGCCCTCAGCATGCGCCGCCGCTCCTTGAGCACCGCCAGTTCCTCTTCGCACTTCATGATCTTTTGCTCTAGCGATTCTACGGAAGGGAAATGGCTGTCATCGTCCCACAAGTCCCGGATTTCCTCCAGCGAATAGCCGAGACTCTTGAGCGTGGTGATGCTCTGGATCTTCTGCAGTTGCCCCACGGCATAATAGCGGTAGCCCGTGTCCCGGTCCACGATTTCTGGAACCAGCAGGCCAATCTCCTCGTAATGCCTGAGGGCCCTGACGGTCACTCTGCCCAGGCGGGAAAACTCCCCGATTTTCAACTTGTTTTTACCCATAACAATTGTGCACTTTTGTTATCCGGGGGCAAAGATAATATATGCCGTAGGGTACGAGTCAAGAGAAAAATGAAAAAAGTTTACTTCAATGGATTCTTTTTTGACATAGACGCGAAGGACAAGAGGATAGCAGCAAGAATGACCAAAATAATCATATAATCACTGGTTTAATACGGGCGAAAAGTAATAGGAATAACCAGTTTTCGCCCCGTTTACTATCTATCGATACAGATCGTCCATTACCACCGTATCCTGGATAATGGCATTGTTCTTACCTGCTTTCAAGCCGTAGGTCGTAATAAGTGCAACCTGAATTCCCTTACGAGTCCCTGTCTCTTCGGAGAAGGATGCTATGCGCGAAGAAATCTTCGCCGCCTCGGTCGATGAAAGTTGATAGTCGTATGCTGAGTATTTCATCTCGCACAGCGTAATGATGCCATCGGCCCTGTCAATAATCAAATCAATCTGGCATTTCGGGGTAGAATCTTCGCTTCTCCATGAGTAATACTCTGCCTTAATCCTGTCTACTCCGATAGCTTTGAGAATCTGAGGAACATGCTCGGAGCATACGCGTTCGAATGCCAACCCGTACCAGGTGTTCTGCTCCGGAGTATTCGTCCTGTGAGTCCAGTACAATGCATCCTTTGTGCGTTTAGAGCCATGATCCAGATAGAAGTGGGTATAGAAATCTGTCAATTGATAAAAGCCGCCGTTCGACTCTTTCCCGGCAACGTTGAAATACCTGATAAAATCGCAATTGACAAGGTCTTCCAGCATCTGGCTCAAATGGCCATTCTCCTTTAGAGCCAAACTATCGACAAGTTCTTTGCGGGATAACCCTTTCTTGGTCTTGGCAAGAGCCTTGACAATGGACATATACTTCTCAGGGGATCGGAACAACGACTTATACAAACGGGTATACTCTCCCTTCAGTTCTGCCTGCGGACTGTAGAATAACCTGTCGATATTGGCCGTCGGGCTTTCCTCTCTGCGCAGCATATTCAGGTAGTAAGGAATGCCACCCAGTATCATGTAGATGTGAAGAATGGATAGCCGGTCCCAATCAATCTTCATCGCCTTGAGATATGCTTCCGTCTCCTTCAGGTTGAAAGGTCGCAGATGCATCTCATGTGTAACACGAT
>CAMYYI010000035.1 GCA_947303465.1 uncultured Bacteroidales bacterium
ATCTTGGCGCCGATGGCCGCCTGGATGGGGATGTCGAACTGCTGGCGGGGGATGAGGTCCTTGAGTTTCTCGCACATCTTGCGCCCGAAGGTATAGGCGTTATCCTCGTGAATCAGCGTGGAGAGGGCATCCGCCGGCTCGCCGTTCAGCAGGATGTCAAGCTTGACCAGCCTGGCGGGGCGGTAGCCGGTGATGTGGTAATCGAAAGAGGCGTACCCCTTGCTGATAGTTTTCAGTTTGTCGTAGAAGTCGAAAACTATTTCGCTCAGCGGCATGTCGTAGTTGAGTTCCACGCGCTCGGCGGTAATATAATGCTGGCTCACCAGGGTGCCGCGGCGGTCCAGACAGAGCTTCATTATGGGCCCGAAGAACTCCGTCTTGCTGATTATCTGGGCACGGATGTACGGCTCTTCGATATGGTCTATCAGCGTAGGAGCCGGCAGGCCTGAGGGATTGTGCACATCGAGCACCTCGCCCTGCACCGTATAGACCTTATAGGACACGTTGGGCACAGTGGTGATGACGTCCATGTCGAACTCGCGGAAGAGGCGCTCCTGCACTATCTCCAGGTGCAGCAGGCCAAGGAAGCCGCAGCGGAAGCCGGATCCAAGCGCAAGCGAGCTTTCCGGTTCGTACACGAAGGAGGCGTCGTTCAGCTGGAACTTCTCCAGCACGGCGCGCAGCTCTTCGAACTTGTCTGCCTGCACCGGGTACATTCCGGCGAACACCATGGGCTTCACCTCTTCGAATCCGGCGATAGCCTTGTCGCAGGGACGTGCCACGTGGGTGATGGTATCGCCAACTTTCACCTCGACCGCGCTCTTGATTCCGGTTATGATGTATCCTACATCGCCGCAGCCCACTTCGGTGCCGGGAATCAGCTTCATCTTGAGCGAGCCCACCTCCTCCACCTCGTACTCCATGCCGGTGGCAAAGAACTTGACCTTGTCGCCCTTGCGTACGCTGCCGTTCTTTATCTTGAAGTAGGCGATGACTCCGCGGAAAGAATTGAAAACCGAGTCGAAAATAAGGGCCTGAAGCGGTGCCTGCGGGTCTCCTTCCGGAGCCGGTATCTTTTCCACAATGGCGTCAAGGATGGGCGGAACCCCTTCTCCGGTGCGGGCGGATACCTTGAAAACTTCCTCGGGCGCGCAGCCGAGCAGGTCGCAGATTTCGTCCGTAACTACCTCCACCTGAGCGGATTCCATATCTATTTTGTTGAGCACGGGGATGATTTCCAGCCCGTGGTCTATGGCCATGTAGAGATTGGAAATGGTCTGGGCCTGAACGCCCTGCGACGCATCCACCACCAGCAGCGCCCCCTCGCAGGATGCGATGCTGCGGGAAACCTCGTACGAAAAGTCCACATGGCCCGGAGTGTCGATAAGGTTGAGTCGGTATTCCTCTCCCTTGTACACGTAGCGCATCTGGATGGCGTGGCTCTTGATGGTGATACCCTTCTCCTTCTCAAGATCCATGTCGTCCAGCACCTGGTTCTCCATGTCGCGGGCTGCCAGGGTGCTGGTAAGCTCCAGCAGTCGGTCGGCCAGCGTGCTCTTGCCGTGATCTATATGGGCTATTATGCAGAAATTGCGTATGCGGTTCATTTCCATAACAGGTGCAAAGATAAGTTAAATTTGCTATATTTGTGAATCGACACTAAAATCTACTATTATATGGCAAATCCTCAAGAACTAGGCAGAATTGCCTCCCAGGTGCGCAGGGACATTGTCCGCATGGTCACGACAGCAAAGTCCGGGCATCCTGGCGGATCTCTCGGCATCACCGATGTGATGACCGCTCTGTATTTCAGCGAGATGAAGCACGACCCCAAGACATGGACGCGCAGCGCCAAGGGGCAGGACGCATTCATCATCTCGGCGGGTCACCTTGCACCGGTTTATTACTCCGTGCTGGCTCGGGCGGGATATTTCCCCGTCAGCGAACTGGGCACTCTCCGCAAGTTCGGAACCCGCCTGCAGGGCCACCCCTGCGTAACCGATCATCTTCCCGGAGTGTTCCAGAGTTCCGGATCACTGGGCCAGGGCCTATCCTGTGCCGCCGGTATCGCCCTGGGCAAGAAAATGGAAGGAGACGGCACTCGTGCGTTCTGCCTGCTGGGAGACGGTGAGAGTGAGGAAGGCCAGATCTGGGAGGCCGGCATGTGGGCTGCCCACCATCAGCTGGACAACCTGGTTGCGTTCACAGACTGGAACGGCCAGCAGATAGACGGTCCCGTGGACAACGTGGGCGGCGTTGGCGACCTTCGCGACAAGTGGACAGCTTTCGGATGGGAGGTCATCGAGGCTGACGGACACGACTTTGAGTCCATCCTGAAGGCGTTCGAGATTGCCCGAGCTGCCAACGGCAAGCCCAAGATGATACTTTTCCGTACCGAGATGGGACACGGCGTGGACTTCATGGCCGGAACCCACAAATGGCACGGAAAGGCCCCTTCTGTGGAGCAGTGCGAAGAAGCGATGAAACAACTGGAAGAAACTTTAGGCGATTATTAGTATGAAAAAGTACATAGACCAGGGTAAGGTTGATACCCGAAGCGGCTTCGGAGCAGGGCTCGTGGAAGCCGGACGCAAGGACGAGAGAGTAGTCGCTCTTACCGCCGACCTCAAGGGGTCGCTGAAGATGGACGCTTTTGCGACAGAATTTCCGGAGAGGTTCATCCAGTGCGGCATTGCCGAAGCCAACATGGTAGGTGTGGCCGCAGGTCTTGCCATTACCGGCAAGGTGCCTTTCATCGGATCGTTCGCAGAGTTTGTCACAGGCCGCGTGTACGACCAGCTGCGTCAGGAGGTGGCTTATGGCCATACCAATGTGAAGATTGCCTCTTCCCATGCCGGCATAACCCTCGGTGAGGACGGAGCTACCCACCAGACTATGGAAGACATAGCTCTGATGCGTGCATTGCCGGGTATGGCGGTGGTGGTTCCCTGCGATTATAATCAGACCAAGAACGCCACTGTGGCCGCTGCTGAATGGGACGGCCCCGTCTACCTGCGTTTCGGACGTCCGTCGGTGCCCAATTTCACCGGGGCGGACGAGCCTTTCGAGATAGGAAAGGTGTACAATCTGAACGAGGGTAAGGATGTGTCCATCATCACCTGCGGTCACCTCGTATGGGAGGCATTGCTGGCCGCCGAGGCACTCGAGGCCGAAGGCATCAGCGCGGAGGTGTTGAACGTTGCGACCATCAAACCGCTGGATACCAAAGCGATACTTGCATCCCTGAAAAAGACCGGATGCGCCGTTGTGGCTGAGGAGCACAACTGGGCCGGAGGTCTCGGAGAGGCCGTAGCCGGCGTTGCCGCAACAGCTCTTCCTACCCCTATAGAGTTCGTGAACGGCGAAGACAAGTTCGGCCAGTCGGGTACGCCTGCCGAGCTCATGAAGGCCTGGGGCTTCGATGCCGCCGGCCTTGTCGCCGCTGCCAAGAAAGTTTTGGCTCGTAAATAGTTGATAGACCGGAGGTGGACTGCCTGGAGACTACGGCCTTTGGCCTATCCCTCCCATCTTCGATGGGCCCCTCCCACTCACGGCTGCGTGGGCGCAGACGGTCTCCAGGCAGTCCACCTCCAGTCTATTAGGGGTTTCCAACAATGAGATACTTAATCCGTTCAGTCAAGTACTTTTTTCAGCTGATGGTGATACTGTCGCTGATTATTGCCATTCTGATTGTGGCCAAAGTAGTAGACGCCGATATCTCGAAGATATTCGTCAACGGCTATGATTCGCTGTGGCAGATAGCACTACTCATGGCGGTATTTGCGGCCATCTATCCCCGTTTCGGTTATGCAAAGCGGCAGGCGATAGTGCCCGGTTCCGACGAGGAAACGGCTCCGGTACTGGAGAAGGTTATGACGGCGTTCGGCTATGAGAAAGAAAGCCGCAGCGACGGCGTTCTGGCTTATCGCAAGCGTTCGGTCGCAGACCGTCTGATGCGCCTCTGGGAAGATCGCATCACCGTAAGCCGCTTCGTCAGCGGATATGAATTCGAAGGACCAAATAAAGACGTCGTACGTCTGATAAATGCATGTAGAAATGAATAATTATCCAACTCCTTCTGTCCGGATTCTTGAAGTCCGGCTGATGTCATTGATTGCCGCAAGCGGCTTTACTTCTTCCATCGTACCCGGCTCCGAAGGCGAAGCGGGCTCTGTTGGAGATATAATTGACGGAGGTGATTTTTAAAAGGGCAGGATTATGAAACGCATTACATTTCTTTCTTTGATATCAGTTCTTGCTCTTGCAACAGCCTGCCAGGCGGAAATTTCCATCAATCCCGATTCCACACCCGTTCGGCAGATGACGGTTTATGCCGGGGAAGCCGGAACGCGTACTGCCGTGCAGGTTGATGGACTTACATACCATGTAAACTGGTCTGCAGGCGACTGCATTGCCGTGGCGGAGATTATAGAGGCCAACTTCGGAATCGATCCCATATCGCGTCCTGATCCATACCAGCAGGCTTATTCCGACCCTCTGGCCGCAGATGCTGCCACTGCAAGTTTCAATGTAACCCTGGAGGACAGGAGCTTTCCCGCAGCGAATCCTTATTCGGATTCTTTCCGTTATGTGGGCGTTTATCCCAGCGGCAGTTTGTATTCGGTTCACTGGACTGGCGACGAACGCGCAGAATGGGAAGAGCATTGGGGCGACACCACCACTCCCGAACACTCAACCCTGCTCGTGGAATTGCCTGTTTATCAGGTTCCCAGGGCTGATTCTTTTGACCCCAATGCTGACCTTATGGTATCGGAAGTGGTTGAATCCGACACCCAGCCCGACGAACTGTCGCTGCGTTTTGCGCGCGTGGGCACCATCGCAAAAATAACGTTGAAGGGCCTTCCTGCCGGAATGAATGTTGAAAACGGTTCCTTCACTTTCCCTGATACCTGGCCCGGTGCATACGTGGTGGAGTACGACCCGACATTGGGAAAGACCGGATTTTTCAGCAAACCCAGCGGACGTATCGATTTCTCGCCCGAAGGCGTTACCGTGGACGGGAGCGGCAATGCCGTTTTATGGCTGCGCACCCTCTCAGGCACCCTGTCGGGGTGGTTCAAATTCGATGTCATCCTTTCCGATGGTAAAGGCGGCAAGGGTGGAGACCCGGAGAGGTATGAGAAACGTGTAGATCTGGATGCGCTAGGCAGGACAATAAACTTCCCGGAAAGCGGCGTGACCACCTTCAGCGTGACACTGGAGAAGCATTACGACCTCACATTCGAGAACGAAAGTTCCGAGGTCACCGAGACGTCGATAGAGGCGCACCTGCGTTTTGATCTCGGCGGCAAGCCACATTCGACCGTAAGCTATGGACTCATTGCCTTCGATCCGGCCACTCCCGATCCATTCGAGTCGGTCAGATTGGAAACTGCGGCTCCCGGGGACATCATTCCGCTGATTCCTGACGGCGATGGCCGCGTTACGTACCTCGCAACGGAACTTACTCCCAACACGGAATATTGCTTCATGCCTTACATGGTCATCGATGACGTTACGTACTACCCGGAGTATAGCTATTTCAGTTATACCACCCTTGTGCATTATGACTATGCTGAACCTGAGCTGGTAGACCTGGGGCTGCCCAGCGGTACCAAGTGGGCGACCTTCAATCTTGGCAGCGACGACCCTCTCACTGCCGGATATTACTATGCCTGGGGCGAAGTGCGGCCGACGGAGTATTTCTCCAACAGCTACTGCAGCAAGTATTGGTATCAAGCAGCTTATAACACAAGGGGCTACGCCAGGAAGTATTCAACCGTCACCGCTTCCGGGCAGGACGGCCTGATTGATATGAAGACTGTCCTGGATCCTGAAGACGACGCGGCAACAGTCTGTCTGGGCGGAGAATGGCGCACTCCTACTGCAGACGATTTTGGAGAGATGATGGGTAATTGTACCAGAAGCAATGTGGATGGCGGTTATAAATACACAAGCAATTTTAATGGGAAGAGCATCATCTTCCCTGCTTGCGGGTACTATACCGGCAGCACCAAAAATGTTTCACGGACATTTATGATGACATCATCGTTGTATGTCGATCAAGCGATCATGCCTAACCAGGCCATCTGCTCCGATGTCCATTCCGGTATGTCCGAGTATTCCGACGGCACTACACGCGGGCATATGAAATTCAATGTCCGTCCCGTCAAGGGCGGCGTGCGTTCGGGCTATAACTGGACAGCGCACACTTCAGTCACTAATCTGGGCGGTGGCTCGGCGACGGTACACGGGGAGTTTCTGGAAGCCGAGGATCTGGCCACTTATCAGGATTATACATACACGACCCACCTGTCTTCCGATCCTACATACTATCCGGGTCAGTCAATTAGCCGGAACGGCAGCCATACTTATACCGGTCTCACCCCCGGAACTACGTATTACTACTATGTGACCTGGGATTGCAGGCACCAGGTCGGCGTGGACTGGTATCACCACGGAGGCGCCAGCGAGGTCCGCAGTTTTGTGGCTGAATAGTCTCAGGCGCTGATCTTACTCAGGAACTCCTGAGGCGTAAGGACTTCAAGGGCAGTATAGCCTTTGAAGTCTTTTACGTTATTGGTCACGATAACATCGCAGTCACTCTCAGCAATGGATATCTGGAGGGCGTCTTCGAAGTCGGGACTCTTGGATGAAACAGCTTCGTAAAAGTTGAACGCCGACAGCGCCAGAATGCGCCACCTGTGAATGAAGTTGTTTAGTAATTCCCGCACCTCCTGTTTAGAATACATTTTTTGCGCCGAGTAGGCCAGATTAGCCAGCGTGAGCGTTGATACACAAAAGCGAAGCGGATCAATGTTGCCGAGGGTAAGAATAGTGTTGGACACCTCTCTTAATGAGCGACCGGGTAAAAGGGTGTCCAGCAGTACGTTGGTATCCAGAAAAACTCTCATTTGCTCAAAATGTATGCTAATCGTTCATCTTCTGCAATCTCTTCCGGCGTAAAATCGCGTGGGAAGGCTAGCGCCCTGATCTCCGGACTCACCTCTTTTGGAATCTTGATCTTGGGCCATTCCAGCTCTGCAGGGCACATCTTTTCCAGGGCTTCTTCCACCATGCTGTTGAGGCTGCGCTTCTCTCTCTTTGCACGCAGTTTGGCCCGCCTCAGGAGTCCCTCGTCGAGGCGGAAAGCCGTTTGAATCTTTCTTGGTGCCGATGGCATACTCAATTTTTTCTGTAAATGTATAACAAATTTCTAAAATGTTATACATACCCGACCTTTTTATCCTGGAATTTTTGATGCAAATTATCCGGATTATTATTAAATTTGGGAAATAACAATTTCGCTATGATTAAAACAGTCAGGTCCTTTTGCCTCGCACTGCCGGGTGCCTTGTTGCTGCTTACATCCTGTTATAATCCCTCCGCCCCGTCCGGGCGTCTTGTGGATGCCCTGCCGGATTCGGCTTGGGAGTGTTCGGAATGGTTGTCGGCGGCAGATGCGCCCGTTGTTGAGGGATCGGTTCAGACACTGACAAACTGCCGTGCCGCCGATGGCGCCAGCTGGTTCCTGGCCTCCGTGGTGAACGAAAAACGCGTCAAAAGCGTAAAGTGGATGACCACCGGACTCGGAGTGTATGAGCTCTATGTCAACAACCGCATTATTGGCGACGAGGTGCTGAAGCCGGGCTTTACCCACTGGGGCAAAACTAAGTACTCATATACCTACGATGTTACAGACGCCGTCATAAAGAGCCTCGGGAAGCACAACTTCTTCTCTGCCCAGGTAACTCCCGGCTGGTGGGCGGACAAGATAGTGACGCCTTCTGGTCATGAGGGCATGATAGGGCGCAAGTGTGCCTTCCGCAGCGTGCTGGAATTCACATATGCCGATGGCAGTACAGAACTGATCGGGACGACCGCCGACAACTGGAGGGCCGGAATCGCCGGGCCGGTGAAGCATGCCGCCATACTTGACGGCGAAAGCTATGATGCCAGGGAGCTGCCCGGGTACGAGACGCCGCTGGAGCTCGGCCTGCCGGAGACCAATACCGAATTCGAGGGCGAAATCTTACCCACCGCCGGTGCGGAAATATACCTGCGCCGCGACCTGGCCATGACACCGAAGCTCGCATATGTCTGGAAAGATGTAGAGGGCGCGAACGACGAAGAATATGGTAAAGTGGTGATATTGAGGGAATATAAGGCCGGCGAGCAGATAAAACTCAGTCCCGGCGAGACGCTGGTGGTAGACTTCGGGCAGAATGCCGCAGCCGTGCCTGCTTTCGAGTTCAAGGCGGAAGCTGGAACAGTGCTCACGTGCCTGCCTTCCGAGTTGCTGAACGACGGCAACGGTGCCAAGAGCCGCGGCATGGACGGCCCCGGCGGCAGCTGCCACCGTATGAACCTGCGTATTCCCGACAAGGGCATGATTCTGGAGTACACCTTTGCCGGCAAAGGTTTCGAAGTTTACCGCCCCCACTTCACTTTCTTCGGATATCGCCTGATTTCCGTGACCGCCACAGGCGATGTCACCATCCGATCGGTTGCCTCTATCCCGGTTTCATCTATAGCTCACAATCTTGAAACCGGACGCATCAAGACTGGCGATGACAGCGTGAACAAGTTGATATCCAACACTATCTGGGGACAGCGGTCCAATTACCTTTCCGTCCCTACAGACTGCCCGCAGCGCAACGAGCGCCTGGGCTGGACTGCCGACACACAGGTGTTTTCCGAGACAGGTACCTTCTTTGCCAACACCGACCGCTTCTTCCATAAGTGGATGCGCGACATGCGCGATACCCAGACGCCTTCCGGAGGATTTCCGGGCGTTGCCCCGCTTGCGCAGTATGGCGCCGAGCCCACTTCCATGTGCCGCCTCGGATGGGCAGACGCCGGCGTAATCGTGCCCTGGACCGTATGGAAACAGTTCGGCGACACGGAAATAGTTGACGAATGCTGGGACTCCATGGAACTGTGGATGAACCATATTAACGAATGCAAGTACGACCACGGCGCCCTCGCTGCCGAGAACGGCAACTTCCAGTGGGCGGACTGGCTCAGCTACGAGCCGCTGGAGTCCTGTGGGCGCGGTATTTACGGAACCGACCGCAAAGGCAACCGCGTGCTGCTCCCGGAAGCCGTGGAGTATTGGAACTACCTGAGCGCATCCTACTGGGCAATCGATGCCGGTATGATGCGCGACATGGCTGAGGCTACGGGGCGCGACGCCATGCGCTACCAGGTCATGGAGGATGAGGCACGCGCCTACATAAAGGAGCGCTTCATGAATGCCGACGGCACTTTCAAGACGGAGATACTTAACACCATGCAGACACCCGCCCTGTTCGCCCTCAAGAACCGCCTGGTCGAGGGAGAGGCGCTGGAGGCCATGAAGGCCCGTCTCCGCGAGAACTTCGCCGCCCATGACGGGTGCCTGCAGACCGGATTCCTCGGCACCTCAATCCTTATGGGCACGCTGACGGACAACGGCATGGCCGATATAGCTTGGGACCTGCTCTTCCAGCGCAAGAACCCCAGCTGGCTGTATTCAGTAGATAACGGAGCTACCACTATCTGGGAGCGTTGGAACAGCTATACGCTGGAGCACGGAATGGGACCCCAGGGCATGAACAGCTTCAATCATTACGCATACGGTTGCGTAGGCGCATGGATTTGGGAAACGGTGGCAGGCATAGCTGCAGACCCTGCCGATCCGGGCTTCAGGCACATCATCTTGAAGCCGGTGCCGGATAAGCGTCTGGGATTCGTTGAGGCGGAGTACGATTCCGCCGCCGGCCTCATCAAGAGCGCCTGGCGTTACGACGGTGATACATGGACGTGGACTTTCACCATTCCGGAAGGCTCCACGGCATCCGTGTATATCCCGGGAGAGGACGCAGAAGAGTATGAATCAGGTACTTACATCATAACCAGATAATTTGGACACCAGATATGAAAAAGACAATCATCATTGTAATTATGTTGCTTACAGCAGTATTATGCAAGGCGCAAATCAGCATTTCCTCAGACGACCGTGACCGGGCGATCGCCCTTGTCAAGCAGATGACTCTGGAGGAGAAGTGCGCTCTTATCACAGGCCAGGACGACGGCTTCCATACCGCTGCAATCGGGCGCCTGGGCATTCCGTCCGTGCGAATGGCCGACGGACCCCAGGGTGTGCGCAACAAGACGCACAGTACCTATTATCCCTGCGGCATCAGCCTCGCAGCGTCCTTCAACCGCGAAGTGGCTCACGGAGTCGGCACCGGAATAGGCTGGGACGCTTCTGCCAGGGGAGTGCGCATTATGCTCTGCCCAGGTGTAAACATCTACCGTTCACCGCTTTGCGGACGCAACTTCGAGTATTACGGAGAAGACCCTTACCTGGCATCCGAGACTGCGCTGCAATACATCAACGGCATCCAGGAACAGAGGGTTATGGCTACCATCAAGCATTTTGCACTCAATAACCAGGAGTACGACCGTCACTGGGTAGCCTCTTTAGCAGACGAGCGCACCATGAACGAAATCTATTTCCCCGCTTTCCGCAAGGCGGTTGAGGAAGGACATGTGGGCGCCGTAATGACAAGCTACAACCCCGTCAACGGAGAGCACGCCGCCGAGAACTCATGGCTGATCGGCCAGCTTCGCCAGTGGGGCCACAAGGGCATAGTCATGTCTGACTGGGTATCCACCTACACCACTACAGGCGCCCTCACCGGCGGTCTCGATCTCGAGATGCCGTCCGGCTTTGTAATGAACTATAAGGCAGTACGCGAGCTGGTGGATAACGGTGTGGTGAGCGAGTCGGTGGTGGATCTGAAGTGTATCCATATTTTGTCCGCCTTCTCTGCCTACGGACTGCTGGATAAGCCTATGAAGGACGAATCCATCCCCGAGAACAATCCTGCCTCCCGCGAAAAGGCGTACGCCGCGGCCATCGAGGGTCCGGTGCTGCTGAAGAACGACGGCATTCTTCCGGTGAAGGCTGCCCGTAAGAACAATATCGTGGTTCTCGGGCCAAATGCCGACTGTATTCCCTACGGCGGAGGCTCCGGACGCATGGATCCTATCGAGGGCACTACCACGACCCTCTGGGAGGGCATTTCCGCACTTGGGAATAAGTATAAGGCGACATTGATGGACTGGAAGAACATAGATGAGAAAGTGCTTGCCAAGGCCACCCTTGTGATTGTCAGCGTGGGCTTTAATCACGACACCGAAAAGGAAGGCGCCGACCGCAGTTACAGGCTTCCGAGGGGACAGAACGGGCTTATTGAGAAGGTCGCGTCCATCAATCCGAATGTGCTTGTTGTAGCCAACAGCGGCGGCGAGTTTGACGTCAAGCCCTGGATAGACAAGGTGAAGGGCCTCATCATGGCATGGTACGGCGGCCAGGAGGGCGGAAAGGCTCTTGCGGCCATCATCTCCGGCGAGGTATCGCCTTCCGGGCGCCTTCCGTTCACCTTCTGGGGCACGGAAGACAAGAATCCGGCATCCAGGTATTATCACGCGGTTATACCCGCTGCCAAGGAGATAAAAAAGAATCGCGACCCGTATCCCAATTCGGAGTATAAAGAGGGTATTTTTGTCGGCTACCGCGGAGTTGAGCACTTCGGCGTCAAGCCTATGTTCCCTTTCGGCTTTGGCTTGAGTTACAGCAGCTTCGAGTACTCGGGAGCCGCCATTGAGGCAAAACCGGGCGGCTACGAACTGAGCTTTACGGTCAAGAATACAGGCAAGGTAACAGCAGCCGAAGTGGCGCAGGTATATGTGGCATGCCCCGAATCCGCTGTTATCCGCCCCGCCCGCGAACTCAAAGGCTACGAAAAGCTCTGTCTGAAGAAAGGCGAATCCGCCAGGGTAACCGTTGCCCTGCCTGCTACCGCCTTTGCCCACTACCGCACAGACGACCACAACTGGGTGGTCGACCCCGGAACCTACAATGTCCAGATCGGCTCCTCCTCCGCAGACATACGCCTGGAGGTTCCGGTGACCTTGTAATTATTGAGAAATAATTACTACCTTTGCGGCTGTCGTCATGACGGCCGCATAATTGTTTTTTTCAGAGGATGGATAACATCAGAGTAACTGTGGCCGACAGCAGCCACGCCATATATGCAGAAGAGATTTGTGAGGAAATATATGTTTCTTCGCTGGAGAGGCGCACCGGTATTGCCAAGCGTACGCCGGAGTACATCATAGAAAAGATGGAGGCTGGCAAGGCTGTGATAGCGGTGACCGAGGATGGTGAATTTGCCGGTTTCTCGTATATCGAGTCCTGGGGAGGCAAGAGTTTCGTGGCCAACTCCGGACTTATCGTGGCGCATAAGTACCGCGGACTGGGACTGGCAAAACGTATCAAGGAGCAGACTTTCATCCTGTCCCGAAAGCTCTTCCCGAAGGCGAAGATTTTCTCCATCACTACGGGCGCGGCGGTGATGAAGATGAATTATGAGTTCGGCTTCCGCCCGGTGCCATACGCCGAACTGACGGACGATCCGGAGTTCTGGAAGGGCTGCGAGGGATGCCGCAACTTCCACATACTTCAGGCAAACGAATACAGGATGTGTCTCTGCACGGGTCTGCTTTACGATCCGCAGGAGCATCTGGAAATACATCACCCCGGAGAATAACATGAAAAAGGTAGTAGTAGCTTTCAGCGGAGGTCTTGACACCTCTTATACGGTAATGTACCTCGCCAAGGAGATGGGGTACGAGGTCCACGCGGCATGTGCCGATACGGGCGGATTCAGCCCCGAACAGCTCCGTACCAACGAGGAGAATGCCTACAAGCTCGGTGCGACAAAATATGTAACGCTCGACGTCACCCGTGAGTACTACGACAAGAGCCTGCGCTACATGGTGTATGGCAACGTGCTCCGCAACGGGACCTATCCCATATCTGTATCCTCCGAGCGCATTTTCCAGGCGGCGGCCATAGCCCGGTATGCCAGGGAGATAGGTGCGGATGCCATAGCACACGGCTCCACGGGAGCGGGCAACGACCAGGTCCGTTTCGATATGACCTTCCTGGTGCTCTGTCCTGGAGTGGAGATTATCACCCTCACCCGCGACGGCAACCTTTCCCGCCAGCAGGAGGTGGACTACCTGAACGCCAATGGATTCAAGTCGGACTTCGCCAAGCTGAAGTACAGTTACAACGTGGGCCTCTGGGGTACTTCCATCTGCGGAGGCGAGATTCTCGACTCCAGGCAGGGGCTGCCCGAATCGGCATACCTCAAGCAGGTAACCAAGACCGGCAGTGAGATTCTCGCACTCGGTTTCGAGAAGGGAGAGCTCAAGAGCGTCAACGGCAAGCGTTACGACGACCCGATAGCTGCAATCCGTGCCGTCGAGGCCATAGGTTCGGCTTACGGTATCGGACGCGACATGCATGTAGGCGACACCATAATCGGCATAAAGGGCCGTGTAGGCTTCGAGGCCGCGGCACCTATGCTTATAATCGGGGCGCACAAGTTCCTGGAGAAGTTTACTCTCAGCAAGTGGCAGCAGTACTGGAAGGACCAGGTGGCCAACTGGTACGGCATGTTCCTGCACGAGAGCCAGTACTTCGAGCCGGTAATGGCCGACATAGAGGCCATGCTCGAGAGCAGCCAGCGCCACGTGAACGGAACCGTGACGCTCGAACTGCGGCCATATTGCTTCTCTACCGTCGGGTGTGACACGCCTGATGACCTGGTACACAATAAGTTGGGCGAATATGGCGAGGGTGCCAAGGCCTGGACGGCTGCGGATGCCAAGGGCTTCATCAAGGTAAATGCCACCGCCCTGCGCGCCTATTACAGCGTGCATCCGGACGAAAAAAGATAGCGTTTCATGATAAGAGTTGGAATTATAGGCGGCGCGGGATACACCGCCGGAGAGCTTATTCGTCTTCTGCTGAACCATCCGGAGGCGGAAATAGCTTTCGTGCAGTCTTCCAGCAATGCCGGCAAGGCTCTGTGGGAGGTTCACGAGGGATTGCTCGGTGAAACGGACCTGCGTTTCTGCGATCGTTGGCCCCTGGTTATGGAGGCTCTACGAGCCGACCGGGGGGGTGTCGGGGGGAACGCCCCCCGTCCCCTGGGGGTGCAGGGGGAT
>CAMYYI010000036.1 GCA_947303465.1 uncultured Bacteroidales bacterium
TTCGATGCAGCCGGATTTTTTGTGGTTTTCTGAAAACATTTGCTTAGCTTTGTGCAGACAAATATAATAAAAACTTGCGATATGCCCAGCGGTATTCTTTACATAGTTCCGACTCCGGTAGGAAACCTGGATGATATCACTCTGCGCGCCCTTTCCGTGCTGCGCGAGGCCAATCTCATCCTTGCCGAGGATACCCGCACCAGCGGGGTGCTGCTCCAGCATTACGGTATCAAGGGTAAACTTGCTGCATTTCACAAGTTCAACGAGCATCAGACGCTGGGCGTAGTTAAGGAGAAGCTGCAGGCGGGCCTCAGCGTGGCTCTTGTGAGTGATGCCGGGACTCCTGGCATCTCCGACCCTGGCTTCCTGCTTGCGCGCGAATGCGCCCGTGAGGGAATAGTTGTCCAGACGCTTCCGGGAGCGACCGCCTGCATTCCTGCACTGGTTTCGTCCGGACTGCCCTGCGACCGTTTCTGCTTCGAGGGCTTCCTGCCTCAGAAGAAGGGCCGCCAGACATTATTGAATTCATTAACCTTAGAAACGAGAACTATGATATTTTATGAATCACCGAGGCGTCTGGTTTCGACGCTGGAGCAGTTTGCGGAGGTCTTCGGTCCGGAACGGGAGTGTTCCGTGGCTCGGGAAATTTCCAAACTGCACGAGGAGCACTGCCGGGGGAGTCTGGCGGATGTGCTGGAGCATTTCAGGGACTGCGAGCCCAAGGGGGAGATTGTAATCGTGGTGGCCGGAAAGCCTGCAGAGGGGCACCGGGAGCACCGTAACAAGTATAAGGAGGGGAAGGA
This sequence comes from uncultured Bacteroidales bacterium, assembly GCA_947303465.1. GTDB lineage: Bacteria > Bacteroidota > Bacteroidia > Bacteroidales > UBA932 > Cryptobacteroides. Next base: position 804 of record CAMYYI010000036.1, read on the forward strand.
TTGTGGGGAGGAAGTCTTCGAAGGATAAGGCGCCGTCGAGTGTCTTTAAAGTAGGGGCGATAGCCCTGGCTTTTCTTATCATAGGGTATCAGGCGGCGCTGTTCGTGCATCGCGCTGCCGCATTGAGTATTGCGTCCCTGCGTGACCATCCGGATACGGTGTTTGTTTTTGTTCCTGCGGCCGATGAGGGCTCGGAGCAAGCGGCAGCTGTGGGCAGCTCCGGCGCCGCGCTCATATTACAAAATTGCTTCGACTCCGCTCGCAATTTCAAAATCGCGCGTCGTCCGGACTGCCCTTCAGCTGAAACGCATGGCAGCTCCGGGCAAGTCTGGCCGACCAGCGGTGAATTTGGGCCCGACAATACGAAAAATGAAGTGGTGATTGTGCGGAAGAATGCGGAACACAGTGCGGCGGTGGAGCGGGAGAGGCGGCGGACACGGCGGGTTGAGAGCTTCCGCTTCAATCCGAACACCGTGAGCGTCGAAGACCTTATGCGCCTGGGATTCAGTGAGAAGCAGGCGATGGCTATAGACAGCTACAGGCAGAAGGGAGGCCGATTCCGCCGGCCCTCCGACTTCGCAAAATCCTACGTGGTGGCAGACTCGGTGTTCGAGCGTCTGAAACCCTTTATCGACATACCCAAGCTGGACATCAACAGGGCGGACTCTGCGGCCTTCGATGCACTCCCCGGCATCGGCCCGTACTTCGCCGCCAAGATGGTGGAGTACCGCCGCCGGCTCGGCGGCTATTCGTACAAGGAGCAGCTGATGGATATCTATCACTTCGACCGGGAGCGTTACGACGGTCTCAGCGACCTTGTTTTCTGCTCCCGTCCGCAGACTCCCTTCCGGCTCTGGCAGCTTCCGGAAGACAGCCTCCGGCTGCACCCCTACATCCGCTCGTGGCAGGCCGCACATTCCATCGCCCTGTATCGCAGCAGCATGCCGCGCGACCAGTGGACGGTGGAAGCCATCGCCGCCGCCGGTATCCTTCCGCCCGAGGACGCCGCCAGGCTCGCCCGCTGCTTCATCGCTGAACCGGATTAATATAAAAAATCGTATATTTGTACGAATGAAGAGGATACTTGTCATTACTCTGGCGTTTATGGCGCTTTCGTGTTCACCCCGGGTGGAGCGATTGCAGACCGGCGACCTTATATTCGTGGGCATTCCCGCAGATTATCGCATAGATGGCTCCATGTCGGACGCTATTGCAGACGCTACGTGCCCAGACTCCCTGAATATAATCCATACGGCCATTGCAGATGTGGACGAAGATGGAATATGGATTATCGACGCAACCATAAAACACGGCGTGGACAGGCATCCGCTGGATACTTTCCTGTGCGACTTCACCCTGAATGACGGGTCTTATCCGACATTTATCGTGATGCGCCTGAATGACGACAGCGGCGCAGAAGCCCATGTGGCCCGCGCCCGCGAGTTCCTGGGGCGCTCCTACAATTGCAGTTTCACGCCCTGCGACACCGCCCTCTATTGCACGGAACTGGTACACGACAGCTACCTTAACCCGGACGGCAGTTTCATCTTCGGCGAGGCCCCGATGAATTTCCTGGCACCTGACGGCACCATGCCGGTTTACTGGGAGCAGCTGTTTGAGCTCATCGGGCAGACTGTTCCTCAGGGCAAGCCCGGAACCAATCCTCGCGCTATGATGAATGAAAGCTGTATTCACGAAATAAATGTGCAGATACCATGAGCACTGCATCCATAATCATTATTATCGCGGCGGTGGTCGTAATAGCCGTGCTGCTTATAGTCTTCCTGACGCGGGCTGGGCGGATGAATAAGGAGCTTGCCGCAAAAGACCTGCAGATAAACGGCCTGACAAAGGATCTCGAGCATGCCACGGCGGAGGCGGAGAGCGCTCGCAAGGCTTATGACGAGCGTCTGGCGGAGCTGAAGGAGTACAACGAAAAGGCCCTTCAGCAGCAGCTGGAAGCCGTTAAGGCGCAGATAAGCGCAGAGAGCGAGAAGATGCTCAAGAGCCGTGAGAAGGAATTCAGCGAGCATGCGGAGAAGTCTTTCTCCACCATTGCGGGCGACTTCAACAAGAACCTCAAGGACATGAAAGAGGCCTTCGAGGCCAATAAGAAGACCCAGCACGACAGTTCCACCGAACTCCGTACCCAGATAGGGGAGGCGGTGAAGCAGCTGAAGGACCAGACGGAGACTGTGGGTGCCAAGGCGGACCGTCTTGCCAGCGCCCTGAGGGGCCAGAACAAGATGCAGGGGTGCTGGGGCGAGACCCAGCTGCACAACCTGCTGCTGGCGGAGGGGCTGGAGGAAGGTCGCGACTTCGATCGCGAGGAGACCCTGCGCGACGAGTTCGGCATAGTTATTCACAACGAAGATACGGGAAAGAAGATGCGTCCGGACTTCATTCTGCATTATCCGGACAATACGGATATAATCGTGGACTGCAAGGTGTCGCTGAACGCCCTGTCGGACTATTTCTCGGCAGAGACTGACGAGGAGCGCAAGGACGCGTCTGCACGTAACCTGAAGGCCATTATGGACCAGGTGGACGGCCTGTCCCGCAAAGACTACGCATCTTATCTTAAGCAGGGCCGCAAGTGCCTGGATTATACGGTGATGTTCGTTCCTAACGTGAATGCCCTCATACTGGCCCGCCAGCTCAATCCTCACCTGATTTCCGACGCTTTCCGCAAGAATGTGCTCATCACCAGCGAGGAAACGCTTATGCCTTTCCTGCGCCTGGTGCGTACGGCCTGGAAGAACTTCGAACAGGCCCGCAACCAGGAAAAGATAGTCGCCGCAGCCCAGCGTATGATAGACCGCGTATCCGATTTCTGCAGCTCTTATGCCGAAGTGGGCAAGAAGCTGGAAGATGCGCAGAAGAGCTTCAGCGCCGGTGAAAAGAAGCTGCGGGAGAGCGGTCAGAGCATAGTGCACGCCGCCCGTGAGGTGGAATCCCTCGGCCTCAAATCCAAAAAAGATCTCCCTCCGCTGCTGGAGGATTAATACAGCATGAGTTTTATGGAAAAGACCTTCCTTAAATCATTGATTAACCTCTCGGGGTACGTCGATCTGGACAGCGCCAACGCGTCCATCCGCAAGAACATTTATTTCCGCGGGCCCAACGTTTTCATTCTGGCCTGTGCAATCATCATAGCTTCGGTGGGCCTGAATGTGAACTCCATCCCGGTGATTATCGGCGCCATGCTTATTTCTCCTGTGATGGGGCCTATCCTGGGATTCGGTTACAGCCTGGGCGTGCAAGATACACAGCTGCTCAAGGATTCACTCCGCAATCTGGGGGTTATGGTGGGTATAAGTATCGTTGCATCAACGTTTTACTTCCTTCTTAGCCCGCTGCGCCTGGAGCATCCTACGGAGTTGCTGGCGCGTACCAATCCCACCATATATGATGTTCTGATCGCCCTCTTCGGCGGCTTTGCAGGCATCCTGGAAATCTCCCGCAGCGAGAAGGGAACAGTGCTCTCCGGAGTGGCCATCGCTACGGCTCTCATGCCGCCTCTCTGCACCGTCGGCTATGGTCTTGCCATACTCAACTGGACCTACGTCCTGGGGGCGCTTTACCTCTTCCTCATCAACAGCAGCTTCATCGCTCTGGCCACCTTCGCCATGGTCAAGTTCCTCAAGTATCCTACTGTGGCGGATGCCAATGAAGGAACACGTAACCGCTTGCGTACCAGCACTGTAGCTGTCATTATGCTGGTCATACTCGTACCCAGTGTGTTCTCTGCCGTGCGTATAGTAAAGGAGAGCAATTTCCGCACTAACGCTGCCCGTCTGGTCTCAGAAAACAAGACCATAGGCAAGGGCTTCATTTACGATTACGAGGTGGATTTCAGCACGCATCCTGCCACCATAGAGCTGTACATGGCGGGCGAGCAGCTCACCTATTCCGACAAGGAGCGGCTCTATGCCGCAGCTGAGCGGTACGGCATCACCCGCGGGCAGCTGAAGTTCCGCGAAGAGGCGGTCAACAGCAGGGAGAGCATCAGCGACAATGATATCGTGCGCGGCATCCTGGAACACTCCGACAGGCAGATAGAACGGCTATACGACACTATAGCGTCGCTCCAGGATTCTATCTCAAAGCTGAATCATCAGCTGGATGCGTATCGCAGGGACGAGGTTTCCGCTCAGTCCGGCGACGTATCAGCAGACACAAACCAAGAACAGTAAACAGTGCGTTCAGCAGTATAAGTTCGTAACTGAAACGGTAGCCCCCGAACCACTGCTCGGAATGGGCCTGCACCACGTAGCTTAATATCGGTGAAAGAACCGCTACCAGCGGCACCCATTTGTCGTGCACCTGTTTCTTGCTGCAGAGACCGAAGGCAAACATGCCCAGGATAGGGCCGTAAGTGTAGCTGGCGAGCTTGTAAACCGCATCAATAACGCTTTGTGTATTAAGGAGATAAAAGCCGTAAACAGTTACTCCCATAAGCAAAGCCATTACAATATGAACCAGTTTGCGGACTCTGGAAATCTCTGCGTCGTCCCGTCCCTGGACCCCTATTATATCGGTAGTGAATGAGGTGGTGAGGGCAGTAAGCGCGGAGCCCCCGGCGGAGAAGGCGCAGGATACCAGACCAAGTACGAAAAGCACGCCTACCGCCGCCGGCAGATAGCCTCCGGTGGCGACTTCCGGAAACAGGAGGTCGCCTGTCTGGCTGATCCCGCGAGAGGCCGCAAACTCGTACATCAGCACGCCGAGAGAGAGGAAGAGAAAGACCACGGGAATCTGAAGTATCCCGCTGGTTATCATGTTCTTGCGTGAGTCGCTGGCGTTCCTGCTGCTGAGCGTCCGTTGCATCAGGTCCTGGTCAAGCCCCGTCATCGCTATCACAGTAAACACTCCTGCAAGGAACTGTTTCCAGAAGAAACGCGGATGGTTCGGGTCGTCGAAGAAAAAGATTCTCGACATGCTGCTGCCGCTTATTGTGCGTACGGTCTCCCCGGCCCCCAGCCCCATGTCTCCCGCTATGAACACCATGGTCAGCACCACCGCCACTATCATGCAGACGGTTTTCAGGACGTCGGTCCAGAGTACCGACTTCATGCCTCCTTTGTAGGTGTAAGCCAGGACTATCAGCATGCACGCAGCTACATTCAGGATGAACGGCAGCCCCAGCGGCCCGAAGACCATCAGCTGCAGCGTTACGCACACCAGGAACAGCCGCACGGATGCGCCCAATATCTTGGAAATGAAGAAGAACCACGCGCCTGTCTTGTGCGACGCCGCTCCGAAACGGTCCTCCAGATACTGGTAGATGGACACCATGTTCTTGCTGAAGAACACCGGCGTGAGCACGAAGGCGATGACCAGGTAGCCGACGAAAAAGCCCAGGGCCATCTGCATGTAACTCATCGCCGCACCGTCCACTCCCACCATCCCCGGCACGGAAACGAAGGTGACCCCGGACATGGGCGCGCCTATCATGGCGATGGCTACGACCCACCAAGGTGCCTTTCGTCCTCCGTTGAAGAAATCGGCGGCCCCGCCTTTCCCGCGCGACGAAATCAGCGACACGCTGATCAGGAGGGCGAAATAGGCGGCGATGGTTAGAATTACGGCGATAGGGCTCATGATGTTTCCTGTTGCATGCAACTATTTTGCAAAGATAGCGATTTGTGTTACTTTTGCGACATGAAGAAGTATCTGTTGACATTGTTTTTCGCATTTTTCTGCATGGCGCTTCTTGCACAGGGGCCCGAAGGGAAGGTAAAGTGGAGTGCCGAGGTTGTGCAGCTGGATGATGCATTATACGAGATAGTTTTTTCCGGTACGCCGTTGAAGGGATGGCATACCTACGGCACCGGAGCGGAGTATTCCGCGCCTGAACTGGCGCTGGAGACCCTTCGCGGCTGCGAACCGGAAGGTGGCTTGTACGATATCACGAAGCCCGTTTTCGCAGACGGGGATCCGGTGTTCGGGGGGCCGTTCAAGATAGGTCAGAAGATCCGGGTGACGGAGGAAGGAGCGGTCGCCGGCGGCTGCCTGACCTACGTCGCATGCACTGACGGCGCCTGCACCAGCCCCATCGACTGGGAGTTCAGCGTATCCGTCGGGACGCCGCTTCCTGCAGATGCAGACGCCGCCGGTTCAGTCAATCCGGGCGACGCCTCTGTCATTCCGGGTGCCGCCTCTGTCAATCCGGGCGGCAGCTCTGTCAATCTAGGTGCCGCCGGGGGATCTCCCAATTCCACCGCCATTTCCGACCCCTCCATAGAGGGCGAAGGCGGCTCCCTGTGGGCCCTTATACTCGAAGCGATACTGTGGGGCTTCGCCATGCTGCTGACTCCCTGCGTCTTCCCCATGGTGCCGATGACCGTGTCCTTCTTCCTGAAGGGCTCCACCACTCCTGCGGCGGGGCGCTTCAAGGCCTTCATGTACGGCCTCTTCATCGTGCTGCTGTACACCGTTCCGATCAGCGTCATCATCCTTGTGACCTGGCTGGCCGGGGGTGATGCGGTGACGGCCGACATATTCAACTGGCTGGCCACCCACTGGCTGCCGAATCTGATCTTTTTCGTGGTGTTCATGGTCTTCGCCGCCTCCTTCTTCGGGGCGTTCGAGATCGTCCTGCCTTCGTCGCTGGTCAACAAGAGCGACAAGAATTCAGAGAAGGGGGGACTCGCGGGCATATTCTTCATGGCGCTGACTCTTGTGCTGGTTTCCTTCTCCTGCACCGGTCCCATCGTGGGTTCCGTCCTTATCCGCTCAACTTCCGGAGAGTTCTGGGCACCGATGGTGACGATGCTGGCGTTCTCGGTGGCGTTCGCACTGCCGTTTACCGTGTTCGCGCTGTTCCCGTCGCTGCTCAAGAAGATCAAGGGCAAGAGCGGCTCCTGGCTCAACAGCGTGAAAGTGGTGCTGGGATTCGTGGAAGTGGCCCTTGGATTCAAGTTCCTTAGCGTGGCTGACCAGACTTACCATTGGGGCATCCTGGACCGCGAGGTATACCTGGCTATTTGGATAGTGGTGTTTTCGCTTCTGGGCCTGTATCTGCTTGGAAAGATCAAGTTCCCGAACGACGACCCGGAAGAGAAGCCACTTGGCGTGTTCCGGCTGGCATTTGTAATTGCTGTGTTCTCGTTCGTGGTTTACATGGTGCCTGGTATGTGGGGCGCCCCTCTGAAAGCCCTCTCCGGCTACCTCCCGCCACTCGAAACCCAGGATTTCGTGTTATCATCCCCCGTCCCTCATCCCGGATCCGCCGTCCCTCATCCCGGACTTGATCCGGGATCCCCTGTCATCCCGAGCGCCCCCTCTGTCATCCCGAGCGAAGTCGAGGGATCCCCCTCCCAGAAGTACCCCCTCAAAATGCCCCTCGGCCTTAGCGGCTATTTCACCCTGGAAGAGGGCATCGCGGCCTCCAAACAGCTCGGCCGCCCGGTCTTCGTAGACATCACTGGGCACGGTTGCGTGAACTGCCGGGAGATGGAGCAGCGCGTCTGGAGCGACCCTCGAGTTTTGGCCATTTTGCGTGACGAGTACGTTCTGGTAGCGCTTTATACGGACGACAAGACGCGGCTTGCCCGCGAAGACTGGGTGACTTTGCCTAACGGACGCACTCTCAAGGACTTGGGACGTGCGAACTCGTATCTGGTGCGGGAACGCTTCGGTGTCAACGCGCAGCCGAACTACGCGCTTCTCGGCAGTGACGGGGAGCTGCTGGTGCCGGTCCGCGGTTACAACCTGGATGTCGATGGCTTCATTGCCTTCCTCCGGTCCGGCCTTGCCGCCTACCACCGCTAACCCGTTTTCCGCATCTTTTTGACTATCAATTGTTTCCCGATTGTCCCTGGTGTAAAAACGCACTAGGGACAATCAATATGTAGCTGAATGTCAGGGGTTTACAAAAAACGCTGGATCAGATTGTGAACCCTCAGGATGTCGGCACCGTGGGCGACGGCGAGTTCGTGGGCGGCGGCGGTGTTGCCGCGGGTAAAGCGCTTGTCGGCAGCACCGATGAGTATGGGACGGCCGAAGACTTTCAGCTGTTCCAGATTCTCCAGGATTTCCCAGTTCTGCGCCTCGGTCTTGGCGAATCCGAGGCCCGGGTCAAGTATCCAGTCGTGTATTCCGAGGGCTTCTGCCCTGGAGGCGAAAGCTTCGAAGTATCGGAGGAGTTCGGCCATTATTCCGTCGGGGTAATCGCACAGTGAATCCATGCTGCGGGGATTGCCGCGCTTATGCATGGCCACGTAGGGGAGTCCGAGCTCCGCAACCGTGGGCAGCATCTCTTCGTCATCCTCCCCGGCGGAGATGTCGTTCACGATGAAGCGGCCGATTACGCCGTACGCCCGCCGCACGATCTCGGCACGCGTGGTGTCAATGGAGAAGAGAGGGAGGGTGGTTTCCGCACTGCGCCCGGCCGGCATGTCCTGCGCCAATGCCGTCAGCACCGGCTCCAGACGCCTCCACTCTTCCTCGACGGGGACGTCCGCTGCGCCGGGGCGGGTGGAAACGGCTCCGAGGTCGATGATATCGGCGCCTGCGTCAAGCAGCTGTCGTATTCGGGCTAGCGCCGCACCGGCCTGCCTCTTCCGTCCGGCAACCTGCTGCGTCGCTCCGGCAACCTGCTGCGCCGCCCCGGCAATCTGCTGCGCCGCCCCTGCAACCTGCTGCGCCGCTCCTGCAACCTGCTGCGCCGCCCCTGCAACCTCCGTCCAAACCCTGCTCGGCTCGTAGAAGGAGTCGGGCGTCAGGTTCACTATCGCCATCTGAATCATAAAACAAAGATGGCAATTAATTTTCATTCACGGGAAATATTTCGCAACTTTGTGAATACTATGCTCAGAGAAGAAACCGTATTTGGCCCCATACACAGCCGCAGACTTGGCAACTCGTTGGGTATCAACCTTTTGCCCACACGCGGCAAGATATGCAACTTCGACTGCATCTACTGTGAGTGCGGCTGGAATGCCGACGGCCGCGACGATACCGTCCTGCCGACGGCGGCTCAGGTGCGCTCCGCGCTGGAGGACAAGTTGTCGGGGCTGATGCTTGAGGGTACGCGCATCGACTCCATCACCTTCAGTGGCGACGGGGAACCGACTCTTAATCCCGAGTTTCCGCGCATTATTGACGACACCATCCGCCTCCGGGATGCGTTCTGCCCGGAGGCGAGAGTCTCCGTGCTGTCGAACGCCACCCGCGTGCATATGGATGAGATTTTCGAGGCTCTTCGTAAGGTCGACAATCCTATCATGAAGATTGATGCTCCGACCGACAGCCTTGCCGCACTGATCAACCGTCCGGCCCCTGGATACAATGTGGCAAGGGTGGTGGAGGCGCTGAAACGTTTCGAGGGAGACTTCGTGCTTCAGACCATGTTCCTTAGAGCTCCCGATTTCGATTCGGGCTCGCCGGAGGTGCTCTTTCCGTGGATGGAAATCGTGCGTACGCTACGTCCCAGGCTCGTTCAGGTATACACAATAGACCGTCCTACCCCCATGCAGGGGCTTCAGAAATACAGCGTTGAGGAAATGCGCTCGTTGGTGGCGCCGCTGCTGGAAGAAGGTTTCGATATACAGTTTCGCTAGCTGCGAACTGTCATTCTGAGCATAGCGAAGAATCTTGCTCTATTTCAACTTTTTTGCTATCTTTGTGTGTTCGGGGTACCGGCCGAGTGAGCCGGTTGAGAGAGTCCCGTTGAACTTGATACGGTCAATACCGTCGTAAGGAAATGTCACATTTAGGAGAATTCGATCTCATAGAGCGCATTGCCGCCTCCTGTCATCCTGAGGCCTCTTTTTGTCATCCTGAGCGAAGCGAAGGATCCGGCATCGTCGGCATCGGAGACGACTGCGCAGTCATCCCTCAGCACGACGGGCTTGACACTCTGGTTACCACCGACCTTTTAATCGAAGACCGTCACTTTCTGTTGTCCGACATCTCTCCGGAGGAACTCGGCTGGAAGTCTGCTGCTGTGAATATCAGCGACATAGCTGCCATGGGAGGGAAGCCAACATCTGCATTTCTGTCAATCGCCCTGCCACCTTCCCTAAGTCATCCTGACGCCCCATCCTGTCATCTTGAGCCCCTTTTCTGTCATCTTGAGCGAGCGAAGCGAGTCGAAAGATCTTCCAGCCCCCTCGCCAACTGGGTCGACCGTTACATTTTCGGATTCAATGCACTCTGTTCCAGATTCGGCGTGGCACTGCTTGGAGGTGATACGTCGGCTTCGGATGACAAATTGTTTATCAATGTTACGATGCTGGGTGAGTGCCCTCATGGTCAGGCAGTTATGCGCTCCGAAGCCCGCCCCGGGGACCTCGTTTGCGTCAGCGGCCCGCTAGGAGATTCTGCTGCCGGCCTGAAGTTGGTCCTCGGCCGCGTCTCGCCCAGACAGCAAGATCCTCCGTCCCAAGTGTGCTCAGGGGTGCTAAACGATGCACCATTGAGTGAGAAAAAGGCCGAAAACTCGCTCAAGGGTGCAGGCGGATGCACCGTTGAGCAAGGTCTTACCCCGGAGGACCTCTTGATTCGCCGCCACTACCTTCCTGTTCCGAGGGTTGAACTCGGACAGCAGTTGGCAGCTCTTCCCGGAGTTCATGCCATGATGGATATTTCCGACGGCATCGCTTCAGACCTCCGGCACATACTTAAAGCCTCCAGCGGCCCCTGCTCGTCCGCGGAAACAGAAGAGCCGGCTACGTCCATTCTCGCATCTGCGCCGCTGAGGCCTAGGGAGTTCGAGGGGGACGCTCCCTCGACAGTGAATTGTTGCCGCGAAAGCGGTAACGCCGGCCCTTCTTCCCCGTCTCCCGATTCGCAGGGGCATGATCACCTCCATCAGCGGTCGAGTAACGCTGGGGGGGCTCCTTCCATTATGCTCTCAGCTGAAATTGACTTGAAGGCGCTGCCGATGAGTGATGAGCTCCGGAAGGTTTGCGCTGGACGGGGCTGGGATCCCGTTGAGCTGGCGGTGAGCGGGGGAGAGGATTATGAACTGTTGTTCACGGTGGCGCCGGGGACTCCTTTGCCGGAGGGGTGTACCGTGATCGGACGGATAGTGGATTTGCCCCCCTGCCGGTCGCTATCTCTCGCTTCGCTCGGGTCCGGGTCGGAGCCCGGAATGAGGGAACCGGTCATACGGTGGATCGGTTCGGAAAAAGAATATCATGGTTTTACGCATTTCTGATATGAAAACATACCCAAGAGTATTAACTATAGCCGGCAGCGATTCCGGCGGTGGTGCAGGTATCCAGGCAGATATCAAATCTATCTCTGCTACAGGTAGTTACGCCGCCAGTGCCATCACGGCAGTAACCGTTCAGAACACCCTCGGAGTAGAGGCCGTGCATCCGGTTCCGGTGGAAACCATATCGGCCCAGATCAAGGCGGTCCTGTCGGATATAGGTGCGGATGCCATAAAAATTGGAATGCTCCACAGCTCCGAAGTGGTGCTGGCCGTCCGCGACTCACTGTTGCAGGCGGAGTCTGAAGGCTGGTTGGACAGGCCATACAACATAGTTCTGGATCCGGTAATGGTGGCAACTTCCGGGCACCGTCTGATAGAAGAATCTGCCATCAAAGTGCTGACTGAGGAACTCCTTCCGCTGGCTCGCGTCGTCACGCCTAATGTGCCTGAGGCAGAGATACTTACAGGCCTGAAGATAAGCTCGCAGGAGGACCTTCCGGAGGTTGCCCGTGAGCTCTCGAAAAAGTCGTCAAAATCCACCCCGGTTTCCGTGCTCATGAAGGCCGGCCACCTCACGGAAGACCGCCTCACAGACATATTCTATAACGCCGAGGAAGACCGCATCATCGAACTTCCTTCCGCCCGCGTCCGTACCCAAAATACCCACGGCACCGGCTGCACCCTTTCATCTGCCTTTGCCTCTTATCTCGCCCAGGGACTCACCCTGGATGCCTCCGCTCACGCAGCTACTGAGTACATCCACAACGCCATAGTTTCCGGAGCCGGCTATTCCGTAGGTCACGGACATGGTCCTGTAGATCATTTCTTGCAGATGAGGCGTTTTTTGCAAAGCTCTGATAATCAATAAGAAATGAGTTTCCCTGGTGTAAAACTGCACCAGGGACAATCGGGAAATAGTTGAAAATCAACAATATACAGAATACGCAATATGAAGATACTGTCCGACAAAACACCGGTGGTGGTAAACATCACCAATTACGTGGCGATGAATTTCAATGCCAACGCCCTGCTGGCAATAGGAGCGTCGCCCATCATGTCCTTTTACGACAAGGAGATGGATGACCTGCTGGCAATTGCTAACTCGCTGGTTATCAATATAGGTTGCCTGGACGACAACGAGATCCGGGGCATGCATGCAGCGGCAGCTGCAGCAAATAAATACGGCAAGCCATGGGTGCTGGATCCCGTGGGCGTGGGCGCCAGCAAAGCCCGCACGGAGACGGCGGTCGAACTCATCAAAAAGTACGCTCCGGCGATAGTCCGATGCAATGCCTCCGAAATCATGGTGCTGCACGGGACGGCATGCGAGACCCGCGGAGTCGATAGCGCGGAGCCGGTTGAGAAGGCACGCGGCTGCGCCCGGGAATTCGCGGCCCAGCACGGAACGGTGGTTGCGGTGAGCGGTGCGGTGGACTACATCACCGACGGAAAACGTGAGGCCGAGTGCGCCAAGGGCTCTCCGATGATGGCCAGGGTGACCACGATGGGCTGCTGTGCATCAGCGATTTGCGCCGCTTTTGCCGCCGTGATGCCGCCGTTCGAGGCCGCGGTGCACGCAATGGAC
>CAMYYI010000037.1 GCA_947303465.1 uncultured Bacteroidales bacterium
AGTTCCTTGCCTTTTTGGCACAGAAGCCGGGCCATTTCTTCCGTACGCTCCGGCTCGTCGTGGCAGATGCGGGACAGGGATTTCTTGTCTTTTACAAGCTGAGAGATAGTTGCATAGGCCTCTCCTACGCGAACTATCTCGTAAACATGAGGCACTGAAAGTCCTAATGCCTCAACGGCTTTGGATACGTCGAACTCGTGCTTGACGGCATCAAATGTGCTTAAGCGGGCGTTGTTCACTTTGAGGATTTTTCCGGGTGCCGCGGGGCTCACATAAGTTCTTCCGTTGCCTCCTTCACCTACCTGCTGCCACTGCGACAGGTCTATTTGTGGATAGTTTTCGTTTATCATGGGGGGCTATTTAAAAGTAGGTCTGAACGGCGAAAGCAAATTGGTCGATGAATATCTTCTTGAAAGCAGAGATGTTGTTCTGCTCATAGAAGATGAGCATGGCCTTCTTATAGTCCACGGAATCCACTGTGCGGAAGGAGATGGGGCAATACTTGTTGGCGATGAGGATGGCATTGCTGGTGATGCGGGCTGTCCGTTTATTGCCGTCGGAGAATGCTTGGATATAGGACAGCAGCACCAGAGCCAGTAAGGCTTTCTCAAAGACGTTCTCTTTTCCGTTGATAAGGCGGCAGCTGTCTTCGAGGGCTTCGCGAATCTGGTATTCGTTGTCCAGGGGGTAGTAGTTGGTGCCGGTAATACCGACGCGGCGCTTGCGTATACCTTTATCCACATCTAATTCCTTGGTGAGGAGGGAATGGAGTTCTTCTATACGCCAGAGGGAGATTTCCTTGAGGTACTCCGGATCGGCCAGGACAAAGTCTAGGGCATCTTTGTGATTGAGGAGCATTACGGCTTCTTCCTTCGTCTTGCCGGAGGCGGTCTGCTTCTCTTTCAGGAGCTTTTCGGTCTCCAGAAGGGAGTAGGTGTTCCCTTCGATCTGGGATGACTTCCAGCTGAGGTCGATGCCCAGACGCTCCATCTCTTTGCGGTACTCATTAGGAGTAATACCTTCCAGGTTTCGGGTAAACTGGGCCTGCAGGGCATCAAGACGATCTTTCTCCTCAGCCGAGAAAAGATCTACTTTGGGGAGGATGTTGTTGATCAGGTCGAAGTTGAAGCTGGTTTGAACTGTGCGTTCATCCGTTTCCTTCTGGAAATATGTATCAATGTCCAGAGGCATTGTTACATGAGCCTGCGGGGACACGCTGTATCGCGTGGCGCGACCCTGGCCGGAGACAATGGCGGAGCCTGCCTCCACCAGCGAGGCAAGGATGCGCTTGACCGTGGCGGGGCTTTCCGTAAGGTTCATTCCGGTCTCAATCTCGCTTCTGGAGGAGGCAGGATGATAGTGCAGGAACTGGAGTATTTCGTTTTCTCTGGTCATGCTTCTTTCGATTTACGGCTCAAATATAAGAAAATACGGCTCATTTTCCAAATATTTGAGCCGAAAAAATGCAATATTGGCGAAGTATTGAGCCGAAAACGGTATAATAATGCGCTTCTATGCAATTAGATGCAATGTGCTAAATGGCTATTATGCAACTATTTGCAAGGTGGCTTGCTGTCGAAATCCCCATTATACTTGGCATATATTTGCTTATGTAACGGGGTGTTCAATCTATTCGAATTCGAAGATGGACATGAAGCCGGTGAGCTTCAGGACGTCCTGGATTACTTCGTTCACGTTCTTGAGGACCACGCGCGAACCGACAGACTGGGCTTGTTTGAGGATGCGGAGCAGAATGCGTAGCCCGCTGGAAGAAATGTATTCCAGTCCCGTGCAGTCTATCACCACCTCTTTCCCGTTACTGTTAAGCAGGGGAGAAAGAGCTTCCTCTGTCTCCTTGGCGGCGGCTGTGTCCAATTCTCCGGACAAAACGGCTACAATTCTTTCGTCTGTTTCTTGAATACTGGTAGTCATACTATTGATTTTGTTAACGATAATACATTTTGGCCATTACGGCGGGAATAGGAAACCGAGTCGGTAAGTCTCCGGGAAAGCAGGATCCCGAGGCCGCCTATGGGACGGCTGCCGGCATCCAGCGTGGTATCGGCCTCCAGTACGGAAGTGGGATCGAAGGGGAAGCCCGAGTCGATAATGGTGAAGCGCACTTCCTTGCGGTTGCTGTCGGCCTGGACAAGAACGTCACCCTTTTCCCCATCAGGGTAGGCATAGTCGATGACATTGACCACCGCCTCTTCCAGCGCAAGCCGCAGGCCGGAGGCGGTTTTATCGTCTATATCCAGTTTGCCGAAGAAGCCTTTCACGAAGACTCCCAGCCGTTCGACCTCCGCTTCATCATTGATGAGGGAAATCTGCTCCCGTACCGTATCTTCCGGATTGAAGCGGACGGCCAGCATGGTAAGGTCGTCGCTCTGGGGCGCTGCGCCTGCAAAGCTGTGGGCGGCATCACTCATCGACGATATCAGCTTTTCGAGCGACGCTTCGCTTCCGGATGCCAGGAAGCGGTTCAGGACTTCAGTAACGCCGTCCCTGCCAAGCGCCTTCCGCTCGGTATCCTTGGCTTCCGTAAGACCGTCAGTGTACATAAACAGGATGCTTCCCGGGGCAAGAGTGCAGGACTGATCCTCGAAACGCGTGTCGGGGAAGACGCCCAGCGGAAGGTGGGGAGCGGTCTGCAGCAACTCAATACCGTCCGACAGCAGAAAAGGCTTGTCGTGTCCTGCATTGCCATAATACAGCTCGCCCGAATACAAGTCCAGACACCCCACGAAGAAGGTCATGAACATGCTGCTGTCGTTCCCCTGGCATAGCTGGAGGTTCATCGCCTGCAGGATACGGGAAGGGCTTTCTTCTTTTTGCGATACCATCCTGAACAGCGAATGGGCTACCGACATCAGCATGGCGGAAGGCACACCCTTGCCGCTGACGTCACCGATGCAGAAGAAAAGTTTTCCGTCCCGGATGTAAAAGTCGAAAAGGTCTCCGCCCACTTCCCGTGCAGGCTCCAGGGAGCCATAAACGAAAGGCGGGAACGACCGGGGAATCATCTCCCCCTGTATTTTCCTGGCGACTTCCAGCTCTCCGTCTACGCGGGCCTGCTCTTCGGAAACCTTGCGAAGCTTCCTTTCGTTGAGTGAGTAGCGGCCTATCATGAATGCCAGGATGGCCAGACCAAGCAGGATAAGCACCATCTGCTGCCGGCGCATACGCTGCATACGGGCATAGACTTCTTTTTTATGGAATACCTGCGCCAGCCTCCAGTATGGATCTTTTGCGAGCGCAGTGGTCTTTATGGCGATGGCAGGATTGGCCGATTCGGGAAGCACCCCGTTCAATATGTCCACCACCTGCCGCACATCTTCGGGCGGCGTACGGCTCTCCGGGGGGCCGGCAACCAGTTGGCCGTCTTCCGTCAGCAGGATGCTGAAGGAAGAGGGGAACCTCTGGTTGGCATTCAGCGTGTCTCCAAGCCAGGAAAGGTCTATATCCAGGCCGCACACGCCAGCCAGACGGCCTTTATTGTCCCAGACCGGGCAGGAATATGTGGCATAGCTCAATGAATCCGGCCCGTAAAGGTAAGGGTCGGTCCAGTTTGGGGCCTGGGTGTCGACAGTCCATTTGAATTCTTCGTTTTCAGTGTAATCGTGGCCGGGACCGGCAAGCTGGCTGAGAACTATGGTGCCGTCTTTCTCCTTGCTGGCATACGGCTCGAAAAGACGGCCCTTTGAGGGATAATAATACGGCACGAAGGCCAGACATCCGCCAACCACGTGGGGATTGTCGTCTATCAGGCGCCTCATTGCCGGGAAAACGGAATCGGGATGCGACATGCTTTGCCTTACGTCCCAGAGATTCTCCTTCATGGTCGTTTCCGTCAGTTCAAGCGTGTGCTGTATCTCGTTGGCCATGGCGCCAAGCACTATATGGCTGCGTACGGCCATATCATCAGCCATCATCTTTCGCAGGCGCTCATACTGGATGATGGATATCACCTCTACCATCACGGCGGCGATTGCGACTATTCCAACGCTGGTCATCCAGCTCTTTCGGGACGGATTCATAAATAAAAAGCGATATCGGTTTGTAAAGTTATTATTTTTCAAATGAAAATCATAAATTTGTAAGAAACAAACGCTAAAACGATGAAACAGCAGCCCTGCAACACCGTTCTGGAAGCCTTCCGCCAGCATGTGGAAACCAATCCGGACCATCCCGCATTAGTCTATGAAAACGTCAGCCTGACATACAGGCAGGCAGACCAGTTGTCAGACAACCTGGCAGCATACATACAGAGCCAGGTCCCGCCGAAGAGCGTGGTCGGCATTATGCTCGGGCGTAACGAATACATGATGATAGCCCCGCTGGGCGCGCTTAAAGCAGGCTGCGCTTATCTTCCGCTGGATCCGTCCTATCCGCCGGAGCGTCTGGAATTCATGATGAAGGACGCCGGAGCCAGGATGCTGGTGGCCGATGAGAATTTGCTCTCCATCCTGAAGGAATACGACGGACCGGTGCTGAAGACCGCTGATATCCGCAAACTGCATCCGGGGAAGCCGCTTGGCATTCCTTCAGCCGATGACCTCTTTGTGCTGCTATATACCAGCGGCACCACCGGCACGCCCAAGGGCTGCATGCTTACCCACCGTAACGTGTCTCTGTTCGCCCAACGCCACGCAGAGAACGTGGGAATACGGGATGATTCGCGTATGTCGGCCTATGCCAGTTTTGGCTTCGACGCCTTTTTGGGAGATCTGTACGGATCGCTGGTGTCCGGTGCCACGCTGTTTATCATCCCGGAAAAGATGCGTCTGGACCTCCCTGCGCTGCACAAATTCTTTGAAGACAACGGCCTCACGCACTGCTTCATGACCACGCAGGTCGCCACTCAGTTCGCCATCAATTATCCGGATTGCAAAGGGCTCCAGGTCATGTATACCGGTGGTGAAAAGATGTCGTCTTTCCCGCTGCCCCATTACCGTCTGTTCAACTGTTACGGTCCGACGGAGTGCTGCTGCTACGTTATCAGCGAGGAAGTGAAGGCGCAGGAGGAGAACATCCCTATCGGCGTTCCGCTGCCCGGTATCCGCACCTACATTGTGGACAAGGACGGCAAGCAGGTGACGCCGGGGGAGAAAGGCGAGTTGTGGATAGTAGGCGAGCAAGTGGGTGACGGCTACCTCAACAGGCCGGACAAAACTGCCGAGGCCTTCCTCACCAACCCCTTTGACAATGATCCGTCATATGCACGCGTGTACCGTACCGGCGACATCGTGCGCCAAAGAGCAGATGGCAAGATAGAATTCGTAGGCCGCAAGGACGGCCAGGTGAAGATTCGCGGCTTCCGTATCGAGCTGAAGGAGGTGGAGGCCGTCATACGCGAATTCCCTGGCATCAAGGACGTTACCGTTCAGGCCTTTGACGAACCCGGTGCCGGTGCCGGCAAGTTCCTGGCAGCTTATGTGGTAAGTGACAAGGAAGTCGATATACAGGAGCTGGACGCCTTCATAGCCGGCAAAAAGCCCCCGTACATGGTGCCGGCCGTGATCATGCAGATAGATGCCATACCGCTGAATGTCAATCAGAAAGTGGACGTGAAGGCCCTGCCAAAGCCTGAACCGCAGGAGCGTAAGGCAGAAGCCCACGTGGCGCCGCTCAATGTGCTGGAAAAAGAGATCAGCAATATCATCAAGGAGACCGTGGGCATTGGCGGCTTCGGCCTTACCGATCCTCTCTACTACAGCGGTTTGTCGTCGCTGAGCGCCCTTCGCCTGGCTACGGAGCTGTACAAGCGCTATGGCCTGGAGCCCGACATGGACAGCTTTGCCAAGACTGCGAGCCTGCAGAGCATAGAGAACGATATCCTGAAAATAATGATGGAAGGTGCCTGTCATCCCGGCTCTTCCTGTCATCCTGAGCGCAGCGAAGGATCTCTCGAGCCCCAGGAACTCACCTTCCAGCAGACCGGTCTCTATCTGGACTGCGTCAAGAATCCTTCTTCCACGGCATATAACCTGCCCTCTATCCTGACCATGCCCGAAGGAGTACAGGTGGATGAACTGAAAAATGCTCTCAAGGCCGTGCTGGAGGCCCATCCGGCAGTCCTTGGCCGCTTTGAACAGAAAGACGGCAAGGTGTATCTTGTACCCGGTAAGATAGAAGACGATATCCCCGTTACCATACTAAAGAGAGAAGAGGATTACCAGTCCCTTCAGGATGCTTTCATGCAGCCGTACAACCTGGCTACGGGCCCCCTCTATCGCCTCAATATCGTTAAGACTCCCGGTAAGCTCCGTCTCATGACGGATTTCCATCACCTGGTATTCGACGGACGTTCATACGACGTGTTCCTGGCCCAGTTTGCAGCGGCGCTAGAGGGAAAAGCTCCCGAGGCGGAATCCTATACTTATTTCCAGTATGCCAGGGACCAGAAGGCTTATCAGGACAGCGCAGAATTCAAGGCGGCCGAGGACTTCTTTGCCGCCCAGATGGCCGGAAAAGAAGAGGAAACCGGACCGGCTCCGGACAAGAGGCCGCAGGAGGATGAAGTGGGCCATGAGACATGGATACGCAAGAAGATAGGGGCGGATGTGACTGCCCGCTGCCATGCTCTCGGCATATCGCCCGCCAGCTATTTCCTGGGGGCTGCCTTCGTGACGGTAAGTGCCTTCAGCGGCAAGCAGAAGGTGTTTATGTGCACCGTGGCCAACGGCCGCAGCGACATGAGGAGCTCCGATACCTTCGGCATGTTCGTGAACACCCTGGCGCTTGCGGGAGAAGTCGGCGACCAGCAGGCAGCCGATTTCCTCAAAGAGACAGACCGCAATTTCAGCACGGCCCTGTCTTACCAGAACTATCCCTTTGCCCGCCTGTCTTCAGCCTATGATTTCCATCCCATGGTGATGCTGGCTTACCAGGTGGGCCTGGTAGACAAATATACTGTCAACGGAAAGGCGCTCGAGGATGAATTGATAACCCAGGACACCCCCAAATTCCCCCTGAGTATATTCGTGGAAGGAACAGAGGACGCTCCCGAGTTTGCCCTGGCATACGACGACAGCCTGTATAGCGAACCTCTGGTGCAGAGTTTCGCCGACGCCCTCGGGACAGTTACCAGAGGTCTGCTTAAAGACGGTCCTCTGACGGATATTCCTTTCGTGGACGGAGAACGTCTAAGGCAATTGGACAGCTTCAACAGCTATGAGCAGGAGGTCGACCTCGGCGAGACCGTAGTGGATCTCTTCCGCAAGCAGGCAAGGTCCACCCCGGACGCGCCCGCCGTTCTCTTCGGGGGGAAAACCATCAGTTATAAAGACCTGGACTGTATCACAGACGCCCTTGCCGCCAAGATTCACGGCTTCGGCCTCAAAGAAGAAGAGGTTGTTTCCGTGCTGATCAACCGCAACGCATGGATGACCAAGGCCTCCCTGGCGGCGATGAAGGCGGGATGTGCTTATCAGCCACTGGATCCTTCCTATCCGCCGGAGCGCCTGAATTTCATGATTCAGGATTCGCGCGCAAAGCTGCTGATTGCAGATAAGGATCTTGTTCCGCTGATTACCGATTACAGCGGCCCGGTGCTTACGACGGATGAGTTGGAGAACCTGCCGGACGAGATTCTTCGCTGCGCTCAGAATGACAAATACGGTCCCAAGCCGGAAAGCCTCTACATTCTGTTGTACACCTCAGGCTCCACCGGAAAACCCAAGGGCTGTATGCTGGAACAGCGCAACCTGGTCAATTTCTGCGCCTGGTACCGCGACTACTACAATCTCAATGCAGGAGACTGCGTGGCTGCTTTTGCAAGCTATGGCTTCGACGCCAATATGATGGACCAGTATCCCGCCCTCACTTGCGGCGCATGCGTATGCATCATTCCGGAGGACGTGCGGCATGACCTTAATGCCCTGGACCGCTTCATCACGGAAAACGGTGTCACGCACAGCTTCATGACAACGCAGGTCGGCGTCATGTATGCGCGTAACTTCCCTGATAATCCGTCACTTAAGTATCTTTCTGTCGGAGGTGAGAAACTGGTATCCATGCCGCCGCCATCCTATGCATTCTACAACGGATACGGTCCCACCGAGTGCACAATCTTCTCGACCGTCTTCCATGTTCAGGAGCGTGAAGACAATATTCCAATCGGCCATCCTCTCAGCAACGTACAGCTTTATGTGACCGACCGCCAGCTGAGACGTCTCCCCGTCGGCGCTGCCGGAGAACTGCTGATAGGCGGTGCCGGGGTAGGCCGCGGCTACCTGAACAATCCGGAGAAAACGGCGGAGTGCTTTATCGACAATCCTTTCCTGCCCGGTGTGCGTCTGTACCGCTCCGGCGACATCGTGCGCTACAGGCCGGACGGCAACATCGAATTCGTAGGCCGCAAGGACCGTCAGGTTAAGATACGCGGCTTCCGTATCGAGCTCAAGGAGGTGGAGGCGGTGATTCAGGAAATGCCTGGCGTGAGGGACGTTACGGTGCAGGCCTTCGACGCCCCTTCCGGCGGCAAGTTCCTGGCCGCTTACGTGGTGATGAAGGAAGGCTCCCTGGACACCAAGGCCGCAGCCGATTTCATCCGTGAACGCAAGCCGCCTTACATGGTCCCTGCAGCATGGGTTCAGCTGGATGCCATCCCGCTGAATGTCAACCAGAAGGTGGACGTGAAGGCTCTGCCGCCTGCAACTCCTTCATCCACCGATGATTATGTGGCTCCTTCAGGCGAGACGGAAAAAGCTCTCTGTGCCATCTTCGAGGCGGTTCTGGGGGTTGAGCGCGTGGGCGCCACCGAGTCATTCTTCGATCTCGGGGGTACCTCTCTCATGGTAACCAACGTAATGGTCGAGGCGGAGAAGCAGAACCTGCACTTTGCCTATTCGGACGTCTTCTCGCATCCTTCTGCACGCACCCTGGCATCCTTCCTTAAGGGTGACGAAGCAGCCAGGGAAGAAGATGCCAACATCACCGATTATGACTATTCGGCCATCGACCGGCTGCTCCGGGCCAACAACCTTGATTCCTTCCTGGCGGGCGACAGCATCATGCTGGGCAGAAACATACTTCTCGCCGGCGCAACCGGCTTCCTGGGTATACACGTGCTCCGGGAACTGCTGGAAAGCACGGGACCTGACACAACGGTCTGGTGCCTGCTTCGCGGCAAGGGCAGTCTGACTCCCGAGCGCCGTCTGAAGGAAATGCTGTTCTACTACTTCGACAAGGATTACAGCGGCCTCTTCGGAAATCGTATACGCACGGTTGAGGGAGATATTACGCTTCCGGAGAGCCTGGATGGTCTTGATGGTATTGATATGGTGTTCAACTGTGCCGCCAACGTGAAGCACTTCTCCAAGGGAACGGACATAGAAGACATCAACTACGGCGGCGTAAAGAACCTGGTCGCCTTCTGCGAGCGGAATGGAGCCTACTTCGTGCAGGTGTCCACCGAGAGCGTGGGAGGCCTCACCCCCGGTTCAGTTCCTGAATACCTTACCGAGCAGATGCTGTTCTTCGGTCAGCTTACAGACAACCAGTACGTCCATTCCAAGTTCCTGGCGGAAAGGCACATCCTGGAGCATATGGCCCAGGGTACGCTAAGAGCCAAGATTATGCGTGCCGGCAATCTGTCTCCACGTGCAGAAGACGGAGAATTCCAGATGAACATGAACTCCAATGCCTCAATGGGCCGCATGAAAGCTTTCAAGATGCTCGGCGCCTGTCCTTATGAGGTTCTGGAGGGACAGATGGAATTCACTCCCATCGACCAGGCTGCCCATGCTATGGTAGTGCTTGCAAGAACGCCGCTGGAGAACTGTGTATTCAACGTTTCCAACAACCACACCGTCCCTATGGACGATATCCTGTCCCGTCTGGAAAAGATAGATGGAAAACAGCTGGAATATGTTGAATCCAAGGAGTTTATGCGTCGTATGGAGGCGGCTCAGGCCGATCCCGCCAAAGCCCGCATCCTTGCTCCGCTCGTGGCCTATCAGCAGTCGGCATCCGAGCAGGTAGGCGTAGAGACCCTGGCCTCTACCGTCTTTACCATGCAGGTGCTGCACAGGCTCGGCTTCCGCTGGGACCACACCTCCAGTGAATATGTGGATATGATTTTCGAGATGCTCAGAACCTTGCGCTATTTCGAAGCCTGATTGACTGTACCAGATATAGTACTGGGAATATTTCCAAACGGCCGATCAGCATCTCTGTGAGACCGGTCAGTTTCAGGATTGCCGGGAAGTCGGCATAGTTGGACATCGATCCGACATCTCCGAAGCCGGGGCCTACATTGCCGATGCTGGCAATCGAAGCAGTCACGCCAGTGATGAAGTCAAGTCCGAAAGCGATATTGACGGCGGCGAACAGTACCATGATGAACAGGTAGCAGAATATGTAGCGGAAAGCGTCGTTTACCTGTTCTTCAGTGCGGATATGGCCATCTACCCGTATACACTGGATGATGTGCGGACTTGTAGTAAGCGCTACTTTCTTATGCACTCCTTTTGCAGCCAGGATTGCACGGTCTATCTTGATTCCTCCGGAAGTAGAGCCGGAGCATCCGCATATGAATGAACATATGATGAGTGTTGCCATGCTGAGGGGCGGCCAGAGCGTGGTGTCCTGCGTCGCGAAGCCGGTGGTCGTGGATATGGAAGCGACCTGGAACGAGGCATCCCTGAGTGCGGTCAGGAACGAGGTGTGGCCTCCATTGATCATGAGGTCTCCTGTAACTATGACAATTGCTATGCCGACAAGGGAGAGGAAGACCTTGACGGTTTCGGATTTCAATATGAATTTGGGCCTGCCTTTTAAAAACGCCACGAAAAGAATTCCAAAGTGTATCCCGGCCGCCAGCATTGTGACGGTCAATACTATCTCTGCCGCCGGATTGGCATAATAGGCGATGCTGGTGTTGCGCGTACAGAACCCGCAGGTGCTGCAGGCAGACATGGCGTCAGTTGCGGCATCGAACCAGTTCAGGCCAGTCAGTTTCAGTGCAAAAAAGGAAATAAGAGTCAGGACAATATATGTGCTGAGCATCTTGTTGGCAAAATTTTCACTCTTCTCCCCGGCAAATGATTCTCGTGCGACTGTTGATATTTCCGCCCCGGACAGCATAGACTTGTCGGCGCGAACCGTCAGCATGGAGAACAAGGTTACGATACCGACTCCGCCAACCCATGCCGTTGAAATCCGCCAGAACTGGATTCCTCTCGGAAGCGCTTCGATATCGTTTAAGATGGAAGCTCCTGTGGTCGTAAAGCCGGAAACGCTCTCGAAGATTGCATTGACAAGCGTAAACTCGCCTCCATAGAACAGGTAGGGGAGCATCCCGAAGATGCAGGCAGCAAGCCAGGCTCCTACAACTATGCAGTTGCCTTCGCGGAAATTTAGTTTATGCTGCCCCTTTCTTACAAATATAAGGGGATAGGCGCCGACTATACCGGTAAGTAAAGCGGACAGCAGGAGCGGGAGACGGCTTTCATCGCCAGGAGTGAAGAAAGCGATGATGCAGGATACGGTCATCAGTGCCGCTACCAGCAGCAGCGAAACGCTGACGTACCATATGATAATCTTCCAATTCATCACTTTTTGTTTTGACGGGGCAAAGATATTTGGCCGAATCTCATTTATCAATACAATATTTTTTATATTTGCATTGATATTATCAATCAAGAGCAGCATTATGACGCTTCAACAACTACGTTATGTCATTGCAATAGACGAGTTTAGGCACTTTGGAAAAGCGGCGGAAGCCTGTGGCCTCACACAGTCAACCCTGAGCCTGATGGTCAAAAAACTGGAAGAGGAACTCGATGTGCGTCTGTTTGACCGTGATGCTCACCCCGTTACGCCCACGGAAATTGGACGCAGGGTTATAGACCGGGCAAAAGTTGCCCTGTACAATGTAGAACAGATAGCGCTAATGACACGGTCGGAAAAAGAACTCCTTTCCGGCCCCCTCAAGATTGCCCTTATTTCTACGGTATCTCCCGTGCTGGTGCCGGGCCTTTTCAAGTATATAGGCTCTCACTATCCGTCCATTTCCCTGCAGACGGAGGAAATGCTGTCCGGCACAATCAGGGATAAACTCAGGAAGGCAGAAGTGGATATGGGCATCCTGACAGGCCCCCTTAACGATCCTGACTTTCTGGAGATTCCTCTCTATCACGAGCGTTTTATTGCCTACGTTTCTCCGGATAATCCGGCCTATGACCAGGACAGTATCACAACTGACAAGCTCTACGAACAGCCTATATGGATTATAGGAGACGGCCTTCGGCAAACGGCTCCGGGGGAAATGAAAGCAAGCGGGTTGAGCTACGAGCGACTATTTGAAGGCGGACGGGTTGGTATTCTGATACAGCTGGTTAACGACAATGGCGGTATTACCATTATTCCGGAAACCCATACAGATTTGATTATGTACAGCCAGCAGCGCTGTCTTCGCCCCATCATCGACCCTGTGCCAGGCCGCACAATCTCTTTGGCTATACGAAACGACTACATACACGAGGCAAAGCTGAATGCCGTAGTGGATGCCATAAAGCACATCATACCCGGCAATCTGCTTGACGCCGTTATCAGAAAAGACCGACTTGTGCTGTAATCAGCTAAATAGGGAATTATTTCTCTTCGGCCAGGGCTTTGTTATAGCAGTCGCGGCAGAGGGGCTCGTAAACATCTTTTTCGCCGAGTACCACCAGGTCTTTGCTCTTGCTGAGACGGTGTGAGTGATTGGCGAGGTTGCCGCACTTTACACAGATAGCATGTACTTTCTGAACGTCTTCGGCAACCGCCATAAGCATGGGCATGGGACCGAACGGCTTGCCCATGTAATCGGTGTCGAGTCCGGCTATGATTACGCGTACGCCCTTGTTTGCCAGGGTCTGGCAAACATCCACAAGGTTGGGTCCGAAGAACTGGGCTTCATCTACGCCCACCACTTCCACCTCAGGCCCTATCTTGAGCATCTCGGAGGCGTCGCCGATGGGCTTGGACGATATCTTGTGAAAATCGTGGGAAACCACCTCGACATCCGAATAGCGGTTATCGATTGCCGGTTTGAAGATGGCGATTTTCTGGTTGGCGAACTGGGCGCGGCGCAGGCGCCTTATGAGTTCCTCGGTCTTGCCGGAGAACATGGAGCCGCAAACTACTTCGATGCAGCCGGATTTTTTGTGGTTTTCTGAAAACATTT
>CAMYYI010000038.1 GCA_947303465.1 uncultured Bacteroidales bacterium
ACAGAATACCCAGAGTCGCGGTCCGCGAGCAGGATCCCAAGGTCCGCGCAACTAACTTCGAAGAAGTATGCTACGGTTACAACCGTGAAGAGGCGATGCTGGAGGCCAGCCGTTGCCTGCACTGCAAGAACCCCCGCTGCGTAGGGGCCTGCCCCGTCAACATCCAGATCCCTGAGTTCATCGCCAAGGTGAACGAGGGCGACATCCCTGGAGCGGCGGCAATAATTGCCCAGGACAGCTCCCTGCCCGCAGTTTGCGGACGTGTATGCCCTCAGGAGACTCAGTGCGAAGGCAGCTGCGTGCTGGGCGTCAAGGGTGAGCCTGTGGCCATCGGCAAGCTCGAGCGCTTCGTTGCCGATTATATGCACTTGGGAGACGCTGCCGGCTCTGAGGCGCCGTCTGCAGAGGCTGCGCCGGTGAGCGCCAGCGAACGTCCGGCCATCCCCCTTGAGGGGGTGCAGGGGGTGAAGTCGAAAGGCGACCGCGTCGCGGTTGTCGGCTCCGGCCCTGCTGGACTTGCCTGCGCTTCAGATCTTGCAAAATGGGGTTACGACGTAACCATTTTCGAGGCCCTTCACAAGGCCGGCGGCGTATTGGAATACGGTATTCCCGAGTTCCGTCTGCCCAAGGATAAGGTGCTCAAGCACGAAATTGAAGAGGTCCGCCGTCTCGGCGTCAAGATAGAGACCGATGTCATCATCGGCAAGACCGTTACCATCGACTACCTGATGGATGTAGAGGGCTTCAAGGCCGTATTCATCGGCTCCGGTGCCGGTCTCCCCAAGTTCATGAACATTCCCGGCGAGAACCTCTGCGGCGTATTCTCCGCCAATGAGTTCCTCACCCGCAATAACCTTATGAAGGCATGGCGCGAGGATTACCTCACTCCTATTCATGCCGGCAAGAAAGTCTGCGTGGTAGGTGGAGGCAACGTGGCCATGGATGCTGCACGTACCGCCCTCCGTCTGGGTGCGGAGGTGCACATCGTCTACCGCCGTACTGAGGCCGAGCTTCCCGCCCGTAAGGAGGAGGTGCATCATGCAATCGAGGAAGGCATCATCTTCGATATGCTTACCAACCCCATCGAGGTAATCGGTGACGAGAAAGGTTGGGTGAAGTCCCTTAAATGCATACGCATGGAGCTTGGCGAGCCCGATGAGAGCGGTCGCCGCAGCCCCGTTCCCGTGGAAGGCAGTGAGTTCGAGATTGAGACCGAGACCGTGATTATGGCCCTCGGAACATCTCCTAACCCCATGATTTCCAGAACAACAGCCGGACTCGAGACCAACCGCCGCGGTTGTCTTGTGGCAGACGAGAACGGTGCTACCACCCGTCCCGGAGTATTTGCCGGAGGCGATGCCGTAACAGGCGCAGCTACGGTTATTCTCGCCATGGGTGCCGGACGCACTGCCGCAAAGGCTATAGACGAGTACATCAAGTCAAAATAATTGATTGATTGCAACTTTTTTATAAATTTTTATTACATTTGCCCATTAACAAATCAATTTAACAATGAAAAAGTCTTTATTTATCACTCTTCTTGCCGTTGTAGCATTTGCGGCAACAAGTTGCTCCACCACCCTCAAGTCCGTTCAGGAGCCCGTCGTGAAGTTCGAACTGAACTCCGGTGATTACATCCTTTCCGAGCAGGTTACCGGTGAGGCAGCTATTCATCGCATCCTTGGTGTTGACTGGGCCCGCCTGTTCACCAACAGGTATGGTACTGTTGCCATCCCTCTGGTGGGTGTTTCCAACGTCTCCAGCCTCAACATGCAGTATGCTATCTATGACCTGATTGAGAAGAACCCTGGTTATGACTTTGTCATGTATCCTCAGTATTCAACTAAGACTACCGGTGTTCCGGGACTCTATGAGAAGACCGAGATCAAGGTTACTGCTCGTCTTGGCAAGCTTAAGAAATAAGAGTTGAAATAAGATTCTTTTATAGAGGATGGCTTAACGGTCATCCTTTATTTTTTGTGCCGAAGGTATCGAAGAAGTCCGGGAAGGACTTGCTTACGCAGGCTGTATCGTCTATGTCTATGGGACCGTCTGCTCCGAGGGATGCGACGCTCAGCGCCATGGCCATGCGGTGGTCGTGGTGAGAGCTGTACTTGCCTCCGTGCAGCATCCTGTCGCCGAGCAGCCTTCCTACCAGGGTTTCACCCTGCACTACGAGCTCATCGCCCCGGGCTTCCGCTTCCACTCCCATCTGCTGCAGCATGCCAAGCACTGCCGCTGCCCTGTCCGACTCCTTGCCCGCAAGCCTGCCGAGCCCAGCGATGCGGGATTCTCCGGCGCAGAAAGCGGAAAGTACGGCAACTATGGGGAAGAGGTCGGGAGCATTGTTGAGGTCGATGGAGAAGCCTTCCAGCGGCGCACGGCGTACGCAGAGTGTGCCGTCGTCCAGCTGGGATACAAGCGCGCCGGCTTCCACCAGCACATCAACTATAGCTATATCGGCCTGTATGGATGTCATGTCCATGCCCTCCAGTTCCACGCTTCCGAAGATGGCTCCGGCTACAAGGAAATTGGATGCGGCGCTCCAGTCGCTTTCTATGCCGAAGTCTGCTGACCTGTAGCGCTGGCCGCCGCGGACCTTGAAACTGATGCCGCTGCATCCGCTCCAGTCTTCCGCTTCCAGCAATTCGGCGTCCCCCTCCATCTCGCTGCGCGTGCTTATGCCGAAGTGGCGCAGTACGTCCAGGGTGATGTACATGTAGGGTATGCTCTTGGGGTCCGTGACATGCAGCGAGCTGTCCTTGGAGCACAGAGGGAGGGCCATCAGCAGGCCGGATATGAGTTGCGAGCCGCCGCTGCCGCTGACTTCTGCATTGCCGGGGATGAGATTGCCGCGTACCGTCAGGGGGACGTGGATCTCGCGTTTTCCTTCGGCCGGGTTCTCTTCGCCGGCGTTGTTAAGAAGTACTCCGAACGCCGCCATTATGGCTGCGGCAGAGTTCATGGGACGCCTGGGCAGGGTGCCGTGACCTTCGATACGGAAGGGCTGGCCGTTGATGGCGGACAGTACCGGAATGCTCAGGCGCGCCAGCAGGCCGGACTCGCCGACATCCAGCGACTGCAGTCCGAGAGGCTTGTTGATGTCTCCGATACCTTTAATAATCAGCGTGCTACCGTTGCGGGTAACCTTTGCGCCAAGGGCCTCGGCGGCACGAATGGCGGCCTCGCTGTCATCGCAGGGGGAGTAGTCGCTCAGGTGCGAGCTGCCCTGGGCCAGCGCCGCAGCCAGTATTGCCCGCTGTGCGAAACTCTTCGAGGCCGGCATGCGTAAGCCCTTAAGTTCCAGTGGTTTGATGTTTCCGTAAATGAGTTTGGATAGATCTGAGACAACAGGTTGCCCCGGAGCTGTTGCTTCGTTGGAGTTTAGGGTGGCGTAAGTGAACGGTGCGCCCCTGCGGAGGCAGCCGATGCGGGTCTCGCGGCCGGCTGCTCCCATTCCGAATGCTATCAGGCGGCCCTGCAGGGAGTCTATATCTTCAATAACAAGGCTGTACAGGGAACTGATGCGCCTGGCGTCATCCTCATTGTGGCAGGTCGTGACAATCTTGGCTATATCGGCCCCGTAACGGAAACAGCGCGCCAGGGCCATCTGCAGGCCGCGGTCGTCCGGAGTACCCACAAAGTCGTGGTGGGAGCGGATGAGTTCTGTCCCGCATTCCCGGCAGAGTTTCTGGAACCGGCGGCTGAAGTCGGATGGCGCCTCGATCTCCAGGTCGGCGAATCGGGCCCCTGCGGTCACGGCTATGGTAAGACGGCGTTCCGCCTCGGCCCAGGATACTCCGTCGTTGCCGGTGTTTGGCTTATCATCCCGAGCGGCCCCTCTGTCATCCTGAGCGGCAGCGAAGGATCTCCCTCCTCCCCGGCACGTGGCAACCAGGGGAATGTCCGTCTGCGCAAAAAGCTCCTCTATCTCACTGTCGCCAAGCGGGCAGCGGTCCAGCCGTATTTCCGCCATCTCAAGCCGGGGCAACAATTCCAGTATTTCCTCGTATGTCTTGTTTTGAATGCTGGTGCAAATCATAGTACTGCGAATATACGTTAAATCTCGCAGATATTAAAATACACCGGTTTTGCAAATTAGAAGAAATTAGATAACTTTGCAGTCCCTGATCGCAACAAAACCATGTTTCTTCAACTGCGGCTTTGTTCAACCGGGGACCGTGCAGCCCGAGTGGCGGAATGGTAGACGCGATGGACTCAAAATCCATTGTCCCTTAAAGGCGTGGGGGTTCGAGTCCCCCCTCGGGCACTGGCAAGGCACAACCGTTCGAACTCTTTCGTAATTCCGAAGTTGTTCGGACGGTCTTCATTTTTCGCCTGTCCCAACTGCTGGACCGCAACCTGCAATAATGGCCGATATTGACAGATCAGCGGTTACCTGCTTTTGCCCAGTACGGCTATGTGCGCATCCGGGGCCTCCATAATGTTCCAGGAGAGGCCGGCGTCGTTACTTTGGGCAACGATTACTTGTTCGCCTCCTTGAAGGTATAGGTGGCGAGGGTACCCTCGTCATAAGTGCCGAAGCTGAAGGTCAGCTTGACGGTCACACCCTTGATGGGAGCGCTCGGATCGGCAAGGATGCTACGGTCTTTGTCGATGGCCGCACAACGCTTGTTGAATGCATCTGCAGCCATCTTGTTCATGGTGTTCTTTTCTCCATCGAGCTTCCACATATACGGGGCTGATACAGGCTCCATGCCGGCCGCTGCAAGTCCGTCGCCTATGGCGTACGCCAGATTCAGGTGAGAGTCATCGAAATTACCAAGTTCGAGGCGATAAAAGACAACACCATGCTCAATAGGAGCACAGGAAGAATTGAGCATCAAAGCTCCAAGCATTGCGCACACGGCAACGATAACGGCGAATAATTTTTTCATCTTATCGAAATACTTACTTTATATAGTCTGAGTGCAATTCAACCGTCTACAGCATCTTGTGCATCTTGCTGCGCTTGCGCCATCCGGCATCGGATTTATAGTCGCAGAAATAGACTACAATATCGGCATCGGATTTATAATCAACGAAATACACTTTTTTCTTGGCGTCTGACTTGTAGTCAGTGAAGAACCACAGGCCGTTGTTGCCCTGGGCGTCTGACTTGTACTTGCATTTATACACTACCAAGTCGGCGTCGGATTTGGTGTTTGTAACGTACACTTTTACGTCGGCGTCACTCTTATAGGATACTGAGTACACGGTCTGCGCCGAGGCCGCCACGGTGCCGGTCAGCACCGCCAGCAGGATAATCCATAACTTTTTCATTGCGTCGTTCCTCCCTTAAGGCAAATTGGAGCAGGGCAATGTCAATTGTTATTTAGCTGCGTCCTGGAGAGCCTTTTTCACCTGTTTCTGGACTTCGGGGTCTTCCAGTGCCTTTTCTGCCTCCTCTATTGTCTCGTCCAGACTCTTCTGGAGGCCCTTGTACATCTTTACGGAGTATCCGAGTTTGGTGTCATCCTTCTCAAGAAGACTTATTTCGCAGCGATGCAGGACCCCGTCCTTCAGGAAAGACCATCCGTAGCTGCCAAGGTATATCTCTATGCCCAAAATTGTAGTTCCGTTGTTGTCCTGAATCATCTTCTCCAGGTCTTTCTCCGACAGGGCCTCCGCCTTGTCGCTCTTGTCCTCGAAGCCATAGACGTTGATTCCGTTGTCTGCAACCTTCTTTGTAACGGCATATATGCGGCGCACGTTTTCTATATGCTGCTCTTTTGTGTAGGTGTCGCCATCCTGGATTTTGAAGTTGGCAAGGACGTCGTGCTCGTCGCCATAGTAGGTGTACTTGCTGGTCTCGTTCAGTTTGTAGTCGGGAGCCAGGTCTGAAAGCTTTATACCCTCGTTCTTCCTGAAGTAGTATTCAGCGGCTTCTTTAGAGTATTTTTCGCCCTCGAAAGCATCTTGAAGCACCTTGTCGGCAACTTTTTCGATGTCAACCTTGTCGTCTTTGTTTTCGGATTTCTTGTTGCCATTGTTGCCGCAACTTGCGACGATGGCCAGGCCGGCCACGCACATAAGAATAAAAGCAAATCTTTTCATAACGGTTAGTTTTACCACAAATATAGCAAATTATTTATCTTTGCGGACGGAAAGCAAAGTTTGACCAGATGACGATAGACAAGTTGGAGCTCGGCCGGCCGGCCGTGATAGAAGAAGTTGGAGGCGAGGGAGTCACCCGTACGCATTTCCTCGATATGGGGCTCACGCCCGGAGCCGTTCTGAAGGTAGTGGCAAAGGCGCCGATGGGCGATCCTGTCCAGCTGCTGGTCAGGGGCTATGCCCTGACGCTGCGTAAGGCGGATGCCGCAGATATCAAGGTGCGGGAGCTGGCGGAAGGGGAGAGCGACGGCGGACCTGCGGTGCCTGCGGAGGCGGAGAATTACGGACGAAACAGCTACCTGCACGACCATAACGCCCACCCTGGCCTGGGAGAAGGGGGCAAGTATCACTCCAAGGACCATGAGAACGCCCTGCCAAAGGGTACCAAGCTCAGTTTCGCCCTGGCAGGCCAGCAGAACTGCGGCAAAACCACACTCTTCAATGTGCTCACCGGGTCCAACCAGCATGTGGGCAATTTCCCAGGGGTGACGGTAGACCGCAAGGAGGGTGTCATCAAGGGCCATCCGGACACGTCTATCACCGACCTGCCGGGCATCTACTCCCTGTCGCCCTACACCGCCGAGGAGCTTGTCTCCCGTGAGTTCATCCTCGACTCTGGCACAAAGGGCCTCATCAACATAGTAGACGCAAGCAACATAGAACGCAACCTCTATCTCACCCTTCAGCTGATGGAGCTTGGCGTACCTATGGTGCTGGCGCTCAATATGATGGATGAGGTGCGGGGCAACGGCGGGTCCATCCGTATAAACGAGATGGAGCGCATTCTGGGCATCCCGGTGGTGGGTATATCGGCCGCACGCAATGAGGGTATAGATGAACTTGTTGAGCACGCGATGCATGTGGCGCGCTACCAGGAGGCCCCCGGCCGCAACGACTTCTGCGGCAAGGACGACAACGGCGGTGCCGTCCACCGCTGCCTGCACAGCGTCATCCATCTCATAGAAGACCATGCTGCCACCGCCGGCATACCGGCCCGTTTTGCCGCCACCAAGCTCATAGAGGGTGACGACTGGGTAGAGAAGGCACTGGCGCTTCCTGAGGCGGAACGTACTACTATTGAGCAGATTATAGTGACGATGGAGGAGGAACGCGGGCTGGACCGGGCCGCCGCTATCGCCGACATGCGATATACCTTCATCAGCAAACTATGCGCGCAGACGGTGGTCAAACCCCGCGAGAGCAAAGAGTACCGCCGCAGCCGCCGTATTGACAAGGCGCTCACCGGCCGCTGGACGGCCATCCCCATCTTCCTGGCAGTAATGGCCCTTGTCATCTGGCTCACCATCGATGTGCTGGGGGCGCCCCTGCAGGGTTTGCTGGACGATGGGATCACGGCCCTGGGCGCCATGGTCGGCGGCCTGCTGGAGAGCTGGCAGGTCAGCCCGGCGGTGCAGTCGCTGGTGGTGGATGCGGTGTTCGGAGGTGTGGGGTCGGTGTGCAGTTTCGTACCCGTCATCGTCATCCTTTTCTTCTTCCTGTCCATGCTGGAAGACAGCGGCTACATGGCGCGCGTAGCGTACGTGACCGACAGCTTCCTTCGCAAGATAGGCCTTTCGGGACGCAGTATCGTACCGCTCATTATCGGCCTGGGCTGCTCGGTGCCGGGCGTGATGGCCTCACGTACGCTGCCGTCGGCCCGCGACCGTCGCAAGACCATACTCCTCACGCCGTTCATGAGCTGCTCGGCCAAGCTCCCCATATATGCCTTCCTCAGCAGTGCCTTCTTCCCGGGGCACGGAGGGCTGGTGCTGGTGTGCCTGTATCTTCTGTCCATATGCGTCGGAGTCCTGGTGGCGCTTGTGGGCAAGCACATAGACGGCGGGTCCGAGGCCGCTCCCTTCGTGATGGAGCTGCCCAACTATCGTCTGCCTCAGCTGCGCAACGTGGTGCACCTGCTGTGGGACAAGACCAAAGACTTCCTGCAGAAGGCGTTCACCGTCATTTTCGTGGCAACGTTGGTAATCTGGTTCCTGCAGACTTTCGACTTCCGCTTCAATATGGTGGAGAATGGGGAGGGGAGCATGCTGGCTTGGGTTGCAGGCCTGCTGGCGCCGCTTTTCTCGCCGCTCGGACTGGGCGACTGGAGAGTGGTGACCGCCTTCATTTCCGGCTTCCTTGCCAAGGAGAGCGTGGTCTCTACGATGGAGGTTCTGGGTGTATTGGGAACGCTGAGCGTAGCTACTGCAGTGCCCATGCTGGTTTTCAGCCTGCTCTATACCCCTTGTGTGGCGGCTATCGCCGCTGTGAGGCGTGAACTGGGAGGCAAGTGGGCCATATTCGTGATAGTTTTCCAGTGTCTGGTGGCCTGGCTCGTGGCCTTTGGCGCTTACCGACTGGCATTGCTGGTGTTATGAATGCGGCTTCCTGGATAGTGCTGGGTGTGGTGCTGGCGGCCGCGTCCGTTGCGCTGGGATTCATTATTCACCGCAGGCGCCGCTACGGATCCGCTGCGTGCGAGGGATGCTCGCTTAAAAACATATGCACACGACATTAAACGAAAAAGGCCTGGATTTCACATCTGGGCCTTTTCATATAATGTATAGTATAGTTTATTGTTTAATCGTAATTTGGTTAGGCAAACACAGTGCCAAACTTTAGTTATATTTGCGGTAATATGATTAAAATTTTATTCATCGCGATTTCCCTCCTTTCGCAGTATGTGGACCCCTTCGTAGGTACCGATGCCCATGGCCATACCTTTCCCGGCCCGTGCGCCCCTTTCGGCATGATTCAGCCCGGCCCGGACACCCGTCCGCAGGCCGGCGACTGGGACGGCTGCAGCGGTTACCATTATTCAGATTCAATCATTTACGGCTTCAGCCACACGCATCTCAGCGGAACCGGCTGCGACGACTGGTGCGATGTACTCATCACCCCGGGCAGCGGACCGTCCCGTTTCTCCCATTCCCGCGAGAAGGCGGAGCCTGGTTACTACAAGGTCTGGCTTAGGGACGCAGGGACTATGGTCCGGCTGGCTGCGGGCAGGCGGGTTGCCATGCACGATTACCGTTTCCGCGGTTTTCGAAAGGCCTCTTTCACGCTCGATCTGCGGCACCGGGATCCGTTGGACAGCTTTGCAATCCATTACGGCCCGGGCTGGGTAAGCGGCTGCCGCGTTTCCAGCAGCTGGGCCCGGAATCAGCACGTTTATTTCTATATCGAATTCTCCTCGGATGCCACGTGCGAGCTCGGCGACGAGGGACGTCGAGCTACTTTCACCTTCGACCGCAGCCATGTGACGTTACGTGTGGCCATTTCCAGCGTCTCCGAAGAGGGGGCGCGGCAGAACCTGATGGCGGAGTATCCGGAGTCGCTGAATAGCCTCAGGAAAGAGACGCGTCGTGCCTGGAACGACTACCTGGGGCTGCTGGAATGCCCCTATAAAGACAGGGAGCACCGTCGTCGCTTCTATACGGCCCTTTATCACACCGGCATACATCCGTCCCTGTACTCCGATGCCGACGGCAGCTACCGCGGCATGGACGGCAAGGTGCATAAGGCGGAAGGCTGGGAGCGCTACACCGTTTTCTCTACCTGGGACACCTTCCGCGGCGAGCATCCGCTGCTCTTCGAAATACAGCCGGAGCGCAGCATGGACTTCATCCGCAGTATGATCTCCGTTTACGAGGAGAACGGCAAACTGCCTGTCTGGGAGCTGTCCGGCTGGGAGACCGACTGCATGATAGGGTACAACTCCGCCCCGGTGATTGCGGACGCCGTGGCGCGGGGGCTTACGGATTTCGATGTGGAGAAGGCCTTCGAGGCCATGGTGGCGTCTTCCCTGCGGCAGGAGCACGGCATGGAAAGCTTCCGCCGGAACGGCATGGTGCTGGCGGATGACGAGCACGAAAGCGTATCCAAGACGCTGGAGTTTGCTTACGACGACTGGTGCGTGGCGCAGGTGGCGGCTTATCTTGGGCGGACGGAGGAATATGTCAGTTACATGCGCTCGTCGCAGTACTGGCGAAACGTGCTGGACCCTTCTACCGGGTTCATGCGGGCGCGTATCAACGGCCGCTGGTTCAGCCCCTTCGACCCGCGTGAAGTGAACAATAATTACACGGAAGCCAACTCCTGGCAGTACAGTTTCTTCGTGCCGCAGGACGTGCCCGGTCTGGTTGAGGCGCTCGGCGGCGCAGATGCCTTTGAGGCACGTATGGACGGCCTTTTCTCCGCGCCGGAGGGCAATACCGGCCGCACGCAGGCAGATATTACCGGTTGCATCGGCCAGTATGCCCATGGGAACGAGCCCAGCCATCACATTCCTTATCTGTATGCCGCCATAGGGCGCCCGGAGAAGACGGACGAAGTGGTGCGGCGCATCATGGAGACGCTGTACTCTTCGGCTCCCGACGGACTCTGCGGTAACGACGACTGCGGGCAGATGTCGGCCTGGTACGTTTTGAGTGCGCTCGGGCGCTATCCGCTATGTCCGGCGGCCGGGGTGGACGTTTCCGCCATGCCGGTGGTCCCCAGAATCGTCACCAATCCCGCTTTCGAGATGGAAGGGGATATCTTCGCCGGCTCCATGCAGGTGGCGCTGAGCGGTGAGGGGGATATTTTCTATCGTATCGGAAGGGGAGCGTTCCGCCTGTATGACGGACCTTTTACCATCAGCGAGCCATGCACCATGGAAGCCTATTCCGTACGCGACGGAGAGCGCAGCTTCACCACCCGCAGCACGGTTTATAAGATTCAGTCCGACAGGGATATAACTATACTTTCTCCCTGCAGCTCCCAATATACGGCCGGAGGTCCCGAAGGTCTGATTGACGGCCGCCGTGGCGGGGTAAACTGGCGTACCGGCGGCTGGCAGGGCTATCAGGGTACCGACTTTGACGCAGTGGTGGACCTGCGCAGCGTGCGAAAACTCTCTCTGCTGGGGGCAGGCTTCTGCCAGGATGCCCGCTCGTGGATATGGATGCCCAGGGAGGTGTCGTTCGAGGTGTCTGGAGACGGGGTCTCATATAAAGAGGTTGCCAGGGAGCAGACTCCGGTAGAAGAGCGCGATATGCTGGTTCAGGTATGGGATTGCAAGGTGCCGGTCAGTGTGAATGCCCGCTATGTCCGGGTGCACGCAGTTAACATAGGCGCCATTCCCGAGTGGCATCCCGGCGCCGGGTATCCCGGGTATATTTTCGTGGATGAAATCTGGGCGAAGTGACCCTTAACGCAAAAATTGTTATCTTTGTCACGTAATTAATATTGAAGATTATGAAAAAATTCATTTACATCATTGCAGTTGCGGCTCTGGGGATTGGCCTGAGCTCATGCAACATGAAAATCGAGAACCCCGCAGCACGCGACTTTATCGGCACCTGGGATCTCGAGTCCGTCGAAATCGTGAGCCCCGACGGAACTGTCACCACGACACCTTCCAAGACCCTTGACTACTGGGTGATAAAAGACGGGACCATTGCCATTTACGAGGCCGACAAGCTTTCCAAGGAAGCCAGTTTTGCCGTCAAGGACAAAGCTATCTATATCGACGGCATCAATTCTTACAAAATCGAGGAGATGACCCGCAAGCAGATGACCCTCAGCCACGATGGCTTTGGAATCCTGGTATCTTCTTACAAGTATCACTACAAGAAGCGCTAGTATATCTGATTCAGATAATAATAGCCGGGAGCTCTTGCGGGCCCCCGGCTTTTTTATTTAGATTGGCTTATTTGTATAGGATGTATCTGTGAGGTATGCTGTAGGCAAAATCCTCGAGCACGTTCCAGGCGTAGAAGGTGCTGTACTTGTTGCTGGGCTGGAAGCGCAGCCTGGTATAGCTGTCGGAAAGGAAGGACTCACGCCACTGGGCAGTGATTATCACCTTTATTGTACCGGCACTCTTGGATATATTGAACTTCATACGGAACTGGTTGTGAGTCATAGGGTTCGTCCAGTCGAACGGAGTCGGGACAAAGTATACGTCACTCTGTAGCCAGTTGTAGTTGTTGCCGAACGATGCAACGGTGTATGCTTTCTGGTCCAGCAGCCACTCTATGTAGTCATACGCCTCTTGCTTGCTGCGGAAGTTGGTTCCCACCACTATAGATGAAGCGTTCGTGCGCTCATATATCTGCGTGCGGCTGTAATTGATGACAGGAGCCATCTCGGGGCGCTTGCCGTGCTCACCGCCGAATCCTGCGGGAGGTATGGGAGGACGCTGGCCGTTAAAGTCGCCTGAAGGAGGCATCGGAGGCCTGTTACCGTTATCGAATCCGCCGTTGCCGGAAGGACGATCGTTGGAAGGCTTGTTGCCGTTTCCGAAACCACCGTTGCCGGAAGGACGGTCGTTCGACGGACGGTTGCCGTTTCCGAA
>CAMYYI010000039.1 GCA_947303465.1 uncultured Bacteroidales bacterium
GAGACCGAGCTGCGCATCCTGGACACCTATTGGAGCGACCATTGCCGCCACACCACCTTCAACACCGACCTGCAGGAAGTCAAGGTGGAGGACTCCTTCATCAAGCCGGCCGTAGAGGCCTCCCTGAAGCAGTTCGATACCGTGCGCGCCGAGCTTGGCCGCAGCGGCAAGCGCTTCTGCCTCATGGAGATAGCGACCATAGGCGCCCGTTACCTGCGCAGCAAGGGAAAGCTGGACGATTTGGAAGTAAGCGGAGAAAACAACGCCTGCAGCGTCTTTGTGGACGTTGACACGCCGTCCGGCATCGAGAAGTGGCTGCTTCAGTTCAAGAACGAGACCCATAATCATCCTACCGAGATAGAGCCCTTCGGCGGCGCGTCCACCTGTCTGGGCGGAGCCATACGCGACCCTCTCAGCGGCCGTGCCTACGTCTATCAGGCAATGCGTGTGACCGGTGCCGGCGACATAAATGCCGCCGTAAAGGACACCCTGCCCGGCAAGCTGCCGCAGCGTGTAATCAGCCGCAAGGCTGCGGCCGGATATTCCAGCTACGGCAACCAGATAGGCCTTGCAACCACTCACGTACGAGAAATCTATCACGAAGGCTATACCGCCAAACGCCTTGAAGTAGGCGCCGTAGTTGGCGCCGTGAGGGCTGCCGACGTGCGTCGTGAAGAACCCGCTCCCGGCGATGTGGTGCTGCTGCTCGGCGGTCGCACCGGCCGTGACGGTATAGGCGGCGCCACCGGTTCTTCCAAGAGCCATACCGGAACCTCACTGGAAACTGCAGGCAGCGAGGTGCAGAAGGGCAACGCTCCCGAGGAGCGCAAGCTCCAGCGCCTTTTCCGCCGGCCAGAGGTGACCCGCCTCATCAAGCGCAGCAACGACTTCGGTGCGGGCGGCGTGAGCGTAGCCATAGGCGAGCTTGCCGACGGACTCGATATCTACCTGGACCGCGTGCCTGCAAAGTATGCCGGCCTGAATGCTACCGAACTGGCCATCAGCGAGTCGCAGGAGCGTATGGCGGTGGTCGTGGCGGCAGAAGACAGGGAAGCGTTCGAACGTCTGGCTGCCGCAGACAATCTGGAAATTACTTATGTGGCTGATGTTACCGACAGCGGCCGCATGCGTATGTGGAGCGGCGGCGCTCTGGTGGCGGACCTCAGCCGCGCATTCATAGACAGCACCGGCGCACCCCATTATGCAAAGGCCACCATACAGCCGGTAGAGGATAAGGACCCGTTCGCCCGTTGTCCCGAGGGCGCAGGCGTCAAAGAACGCATGCGTTCGCTCATGCAGGATCCCAACGTGGCCTCCCAGCAGGGACTCGTGGAGATGTTTGATGCCACTATAGGCCGATCCACGGTGCTTATGCCTTATGGCGGCCTGATGCAGGCGACGGAAACCCAGGTGTCGGTGCAGAAGCTGCCGGTAGAAGGGACTGATACCGCGAGCATGATGGCATTCGGATTCAACCCGGAACTCAGCAGCTGGAGTCCTTATCACGGAGCGGCTTACGCAGTAGTAGAGGCATGTGCCAAACTGGTGGCGGCAGGCGGGGAATGGTCCGGCATGCGTTTCTCCTATCAGGAATACTTCGAACGCATGAAGAACGAGCGCAGCTGGGGCAAACCTCTGGCGGCTCTGCTTGGAGCCCTTCGCATGCAGCTGGAGCTCGGCCTTCCGTCCATAGGCGGCAAGGATTCCATGAGCGGCAGTTTTGAGGACCTGAACGTGCCACCGACTCTTATAGCATTCGGTATCAATACGGTACGTGCTTCAAAGGTGATATCGCCCGAATTCAAGTGGGACGGCAACCGCATCTATCTGCTTCGGCATACGCCTCTGGCGGACCGCATGCCCGATACAGGCTGCCTCAAGTCCATCTGGGATTTCGTGCACTCGAAGATAGAGTCGGGCGACATAGTTTCCGCATGGGCTGTGGGCTTCGGCGGAGTAGGCGAGGCACTGGTAAAAATGAGCCTCGGCAACCGTTTCGGAGCATCGGTAAAAATTGCCGGGGACGATTTGTACAGGCTTTCCTACGGCTCCATTGTGGTGGAGTCTTCAGTACCTCTGGAGCACCCCTGCGCCGAGCTGCTGGGAGAGGTTCTGGAAGAGGACGTGCTGATAGTCAACGGCGTACGTATGCCGCTGGACGAGCTTCAGGCTGCGTATGAGGGCCGCTACGCGAAGGTTTACCCCG
The DNA here is from genome assembly GCA_947303465.1 of uncultured Bacteroidales bacterium. GTDB lineage: Bacteria > Bacteroidota > Bacteroidia > Bacteroidales > UBA932 > Cryptobacteroides. Next base: position 2,207 of record CAMYYI010000039.1, read on the forward strand.
TAACGGTCGCCCCTTCCTCCCGCTCCCTCATCCCGGACTCCGATCCCCTCATCCCGGACTCCGATCCGGGATCCCCCTCCCTCATTCCGGGCTCCGACCCGGAACCCCCTCGCCCCCTGGTCTACATTCCCATATTCCCCGGCACCAACTGCGACTACGACACCGCCGCCGCATTCCGTGCCGCCGGAGCAGAGGTGCGCAGCGGAGTATTCCGTAACCTCACCGCCGCAGATGTCCGCACGTCCATATCAGAAATGGCCTTTGCCATAGACAGTTGCCAGATCCTGGCGCTGGCCGGCGGCTTCTCTTCCGGAGACGAGCCGGACGGCAGCGGCAAGTTCATCGCCAGCGTGCTCTGCAACGCAGAGATTGCCCGCAGCATAGAGGGCCTGCTTGCAAGAGGAGGCCTCATCCTGGGTATATGCAACGGCTTCCAGGCCCTTGTGAAGAGCGGCCTGCTGCCTTACGGGCGCTACGGAATGCTGGACGATAGTTCGCCCACCCTCTTCCGCAACGACATCAACCGCCACATCTCCAGAATGGTCACAACCCGCGTTGCTTCCGTGGCGTCACCATGGCTGAGCGGTTTCAAGAAAGGGGATCTTCACACCATAGCCGTCAGCCACGGAGAGGGCAAGTTCGTGGTTTCAGCCGAACTTGCACGCCGCCTCTTCGAGAACGGGCAGGTGGCATTCCAGTATGCCGATCCCATATCCGGCGATCCTACCATGGAGCCGCCGTTCAATCCCAACGGCTCCTGCTATGCCATAGAAGGCATACTGAGCCCGGACGGACAGATACTTGGAAAGATGGGACATTCCGAGCGCTTCGCTCCCGGACTGTTCAAGAATATAAATGAGGAACTCAGGCAGCCTCTGTTCGATAACGCCGTGAAATATTTCAAGCAAAAAAGACAGAAATGACAAAGAGAGAGCTGATTTTTGAAGGAAACGAGAAACAGGTTTTCTCTACCGACATCCCCGACCAGGTGATTTTCCGGTATAAGGATGTCATGGTAGCCTACAACAACGTGAAGCGGGCGCGTTTTGCCGGCAAGGGCGCGTTGAACAACCAGATATCGGCAATCTTGCTCAACTACCTTAACGAGAACGGGGTTGAGACCCACTATATCAAGACCCTGGGAGAAAAGGAGCAGCTGTGCCGTATGATAGAAATCATTCCTCTTCAGGTGGTGGTACACAACCGTATCGCCGGATCTCTGGCGTACCGCCTTGGCGTCCAGGAGGGCTTTTCGCATCCGAACACTGTGGTAGACCTGAGATACAACAACGACGACCTGGACGACCCTCTGATCAACCGTGACCACGCTGTCGCTCTCGGACTTGCTTCTTATCAGGAGCTGGATGAGATGTACAACAGTGCCCGCCGTGCCAACGATCTGCTCAAGCCGCTTTTCCATAAAGCGGGTATCGAGCTGGTGGATATGAAGATAGAGTTCGGCAGGGCGGCTGATACCGGAGCGATTATCATATCGGACGAAATCAGCCCGGATACCTGCCGCCTCTGGGATGAGGCAACGGGCGAGCGCTTGGACAAGGACCGTTTCCGTCTGGACCTCAGCCGCGTGGTTGAAAGCTACAGCGCAGTCCTGGAACGTTTGAACAAAGTAATCAGTAAATAATATGGGTGTACTTGCTGTATATGGCGTAGAAAACGCATCCACTTTCATTTATTACGGCCTTCACAACCTTCAGCACAGGGGGCAGGAGGGCGGAGGCATAGTTACCTTCGACCATCAGGGGGTAAGCCACAGGTATCGCGGGCAGGGGCTTCTGAGTGAAGTATTCACCAATGGCGAACTGGACCATCTGCCCGGCCGTCTGGGTATAGGCAGCGTGAAGTATGCCAATGCTTCCAAGGGTGGTCTCAACAACGTGGAGCCGTTGTTTTTCCGCCATCACTCCGGAGATTTCGCTATCGCCGGAGAGGGGAACCTGGTGAACTCTCGCCAGGTGGCCGACTACCTTGAGCGTCACGGTTCCATCTTCCAGACCGATACGGACAGCGAGCTCCTTGCCCACCTTATAAAGAAGGTTACCAAGGTAGACCGTATAGTAATGATAGTGAAGGCCTTGAATATGATAGAGGGAGGCTTTACCTTCGTCATCATGACCAAAAACCGCATCTATGCATGCCGCGACAAATACGGCATTAAGCCTCTTTGTATAGGCAAACTGGGCGACGGTTACGTGGTGAGCAGCGAGTCCTGCGCCTTCGAGATAATGGGGGCTGAATTCATCCGCGACGTGCAGCCCGGGGAGATAGTTACCCTGGACCATCACGGCATACGCAGCACCCTTTATTCCCATTTCAACCGCCACCGCATGTGCGCCATGGAGTACATCTATTTTGCCCGTCCGGACAGCGATATAGACGGTTGCAACGTGCACGCATACCGCAAAGAGGCAGGACGCCGCCTGTACCGCGAGTGCCCTGCAGAGGCTGATATAGTCGTGGGTGTGCCGGAATCCAGCCTGAGTGCCGCTCAGGGCTATGCCGAGGAGAGCGGCATCCCATACGAAATGGGCCTTGTGAAGCATAAATATGTTGGACGTACCTTCATTCAGCCGGTTCAGTCGCTCCGCGAGTTGGGAGTAAAAATGAAGCTCTCGCCGGTAAGGAGCATAGTGAAAGGCAAGCGTATCGTGCTTGTGGACGATTCCATAGTGCGCGGTACCACGTCCCTCAAGATAGTCCGACTGCTGCGTGAAGCCGGGGCGACGGAGGTGCATGTGCGCATCGCCAGCCCCATGATGCGCTTCACCTGCCACTACGGCGTGGACACTTCCACTCCGGAGGAGCTGCTCTGCTCCCACCGCACGCTGGAAGAGGCACGTCAGGCCATAGGCGCCGATTCTCTGGGCTACCTGAGTCCGGAATCTACACGGGACTCCTGCTTCGGCTGTGCAGACCCTTGCCAGGCCTGTTTCACGGGAGAATATCCTACATTGCTTTATGATGATCTGGTAGAAAACGAGTAAACGATGGCAGTAAATTACGAGAATGCCGGTGTGAATCTGGAGGCCGGTTACGAAGTGGTCCGCAGAATAAAATCCCACGTGGCCTCCACGGCCCGCAAGGGCTCCATGGGCGGCATAGGCTCCTTCGGGGGTATGTTCGACCTTTCCGTCCTTGGGCTCAAGGAGCCGGTGCTGGTGAGCGGCACGGACGGAGTGGGCACCAAGCTCAAGATAGCTTTTGCTTTGGACAAGCATGACACCATAGGCATAGATGCGGTCGCCATGTGCGTGAATGACGTGCTGGCGCAGGGAGCCGAGCCGCTGTTCTTCCTGGACTATGTGGCGCTCGGGCACAACGAGCCTGCCAAGGTGGAGGCAATAGTTGCCGGAGTTGCAGAGGGCTGCCGTCAGGCGGGATGTGCGCTGGTGGGCGGCGAGACCGCCGAGATGCCGGGCATGTACGAGGGGGGCGAATACGATATCGCCGGCTGCACTACGGGCGTGGTGGAGAAGTCGCAACTGATTGATGGTTCGAAGGTTGCTGTGGGTGACGTGCTGGTGGGAATAGCTTCCAGCGGAGTACATTCCAACGGCTTCAGCCTGGTGCGCAAGATAGTTGCCGATGCCGGGCTCGACTGGAAGGATACCTCCGTTCCGGAACTCGGCGGCCGTGCTCTGGGCGAAGTGCTGCTTACCCCCACCCGTATTTATGTTAAGCCGGTCCTCGATGTGATTCACAACTGCAGCGTGCACGGTGTGGCCCACATAACCGGAGGCGGATTCGATGAGAACATACCGCGCGTGCTCCGACCCGGCCAGGGAGTGCAGGTTCGTGAGGGCTCATGGGAAATATTGCCGATATTCCGGGCGCTTGAGCGGCTGGGAGGCGTTCCTCACAGGGAGATGTTTAACATATTCAATATGGGAACAGGTATGGTGCTGGTGATGCCTGCCGCCGAGGCTGAAAAGGCTCTGGAGATTCTCCGCCGCCATGGAGAAACCGCTTCCGTAATAGGTGAAGTAACCGACCGCCCCGGCGTCGATATCCTCCTGTCCCACTGATCTTTCCTGTTATTCTGAACCCGCCTGTCATTCTGAACGAAGTGAAGAATCTCAAAAACATAGCCGTATTCGCCAGCGGCAGCGGCACCAATTTCGAGGCCATAGCCAGTGCCTGCGAAGACGGCCGTATACCGGCCCGCTGCGTGCTGATGGTCTGTGACAAGCCCGGGGCTCCGGTGATAGACCGTGCAGCCCGTCACGGAGTCCCTTCTTTCGTGTTTTCGCCGCGAGACTATGAGTCCAAGGCGGAGTTTGAAAAAAAGATTGTGGAGATGCTGGATGCTGCCGGAGTTGAGCTGGTTTGCCTTGCCGGCTACATGCGCATAGTGGGGGAGGTGCTGCTTAACGCCTACAAGGGCCGTATCATCAATATTCATCCGTCGTTGCTTCCTTCGTTCAAGGGGGCGCATGCAGTGGAGGATGCAGTGGCCTACGGAGTCAAAGTTTATGGCATCACTATCCATTATGTAGATGAGACTTTGGACGGTGGCCGTATCATAGCCCAGCGGGCTTTCGACTATGACGGCTCCGATCCGGCCGAAGTTCACCGCCTCGGCCAAATAATTGAACATCAACTGTATATAGATACAATAAATAAATTGCTGAATGTCTGAGGCTATCCTGTCCTGCTCACCTCGCAGTCTGCGACTGCTCGCCCTCCCACTGCAAGCAGCGGGCCCCTCCCGCTCTCTTGGCCGCGGGCGGCCAATGTCGCCGGACAGGACAGCCTCATCCCATTATCAGCAATTTATCATAATTGAGAAAAGCTATGAAACGAGCGTTAGTTAGTGTAAGCGACAAGAGCGGACTGGTTCCGTTTGTCAAGGGACTGAAAGAACTGGGATGGGAGATTATTGCTACCGGAGGTACGCAGAAGCTGCTGGAGGCAGAGGGCGTAAAGACGACCGGGATCAGCGAAGTGACGGGATTCCCGGAGATCTGCGACGGCAGGGTCAAGACTCTTCATCCCAAGGTGCATGGTGCACTGCTCGGGCGGAGGGATCTCCCGAGCCACCTCAAGGAGTTGAAGGACAACGGAATAGAGTTTATCGACCTGGTCTGCGTGAACCTTTATCCTTTCGCACGCACCATTGCAAAGCCGGGGGTGACCATGGAGGAGGCGGTGGAGAATATCGACATAGGCGGACCTTCCATGCTGCGCAGCGCCGCCAAGAACTGGCGTGACGTGACCGTGGTCTGCAACCCTGAAGACTATGACAAGGTGCTGGACGAGATTCGTGCCGGGGGCAATACCACCCCGGAGACCCGTTTGGAGCTCTCCGCAAAGGCCTACACCCATACGGCCGAATACGACTGCCGCATAGCCACTTACATGCGCGCCCAGGCCGGGCTGCCGGAGCGCATGTTCCTGGAGTATGAGCTCAAGCAGCCGCTCCGTTACGGAGAAAATCCTCACCAGAGCGCCAGTTTCTACAGGGCCATGGATTCCGAGCCCTTCTCCCTTGCCTATGCCACCCAGATTCAGGGCAAGGAGCTGTCGTACAACAATATACAGGACGCAACAGCGGCCCTTAACGTGCTTCGCGATTTCGATGAACCCTTCTGCGTGGCCCTCAAGCATATGAATCCATGCGGCGCGGCAGTGGGCAGGACTATCGGGGAGGCCTGGAAGGCTGCGTATGAGTCCGACACCGTGAGCATATACGGCGGAATAGTGGGGGTTAACCGTGAACTGACCGCCGATGTGGCCGAGGGTATGAAGCCCATTTTCCTTGAAATAGTCATCGCCCCTTCATATACTCCCGAAGCCCTGGAGATACTCTCTTCCAAGAAGAACCTGCGCGTGCTGCAGGTGGATATGAGCCGTTCCGATGCTCCCGTGCAACAGTATGTAGGCATGAACGGAGGCATGCTCGTGCAGCATCTGGATACCCAGGTGGAGGAGCTGAAAGCCGATATGTGCGTTACCCGCCTCAAGCCGGACGCCGCCCAGTTATCGGATATGCAGTTCGGCTGGAAGATAGTCAAGCATGTAAAGTCCAATGCCATAGTGGTGGTGCGTAATGGCCACACCATAGGCGTGGGGGCCGGTCAGACCAACCGTGTAGGTTCCGCCCATATAGCTTTGGAACAGTCCCGTGAGGCCGGATTTACAGAGGGCCTTGTGCTTGCCTCAGACGGTTTTCTGCCTTTTGCTGATACAGTGGAACTGGCAGCCGGATACGGAGTTGCAGCCATCGTCCAGCCCGGCGGGAGCATACGTGACGAGGAGTCCGTCGCCAAGGCGGACGAACTCGGAATCACCATGTTGTTCACTGGAGTAAGACATTTTAAACATTGACCTCCGGCCAATGTTTGGCTACACGTTACCCCCACCCGAAACCCCTCCCCTCGGGGGAGGGACTTAAAAATAAGAACGATGAAAGTATTGGTTATAGGTGCAGGCGGCAGGGAACATGCTATTGTGGATGCCCTGAGCCGCAGCTCTAAAGTCAGCAAGATTTATTGCGCCCCCGGGAATGCGGGAATAGCCTTACAGGCTGAATGCGTGCCAATTAAGGATACTGATGTTCCGGCCTTGCTCGCTTTCGCCCGCAGCGAAGGCCTGGATCTCACGGTAGTGGGACCCGAGGCCGCTCTGTCGGCGGGAGTGACAGATGCTTTCCGGGCTGCCGGGCTGCGTATCTTCGGTCATACCAAAGCCGCCACCCGCATAGAGAGCAGCAAGGAATTCGCCAAGGAGCTCATGGCAAAATACGGCATTCCTACCGCTGCGTACCGCAGTTTTTCCGATTACGAGCCGGCATTGGATTATGTCCTTTCCCGTCCTTTCCCTGCAGTCCTGAAATATGACGGACTGGCAGCGGGAAAGGGTGTGGTGATAGCATCCGACGGGGACGAGGCGCGTACGGCCCTGGCTTCCATGCTGCTGGATCACCGCTTCGGCCAGGGACGCGTGGTGGTTGAAGATTACCTGACCGGCCCGGAGTTTTCTTTCATGGCCTTTGTGGACGGGGAACGTGTCTATCCCATGCCGCTGTCCCAGGATCACAAGCGCGCGTTCGACGGCGACAAGGGACCTAATACCGGAGGAATGGGTGCCTATACAGGGCTTCCGTTCATAACTCCTGAGGACGAGCAATTCGCTCTGCATCAGATACTTGAGAAAGCTGCTGCCGGCATGGTGGCCGAGGGTTGCCCGCTCTCCGGCGTGCTTTACGGAGGCCTCATGAAGACTCCGGACGGGGTGAAAGTAATAGAGTTCAACGCCCGCTTTGGGGATCCTGAGACGGAGGTGGTGCTTCCGCTTTTGGAGAGCGACATTACCGATATTTTCTGCGCCGTGGCGGATGGCCGTCCGGCCGAAGCTCCTGTGTGGTGCGACGAGGTGACGATGGGGGTGGTGATGGCCTCCAAGGGCTATCCCGGCTCGTACGAGAAGGGATTTGCCATAGATATTCCGGCTGATATGTCCGGAGTCTGCCTGTATCAGATGGGTACGGCTGTAAAAGACGGACGCCTTGTAACTGCCGGCGGGCGGGTGCTCATGCCTGTATGCAAAGGTGCGGACCTCAGTGAAGCCCGCACCCGTGTGTATGAAGCTGTTTCGCAGATTCGCTGCGAGAACTTATTCTACCGCTCCGACATCGCACACCAAGCGCTGTAGACAGCGCCTATTACTATCATTGAGGGGCGTACCCCTCAAACTCCCCTGGTCGCTTCGCTCCATAATGCTCTTCGAACGCATGGAGCGTGTTATAAATCAGGCAAGCGATAGTCATGGGGCCGACGCCTCCGGGAACGGGGGTGATCCAGCCTGCGACTCCGGCCGCGGACGCAAAGTCCACGTCGCCGGTCAGGTGACCGTCTGAAGTTCGGTTGATTCCGACATCGATCACTATCGCCCCGGGCTTTATCATGTCTCCGGTGATTGTCCCGGCACGTCCCACAGCGGCAACGAGTATGTCGGCCTCACGCGTCACTGCCGCCAGGTCAGGCGTGCGGGAGTGAGCGATGGTTACGGTGGCATTGCGGTCCAGCAGCAGTTTGGCCACGGGCTTGCCCACGATGTTGCTCCGCCCCACTACTACGACGCGCTTGCCCTCGATGGGCTCTCCAGTGCTCTCTATCAGCCTGATGATGCCCTGGGGCGTACAGGGGATGAAGCAGGGGCGGCCCAGCCACAGATTGGCAACGTTGACGGGATGGAAACCGTCCACATCCTTGGCCGGAGAAATGGCATCCAGCACGCGGTCTTCACTGATGTGACGGGGGAGAGGCAGCTGGACCAGTATGCCGTCTGTTCCGGCATCTCCGTTCAGCGCCTCAATGGTGTCCATCAGCTCGCGTTCGCTGACATCTTCCGGGAGCTCGATCAGCCGGCTGTCCATTCCGGTAAATTCAGCGGCTTTGATTTTTCCCCTCACATAGGAGCGGCTTGCCGGGTTGTCACCCACGATTATTACCGCCAGGCAGGGCACACGCCGACCTTCCGAACGTATGGCGGAGATGCGCTCTTTCAGCTTTTCCTTGATTTCAAGGCTCACGGCCTTGCCGTCTATTATATTGCTCATTTTCAGTTCTTCTTGACCGGATCGCAGGTGAGGCCGACACCGAGTTTCTTGAAGATTTTGCGGTCCACTTCGCTCAACATTACCGTGGAATGCACCTGGCAACCTTCAAAGAGAGGCAAGGTTTCCAGGGCACGGCGGCAGTTGTCGTCGTCCTTGCTCAGCATGGACAGGGCAACCAGCACCTCATCGGTATGCAGGCGGGGATTGTGACCGTGCAGGAAGGTGACCTTGGTGCGCTGTATGGGCTCTATCATCTCCTGGGGGATCAGCTTGATGCTGTGGTCGATTCCTGCCATATGTTTTGCGGCGTTGAGGATAAGCGCGGCGCTGGGACCCAGCAGGGGTGAGGTGTTGGCGGCGATAATGGTGCCGTCCTGCAGTTCTATGGCGGCGGATGCCACTCCGGTTTCCAGTTTGCGCTCGTAGGCCGCCACGGTGGTCTTGCGCCATGCCGTGGTTATCTTTGCCTGACGCATCAGCAGTGCGGTCTTGTTCACCTCGCCCGTCTCTCCTATACCGTCGGCCAGATGGCACAGGGCGTCGTAGTAGCGGCGTACTATTTCATCAAGCGAGGCATTGCAGCATACCTCTTCGTCACTGATGCAGAAGCCCACCATGTTCACACCCATGTCGGTGGGGGATTTGTACGGATTCTCGCCGTAGATACCTTCGAACAGGGCGTTCAGCACAGGGAAAATCTCTATGTCGCGGTTGTAGTTGACAGCCGTCTTGCCGTAAGTCTCCAGGTGGAACGGGTCTATCATGTTCACGTCGTTGAGGTCGGCTGTGGCGGCCTCGTATGCCAGGTTCACAGGGTGCTTGAGAGGCAGGTTCCACACCGGGAAAGTCTCGAATTTGGCATATCCGGCCTTGACGCCCCTCTTGTGCTCCTGGTAGAGCTGGCTCAGGCACACCGCCATCTTGCCGCTGCCGGGACCCGGAGCCGTTACGACCACCAGCGGACGGGTGGTTCGCACGTAGTCGTTGCGCCCGAAACCCTCGTCGGAATCGATCAGGGCGACGTTGTTGGGATAACCCTCGATGGTATGGTGATAATAGACCTTGATGCCAAGTCTTTCCAGACGAGCCCTGTAGGAGTCGGCGCTGGACTGCCCGTTGTAGTGGGTGATGACCACCGAGCTTACCAGCAGGCCCCGTTTCTCGAACTCGCCGCGCAGGCGCAGGACATCCATGTCGTAGGTGATGCCCAGGTCGCTGCGGACTTTGTTCTTCTCTATGTCGGTGGCGCTGATAACTATGATAATCTCCGCACAGTCAGACAGTTGCATGAGCATCTGAAGCTTGCTGTCGGGCTTGAAGCCGGGAAGCACGCGGCTTGCGTGAAGGTCGTCGAAGAGTTTGCCGCCGAACTCAAGGTACAGTTTGTCGCCGAATCTGGCGATGCGCTCCTTGATGTGTTCCGATTGAATTTTGAGATATTTCTCGTTGTCGAATCCGTATTTCATACGGACTACAAA
>CAMYYI010000040.1 GCA_947303465.1 uncultured Bacteroidales bacterium
TTTGACGAAAAAGAAATTGTAACGGAGATTTTCAAGCAATGCTCTACCATCTGACAGACTGGCTCGCGAGCCTCGGATACGACCTGCCCGGCATGGGCCTGATGCATTACCTTTCATTCAGGGCAATGTTTGCCGCCGTCATCAGCATGCTTATAGCGTTCCTGGCGGGCGGAAAGATAATTCGCTGGCTCCAGAAGCACCAGATCGGAGAAACCATACGCGACCTGGGACTGGAGGGGCAGATGCAGAAGAAGGGTACGCCCACGATGGGTGGACTCATCATCATCGTATCCCTCATGGGCTCCGCACTGCTGGTCTGCAAACTGGACAGCATATATACCATCCTGCTCATGGTCACCACCCTGTGGTGCGGCGGGATAGGCTTTGCCGACGACTACATCAAGGTATTCAAGCACAACAAGGAAGGCATGAGCGAGAAGGGCAAGCTGGTGCTGCAGTTCGGCCTCGGACTCTTTGTAGCCCTCACCGTGTGCATCAGCCCGGACATCCCCACAGACAAACTCGTGACCACCATCCCCTTCGTAAAGGCCCACGAATTCGACTACTCCTGGCTCTCCCCCTTCCGCGGCCAGCTCGGAGTTTACTGTTCCTGGGGCATTTACATGCTGATGATAATCCTGGTCACTCTTGCCTGCTCCAACGGTACCAATCTTACCGACGGCATGGACGGCCTTGCCACAGGCACTTCCGCGATAGTAGGTGTGGCCATAGGTGTGATGGCATGGCTGAGCGGCGACGTGCTTGACGCCCAGTACCTCAACATCATGTACATCCCCGGCACAGGTGAGGTGGCCATATTCATGGCAGCCTTCGTGGGAGCGCTGATAGGGTTCCTGTGGTACAACACCTTCCCCGCACAGGTGTTCATGGGAGACTCCGGCAGCCTCACCATTGGCGGCATAATCGGCGTAAGCGCCGTACTCATACGCAAGGAACTTATACTCCCGCTGCTCTGCGGCATCTTCCTCATGGAAAGCCTGTCGGTAATAATACAGAGGAGCTGGTTCAAACATACAAAACGCAAATACGGAGAGGGCCGCAGGGTATTCCTCATGGCCCCCATCCATCATCACTTCCAGAAAAAGGGAATTCCGGAGCCGCGCATAGTAACACGCTTCTGGATAATAGGGATAATACTGGCAGTATCCACCCTGGCAGTATTGAAGATAAGATAGAATATGTCAAGATTAGTGGTATTGGGAGGAGCAGAGAGCGGCATCGGAGCCGCCGTGCTCGCAAAAGTAAAGGGATTCGACGTCTTCCTGTCCGACAACGGGACGATTAAGGAGGAATACGCCAGCACCTTGCGCGAATGGAACATCCCATTCGAGCAGGGCGGGCATACCGCAGAGAAGATACTCAACGCCGACGAGGTAGTGAAGAGCCCCGGCATACCGTCTACCGCGCCCATGGTGCGCGCGCTCGCGCAGCAAGGCACGCACATCGTGTCCGAGATCGAGTTCGCCGCCCGCTACGACAGCGCGAAGAAGATCTGCATCACCGGTTCCAACGGCAAAACCACCACCACCTCGCTCATACACTACCTGCTCAAGGAGGCCGGCCTCAACGTTGGCCTCGGAGGCAATATAGGCAAGAGTTACGCACTGCAGGTGGCAACCGAGAAGCACGACTATTATGTGCTGGAAATCAGCAGCTTCCAGCTGGACGACACCTATGATTTCCGGCCCGATATAGCAATTATCACCAATATCACCCCGGATCATCTGGACCGCTACGACCACAAGATGGAGAATTACGTGCGGGCCAAGTTCAAGATCGTACGCAACCTCCGCCCGGAAGACTGCTTCATCTTCGACTCCGACGACGCCATTACCGTCGAGCACCTGAGCAAGATAGTGCTGAAGGCCAAGATGCTGCCCTTCACCCAGGAGCAGAAAGACCTGCCTCAGGGTGCCTGGCTGGACAACAACCGGATTGTGGTGCGCTACGAGCAGAGCGAAAGCGAGATATACCTGAACGAGCTCGCTCTCGGCGGCCGTCACAACGTGTACAACTCCATGGCTGCGGCGCTTGCGGCGAAGGCCTCCGGCATAGACGACGAGGTGATACGCAACTCTCTCAAAAGCTTCTCGCCCATAGAGCACCGCCTGGAACCCGTCCTGAGCGTACGTGACGTTATGTACATCAACGACTCCAAGGCCACCAACGTGGATTCCGCATGGTATGCCCTGGAATGCCAGACCAAGCCGGTCGTATGGATAGTCGGCGGCACGGACAAGGGCAACGACTACAGCGTGCTGAACGAACTCGTGCGCGAGAAGGTCAAGGCAATAGTCTGCCTGGGAGTGGACAACAGCAAGATACATGCTGCCTTCGCCGGTATAGTCGGCGAAGACAGGATATGCGATACTTTAAGTGCCGAGGAGGCCGTACAGACTGCCAGCAGGCTGGCAAGCCCGGGAGACGTAGTACTCCTGAGCCCCTGCTGTGCCAGCTTCGACCTCTTCCAGAATTACGAAGACCGCGGACGCCAATTCAAGAATGCCGTAAGGAAACTGTAGTATGACATCCAAGAAACGCACAGTCTGGAACTTCTTCGACCGCATCCAGGGGGACAAGGTGGTCTGGATCATCATGCTCATGCTGATCCTCATCTCCATCGTGTGCATCTTCTCCTCCACCTCGAGACTGCTGGTCGGCAGCCAGACACGCCTGGACATAGTGAAGAGCCAGCTCTTCATTGTGGCCGCCGGGCTTGCGCTTATCATAGTCTGCTACAACATAAAGAATATCAAGATCTTCCGCTGGTTCTCCCAGTGGGGATTCCTGCTTTCGTTCCTGCTGCTGGGCCTGCTGCTGTCCAAGATAGACAGCGGCCCCATAAAGTCCATAGAACTTAACGGCGCCCGCCGAATCCTGCAGATAGCGGGAGTTCAGCTGCATGTGTTCGAGGTGGTCAAGGTTGCCATGGTACTCTACCTCGCCTGGGCGCTGGACGCCCTCAAGAAGGGCGAACTCAAAGGCCCCAAGAAGGAAATCTGGAAGAAGGTGCTCTACATTTACGCTCCCTTCCTGGTAACCCTGCTCATGATAATACCGGGTTCCAACTCGGCGGCCCTCTTCATAGGCGGCATCATGTTCATAGTGATACTGCTGGGAGGCGGGAACCTGCGCGACATGGCCATTCTGGGCGCGGCCGCGGTGGTTATTCTCGGAGCCTGCTGGGGTATCTACCAGATAAGCGACCACAAGCTCATGGGACGTATAGGCACCGCCATCAGCCGAATAAGCGAGGGAGAAGACTGGGAGCAGAAGGTAATAGACGCCCGCGAGGGTTCGGACGAATACTACAAGGCCCTCGACAAGATACGCCAGCCCTACAGCGCCAAGATAGCCATAAAGGAAGGCGGAATATTGGGAAAGGGCCCGGGACAGAGCACCCAGCGTTATGTGGTGCCGGATATCTCGGAAGACTACATGTACAGCTTCATCATAGAGGAATACGGACTCTGGGGGGCTCTGATTGTGATTTTCCTGTACGTATCCCTTATGGCCAGGGGCTCGATAATAGCGCGCAACTCAGGCAAGGACCTGTATGCCAAGCTCACGGTCGCAGGACTCTGCATGCTTATTACCGGCCAGGCGTTCCTGCACATGTTCGTGAATGCGGACATAGGGCCCATGACCGGCCAGACGCTGCCGCTCATAAGCCATGGCAACAGCGCCTTCCTCTGCTTCAGCCTTGCATTCGGCATAATACTGTCTTTCAGCCGTATTGCCCAGCAGCGCATAGAAAAGGAGCAGCGTGACGCACAGCCCCTGCTGGAGCTGAAAGAAAACGTGAATTCCGGTCTGGACGAACTGGACGACTTCGAGAGCGGCAACGTGAGCCAGGCGGAAGAAGAACTTAACCAGGAATTGGACGAGTATGAATTATAGGAAACTAAGGGTCATAATCAGCGGAGGCGGTACCGGGGGACACATCTTCCCGGCAGTCTCCATCGCCAAGGAGCTTAAGCGGCTGAACCCGGAAACGGAGATACTGTTCGTGGGCGCCGAGGGCAAGATGGAGATGGAGAAGGTGCCGGCCGAGGGCTTCCAGATAGTTGGGCTGCCCATCACCGGCCTGCAGCGCCAGCTCACCGTGCGCAACATAGCCAACGACGTACTCGTTCCTGCCAGATTTGTAGGGAGCATAGCCAAGGCACGCAGGATTATACGGAAGTTCAAGCCGGAAATAGCAGTGGGCGTAGGAGGATATGCCAGCGCTCCCCTGCTCATGGCTGCCACCCGCATGAAGCTGCCGGCCCTGATTCAGGAGCAGAACGGCTTTGCCGGGCTCACCAACAAGATGCTCGGTCCGCGCGTACAGAAGATATGCGTTGCCTACGAGGGCATGGAACGCTTCTTCCCTGCAGACAAGATAGTGATGACGGGCAACCCCATACGCCCCTCCATGCATCCCTACAGCGCTTCCGAGCGCCTGGAAGGACTGGAACTGTACGGCTTCGACCCGTCAAAGCGCCACATACTCATAATCGGCGGAAGCCTCGGCAGCGGAACCCTGAACAATGCCATGAAGAAGTGGATAGAGGACGGATGCCCCGGGGGCGAAGACGTGGAGCTGCTCTGGCAGTGCGGCAAATACTACAAGAAGGGCATAGACGCCTTCATGGAGGGCCGCAATCTGCCTGCGATACGCTACAGCGACTTCATTGCGCGCATGGACCTGGCCTATGCCATGGCCGACGTGATCATCAGCCGCAGCGGCGCATCTTCCGTGTCGGAAATCTGCGCCACGGCAAAGGCGGCGGTGTTCGTCCCCTCCCCCAACGTGGCGGAGGATCACCAGACGCACAATGCTATGGCCCTCGTGCGTAAGGATGCGGCGCTGCTGGTACGCGACGCCGAGGCATCGGAAAAACTTATGCCCACCGCACTGGGACTCGTACTCGATCCCGAGCGCATAGCGGTACTTGAACGGAACGCCGCCGCAATGGCCCTGCCGGATGCGGCACATACCATAGCGGAAGAAATATACAAGATACTTGGAGAATGAGTGACAATAAGCTTAAATACGTCTATTTCATCGGAATAGGCGGCATAGGGATGAGCGCGATAGCACGCTGGTACAAGTTCCGCGGCTTCGAGGTCGGAGGTTACGACCGTACACCTTCTCCGCTCACCGCCCAGCTTGAGCAGGAGGGCATCTCCGTGCACTATGAGGACGACTGCTCCCGCATACCCGGGGACGTAGCCGCCACCCTCGTCATCTACACTCCCGCCATACCGGCCGACCTGGGCGAACTGTGCTACGTAAAGGAGCATGGATACAAACTGGTCAAGCGTTCCATGGCCCTTGGCGAAATCACCGGCGGGCAGTGCTGCCTGGCCGTTTCCGGCACCCACGGCAAGACCACCACATCCACCCTGGTAGCCCATATCCTCACGGAATCCGGAGAGGGCTGTTCTGCCTTCCTCGGCGGCATCTCCAAGAACTACGGTACCAACCTGCTGATGAGCAGCACTCCTGTCGTAGTGGCAGAAGCAGACGAGTTCGACCGTTCCTTCCTGCAGCTGCATCCCGATATCGCGGTCATTACCGCAATGGATGCCGACCACCTGGACATCTACGGAGACCTTGCACACGTACAAGAGGCCTTCCTGGCTTTTGCAGTCCAGGTAAAGGAGACCATCATAATGAAGTACGGCCTGCCGATCAGGCAGGAGCAGGTGGGAGCCCGCATCTTCACCTATCACTTCGACAATCCCGGCGCCGACTTCCATGGCAGCAATCTGCGCCTGCAGCCGGACGGGCATTATATCTTCGACCTGGTTTATCCCGGCGGCACCCTGAGCGACATACGCGTCGGCGCGCTCGGATGGATCAATGTTGAGAACAGCATTGCCGCAGCGGCGGTATGCCTCTGCCACGGCTGCGACGGGCAGAAGGTAAGGCATGCCATAGGCAGCTTCTGCGGCGTACAGCGCAGGCTGGACGAGCACGTGAACAAGCCGGGCATAACTTACATAGACGATTACGCCCATCATCCGGCGGAGCTTGCGAGCGCCATCTCATCGCTGCGGGGCATCTCCCCCGGACGCAAGATTACCGGCGTCTTCCAGCCTCACCTGTACACCCGTACCAGGGACTTCGCTCCTGAATTCGCCCAGGCGCTCAGCGCGCTGGACAGCCTTATACTTCTGGACATTTACCCGGCACGCGAGGAACCTATTCCGGGAGTTACCTCGGAGATAATCTTCAAAGACGTCACAGCCCCGCGCAAGATGCTGATACGCAAGGAGGAACTGATGGACGTCCTGAAGAAAGAAGAACTGGACGTGCTGGCCACCTTCGGGGCCGGCAATATAGACCGTTTCATAGAACCCATAACAGAATTACTGAACGCAAGATAATGAGACTCCGCATCCGTAACATAGCCTTCTGCGCCGTCCTGGCCGTACTGCTGGCAGCTTTCGTACTGCTGGCGGGATGCGCCATGAACGAACGTGCAGCCGTGCTGTGCAACGGACTCGACGTCCAGATAAAAGACAAATACGAATTCGTTTCGCCCGAGGATGTCAAGGAACTCATAGACAAGAAATACGGCACATACATAGGCGTAAGGCTGGACAGCCTGGACCTGAACCGCATGGAAAGGATACTGGAAGAGAAGAGCGTAGTGCAGAAGAGTGAAGCCTGGACTACCCCGGACGGCATGCTGCATGTGAGCATTTTGCAGCGCAAGCCCGTGCTGCGCTTCCAGCGCGGAGAGCAGGGTTTCTATATGGACCGAACCGGATTCGTCTTCCCGCTGAACAACGGCTATACCGCCGACGTGCCTGTAATAGAAGGAGCGCTTCCTCCCGTGGACAGCAAGTCCTGGGCCGCCTGGTCTGAAGGAGTGCTGAAGCTGGTTGAATACGTTCAGGGCAGCAAAATCTGGAAGGAGCGTATTGCATGCATATGCGTAAGCCAGTCCGGAGACCTTGAACTGAAGGTCAACGACGGCAAGGAACGCTTCATAATAGGTTTCCCGGACAACCTGGACAGCAAGTTCGCCCGCATGGGCAAATATTATACACACATACAGCCCGCTGAGGGGAGAGGCCCCTACAAAAGCGTCAATTTGAAATATAACAAACAAATAATATGCAGGAAAGATATATAGCGACAGTAGATCTGGGCACATCGAAACTCGCACTCTGCGTAGCCAAGGTTGTGGGCGAAAACGTCCAGATTATCTACTACAAGGAGAGGCCGTCGGACGGCATGCGCTACAACTGCGTGTACAATCCGCGCAGGGCCGCAGGGCCGCTCAGGGCGGCTATTGCCGAGGCCGAGGACGAGCTGCAGATCAAGATACTGCAGGTCGTGGTAGGTTTGCCGCGCTACAACGTGCGCCAGGAAACCGCCAGCGCCAAGATAGACCGCAGCGACCCCTCCGTGCTCATAGAGGAAGAAGAAATCATCAACCTCAAGAGCATGGCCCTGGACTCCTATCCCCTTACGGACGGCAGCAACGAGCTTATCTACGGAGCCGTGCCGCAGTCCTTCAGGACAGACGACGTGATTGGCAACGAGGAGGATGTGGTAGGCACCAGCAGCGACTCACTTACCGGAAACTTCAAGATTTTCGTGGGAAAGAAGAAGGCGGTGCGCAATATAGACATCATGCTCAACGATGCGGGTGTGGCCCTTGCCCAGGCCATCTTCCCTCCGGCAGCCGTCGGCGACGCCGTCCTGAAGAATGACGAGATGGCCAACGGAGTCGCCCTGCTCGAGATGGGCGCCGGCGTAACCTCCGTATCCATCTACCAGGGAGGCATAATGCGCTACTTCGGATACATTCCCTTCGGCGGCAAGAGCATTACCACGGACATACGCCTGGAGTGCGCCTTCGACGACGTACTTGCGGAGAACATCAAGCTTGCCTTCGGCGCCTGCATGCCGGAGAAGCTTCAGACCATGGGCGACAAGATACTGCAGATTAACGACGAAGAAAACGGAACTTACGAAAACCTGCCCGTGAAGTATCTGTCGGAAATCATCACCGCCCGCTGCAAGGAAATAATCGCAGCCATGCTCTTCCTCATACAGGAGAGCGGCTTTGCCGACAGGCTACGTTGCGGCATTGTGCTCACCGGAGGCGGCGCCAACCTGGTGAACCTCGGCAACATGATAAAGGAGATATCGGGGTACAACGTGAGGATCGGGTTCCCGCTGGCCAGCAGGTTCAGTTCCGACGGCTGCCCCGGAATAGGCGAGGCGGAGGCCGCCACATCCATCGGACTCATCCTGGAAGCTGCATCCGACCCCTACCTCAACTGCATAGAAGAAGCGGCGAAGCCCGAACCGGAAGTATCCGCTCCCGTAGAAGAAGTAAAACCGGACGAGAGCGGACAGGGCAACCTGTTCCAGCCGGACGACTTTGGAAAGGTCGAGAAGAAGATAAAGAAGATACAGCCGCGCAAGCAGGAGAAGGTTAAACCGGTAAAACTGCCTAAAGAGCCCAAACATTATATCTGGACCAAGCTCAACAAGATCTTCAACGACGGATTCGACGGCCTCTTCGGAGACATATACGACGAAATGGGCGACAACAAAGAAGGAGGACAATAGCCATGATTGACGATTTCAATATAGACCTTACGGCAACGGTCCCCGTGGACTGGAAGCGCTCAGACGAGATCATAAAAGTGATAGGCGTAGGAGGTGGCGGATGCAACGCCGTTTCCTACATGTACCGCACCGGTATCGAAGGCTGCAGCTTTGTAGTGTGCAACACGGACTCGCAGGCCCTGGAAAGCAGCCCGGTTCCCGTGAAGATACAGATGGGCGCAGGGCTCGGCGCCGGCACCAACCCCATCAAGGGACGCAACGCCGCCATCGACAGCCAGAGCGAGATTGAAAAGAAGATTATCGATACCGGCACCCAGATGCTGTTCATCACTGCCGGAATGGGCGGCGGCACCGGCACCGGAGCCACTCCCATAATAGCCAAGATGGCCAAGGAGAAGGGCATACTCACGGTGGCCGTGGTAACCCTTCCCTTCAAGAACGAGGGCGACAGGGCGATGTCCCGCGCCATAGACGGCATACAGGAGCTGGAGAAGAACGTGGACTCACTGCTGATCATCAACAATGAGAAGCTTTACGACCACTTCGGGGACCAGCTCACACACGACGCCTTCCCCAAGGCGGACGAGGTGCTCTCGACAGCCGTAAAGGGCATCATCGAGATTATCCAGAAGCACGGTTACATCAACGTGGACTTCGAGGACGTGAAGACCATGATGAAAGACAGCGGCATGGCACTGATGGGCTACGGCGAGGGCCGCGGACCCAACCGCATAGAGGATGCGGTGCGCCAGGCCTTCGAGTCTCCCCTGCTGAACGATTTCGACCTCAAGACCGCCAAGAACGTGCTGGTGAACATCACGGGCGGAAAGAACGAGCAGGGCCTTACCATGAACGACATGTCGGAGATCAACCGCCGCATAGACGAATACACCGGCGGAGCGAACAATTTCAAGAAAGGTCTCATATGGGATGAGGATCCGGAAACCGGAGACCGCATCCATATCACCTCCATAGTCACCGGCCTCAAGTTCATCGACATAGTGGGTTCCCGCCGGGACATGGGCAACTACATCATGATTACCCGCGACTTCGTCTACGACAAGAACGAGGCAGCAAGTTCCCGCGGCATCAGCCTCATAGAGGACAGCCTGGGCTCCCACATAGGATACAGTTCTTCGGACAACCTGAGGGTTTTCCGTTTCGATCCCGACAAGCGCCCGGCCCTGCTGGTCGCTGACGGGGATCCGCTTTCAGACCTTGAAAACATTCCAGCAATCAGAAGATCATGAGAAGGACAAGAGTACGTTTTGCACCGTCGCCCACCGGTCCCCTGCACATGGGAGGGGTCCGTACGGCACTGTACAATTATCTGATAGCCAAGAAGAACGGCGGAGATTTCATACTCCGCATAGAGGATACAGACTCTCACCGCTTCGTACCCGGAGCGGAGGAATACATAATTGAGTCGCTGCGCTGGTGCGGCATTGTGCCCGATGAGGGCCTCGATGCCGACGGACGCGTGGCGGAGGTCGCAGACGAGCGCAACCCCCACGCCCCTTACCGCCAGTCCCAGCGCCGCGGCATATATCGCAAGTACGCCGAGCAGCTGGTAGACGGAGGCTTCGCTTACTATGCATTCGATACCGCAGAGGAGCTGGAGAAGGAACGTGCTGCCGCTGAAGGCGCAGGCCAGACCTTCATCTACAACGCCTCCACCCGTGGCCGCCTGCGCAATTCGCTGACGCTGCCGGCCGATGAGGTGGCCCGCCTGCTGGAGGAGCGCACAGACTGGACCGTACGGTTCAAGATGCCCTCCGACGAGATTGTCCGGATGGACGACGAGATACGCGGGCACATAGAGGTGAACACCTCCACGCTGGACGACAAGGTGCTGTGGAAGAGGGCGGACGAGCTGCCCACCTATCACCTCGCCAACATAGTGGACGACCACCTCATGGAGGTCAGCGACGTCATACGCGGCGAGGAATGGCTCCCTTCACTTCCCCTTCACTACCTGCTTTACCGTGCATTCGGCTGGGAGCGGCCCAAGTTCGCACACCTGCCCCTGCTGCTCAAGCCGGTGGGCAACGGCAAGCTGAGCAAGCGCGACGGCGACAAGATGGGCTTCCCGGTATTCCCGCTCCAGTGGACCGCTCCGGACGGGGCTGTCAGCCGCGGCTACCGTGAGGACGGATACTTCCCGGACGCTTTCGTCAACCTGCTTGCCATGCTGGGCTGGAATCCCGGTACGGAGCAGGAGATATTCTCTCTTGATGAACTTGTTGCCGCTTTTTCGCTTGAGAAGGTCGGCAAGTCGGGGGCTAAATTCAATCCGGATAAAGCCAAGTGGTTCAACAAGGAATACCTGCGCATGCGCTCCGACGAGGAGCTGGCTGCGCTGTTCATGCCTGTACTTCGGGAGCACGGGGTCACGGCATCGGAAGATTTCGTACGCGAAGTTGTGGCCCTGATAAAGGAGCGTGCCACCTTCGTGGCCGATTTCTGGGATATAGCGTGGTATCTTTTCCAGACTCCTGCGGAGTATGTGGAAAAGGATGCCGCAAAGTTCTGGAAGGCGGATAATGTTGCCATGGCGCGCGAAGCGCTTACGCAGACGGACTCCGCAGCTTCCATGGAAGAATACATAAAGGCCAAGGAATGGCCCATGGGCAAGGTTATGAACTGCATACGCCTTGCTCTCACCGGCTCGTCAAGCGGGCTGGGTATTGCTGATATAATGCGTTTCATAGGCCGGGAGGAGGCGCTTTTGCGCTTCCGCAGGGCCGAAGAGCGGTTATTAT
>CAMYYI010000041.1 GCA_947303465.1 uncultured Bacteroidales bacterium
TTTAGCATAACAAAACCCCGAAAGTTTTTTGTCTAACTTTCGGGGTTCATGTCAAAGGGTCGGCCTGTTTTTCGTATGCAGTCATGGTTTAGAAGTTGAACTCCACCAGCATGGGCCTGTGGTCGCTGGGAACGTTCATGTCGGAAACGGCACCCTTGCCCTTGGTCTTGGTCCAGCTGTCGTTTACGTTGAATGCTCGGACCACCTTGGTGGCCATGGCGGGGGAGACATACATGTAGTCGCGCCTGTCGGTGTTGCCGTAGGTGCTGGACACGAAATCGATTCCGGCCCTGTAGGCTATGCTCATTATGTCCTTGAGGTTGGTCTTGTCAAGCACTACGTTCTGGCATTTGTATTTGTCCGCGGTAGGAGACCCCCCTGCGTCGATAACGGGTATGTCAAGCCTGGAAGGGGAGTTGAAGTCACCTACAAGCATCCAGTTGGTAGTCGAGCTGTAGGAAGAGTTGTTGACGGTCTGCTTGATTATGTAGTCCATCTCGTACTCGCGGTAGAGCGCGCCATTGCTGATCTGTGAGCTTGGAGAAGTGCTTTCAGGCCACATGTGTCCGGTCACGATGTCTATGGTCTTGCCGTTGACCGTCACCCTGAACATGCCGGCGCCGCGGGTGATGGATTCCGTGCTTATCTTCTTTATGATTGATATAGGGTACTTTGAAGTTACGACCTGCGGGAACTGGTAGGTTGTGCCGACTATTCCTCCTACGCCCACGTTGCCGTGGCCGTAACGGGCGGCGAGCTCTCCCCATCCGTTAGGCAGGTACCTTGCACTGCCGACCTTGGCGGTGCTGTTGTCTTTGAATACCGTGGCTCCTTCGGTCCACACGCAGATGTCGGGGTCGTATCTCTTGACGAAATTCACGAAGTTGTTGTAGTTGTTGTGCTGGTCGGCCCACATGCCGTAGTCGATGTTCCAGTAGAGCACTCGCAGGCTGCCTTTCTTGCCGTCGGTGCCTGGAATGAGGTTGACCTGTATGTCATCGAGGTAGAATCCATGCTTGACGCCGGTGCTTGTGGAATTGCCGGCGATGTAGAGGCTGGAGGCGTCGGTGAGGTTCTCGGCGGTAATCTCGCAGGTATGCCACTCTTTCCTGGAGGCCAGGGAAGCGGGAATGGTGACGCTGCTGTGGTTCAGAACGCCGCGTCCGTTGACTGCATTGTAATCAATTACGGCATCGGCGGTTTTGCCGTCAATCTTCATGGAAGTGATCTTGCCTCCATAAACGAGCTGCACAAGCAAGTCGTCCTCGCAGCCGTCGCGAAGGCAGAACTTGAAGGAAATGACGGCGTCCGTGAAAGTCTTGATTTCGCTGAACGCAGGAGTCTGCACAACGCCTCGGTTCACCTCAAGCCCGGCTGCCATGGCGCCGTGATACTCCTGGCATCGGTAAAGGTACTTCCAGTCCGCCAGATTGCGGCTGTTAATGTAACTCAGGGGCACAATGTGCGAAGTGGACAGCGTATAAGTCTTTACGTCGTCCCATGTGTTGGACTGGATGAAACTTGAACCGGGATAGTCGTAAGTTACTTTGGTGAAAGCGTTGGCATAGCCGTCACGGTCCTTTCCGTCGGTGATTCCGGGCATGGTTGAGTCGGGAGCGTAACCTATGGAGCCTTCACCGCCCATGATGTCACCGCCCCAGACGAAGTTGTCGAAGCCTTCGTAGAAAAGAAGAGTGCTGTCGGGAGTGTAATTCTCGCTCGTCTCGTAGGTCTGCCCGGCCTCGATTACGCCGGGATAGACGGTCGTGCGGAACATCTTGTGGTTTGAATCGCAAACGGTAATCTCCAGGCCGCCGGTATAATCGCCGGGAGCTATGAGGACGGGAACCGTTGCAGGCATAGATACGAAAGAACCCTTGTTGGTGCAGTTGACGACCGCCCAGTCAAGGCTTTCCGTGAGGGTGAAGGCACTGCCTTCGACGGACGCTTTGCCGCTCAGGGGCTTGCCGTCGAGCGAACGCACCTTTACGGATGTGGCTGACGCGCTGCCGCTGAGTTTGACGTTAAGCAGAGCCACTGCATCGGAGAAAACAAGGATATTTCCCGTCTCGGGGCTGTAGGATGCATAACGGGGGTAGTCTGCGAAATCCTGGACCGTATTGTCCCAGAACTGTGAGTAGGGGACCACAACGTCTGTGAGTGCGCTGGTGCCGTACCACATGGGAGAATTGGCATTGTAAATCACTGCATCGTACTTCTTCTCGGCATTCTCTGCGACCTCTATGTAATAGCGTCCTGCTGCATCGGTCTTGATTATGCAGATGCGGTCGTTCATCTTCATGGACCAGTCTTTGACGGTGCCGTCCTGCAGCCCGAGTTTGCTGCGCAGATTACCGTCGAGCTGAAGGTAGAAGCGCACCTTGCCGTTCGAAGCTATGATGGAGTTCAGTCCTTCCAGCACGCCGAAGGTGCCCCTCTTTATGGTCCTCGCCTTGGACGACACGAGTTCGGAATCGGGAACGCCGCCCGTGTGCTTGAG
Organism: uncultured Bacteroidales bacterium; assembly: GCA_947303465.1. Classification (GTDB taxonomy): domain Bacteria; phylum Bacteroidota; class Bacteroidia; order Bacteroidales; family UBA932; genus Cryptobacteroides. The sequence goes on from CAMYYI010000041.1 coordinate 2,501, forward strand.
GGTAACGTCGATGCCTTTACTCAGCGACCCGGGAAGCAGTACCGCGTAGTAGAAGGTACCGGGTACGAATCCTCCCTGGGGTGCGGTGAGCACGACTTCCTTCTGCCCTTCGGAAACTCCCTTGAGTACGGGGACTCCGCCCTCGAAGGCGAAGCTTGCCCTTCCTGCCAGGTTCTCGCCGTTGCAGCCCTTTATGACGATCTCGCTGATGCCTTCTTCGGAGACGGCGAACTTGATACCGCCGGCGGTGTTGAAGAACTTCATGCTGAGGCTTGTTGACTGTGCCAGGGTGGGGAAGGCCTTGGCGTCGAAGGAACCGGCTACTGCCTGCTGGGCTGCAGGGAGCGTGAGCGTGAACACACCGCTCTCATCTACGGAAGGATTGCAGTCGGCGGGATATACGGCATAATATGTGGAAGCGCTGCCGATTTCGCCGGCAAAGCTGGCGGTGCTTCCGTCCTGCGTTTCGGTGGATGTGAATACTGAGCCGGCAGAGCCGCCGCCGGCGAATACGGAAATGCAGTCGCCTACGTTCCACCAGACGCTCTTGCCGTCGGGCTGTACCGAGGCACGGGTGGCGGGATCGAGGCCTTCACGCTCCGCTACGATGGTTTTGCTGCCACGGGGGAGGACGGTGGGTTCGGCCTCCTTTTCGGGCGTGCAGGAGAATGCAATCAGGGATGCGATTGCCATCAGATATGCGTTGTGAATCTTTGTCATGGCCGAAAGTTTAAAAATCCCAGTTCTCATCCACAATGTCTTCGGAGCCTCCATCAATGAGGCTGTCGCAAAGCAGGGCGGGGATGTATGCGCTCGCTTCGGTTTTAGGACTGTTGTAGTCCTTTCTGTGATTGTTAGTCATAATTCGTTTAATGCTTGTTTGGGAGCAGGCCCCGCGGTCGGGCGGAACCTGCCAATAATGCTTACATCTTCAGGCGTACGAGAACAGGATAATGGTCTGACGGGTGACAGAACTGTCGCATCGATGAGTCCCTTTCTGCGGCGGGGAAACCCTCGTGGAGGTATTCTGCGCTCCGGACCCGCTTCAACAGGGCCGGAGTCGCATAAACCATGTCTATGCGGCGTCCGCTCTGTGTGCTCTTGCAAAATTCACCTTTGTGGAAATGCTCTACCAGATCTAAGTACGGAGTGTTCTGCTTGATATAATCGTGAACGAGGAAAGCCGGATCGGACTCGTCGAGGCCGTAATGGAAATTGTCCACCCTGGATATGGCGTTGAAGTCGCCGGCCATGAGCCACAGCTGTGCCGCGGCCCCTGGTACGCTGCCTATGGTCTGGCTGCAGATGTACTGCATTTCTGCGGCCCGGAAATAGTCTCCACCGTGTGCTGCCTCGCTTTCCTTCTTGTCTTTGGCGCCATAGGCGTACTTGAAGGGATACGTGTGCAGGGTAACTATGTTGAGTTCTTTCCCTTTGCCCAGGTCCACCTTTGCCCAGCCGGAACCGTGTACGACTACGATGTCATCTCCGTTTCCGGTGATGCGTTTCACTATCTTGATTGGGTACTTGGAAGTAATGACCTGAGGGAATCCGTCGCGTTTGCCGCAAATCAGGGTGTAGTCATGTCCGTAGCGGGCGGCGAGCAGATCCCAGTTCCAGGGGAGGTACTGGTCTTCGGAGACCTTGAGCTTCTTGTCGGACCCCGTTATGTAACGGGATTCGGCCTCGCACCAGATACAGATGTCGGGCTCGACTTCACTCACGAAAGCGACGAAGTTGTCATAACCGTTTCCCTGGTCGGACCACATTCCGTTCTGGATGTTCCAGTACAGAATCTTAAGCTCCTTCCCTCCGGCCCACGGGCAGGAGAGAAGAAGCGAAAGAAGCAGTGGAATTATGCGTGTAGCCAGTCGGATCATTACGGTGCAACGTATGTGAGACCTGTGATCTTTTCTGCAAATCCTTCACCGACGGGACCGATGTAATCCATGAAGTTGGAAGCATCGACCGCGAAGAAATCGCCACCGTAAACTGCGAGTTTGCCGCTCACGGTTACGCCGCTGATGTGGTCGAAACGGACGAGGTTGCCGCCGATGAGACCCGAGTGACGGGGGGAGTCGGCGTTGGCGCTGTAGATGTTGCCGTAATTGGCTCCGCCTTCAACGATGTTGCTGGTCTTGTCCAGAAGGCCGACTATACCGCCGACGTGGGTCTTCTCGTTGGATATGAAAAGGTTTCCGTAGTTGACGCAGTCATAAAGAGCAGCATTATCCCCGGCGTAACTGAGCACATTGCCGATTCGTGCGTTTACGAAGGCGTTGGTCTGGTCGGCGTAGGTGGTGCAGCGCGTCAGGGCGGTGTTGCAATAGGCGGTTGCAAGTATGCCGCTCACGCGGCCGGCATCCAGCTTTATCTCTCCGCGGAAGGTGCAGTCTGTGATGGAGTTGGAATTGGACCCGTTGGCATCTGTAGTGGAATATCCGGCCATGCCGCCGAACATTACGCCGGTCGCGGTGTTTTTGGTATTCACGCCGCTATTGCCGGCAACAGAGAGGGTGACCTCGCAATTCTCGATGGTCGAAGGTCCGTTTTCGGAATTGCCGCAGATATATCCGGCGATACCTCCCAGAGCGAAGCGGTTGTTGTCTTTTTTGTTCCCTGCCGTAGTGAGCTTGCCGTTCACTGTGACGTTGCTTACGGTGGAGCAGATCATCGTGCCGGCAACTACGCCTGCGTCACCTTTGGCTTCAGCGCTTATCGTTATGTCGCAGTTGATGACAAGATCCTTTACGGTAGCCGCCTTGAGCACTCCGAACAGGCCCCAGGTATTATTGTTCTTTACGGAAACGGTGGGCTTGAAGTTCTTTATGGTATGGCCGCCGCCGTTGAAAATGCCGGTGAAGACAGCACCTTCGGGGCCGCTGCTGTTGGCTCCGTTGGCTACCTTTACCTCGGGATAACCGATAGGGGTCCACTCAGAGTATGACGAGAGGTCGATGTCGGCCATGAGGGCGATTTCTCCGGCCTCGTTCTGCCACTTAGAGAGGTCTTCGGCGCCGCTGTTCACGGCTTCGGCGAAAGCTATCAGGTCTTCTGCATTATAGATTCCGGTGGGAGCGGCAGCTGCGATGTGTACCTCAGGCATGCTTCTGAGCTCTCCGACGGCAAGCGTACGGGCGTTTGTACCCTTTTTGATGGTGATGTCGCTCGCAGTCTTGAACTCTATCTCCAGACCGCTGGCGTATGTACCTGCGGGAACGGGGATGTAGATGTACGTGGGGGTACTGCTAAGGGGGGCATTCTCACAATTGACGGTAATCGTCTTGTAGGTGCCGTCGAGTCCGCCTATAAGCTCCGGTACGGTGTAATCTATACCAAAGGGACCGCTTACCTGTTCATCGCCGTTGCTTTTGAGGGTGACGGTGGCGAGGGAAACTCCGTCCTCTCCGGTGACAGGAATCTTGATGATTGCGGTGAGGGGCTTGAAACTGAGCGAAGTCTTCGAATCGGAATAAGCGGCCATAGGAATGGACGTACACTGCTCCAGGTACATCACATCGCTGAGCTCTACGATTTCGTCTCCGTAGTAAATATATGGAGGATATACAGCACAGTAAGGAGCATTAACTTCGCTCGTCAATGTGAAGCTGGCTGTCGCTCCTCCTTGGCTCAAGCTTTCGGAACCGACGCCGTTTACGGATATTGCATCGCCTTCGGCCCAACTGACTTTGACTCCGTCGATAGTCGTTTTGACGAGCGGGGACAGGGAAGCCTCAAGAGTGGTTGCTCCCACCTTGGCGGGGACGTTGTTCTCCTTGGTGCAGCTCACCGAGAGCAGGGCAGCACAGGCGGCTGCGAAAAACAAATACTTTTTCATTGCTTTCGGTGATTAATAGTCCCAACTGTCTTCCACGTTGGTAAGATCAGTAATATCTCCGGATACATCCAGGAGGCTGAGTTCCGGGACAAACTGCCCGGACTCAGCCTGAGGGGTTATATAAGTTCTTTTCATGACTTACTTGGAAACGAACTTAAGGTCGCTGATGTGAGTCTCCATGCCAGCTACGACGAAGCCGATGAGATCCATGAAGTTGCCCTCGGAAGCGGCAGTGAGGTTGTTGGCATCGTCACCGAGACGTCCGCCGACTCCGACTCCGCTCACGTGGTCGAACTTGCTCCAGTTGGCTCCTATAAGGCCGCGGTATTTTTCGTTGGCGCAGATGATGTCTCCATAGTTGGCTCCGCCTTCGACATAGCAGGTGTCGTGGTTGAGGAGAGCGAAGATGCCGCCCAGAGTGGTGCTTGTATCGATGGTGGTGAGGTTGCCGTTGTTTACGCAGTCAATGATTGCGCACTGCTCTGCGATGACGCAGACGACACCGGCCTCACGACCGTTGGTGAATTCGTTGTGCATGCTGGCGTTGTTGACGCAGTTCTTGTAGATGGTGCCCCAGTTGGCTGCGCCGCCGATACCGGCTGCGCGTCCGGAAGCAACATTCATTGCGCCGCCGAAGGTGCAGTTCTCGATGTGGTTGCGTGCGGCGGTTTTGTCGGAGGTGCTGAAGCCGGCGATTCCGCCGAACTGGACGCCTGTGCCGCCGTTCTTGACGTTGGCACCGCTGTCGCCGGTGACGTTGAGGTTGGCTTCGCAGTTGGTGATGTTGCTCTCGAGAAGGGCTTCATCCACGGTCGCGGAGAATACGAAACCTGCGATTCCGCCGATGGCGAAACGCTTGTCATTTGTCCTGTTGCCCTTGATGTTGAGGCTTCCGCTGACGGAAACGTTCTCGATGGTGGTGCCGTATGCGGTACCGACGAGGATGCCTGCGTCGGCGACGGCTTCACCTTCCACGGTTACGTCTGCAACGATCTTGAGGTCCTTGATGACGGCTCCCTTGGTTACGCCGAAAAGGCCCCAGGTGCCGCCGTCGGGAATGAGCGCGCTGGATTTGAAGGTGATGGTGTGGCCCGCTCCGTTGAACTTGCCCTCGAAGCAGGGACCCTCGGGTTTGGAGGCGGTGTTGCCGTTGCCGCTCTTGGTGGCGGCTCCGATGGGAGTCCACTCGCTGTATTCGGAAAGGTCGATGTTTGTCTGGAGTTCGACTTCGCCGTCGCTGTTGAGCCAACGTGTGAGTACGTCACCGTTGTTCACGGCCTTTACGAAGTCTTCGAACTCAGCCATGTCGGGAATGCCGCCTATGCTTGCGTTGGGGTCAACTACAGCGGTGTGGCCGTTCTGGGAGATGGGAATCTCGAGTGTCTGGCCGGAGCCGCTGAACTTGAGGACGCCGCTGCGGGGAGCGGTGTCGGTGCTCTCATTCTTGTAGTTGGATGCAATCTTGAGGGTGATGACGGTACCGTTCTCGTTGCCTTCGCCGGAGTTGGGAGTCGCACTCACCCAGTCGGGAGTGAGGACAAGCCAGGTAGCGGCGTTGGTCTTGAGCACCAGGGTCTCGTCGCTGGGATTGTTTGCTGCGACATCGCTGATGGCGGTCTTGTCGGCAGTCATGTAGTAGGTGACTTCCTCCTTCTCTTTACAGGAGGCCAGCAGTGCTACTCCTGCGAGGAGCATGCATGCGGTACGGAAAAATGTTCTCATAATATACTAAATTGTTAATCAGTGTTTTTGTCTGAGTATCATGTATGTAAGGCAGCTGCGCTCGCCCTTCGGGTCGCAGGGGCTGTTCACCAGCCCGCTCCAGCCCGTGGAGGGGTTGCGGACCCACATAGCCGACGAGCCGCCTCCGTCCATTCGGGATACGCTCCAGCCGCCGAGTTTCTTGGCGATGCGGTAAACTTCGTATGCCTTGACTCCCATGGAGTACCAATCCTGGCGGCCGTCTATTTCGACAAGCCACACCTTACGGCCGTCCTCGCTTACGATGGGGAAGGTCATGGGGTCGTAGGTTGTGATGTTTGAGTGCGACGAAGGAATCGAGGAAGTGTTGTCTGAGCCTTTGTCCATTATCTGGAACATGGTGGATTCCAGGGAGAAAATGGGCGTGGTGGCATGGCCTTCCACGGTAATCTCGCATTTGAATTCTATTGTATCTCCAGCTTTGACGTCGGCCAGGGCGCTTGCATAGCTGCCGCTGAGCGCTATGCCCACTCTCTTGCTGGAGCTTATGTATGGAAGCTCGGATATGGCACCCATACGTCCGTCGAGTACCTGCACAACCTTTGCCGATGCGAATCCTGTGTTGACTTTCATGGGCTCTGAGCTGTATTCGCAGATTATATACAGCACATTCCGTGCTAGATCGTTCACCAGTTTGGGATACTCCGGATGAGGCGTACGCACATAACTGGACGTGAACAGGTTGACGGGGGATATGGTGGAAGCGTGACGCAGCGTGGTGTCGTTGACGGTGTAGAAGGGATACTCGGAGCCACCGGTGCGCAGGGTACCCTTGAAGTATTTCTTTCCGCAGGCGGCGGTGCCGTCGGTATAGACCGCAAAACACCAGCCGTGATGGGGAAAGTCCTCTACCACCTTGGGGTTGTTGATGTACATGGGCTCGCAGTCCTGCACGTGGTAACCTCTTGATATACCGTTATGGGAGTCGAAGAAGCAGCAGTTCACTCCGGCAATCACGTCCTGACCCTCGCTGCGCTTGCGTGTGCAGAGCTGCGAAAGGGTCTCGCGCTTGTTGAATCCGTTGTTGCCGTTGTTGTTGCCATTGGGATTGGGGAACACGTCGTCGGCAACTGCGCTGGCAAGCTCGATACGCGGATTTGACAGGTCAACCTCCAGCACGTGCATGTGCCTGGGAACACCCGTCCAGCTGTAGTGTGAATAAGTGACTCCTTCCGCGAGCGGGTAGCTCTCGAGGGTCTGCCAGTCGTAGTATGAATCAGCAGTCCAATCTATCGTGTTTTTCTCGATGTCGTACCCTTCTGAGGCGTTCATCATGGAATTCAACAGAGCGTCTGCGGGAGCTGCGGACGGATTGGAGGCATAGCGGTCGTAATCGCCTACGTGACCGTAGCCGAAGTTGCCGAAAAAATTATCCTTGGCGGCGTTGTAGGAGCAGCCCCAGCCAGGGCCGAGGTTGCCGGAAATCTTGCCGAGTATGGCTCCGTAGTTGGTGCTTGACGTAACAATACCCTCGTTGTGTCCGACGAGTCCGCCTTCCTTGCAGGGGGCGTTCACCAGCAGATCGCCGTTGTTGATGCATCCGCGGTTGCCGCTGTCCAAGCCTACGTTCGAACCGGAGTCGGAATATCCGACTATGCCTCCTATGCTCAGGTTCTTGCCCGGGCAGGAATTCTCCAGCATGACGAGAGTAGCGTTGTTCGTTACTCTTTCGAAGGAGGAGGAGAATGCCGCGCCTGCGATGCCTCCGGCCTGGGTGAGCGAGCTGTTGCTTCCCTTAAGTTCGACCCTGCTTCCGGGGGAGCCGAAGGTCAGCCTTTCGACGCTTATGCCCTTGGCGTATCCGATGAATCCGGCATAGGGGTATTTGGATACGTCTATCCTCCAGTTTACGTTGAGTATGCTGTGTCCGGCGCCGTCGAAACTGTAGGTAAGGGGCCTCTCCTTTGAGCCGGCAGGAATCCATTCCTTGATGGAAGATGCGTCGATGTCGGCCATCAGCCTCACGCTCCCGTCCACCAGGTAAAGTGAGATTGAGCCCTCTCCGTTTACAGCCCGGGCAAAGCCAAGCAGGTCTTCGGCAGTATAGATGCCGCGACGGGTGCTTTCCCCGCTGCCTGCAGCCTGGTTTACCGAAATGCTGAGCTGCTCGCCGTCGAGGTTGGAGATTGTAACAGTGGCGCTTCGCTCCTCAGTCTTTTTATTCTCTTCCGCCATGATGGGCAACTGCTGAGGTGCGTCGCTTCCTTTACCGCTGGCTGTCAGTATCTTGAGCCATTTCTCGGACGAGCGGGCATACCAGTCGGTGGACGATGTCAGGGTAATGGTTTTGTTCTCTCCGAGCGCCGCCATGCTTACGGACTCAGGGGAAGCGGACATGGGAACAGTCTCCTTTTCCGTTTCCTTGGGTTCGCAAGCTATGGCGAGCACTGCGGCGAGGGCCGACAGCAGTATGCTGTACAGTCGTTTCATTTATCAGTCGTTGAATACAACTCCGTCGTCCCAACCGGGGTTCTGGGTGAGGGCGCCGTGGGTGAGTGAACGCTGGTCGGCGGGGATGGGCCAGAGATAGTCGCGGCTTTCGTTCCACTCGTAGGCTTCCTTGGCGAAATAGGTCATGTAGCCGTGGTCGCCTTCGGAGAGGGTGAGTTCGCCACCTACCTTGAGCTGGTTGTTCGCAGGAGCTGTGGTCTTGGGCTTTTCGCCGCTGTAGAGCAGCAGGTCAACCTTGCCGTCCTTGTCCAGGTCGTACTCGCCGAGGGCGGGGATGTAGATGCCCTGGAACCCGCCGTTAGCCTTGGCGGTGAGCCACTTGCCTTCGCCCCAGCGGAGCAGGTCCCACTGCCTCAGGCCTTCGCAGAAGAGCTCCACGGTGCGCTCGCGGCGGACCTCCAGGATGGCGGCTTTCTGGCTGCCCTTTGCATTGGGATAGTATTGTGCCATGAGGGCGTCTTCAACTGTAGGGACAGCAGTGAGGGCAGGCATGCCGACGCGGGCGCGGATTACATTTATAGTCTTGTCGATGTCGTCCTGGGTGAGCTCGCCGAGTTCGGCCTTGGCCTCTGCATAGTTGAGGAGGACCTCGGCGTACCTGAATACCGGATAGTCGGTGGTGGAGGTAGTGGCGGTCTCATGGGTGTCGTCGGAGATGTACTTGATGATGCGGTAGCCGTTGAAGGTGCGTTTGCCGAAGTCGAGCTCCTCGTGTTCGGTCTTGCCGAGGGCAACGTAGCTGGGGCCGTGGAGTGTCTGGGCCATACGGGGATCG
>CAMYYI010000042.1 GCA_947303465.1 uncultured Bacteroidales bacterium
GCTTGGATTGACTGCCGTCAACTGCGACCTGGTTCAGATGGGTCTCGGCTGCGTGGGCGCAGACGGTCCTCCGCAGGAAGGAACCCCGAAGCGATTAAGGAAGTTTGTTGAAGTCGTCCTTCAAGCTGTCGGCGCGGAGCAGCATCTGGATGGAACTCAGCGAGCAGTTGACCCAGAACGTGCGGTTGCGGTCTTTGCGGGCGTCACGCCACTCAAAGGTGGTGGGAATCTTGCCGTTCACCGCGTTCTGCATGCGGGTGATATTGTCTATCATAGCCTTGGCCTTGGCAAGGGCGAGCAAGTCTCCGGTCACCCGATAGTAATCCAGCCAGGCATTTGCCACATTGCAGGCGCTGTTGTCGACGGGCATCTCGTAGTGATACTGCTCGTGCACGCAAGGAGTATAACGCAGGAAGAATCCGTCGGCTGTGCGCTCGGGATAGGCCCAATGCGTAAACTGGTCTTCGCTCAGGCGGATCAGGTCTTCCGAGTTGCGGATATCTTCTTTTGTGGGCGCTGCCTTGGTGAGCAGGTACGAAGCGTAAGGAGCCGCAGTGCAGTTGGTGAGGTTCTGGTAAGGCTCCAGACCCTTGACGTTCACATCTTCAAACTGACCGGTCATATCGAATACCTTCACGGCCGTGGAATTCATCCACTCCTCGCCCTTGATGCGGTAGGGCAGGAACTCTCCGAAGCCGTATCCCTCAAGACGCTTGTAGTAGCGCAGCAGGGGGTGCAGCATAGCGCACACCGAGTTCACCGGCTCTCCGGTTACAAAATCCACCTTGATGGGGAGCGAACCATCCTCGTGCTGGAGTTTGATATAGGTCCTGCCTATGGCCACGGCACGGTCGAGCCACTGCTTCTCGCCCGTAACATCGTACAGGTCAAGGAAAGCCTGTCCTGCGCTGGCCGCCTCAAGGGTCATGGTCTTGCCCTTGTTCCAGTCGCGTTTTGATGCCTCCTTGTCAAGATAGTAGGTCGGAGGGAAGTACGCCAGCGGGTCTCCTTCGGGCCGGCTCTGGTCGATAAGGAACTGCGCCGCGCCGCGTGCCACCGCCAGGGCGTTCTCGCGCCGGTCGGGCAGCATGGTTGCAATCAGGCACTCGTTGCGTATAGTAGCGCTTATTATCTTGCAGGGATAGGTATTGTGCGGATAGTTCATGTCCGGCACCGTAGAGGTGCTCCAGTGCTGGATCTCCGGCATGGTGTGGACGTACAGTGCTCCCTTGAGCGCCGCCTCGCGGTAGTCGCAGGCCGGTCCGGGGTAGGGGCCCTCGAAAGGGAAGTCCTTAAGGAAACTGCGTTCGCCGGCCCGTGCTATCACCTTTCCGTCCGCCGCCAGGGCGTCCACGGTAAGATCAACTTGCTTTCCCACTGGCAGTTTGTCCCACACCGGCGAGAGCGGAGCCGTGGGCTTGGAAGCCTTGAAACTCAGGGCCTCGCCGCCGTCGGGAGTCAGCGTAAAGACATAAGATTCAGCACCTTGTACTTCATCAAAATGGAATGCCGGAGCATAGATAAACTTCTTTGCAAAGTTGTTCCAGCTAACATCGGTACGGAACGGCTCAAGATACTCCTTGGCGGCTTGCCGGTTGAGGGTCTTATATCCTGAAGAGCAGGAGCAGCAAAGGGTAATAAAAGTTAAGACAAGAAACTTTTTCATATTAATATCCTGGATTTTGCACAAGTTTGTAGTTAATCTTCATTTCCGTGATGGGAATCGCGTACCAATAGTTCTTGGGGTAGCTGAAAGAGCGCGGGGCAATCTCCTCAAGAGGTACCAGCTTGTAGAACGACTCGGCCGAAGAATCATCGGCATAGACATTCAGCTCCATAGGCGTATTCTCAAGGAACTTGTGCACAATCTTCCAGCGGCGGAAGTTGTCGTAGTTGCGGCCTTCAAGGCATACTTCTGCAGCAATCTCGGCACGTATAGCCTCCCGGAGCTGGTCGCCGGAGGGAATGCCGCCGGCTTTGGACCACGACTCGGAGAATCCGGGCAGTCCGCAGCGGGAGCGCACTTTGTCGATGTATGCTATACTCTTGGCATCCAAGCTTCCGTTGAGCTCGAAGCTGGCCTCGGCATAATCGAGGTACAACTCAGCCAGACGTAGGAACGGAACCCTGTAGGAAACCGGTTTGAACGTGCGGTTGGTCTGGTCGAACTGGGTGCTGATTGACACGAACTTCTGGAAATAGTAACCGGTGCAGGAATGATACAAGGTGCGGCTGCCGCAGTAGCCGTGATACTCTCCTGCGCGTGTGTAGATGGTGTTCTTCTCTTTTCCGTTGTAGATGATGTTTCCGCGGTCGAACACCACCGACGCATAGAAGCGGGGCTCCCGTCCGCGGTGCAGGCGAGCTGTGGAATCGCCCGGCGCTATGGTCAGGAGATTGTTGGCGGCAAATTCATCCTTCGTCTTTGGATCGGCCCACAGGGGAAGTCCGTCTTCGGTAAGGAAGGTGCAAACCGCCTGCATGGTCGGAACGCTCATGGGCCTGAAGTTGTCGAGGTCGGTGCCCTTGGCTCCATCCCATGCACGGGGTGTTCCGAGCCTCTGGATGATGTAGTTGAAATAGCCCTTCGGAGTGTTGGTGCGGTCGTCATAGGCGGAAGACCAGAGGTACTCGCACTTATTGCCGCTGTCGGTCATGGGCTGGATGAACAGCTTATAGTAGTTGTTGCGTCCCCGTTCTTTTTCGGGAAGGGCGCTGGCCGCCGGGTCGACATACAGATGGTAGCCCTCTCTTTCTGCCAGGTCTATTGCATCCTGGAGTGCGTCCAGGGCCGTTTTCCACTTGTTTTTGTCGTAGGTTTGCGAGATCAGCGGAGTCTTGTCGAAATTGAGGAAGTCGGCAAAGTCCGTATTGCCGTTCACCAGGGGACTGGCGGTATAGACCAGCACGCTGGCCTTGATGGCCTTGGCGGCAACGGAAGTGGCACGCCCGGCCTCTTTGTCGTCGCGGTGCGCGGGAAGCCTTGTGGCCGCTTCGTCGAACATACGGCATACGAACTCGGCGCAGTCGTCCCATGAAGAGCGCTGCACGAGAATGTTCGATACCTGCTCGTTCATCGAAATCTCATGGTCAACCACCACCACGGGTCCGTAATGCTGCATAAGCACCCAGTGCAGCAGGCCGATGAGGAAATAAGCCTCGCCCGTATAGACCTTGGCCTTCTCGGGACTCAGGCCGGGCACGGATTCGACGTTGTTGATGAAAGTCCAGGCGTTGCGTATGCCTTTGTAGAGGTCATATTTCATGGCTCCGGGCTGGGTTGCGGTGTCGCCCGACCACATGCCGAAGTATGTGCTGTTGGAACTCTCGTAGCCGTGCAGCATGGCCTTCCAAGCGGCCCAGCGGATAGGGTTGCTGTAGAACGTAACCACTTCGCCGCTCTGGAAGAAATCGGGATAGGTATGATAGCCTATGTGGTGAGGGAAGAAGCCGTAAACCGAGTTCAGCGTGCGCTCCGCCTGCATAGGAGAGGAGTACAGATCCGACACGCTTGCGGTATCTTCAGGCACAACATCCAAAAAGTTGCAGGCCGCAAGGAACGGGAGTATAGCGAGGATCAATAAAGTCTTTTTCATGATCAGAGTCCAAATTTAGAAAAAAAGTTGCAGACCGAGTTGAACGCTCTTGGTAAGAGGATAAGATACTCCGGCGCCGTTTGCCAGTTCCGGATCCCAGAGTTTGAACGGAGACAGGACAAACAGGTTGGTGCCCGTGCAGTACACCCTGAGGGTTTCCTTCCAGGTCCATCCAAGCTCCACGTTTTTCAATCGCAGGAATTTACCGTCCCGGAGCCAGAAACTCGACGCAGGGATGTTGTTGGGGTTGTATTCCCAGTCAAGGCGGGGGTATTTGGCGTCGGGGTTCGGATTGCTCTCGCTCCAGTGGTCGTCGGCCACCCATTTGAACATATTCAAGCCGCGGTGCGTTTTGTTGACGAACGGATGTACCGCGTCGGACATAAGGATGGATACCCTGTCGCGCCCGGAGAAGAAGAACGAGAAGTCGAACGACTTGTATTTCATGGTGGCGCCGAATCCGTAGTTGATTTCCGGCACGGTGGGCAGCCCGAGGTAGGTAGCGTCGTTCTCGTCTATAACATCGTCGTCGTTCATATTCTTGTACTTGATGTCGCCGGGCTTATAGTTGGTGCTGAAAGTCTGGGTAGGCGAGTTGTCTATGTCTTCCTGGTCTTTGAACAGGCCTTCCGCGATGAGTCCGTAAGGAGCATATACCGGCTGGCCTATCTTTGACTGATAAGGATAAGGCTGGATCTCCGGCTCGTCGTAGTCGGTTATTTCGTTGTGGGCGTAGGTGAATGTGCCGCGCGCGCTGATGGAAAAGTCCGGATTGAAAATGCGCTTGTACTCGAGGCTGAAGTCAACACCTCTGTTGCGCACTGCGCCAAGATTACCCCGTGGCGACACGCCTGAAAGACCGGTTGTGGCGGGGAGTACCTGGCGGGCCATGAATATGCCCGTACGGTTTTCGTCAAAAATGTCGAGGATGAATTTGAGCTGTTGCATAAAGCCGAATTCGATGCCGATATCGTGCTTGCGGCTCACTTCCCAGGTGGCGTCTTCGTTACCCCACAGGTTCACGACGTTACCCTTTTCGGAATAGAAGCCGTCGGCGCAGGATCCCTGGATAAAACCGCTGTTGACATTCATTGCGACCGAAGAGATGTAGGGGAAACGTACCGACAGGTAGTCGTTACCGGAAAGGCCGTAGGAATAGCGTATCTTCAACAGGTCAACGGTGCTGCGGAGATTGTCCCAGAACGGCTCGTTGGAGATGATCCAGCCGGCCGCCATGGAGGGGAAGAAGCCCCAGCGGTGCCCTCTCATGAAGTTTTCGCTGCCGTTGTATCCGAAGTTGGCTTCGAGTACGTACCGGTCCAGAAGCGTGTATGACAGACGTCCGGCGAATCCCTGCTCGCGCTTGGGCAGGCGGGCGTTGTAACTGGAGGCCTGATTGTCAACGTGTTCCTTCTGGTGGTACAGGACCACGGCGTTTATGGAATGGGGGCCGAAACTGCGGGCGTATTCGAGGTTGGTCTGCAGGTTAAGTTCGCGATAGCCGCTCGATGAAGTATCGGAGCCTATGTATTTCGACCCTTCGCTGCCCAGCTGTGAGAGGTAGTAGGTCTTTTCGCCGCTGACGGGGTCGGTATCTATCCCCTGAAGACGGTAGAGCCAAGGCGCCTTGCGGAAAGTAAGGGTAGCGGCAGTGTAGGAATAGAACGACGCCTGTCCCCACAGTTTGAGTCCCGGGGTTATCATGTCGAGGTTCTGGTCCAGGCGGACCGAAGTCGTGGTGTTCTCTGTAAACTGCTTGCGGTAGCCTTCCGACAGGTCCATGTAGGGGTTGGTCCACGATGTGGTTCCGTCCCACTCGTCGGTACCGCCGAACACTACATAGTCGGCATCGTTGCCCAGCCACTCAGAGGGGTATGTGGGCGATACGTTTACGGGATTGGCATATAGAGCCGCGGCAAAATAATGCTGCGTGCTGTAATACGGCATGTTCTTGTAGAACAATATGGACGTCATCTTTATGGACGCCGTAGTGCTGTTGGTCAGTTTGGCGGTCACGTTGCTCTGGAACGAGAACTTGCGTGCGTTAAGGCCGGTGTCGAACGATACTTCCGGGGAGTTTCGCAGCATACCGTTCTGGTTGGCGAACATAGCGCTCAGGAAGTAGTTTACGCGGTTTCCGCCGCCACGTATGTTCACGTCGGCGCTCTGGGCGGTAGAGTACTTGCGGAAAATCATATCGTACCAGTTGACAAGCGGGTACTCATAATTGTTGATTCCCTGCTTGGCAGCCTCGATTTTGGCCGGCAGATAATAATCGTTGCCGCCGCGGGTGCGGAGAGCCTCGTTGTAGTTCTCCATATAAGTTATCCCGTCGGCGATTTCGGATACCTTGGTGAAGGTGTTTACCGTCGAATTGAAGTGGACGTTGATGGACATCTTGTCTGACGTGCGTCCGCTCTTGGTGGTAATGACCATGACGCCGTTTGCGCCGCGGGAGCCGTAGAGAGCCGTCGCCGCAGCGTCTTTAAGCACGGCAAACGACTCGATTGATTCCGGAGAGATACCGTCAAGCACCCCTACGCCGACCTCTATTCCGTCGAGGATATACAAAGGCTTGCTGTTGGGGCCGAAGGTGGAAATACCGCGGATCCAGAAATTGGCACCGTCCGAGCCGGGTTCGCCGGATGACTGGGTGGAAATAACGCCGGCCAGGTTGCCCGCAAAAGACTGTGACAGGGTGGGAGAGTGGAGCGACTTGAGCTGCTCGGGGTTGATGCTCTCCACCGAGGTCACTATCGACTCCCTTTTCTGGGTGGTTCCGAAGGCGACCACTACCGCTTCGCTCAATGCAGTTGACGATTCGTCCAGAAAGACCATGCGGAAGTAGTTGTCGTTCTCGGTGGTCTTTATGTTTTTGTCGAGGTATCCCAGCATTGAGAACGTTATTTCCTTGACATCGGCACCTACCGTTAGCGAATAACGGCCTTCAGTGTCGGTGAGCGTGCCGGTGGAAGTGCCTTTAACATACACCGTTACCCCAGCAAGAGGGCTGCGGTCGGTGGTTGCTACCACGGTTCCGGAAAAGGTGCGCTTGGGAGTTGAAGGAGCAGTCTTCTTGGGATCCTCGCCCCGTTTCCGGAGCAGCATGATCTGGGTTCCTTCGATACTTGCCGACATTTGCTGGGGAGCGAGTATCCTGCCGAGCAGCTGGAGAATATCTTCGCCTTTGGCTTCGTCGCTCACCCGCTTTTCCAAGTCAATCTCGGCGGTACGGTAGGCAAAAGTGAATCCGCTCTGTTTTTCCAGATCGTTCAGGACGGTGCGTAACGGCACATTCTGCCAGCTGCCGCTGACCTTTCTTTCCTGCGACCAGGAGACGACCGGAGAGGCCAACAGAAACAGCAGAAGCAATGTTTTTGCTAGTTTATTCATAAGAGAAGTTTTGTGAATTATCGTATCAGGACTATATTGCCTTCGTCGATTATGCGGAGTTCGCAATCGGCGAGAAAGGAGAGGACGGTAAATATTTTTTCTTTGCTCTCGTCGTTGATTTTAAGTGTGATGTGCTGGTCCAGGTCGATGTCTCCCAACGTGCTGACCTTTACTCTGTAGCGGTGCTCAAGATTTTCGATGACTTTGCCCAAGGTGCAGTCCTCAAGCGAAATCTGCGAGCGTATCCAGCTTACATAGTCGCCTGTATCAACCGTGCGGACGGTGCTGTCGCCCAGCAGGCGGTCATAACTCAATTGCTCGCCGGGAGAAAGAGTTACCGCCTGGATGCCTTCTCCTTTCACGCGCACGGAACCCGACACGAGGGTGACCTGGTCGCGCTCGTACAGGGGAGTGTGCCTTACGGCGAAGCGGGTGCCCAGTACGCTGACCTGCAGGTCACCGGCATTTACCACAAAGGAGCGTCCGTCTTTTGCAACATCAAAGTATGCCTCGCCGTCGAGCTTGACTTCCCTCACGGATGCTTTTTCAAAATTGCTGTTGTACGACAGGGAGCTGCCTATGTTGAGCCATACCGATGTGCCGTCCGGGAGCTGGAATTCGCCCTTTGAATTGCTGGATGTCACCATGCATACTTCCGAGGTAGCTGAAGGCGTGTTGCTGTGGGAGCGGATTCCCCGGCCCAGGCCGAAAAATCCCGCGATCAGGGCTGCCGCTGCGGCCACGGCCACAAAATACATAAAGCGGCTCCTGAGTGTTTTTTGCTTTTCTCCTTCCATGTGGCGGTGTATAAGGTTGAGCTTGCGCCGCCGCTCCAGGGTGGAGTCGCTTATATCTCTGGCAGACAGGGCTTCCCATTCACTGTAGAGGGCATCTTCCTTTTCCTGCTGGTCTTCGGGGTCGGTAAGCCAGCTCCCGAAGGCCAGCTTTACCTCGTCGGGGAAACTGCCTGACATAAATCGGTTTATGATGTTCTTTTTCTTGCCCATATTGATTGTGTGGTTAAAGCAGGGCGCTTAGTGCCTTGAGTTGCTCCAGGGCCCTTCCTATGTGATACTCAACTGTCTTGGGAGAGATTCCCTCCCGGGCTGCTATTTCCTGCTGTGTCAGGCCCATACGGCGGCTCATCAGGAATATTTTTCTGCGCTGTTCCGGCATTGCCGCTATGGTAAGGCTTGCAAGGGAAAGGACGTCGCGCAAGTCCTCCTCCCTGGCCAGGTCTCCGCCGAACAGTTCCGGGAGTTCTTCAGAGGTCAAGCCTTGCTCCAGCGGGATGGGTTTTCCGCGTGAATAGTAATCATAGACAGCATGCTTGACGATGGTGAACAGGAATGGCTTGAACGCACGCACGCCCCTCAGCGAGCGCCGTCTGAGCCAGAGGCGCAGGAACACATCCTGACAGATATCCTCCGCAATGGATTTATCTTTTAGGAGTGCCCGTGCGAACGTCTCGACGAGCGGGGCATACTTCAGGTAGAAGTAATCGAACACTTCGTATGACCCGCCCGACAGACGTTGGATGTACTCCGATTCTTGAGTCCCGTTCATTAATCGATGTTCACATTCGCCACCACAAGGTCTCCAGGTGCGCCGATGAGGTTTTCCGCGCTGACCTTGGCTCCGAGTACACGGGCGTCGGCGGTTACTTTCTCAGGCTTGTCGGGAGTTCCAAGGGTAATGGAATTCTTGCGTATCGCTCCAAGGAAAGCACCGGCGATGCAGGCGCCGTCGGAGCTGATGACGGCACTCAGGGTGTCGCCGCTCCATACTTTGGCATATTGGGTAGCTCCGCAGAATCCGCCGATACGCACGGCATCGGAAGAATTCACGGTGATGGGACCCTTGCTGGTGTTGCCCTCGAGGTTGCAGACCGAATAGCCGAGCAATCCGCCTATCTCGCTGATATACACACCGTCGGCTTTGGCGTTAGTGACCATGATCTCTCCCTCGTTGGAGCTGTTCTTAAGTTCTCCGAACAAGTCTCCGCAAAGGCCGCCGATCATCATGTAAGATGCTGACTGGCTGGTGATTTTGCCAAAGTTCTTACATCCGTCCATAGTATGTCCGGAATTGCCGTTGCGCCCGCCGAGGATGCCGCCTAAATAAGTGGCTCCCTTCTGGTTGTGCCAGCCGTTTTTATAAGTAAGGTTGCCGTTGTTGATACAGTTGCCTATAGTGTAAAGATGTGTGTGGTGATGTCCGATGACACCGCCAAGCATGAGCTGCTGAGAGCAGTTGACGTTCTGCACGGTGCAGTTGGCATCGAGCACTATTTCTTTGCCGTTGCTGCATCCGGTCACATTGCCCGCGTTCTGGTAGCCTACTACGCCTCCTGCACGGGTCCAGCGTGCGGTCGATTTGAAAGAAACCACAGAAGGCATGTCGCCGTCGATGTTCGTGCAATCCTTGACGGGCATGTTGCAGAAACCAGCGATTCCGCCAAGGTCGGCTCCGGTGGAGTTGCCTGCCGGCTGGATGATATCAACATCGATCTTGCCTGTATTGCGGCAGCCGGAGACCATGGTCTCCTCGGTGTAGTCCTTGGCTGAAGCTCCGCCTGCAACGCCTCCGCAGAGTACTCCCACATCGGCGCCGGCGCCTCTCTGCAGGCCTCCGGCATTGGCGAATGAGCCTTTGAGCGTTACGGTTCCGGAGTTGGAGCAGTCAATCAGGTTGAATGCTACATAGCCGGTGACACCGCCGACTGAAGGACGTGTGCAGGCCTCTTCCGGATTGGTGAGAGGCACGATGTAGCTCACGTCGCCGGAGTTGATGCATCCCTCCATATCTCCCTCAAAGTAGCCGGCCACACCGCCCACGTTGCCGTAGGTTCCGGTGGCGCAGACTCCGATCGAGAAGAAGACGGCTCCTTCATTGGTGCATTCTTTCATTTTGCCCATGTTGGCCGGGGCGTCGTTTGCGAATGCCGTTACCTTGCTGGCTCCGAGAACTCCGCCGAGGAATGTCTTGCCGGGAGTCTCATCGTATGTAAGGGAAATGGGGGCCTTGTTGTGGCACTTGACTATGCGGTCCTGTCCGGGCGCAGCTTCGCCTGCCATATATCCTGCAACGCCTCCGATAACCTGCTCATTGGCAGTGGCGACGTTTTTGAGCGTTATGGCGCCTTCGTTGGTGCAGTTGCTTATGTTGCCCTCAAGGAAACCTACGATGGCTCCCAGACGGGCTGTGCCTGCAAATGAATCGACGCGGTTGATGGGAGCTTTGTTCGTGCAGCCGCTGATCTGTCCGCCGGGCAGCAAGTGTCCTGCTATCAGGGCTATGTCTCCCTGGTCGGCGCCGTTAAGCGAGCAGCTGGAGTCGATGATCAGATTCTTGACGGTTCCGGACACTTCGGTAAACAGAGGAGTGGTTGCGCTCCAGTTGCGTATGCTCTTGCCGCCTCCGTCGAACGTGCCGGCAAAAGATGCTGCCGGAACCAGCTCTTTGCCCGACAGATCAATGTCGGAGCCGAGCTTGACCATGTCGGCCTCGGTGCACTGGGGGGCATACTCGTTAAGCCATACCAGAAGCAGCGTAGCGTCGTTGATTGTGAGAGGGTAGCTTATGGACAGTTCTCCGGTGGTTACGGATACCTCGTCGGACCATTCGGAGGTAACCTTGCCGGCTATTGCCTGAACCCGTACCACATATTCGGTTGAATACTCGAGTGAGCCAATTGTGCAGCTGCGCTCAGCGCCGCTGCCGGCAGCCTTGAAGTCTGCCTCCCCGGCTTTGTGATACTCGGTCTTGTAAGATTTGGCGTCCTTGACTTCCGCCCAGGACACCGAGATGGTGTTGCCGGATGCAGTGGCAGTGACGACCGGCTTTTCGAGCGATGTAACTTCCTCAGGCTGAGGCTCTGGGGGTGTGGGTGTCGGTTCGGGTTCGGGCTTGGTGCAGGCGGCCAGGACGGCCAGAATGCACAGTGCGTTCAGGATAAGATGCTTTTTCATATTTTTATAGAATTGGTTATAGTATGCAGTTAGTCTTATATATAGACCCCGGTTTTTGAAGCTTTCCCTAGTGCCGGGTAAAAAAAAGACGCAGCCCAAAGGTCTCTTTTTTTGTAATTTCGGTGCATTTTTGGTGCTTTTTTTTGGTGGAAGAAAAAGCCCTAAGTGATTGATAATCAAAACACTTAAGGCTTAATTTCGGCGGAGAGAAAGGGATTCGAACCCCCGAAGCAGGTTTTGCCCG
>CAMYYI010000043.1 GCA_947303465.1 uncultured Bacteroidales bacterium
CCGGATTGTTCGGCTTCCTGTTTTTGGTACTTTTCAAGACAGGATTGCTGTACCATCTGGATCAGTTTTCTCTCTTTTGTCCAAAGGGAGATTGGCTGCGTATGTTCTTTGAACAGCCCGGAGGTATTCTGGCTCTTTCCGGTGCGTTTCTAACGCAGCTGGCCCATTATCCGGTGCTGGGGGCGGCCCTTTTTGCGCTCCTGCTGTGCCTGCTCACCTTCCTTACGGAAAAAGCCTTCGGCCTGGAAGGGAGGGCCGTCTGGCTTTCCACCCTTCCCGCCCTGTTCCTGCTGCTGTTCATCACGCGGCTGGACTATTCCGTCTATCTGTTCCGGACCTATGGACTCCTGAATTCACAGGTGCTGGGCTTCTGCGTTGCATCGGCCCTGGTCCTGCTTTACCGGAAGTGTTTCCTGGGGAAGCGTTCGGGTCCGCTCTTTGTGGCGGCGGTTGTAATCATCGGCTATCCGCTATTTGGCGCTTTTGCTCTTCTCTCCGCTCTCTTGATGGCGCTGCTGGCGCTTCGGAAGCAGGGTTTCACGGAATTGGCCGTGGCGCTTCTGCTGGGAGCAAGCGTACCCTGGCTGTGCCGGGAACTGCCCTGGATCTTCCCCAGAATTCACAGGAAGTACGTGTATTTTGCCGCCCTTCCGTATATGGAATTCCTGGACAATTTCATCTGTCTGGTCCCCCTGATACTGGCTGGAGCCGCCACAATTGCGCTCTGTTTTCTCCGGAAGGCAGGGCGGATTGCGGTGCCGGTGCTCCTGGGGGTCTCGCTCCTTATCGTAGTGGGCGGCTCCTATTGGGACCGGGGTTTCCATACGGTCCTGGCCATGGAGAAGGCTGTCTCCCAGCAGGACTGGGATAAGGTCCTCAAGCTGGCTCAGAAAGAAAAGGATCCCAACCGTATCCACGTCCTGTACCGCGATGTGGCTCTGTACCAGAAGGGCGCTCTCACGGAGAAGATGTTCCAGTATCCGGATGGGGACGCTCCGCTTCACACAAGGGCGCCTTTCCCCATCTCCAACATCTGCGGCGTGCCGGTGCTGTATTATTGTGGCATGATCAACCCCAGCGACCGCCTGGCCATGGAATATTCCTCCACTTTCTGCAAAAATATCCATTACTATAAATACCAGGCAAAGACGGCGCTTGCAAGCGGCGAATACGAACTGGCCCGGAAGTACCTGGATATGGTGGAGGCCAACTGGTTTGAGGGAAAATGGGTACGCCGATACCGGGCTTTCCTGGAAAACCCGGCCCTGATGGATGCCGATGAGGAATTCCAGCGCCTGTGTCCCCTGCTCCGGGATGTCCCAACGGAATTTGAAGCCTCCGGTCCCTTGCAGGAGATGCTGTATGCCCATTTTGCCAATCCCGAATATGTGAATGAATCCGTGTTTGAATGGCAGGCGGCGTTCTATCTTATCCAGAAGGATGCGGACAGAACCCTGGACTGCCTCTTCGGTCGTCTGGAGCAGAACCCGGAGGCACCTATCGGCACCGCCCTGGCGGAAGGCGCCGCGCTCTTTGCCAGCGAGACGGGTGATCCGGATTTGATGCGCGCGCTCACATCGGTGTTGGCAAATAAAACTTCTGTCCTAAAGCGTTTCTCCAAGTTTGGCTCCGACGCCAATAATGCCCGGGACCTGGAATCCAAGAAGACGCAGGAATGGTTTGCCGACAGATACAAGGGCACCTACTGGTATTATTATTTATTTGTGGACGTTAATACGAACCGATGAAACGATACGGACATAGGATACTCCTGCTGGCCCTGCTGGTGGCCGCCTGTACTCCTGGTGGCTGGCAGGAGGCATCGCCCATAGAGGAAGCTCCTGCGCTTTATCCGGACTATACGGACATCGTCATTCCCTGCAATATTGCGCCGCTCAATTTCAACATCCTCAATGCGGCCGATGCCTGCGTGGCTGTGCTGTCCGGTCCGGACGGAGAACTGGTCCTCCGGGGGCCCGAAATCCGTATTCCGGAGAAGGCCTGGCGGCGTATGACAGCTAGCGCCCGGGGCGGTGCAATCCAGGGATCGGTGTATGTCCGGCGGGAGGGAAAGTGGCTCCGCCTACCGGAATTTCGCATGGAGGTATCGGCCGATGAAATTGACCCTTACGTGACCTATCGGCTCATTGAGCCCGGCTACTCCAGCTACGGAAACCTGGTTCTCCGCCAGCGGGATCTCACTTCCTTCCATGAACGGGACCTCTACAACAACCAGCTCATCAGCGGCCGGGTGGAACAGCAGTGCATCAACTGCCACTCCTTCCAGAACTACGGCACGGACAACTTCCAGTTCCATGCGCGGGAAGCTTCGGGCGGAACCGTAGTCGTCACCGGAAATCAGGCTAAAAAAGTAGCCTTCAAGACCGGCGACCTAATCTCCAACGCCGTGTATCCTTCCTGGCATCCCACAGAACCGCTCATTGCATATTCGGTGAACAAGACCGCCCAGGGCTTCTTCCGCACCCATCGGCAGAAAATTGAAGTGTACGATTCTGCATCGGACCTCATCCTGTATGATGTGGAGCAGGACCAGGTGAGCTATATTGTGCACGACTCCCTTGCCTACGAAACTTTCCCCTACTGGGCTGCGGACGGGAAAACGCTTTACTATGCGTCTTCCTATTTGCCGGACTGGGGTGCAGATCCCTCCACTAACGCCTTCCTGAATACGGACCGCATCCGCTACAATATCTTTTCCGTGGACTTCGATCCCCGGACGCGGGAGTTCGGGACGCCTCAGCTGGTCTTTGACGCCGTGGCCGATAGCTTAAGCGCCGTCACGCCGCGCCCTTCGCCCGACGGCCGATACCTGCTGAGCGGAGTGGGCAGCTACGGCTCCTTCCATGTCTGGCACTCATCTGGTGACATCTATATCACGGATCTGGCCACAGGGGAGACCCGGCCGATGGACGAAATCAATTCCGATAAGTCGGAGAGCTTCAAGGCCTGGAGTTCCAATTCCCGCTGGATTGTCTTCACCTCCCGCCGGGATGACGGGTCCTACACACGCCTGTATTTCTCCTACATAGACGAAAACGGACGGGGACGGAAACCTTTCCTGCTGCCGCAGAAGGATCCGGAGCAGAACCGCCGTCTGTTCAAATCCTACAATGTCCCGGAGTTCACCACCGCTGAAGTGAACTGGAGCACAAAACAGTTGGAAGACATCCTGCTCTCCACCCCCGTGCAGGTGCAGCAGAAATAAGTGGGACTTGCTATTAAAACAGATTCTTTGTATTTTTGGAAAACAAAACCACATGTTATGAACCTGAAAGAACCCTTTGTAATAACCATCAGCCGGGAAATTGGCTCCGGAGGCCATACCGTGGGCCAGATTCTGGCCGAAAAGCTGGACACCTATTACTTTGACAAGTATCTCATAGAGTCCCTGGAAAAGAAGTTCAACCTTACTGCCAGCGGGATAGAAAAGCTTAAGGGAGAGAAAAAGAACTGGCTGTCAGATTTTCTCCAGTTCATAGCCCCCATGCCTTCGGCCAAGACCCTGGGCGTGGACCCGCGGTATTCTCAGGAATTCCGCACGGACGTTACCCCGGACGATATTTACAAAGCGGAGACGGAGATTCTCAAGGAATTGGCCAGCGAAGGCTCCTGCGTTATTGCAGGCCGTTCCGGCTTCTTTGTATTCAAGAACCACCCCAATCACCTGAACATATTGATTACAGCGTCGGAGGAAAACCGTGTCCGTCGCGTGATGGAAAAGCAGGGCCTGGAAGAAGAATCCGCCAAAGCCCTCATCAAAGACATAGACCAGACCCGGGAGAACTACATCCAGCGCTATACCGGCACCAGCCGCTATGATGCCCGCAACTATGACCTCGTGCTCAAAGCCGACGGCCACACCGAAGAGCAGCTGGTCAACATCATCCTGTCCTATATCGGCTAGGGATTAAAGCAATTGTTACTTTGAAACACATCAAGAGACATCAAGAATAATGATTGATGTCTTAAGACAACGAAACGGGCCGTGCAAGTTCGCGCGGCCCGTCCTATTCAATAATCAATGAACGCTGCTATTCGCTGCCAGCCCAACCGTTGAGCTGATGGAGCTCAGGATTGATTGCGCAGACATCGGCAGGGAACGGGAAGTATTCGTGCTTGCCTTTGATGAACTGGTGAGGAATACCTTCATAAGGCTTTGTCTGGATGAAGTACCATCTGTGCTCGGGTTCTTTGTCCTTAGACATGGCGTCGTAGGCCTGAGGATACCTGTCGAGATCCTTACCGCACACCTGGTCGGCTATGCCCCAGCGAACGATATCATGGAATCTGCAGCTTTCAAACCAGAGTTCGTACTGCTTCTCTTCCTGAACAATGGGGAGAGTAAGTTCGGTTTCAGGCACTTCTGCACGGCGCTGAATCTGGTTGAGCGCTTCTTTGCCCTTTGCGGCCTCGTTGCTGCCGATGCAGGCCTCCGCATAAAGGAGAAGGGCTTCGGCATAGCGTGCACACTTGGAATTCGACTGGTTTGACGCACCGCTGGAAACCTCCGGAACAGAATCGATGCCGTTGAGAGACATAAACTTCCAGTTCATATAGTAGGTGCGGCCGAAGAGGCCGTTGGCGTTCATACCTCTCTTCGGATCCTTCTTCTTGTCGGCAAGCGTCCATTCGGAAGCCGGCTTCAGCTCACCGGTAGTATGGTTGTTGCCGACATAATCGGTATCCCAGCGCATCCAGGGGAATTTGTCAAAAATCTCATTACCGTCGCTGTCAATGCCATAAAGCCATTCGTCAGCCGTAAAGAAGGTGCCCATACGGCGGGGACCGTTTCCGTCATGTGCGAGGAACTTGTCCGCAAAATAGCCGTTGATGGCGCCGCCGTTCCAGCCCGTGGTTGCCATGCAAACCGCCCAGGAATTCATATTCTTACCACGCCAGTTGAGCGTGTTGTTCTGATTCCACTTTGAACGGGCCGTGTTGTCACCTGACGGGTTGTTGGAGTCATAGACCCAGTTCGGCTCGAAGATCTTTTCCTCGTTGCCGTCTCCCGGGGTATGGAAATTTTCCCACCAGCGGTCACCGGGGACAAGCGCATAGTTGCCGGAGTTGATAAGATCGCCCAGATGTTTACGGGCGACATCCATTTCGTTGGCAAATACCGCAGCCTTTCCTGCGACGAACTGAGCGAAGCCCTTGGTCACATAGGTGGTAGCGTCCTTATCAAATTTGCCGTTTCTTTCTCTCAGGTTCGGCATGGCCGTTTCGCATTCTTTGATGCACCAGTCAAGAAGGAACTTCTGAGACTCCACATTCGTAGGATCCTCAGTGGTAAGACAATGATCCACAAGGGGCGGGCGCTCCCAGCAGAGAGCCGCAGTCATATGGCACCAGGCACGGATCACCCTCGCCTCGGCAATGCAACGGTCTACCACTTTGCTGGAATATGCCCCTTCCTTGGTGAAGTTGTCGATCAGAAGGTTGCAGGCGTAGATGGTCTGATAAAGGCTTGTGTACACATTCTTGATGATCTTGTAAGACGCATCATAGCGGTACTCATTGAAGAGACGTACGTCAGGATGGTCATCCTTGTTTTTTCCTGCAGCGAATACATCATCTGCGGAATAGTTCAGCATAAAGAAATACGGATTCCAGTTACCGATAGAGCCGAAAACAGACTGAACCATTTTGGCATAAACATTTACCAGAGCAGCTTCTGCCGCTTCATCGGACGTGTAATAGGTTTCGTAAGCAACGACTCCCTTCTGCGGGATATCCAACTGATTTGAGCAGGCAGAGAACAATAATGTGCAAATCGCCGTAATGGCTACAAAATATTTTTTCATAATATTATCTCCTGTGAATTAGAAAGAAAGATTTACACCGAACATAACTTTACGCATGCTGGGATATGCACCGATATCTACACCGCGACCGTACGCCTGACCGGAAGTCGCCGTCTCGGGATCCATGCCCGGGTAGTTGGTGAAGGTGAAGAAATCATCAAGGGAAACGTACAGACGAAGCTGATTGATGAGCGCCTTACTTGTCCACTTCCGAGGGACGGTGTAACCGAGCTGAACCTGCCTGATCTTGAAGAAGGAGCCATCAAAGACGCCGGCGGTGGAACCCCAGAAGTTCATGTCGCCCGACACTTTCGCGGGTTCGGGGAACTTGCCATTCGGATTCTTATCAGTCTTCGAATTCTGATAGAAGTAGCGGAGAGAGTTGTGATAACCGGAACGATAGAGTGTATTAAGGATCTCACAGCCGGCCTGTCCAGAACCGAACAGAATGAAGTCCAAGCCCTTCCACTCAAGGCTTAGGGTAATACCATAGGTAAAATCAGGAAGGCCTTTACCGATATTGGTCATATCGGCATCACTGACCTGACCGTCTTCGTTGACGTCCCTGAGATTGGGGGTGCCGTCCTCATTAATACCGTCATAAATATATCCGCGGATATACCAGATAGGCTCACCGACTTCGAATACCGTCGTGTTCGGGTAGTTGCTGCCCGAAGCGGGGCTCTGGGTGATTCTCGGAAGAGAGGGAAGAAGGTAGGTGACCCGGTTCTTCAAATAGGAGAAGTTTGTATTAATGCCGTAGCTGAAGTCGCCGATCGTATCCTTCCAGCCGAGTTCGGCCTCAACACCGGTATTGAGCACATTTCCGGCATTGCTGGTAACGCTTGATACGCCGTATTCCGGAGTAGGAGAATAGGACACCAGCAGGTCGCGGGTTTCTTTGCGGAACCAGTCAAAGGTGAAAGAGAGCCTGTTGCTTAAGAAGCGCGCATCCAAGCCGACGTCGACCTGATTGGAAGTTTCCCAAGTGAGGTCGGGGTTTGCAAGGCCGTCAGGAGCGGATCCGTAGACGTTTCCAATCTCGTCAATGTGATATTGGTACCACTGGCTGTTGAGGGCGATGGAGGTAGAGTAGGGATATCCGCTGAGCACGTTGATGTTACCGTTGATACCCCACGATGCACGCACTTTCAAGAATGACAGGGCACTGGGGGAGATGGCTTCCTTGATCCAGCGCTCATTGCTGATGGTCCAGCCGGCAGATACGGAAGGGAAGTAACCCCAGCGGTTCTTTGCGGAGAGTTTCGAAGAGTCGAAGGCATCTGCGCGGAAGTTGGCCTGGATGCTGTAACGGTTATCATAGGTATATCCCAGACGGGCAAAATAGGAAAGGCTTGCAGATTCACTCGGAGAGTTGCTGAATTTTTTCGTTGCCTTCTCTGCATCATCCAATACATAATCCAGATAACGGAAGTTGGGATCGTATCCCTTAAGGATGTCCGAACCGGTAGCCGTACCGCTCACATTATCCGATCTGTTCTTGATGAAGGACATACCGGCCATCACGTTAAGGCTGTGCTTATTTGCAAAGGTATTGCTGTAGTTGGCAAAATTTTCCCACTGATAGTAGAGCCCGGTGTTGGCGGCAGCCCTGAGGGTGTATGTCTTGACATCTGCCTTACCATTTGACCAGAAAGGAGCCTGATAGCTGTGCGTGTTGCTCTGGGTAACGCGGAAGCCGAAACGACTGGTGAAGACAAGGCCTTTGAACGGCTTGAGATTCGCAAACAGGACTCCATTGAGATTGACACCTCCGCTGGAGCCATCGGTGGCGTCCCGCTGTACGAACGGGCTTCCGCCTCTGGTTTCGTCAATGGCGGAAGTGGCAAACCAACCTTTTTCGTCACGAAGGAACCTGTACGGATATTCGGATGTGCCGGCCTGAACCGCATCGTATTTGTTCTTGTAATCCTGGTTGAACTGACTGGGATCGGTCCAATACACCGGCGTGCAAGGGTCGATGGTCATAAGAGACTCGAAGGCGGAGCCATAGCCCTGCTGGGAAACAGATTTGGTTTCCCATTTCTCGATAGAAATGTTGTTTCCCACCTGAAGCCAGTCGGTGAGATTGTAATCGGCATTCAACTGCGCGGAAAGTCTCTTGTAAAGATCCTTGTCACCCTTGATGATACCGTCCTGGTTGACATAATTGAGTGCTGCGAAATAATGGCCGGCATTGTTGCCGCCCTGGAATGTGAGCGTGTGCTGGGTACTCCAGGAAGGGTTGAAGTATTCATCAAACCAGTCTGTATCGGTACCATCGTAATTTGCGTTATTCAGCGACTCCTGAATTGCATAGCCCTGCAGTTCTTTGTAATCGATAAACTGCTGGGCGTTCAGCATTTCAGGCTTATGCGCAAGCGACTGGTTGATGAATTTGCCGGAATAGGAGACGGAGGCCCGTCCTTTTCCGCCCTGCTTTGTAGTGATGAGAACCACACCGTTACCTGCCTGGGCACCATAGATTGCCGCAGAGGCCGCATCCTTGAGGACCTCCATGGACTCGATCAATGAAGGCTCAAGATACTGGATACTGCTGACCTTGAGGCCGTCGACAATGATGAGCGGGCCGATGTTGCCGCTGTTGGACGATACGCCACGTACGTTGATCCCGGAGCCGCTTCCAGGTGCTCCGGAGTTGGTGATGACCTGCACGCCTGCCACCTTGCCCTGGAGGGCGGCTGCGGCATCGGAGGTTGAACGGTTTTTGAGATCATCCTCACGCACAGAAGCGACAGCGCCGGTGAGGTCGGATTTCCTCTGGACACCGTAACCGATGACCACGGTCTCCTCGAGGTAAGTTGTGTCCTCTTCGAGCGCGACGGTAAGGTTGGACTGATTGCCAACCTCCACCAGTTTATCGGCATAACCGAGGCAACTTACGATAAGTTGTGCATTTGCGGGGACTGTAAGTATAAACTTCCCCTCATCGTCTGTAACGGCGCCATTGCCGGTTTGACCGGCAACCACAACCGCGGCTCCGATAATGGGAGCACCAGTGCCGTCAACAACTTTTCCGCTCAGGGAGCGGTTCTGTGCAAAGGCGCTGCCTGAACACAGAAAAAATGCTGCAGCTACCATAATGGAGGCTACAACCTTAAAATAAAGTTTAAGCATTGTTTAAAAGGTTAAGTATAAGTAAGTGTTACTAAGTTGCTAACAAAGTTATTCCTTAGGCGACACAGAGAATAAAAAGATTCGGTCATTCATTATCACTTTTCGGTCAATTGTACAAATGGGGTGACGGATAGCCTGGAGAATCAGTTTTTTCTGTCATTGTTTCTGCTTGTTCCTTTGTAAGGTCGACGAAAACAACTATCTTTACAAAAAGAACGAAAAGAATTGATAATCTCGTTCTTATCACCGCAAATAATAGTAATTCGCTATGAGAAAAGAAGCGTCGAAGTTGTTATACGAAACTCCGACAATCGGTATTCTGAGGTTTCACAATGAGGGCCCGATCTGCCAGAGCGGCAACGTATTGATCGACCCCGGCTATGATAATGAAATCGAAGTGCCGGTTCCGTTTTCCCAACCCTGGCCAGGATTCCCCTGGTGAGCCATTAATTAGCTATTAAACAATAATCACGATGAGAAAATACATCTCCTTCCTCCTATCTTTGGCCGCAGTGTTTATTCTGGGATCGTGCCAGCAGAACGAACTCATCGACGGCCCCGCCGCCACTGGTGACGGGACCTTCGTGGATGCCACTTTTTCCGTTGCCTTAGGTTCGCCGACCAAGGCTTTTTCCGACGGCACCACGGTTGACCGGCTCTATGTCGGCATCTATGAAATCGGCTCCAATAACGAATTCATCTGGGTGGCGGACAACGCCGATGCGCCCGCCACAATCAGCTCGAAAGCCGCCAATGTGACGTTCAGCGACAAGATCATGCTTGGCAGGTCTTACAAGGTGGTTTTCTGGGCCCAGAAGCAGGGCGCCCCATATTTCATCGATTGGGCAAAGAACGTCAACACTGGTCCGACCGTTACCGTGACGGCCACGGGCCAGGCCAACGACGAGGCCCGCGACGCCTTCTTCGGCACCTATGAGACGGGCACCGTCACTGGAAGCATTGACCTGACCGGCTCGCCCATCTCGCTCAAGCGTCCCTTCGCGCAGGTCAACGTGCTCGTCCCCACGGTCAATTTTACCGATGCGACAGCGTCCATCACCTCTTCGATGACCGTCGCCCAGGCCCCGACCGTGCTCAACCTGGCCACCAAGGCAACTTCCGACCCTTCCGACTGGACCTTCACCTCTGCCGTAATCGCGGAGGCGGCTTTCGGCAGCTATGCCTCCACGCACAGATATGTGGCGATGAACTATGTCCTTGTGGACCAAAGCGTCTCCGGAGCCCAATATGACGTCTCGTTCTCCGTGACCTCCGACTCGCAGGTCGCAAGCGACAAACAGGTCCGGAAGGCACCGCTCCGGGCCAACGGCCGCTGCAACATCGTCGGCAACATCTTCGATGAGAGTTTTAACATCACCATTCCCGTCATTATCGGCCCAGACTATAGTAGTGAGGAGGAATTGACCACGGTCACCGTGACCGTCGGCCAGAACCCCAGCAATGCCGTCTTGCTGGATGCCGGCTACAACGCCGATCCGTCCCGGCGTACCGCCATTCCGATCGAGGTCACCGTCAGTCATCCGATCGAGGTGGAAACAGACAAGCCGCAGATTACCGTGAACCCGGCGACCGTCGCCTCGGCTGAATGGAATCTCACGACCGGCAAGCTGGATGTGACTCCGCTCGTCCCGAACGGCGCCGCCGTAATCACCCTTGTCTTCCCGCCCGTCACCAAGACCGACTATTCCGAAGCTACCGTGCAAATCTATGTCCGCGTGGGCAACGGCATCAATCCCGCCCCGAAGCAGGACCAGACCCTGAGCTTCGCGAATGCAAGCGAGGAGGCCACCCTGGGCACGAGCTATACGCTCCAGGCCGTCTCCGGCGCCCAGACCACCGTCAGCTACTCCTCTTCGAACGAGGCTGTCGCCACGATCGAAGGCACGACCGTCACGCTGGTCGCTGCCGGTGAGACGACCATCACCGCCAACGCCGCCGAGGACGATACCTACAACGCCGCTTCCGCGAGCTACACCCTCACGGTGAGCGCCCCCGCGACGCCGGACTTCACGTCCGTCGCCGAACTCAAGGCCCTCCTGGGTGCTGAGTCGGCCACCTTCACCGGCACGCTGACCGATGCGGTCGTCTCCTTCATCGCCGGCACGAGCGACGCCGTGATCAAGGACGCCACGGGTTCCATCCT
>CAMYYI010000044.1 GCA_947303465.1 uncultured Bacteroidales bacterium
GCGGGCTGCAAAGATACAACTAATTTTTTGATTTACAAAGTATTATTTATCTTTGTACATATAATTTATTACGCGATGAACAACTTGAAAGATGAGTGCGTTGCCTGGATACGCGAATGGTTCGAAAAGAACGGCCCGACCTGCAGCGCGGTGATTGGAATGAGCGGCGGGAAAGACAGTACCGTGACTGCAGCCCTCTGTGCCGAGGCCCTGGGGCCGGAGCGTGTGGTGGGCATTGCGATGCCCGCAGAGGGGCAGAGCCTTAACGAGGCGGATGAAATATGTAAATATCTGGGAATACGGTATTTCTGTTTCCCCATAGGACGCATTGAGGCCGAGTGTGATGCGCTGGGTTCGCTGCTGCCGGACGGTTTCTCCCTGCAGACCATCCAGAATATCCCTCCCCGAATCCGCATGACCATGCTGTATGCCGCAGCCCAGTCGCTTAACGGGATGGTGGCGAACACCTGCAACCTCAGCGAGGACTATATTGGCTATGCCACCCTTTACGGCGACGCCGCCGGCTCCTTCGCGCCGCTTGGCCGGCTCGTGGTGCGTGAAGTCCTGCAGATAGGCCACGCCCTCGGTCTCCCCTCAAAATGGGTAGAAAAAACCCCGGACGACGGCCTTCCCGGCTCCAGTCCGGACGAGGATAAATTCGGCTTTACCTATGCAACCCTGGACCGGTATATCCGTGAGGGCGTCTGCGACGACCCTGCCACAAAAGAAAAGATAGACCGCATGCACCGCCGCAATCTCTTCAAAACGGAAATCCTGCATATTCCCTCATTCGTCCCCTCTGAAACATGAATATCTACGCCGACCGAATTTCCTCCCTGCGGGCGCTGATGCGTTCGCGGGACTGGGACGCCGTAATCCTTACCGGCTCCGACCCGCACGGCAGCGAATATCCGGCAGAACGATACAAGCAGATACGCTGGCTTACCGGATTCACCGGAGAGGCGGCAGATCTGGTAGTGACCGCTGACCATGCCGGCCTGTGGACGGACACCCGCTACTTCATCCAGGCGAACAAGCAGCTTGCCGGTACCGGAGTAGAGTTGCATAAGACCCGTATCCCGGAGCAGGTGCTTATCCCTGAATGGCTTGCGCAGTATTTCTCGGACAATGTCGAACCTGTGCTGGCGCTCGACGGAGCCAGTACTCCCGCCTGCATGGCACAAGAGATAACGGCCGCTTTCGACCCCTCAGGCAATCGTCCGATTATTGTAAGTGCGCCCGATTTCCTGGGCCTTCTGTGGAAGGACCGTCCGTCTGTACCCCAGACTCCGGTAATCACGGTCGATCCTGGCGAACCGCGCAGTTCCAAGCTGCAGATGCTGCGCGATTTCTACCGGGAGAAGGGCTGCGACGGCATACTCCTCTCGTCGCTGGACGAAATAGCCTGGACGCTCAACGTGCGGGCCTCCGACATCGAATATAATCCGCTGGTCATCAGTTATTTACTGGTAACGGAAGATAATGCCTCATGGTTCGTTCTCAAAGAGCCGGTGGAGGATCCGGATACGGAACGCTCGTTTGCCGAACTTGCCGCGGACGGAGTTAACCTGGAGGCCTACGACGGGCTGGAGGAATTTCTGGCTTCTTCCGGCGGCATGAGGCTCTATGTGGATGATTCCAGCCTTAACTATCAGCTCGAGAAGACTCTGGAGTCTTCCGGCGTTTCTCTTGTCCGGGGGGCGACTCCGGTTCGTCATGCCAAGGCTGTAAAGAACGAGGTCGAGGTGGAGGGCATGAGGCAGGCTCATATACGTGACGGGGTAGCCATGGTCCGCTTCCTGTGCTGGCTGGATAAGTGTATGCGTGCAGACCGGCAGCTGAGCGAGTGGGACGCCTCTGTCAAGCTGCGCGAACTTCGGTCGCAAGGCGCTTTGTATCAGGGAGAAAGCTTCGAGACCATATCTGCATTCGGCCCGGGTGCGGCTCTGCCTCACTACGTTACTCCCCAGACGGACGCTCCTCTGCTTGAACCTCGTGGCCTCTATCTCTGCGACTCCGGCGGGCAGTATCTGGACGGCACCACAGACATCACCCGCACCGTGCCGCTCGGGGAATGCAGCGAGCTGGAGAAGGAAGACTATACCCTCGTGCTCAAGGGCCATATAGACCTGGCAATGGCGACCTTCCCCGAAGGTACTCCCGGATGCCGTATCGATGCGCTTGCCCGCGGCCCTCTTTGGAAGGCGCGCCGTAACTTCGGGCACGGAACCGGGCACGGAGTAGGCTGGTTCCTCGGAGTGCATGAAGGCCCTCAGGATATACGGCAAAACCTCAATCCTGTGCCACTGGAGCCCGGGATGATAGTATCCGACGAACCCGGAATCTACCGCGAGGGCATGCACGGGGTACGTCATGAAAACCTGCTTCTTTGCGTGGAAAGGGGTGCGAACGAATTCGGCCGCTGGCTGGGGTTCGAGCCGCTTACCCTGTGCCCCTTCGACACCTCCATCCTGACACCCGGTCTATTGGACCGTGAAGAAATGGAATGGCTGGACGCCTACCATGCCCGGGTGCTCGAGACCCTGTCCCCGCTGCTGGATGAGGAAACGGCATCATGGTTGCAAGGAAAGTGTCGGAAAATTGCTAATTTTGCACTTTAAATATACTGATTATGGAACGTGAAGATCCCCTTGAGAGAATAGAACGCCGCGAGCGCGAGCGCAAACAGAACGGTGGCGCCAAGACCATCATGTATATCATGATTGCCGTGGCAGTGCTTCTGGGAGCCGCCCTGGCTTACGTACTTTATCAGAAGAATACTCTCGTAGGCCAGTTAAATATTGAAAAGCAGGAACTTACAGAACAGATTGTAGCGCTTCAGGGAGACTATGAGGCCCTCTCTTCAGACTATGATTCCATCAACCTGCAGCTGGATTCCTCCCGCGAGGAGGTGGCCCAGCTGGTAGAACGGATCAAGAAGACCGAAGCTACCAACCGCGTAAAGATGCGCCAGTACGAGAAGGAGCTCGGTACCCTGCGCAGCATCATGCGTGGTTATATCGTGCAGATTGACTCCCTGAACCAGCTGAACCACAAGCTCACGGCAGATGCCGCGAAGGCCCGCCGCGAGGCCGCCGAGCATCGCAAGATCAACGAGCAGCTTACGGCTCAGGTCGAGGACCTTACAGGCAAGGTGGTTACCGGTTCCGTTATCAAGGCCAGGGGCATAAGGCTCGAGGCTTACAACGGCGCCGGCAAGATAGTGGACCGCAGCAAGAACGTTGTGCGTCTGCTCGTTACGCTGAGCCTGGTGGAGAACGCTCTTGCCGAGCAGGGGCCGGTGCGCGTTTACGTAAGGGTTAAGGATCCCGACGGCAATCTGCTCGACGACGGCCGCGGAACCAGCTTCACCCTTGGCGGAGAGACGCTCGCCGCCACCGCTTCCCGAGAGGTGGATTACCAGGGACAGGAGGTGGAACTCAGCATCTACGTAAACAACATTCCCGCCTTCAACAAGGGAATATATACCGTCGATGCCTATACTTCCCAGGCCAAGCTCGGTTCTGCGGAACTGTTGCTCCGGTAATGATTTACGTTCACGTACCGTTCTGCCGCAGTTTCTGCACCTACTGCGATTTTTTCTCCGAACGGGCGTGTCCAACCGAAGCCTGGGTAAACGAGGTCTGTGAAGAAGCGCACAGGCGCAAGAATGAAATAGAGGCCGCATCTGCGGTCGACACGCTCTACTTTGGAGGCGGCACCCCGTCGGTGCTGCCTCTGTCGTATATAGCCCGCATTGCCGATGCCTGCGGCGGACGCCACTACAAGGAGTGGACGGTTGAGGTAAATCCGGACGATATCACTCCGGAGTATGCCAGAGGCCTGCGGGAGCTGGGAGTGAACCGGGTGAGCATGGGGGTGCAGTCCCTGGACGACGGTATGCTCCGATGGATGAACCGCCGGCATTCGGCAGAAGGCGCCCGAAAGGCATTTAGCCTGCTGCGCGAGGCGGGGTTCGATAACATCAGCCTTGATATAATCTTCGGCATCAGCGGCATGAGCGACGGAATGCTTGAAGCCACGGTCAGGGAAGTCATGGAATGGCGCCCCGAGCACATCTCCGCCTACCAGCTCTCGGTCGAAGAGGGGAGTGCGCTTGGCCGCATGGCCTGCGAGGGCCGCTACACCGAGCTTCCGGACGAGGCCTGCGCCGCGCAGTACTATCTGATCTGCAAACTTTTACGGAACGCCGGCTACGAACACTACGAAATCTCCAACTGGGCCCTGCCCGGACGCCGGGCCATTCACAACAGCGCCTACTGGACCAGGAAGCCCTACGTGGGTCTCGGCCCGGGCGCGCACTCGCTTGTAAATAATATCCGAAGCTGGAACAGTGAAGAATTATCCAACTGGACGTCAGAGAGTGAGGTTCTGACGGCTGAACAGATGCGGGAAGAGGAGATAATGCTGGGACTGCGTACGGCGGAAGGGATTCCGGGTTACGGCCGCATTCCGGAAGACCGCTGGTTCGTAGCGGACGATATTATCGCAGGCCTGATCTAGGAAAGACGGCATCAAAAACACCCCTCAAATGCGGCCGACAGCCGTTTGCTCTGCCACCGGGCGACATTCTTAGGGGTAAAATGCTTCCGTAATTAGGGAAACCCCAAAAATTTACTTAAATTTGTGGGCTATGTCTGCAGAGAAGAAATGGAACCTGATGGAACAGGCCGATCCGGCCAAGGTGGAGAAACTCTCCGCCGAGGTGGGCATTGACCGCGTTCTCGCCGAGCTTCTTGTAAAGCGCGGAGTGGAGACCTTCGACCAGGCCCGTTCTTTCTTCCGTCCAAGCCTCGACGACCTTCACGACCCGTTCCTGATGAAGGACATGGATATAGCCGTGGAACGCCTTCACAAGGCCATCTCCACGGGGGAGAAGATCCTGGTTTACGGAGATTACGATGTGGACGGCACCACTGCGGTAGCTTTGGTATTCTCTTTCATCCGCCGTTTCACCTCCAATGTAGACTTCTATATTCCCGACCGCTATGACGAGGGCTATGGAGTATCTTACAAGGGCATAGACTGGGCGTTCGAGGGAGGGTTCGGACTCATCATCACCCTGGACTGCGGCATAAAGGCCATAGACAAGGCAGAGTATGCTAAGTCCAAGGGCGTGGACATGATTATCTGCGACCATCATCTTCCTGAGGACAAGCTTCCCGGCGCAGTGGCGGTACTGGATCCCAAGCGGGAAGACTGTCACTACCCGTTCGACGATCTCTCCGGCTGCGGCGTCGGTTTTAAGCTGGTTCAGGCTTATTCGGCCCGCTTCGGCATTCCCTTCGAGAGCCTTGTGCCGCTTCTGGACCTGCTGGTCGTGAGCATCGCCTCCGACCTCGTTACCATGGTGGGAGAGAACCGCACCCTGTCCCACTTTGGCCTTAAGCAGCTCAACGAGAACCCGCACAAGGGACTGCTGGCCATGATCAACCTCTCCAACCTGGAGCCCGGCCACATCACCATAGACGACATAGTCTTCAAGATAGGGCCGCGCATCAATGCCGCAGGCCGTATGGAGTCCGGCCGCCTGGCAGTGGAACTCCTTACAGCGGAGGACGTCAACGAGGCCATGTTCATTGGCGAGAAGATCAACGAGAACAATAACGAGCGCAAGAATATAGACCGCGAAGTAACCCGCGAAGCCCTGGAGATGGTAGAGAGCGGCAACTGCCTTGCACGTGAGAACGCCACCGTGGTGTACAACCCGCGATGGAGCAAGGGAATCGTGGGAATCGTGGCATCACGCCTTGTAGAGGCCTATTACAAGCCCACCGTAGTGCTCACCAAGAGCAACGGGTTCGTAACGGGATCCGCCCGCAGCGTGGCCGGCTTCGATCTCTACGAGGCCATAGAAAGCTGCGCCGACCTGCTGGAAAACTTCGGCGGCCATGTTTATGCCGCCGGCCTCACGCTAAAGGAAGAAAACCTGGAGGAATTCGCCCGCCGCATAGACAACTTCATCGCCGGCAAGATTACAGCCGAGATGCTCATTCCCGTAGTGGATATTGACGCCAAGCTGGATTTCTCCCAGATTACCCCCAAGTTCTTCCGCATACTCAAGCAGTTCCAGCCCTTCGGTCCGGGGAACGGCAACCCTGTATTCATGACGGAGAACGTCTATGACGCCGGTAACGGCCGCAAGGTGGGCGCAGGCGGCATACACCTCAAACTGGACCTGATCCAGGAATCCCAGCCCTACCACCAGATAGCGGCCATAGCTTTCAACATGGCGGAATACTACGACTATATCAAGTCAGGCAATCCGCTTGACGTCTGCTATTCCATAGTGGAAAACTATTACAGGGGCAATTCCACCATCCAGCTGCGCGTCAAAGACTTGCGCGAGCGGGAAGAAATCATTTAAAGAGCTCCTTCAGCAGATCCTTGAGATCGGGCATCTCCGGCTCCTTGTTGTCCGGATGGGGTATCCTTTCCGTTACCACGTGTGATATGCCGCCTACAATGCCCATTCCGCCCAGTATGTTGGAATAGGTGAAATTAGGCGGGGATACGCCAAAGTTGGCCAAGAGGTCGAAGTCCTTGAGGTACTGGGCCTTGCAGTAGTTGTAAAGCTCTTCGCTCAAGCGGAATACCTCTATCTCGTACCAGGTCTTTGTCCCTATAAGTATACGGTAATCTTCAGGCTCCTCTGGTTCTTCAGGCTCTTCAGGCTCCTCTGGTTCTTCGGGCTCTTCGGTATAGTCGGGTTCTTCGTAATCAGTGTCTCCGGTATCACCCATATCTATGTCATCGAAGATGTCGAAGAAAGAGAAGGAAGAATTGAGGTAGAAACTGTATGTATCGCCGGTGAACTGCCTGCTGCCCAGCAGGACCATGGGACTGTAGCTGTATTCTTCTTCCATGTGCCTGTTGATCAGGCCGCCATAGCTGTACTGCACCTGGGCGAAAGCGTCAAGGTCCATGTTGTTCACGTCGGCCATGGAAGCAACCTGCCCGGGAGTCGTGTGGAAACTGTAGAAGGTGGTATCCAGTTTAACGAACGGAGGCTCCATGCTGAGCTCCACGAAATACATCTCCTCCAGGACGGAAATGCATATTCCATAATACTCCCCGTCGGCCACGGGCTTGGCCAGCTTGACGGAGAATTTTATTCCCGTAGTGTCCTTGGGGTCGGTGTTTTTGGTGGCAGAGACAGATGCGATCGAAGGCACTGGCGGAATCACGGTAGTGCCGCTGGCGGTGTGTACGCCGTCTCCCTTTACACTCACAGTCACCTGGTCTCCCGGCACGAACTTACCGGAAACCAGCGTCGTATAGTAATTGCCGTTCTGCGTCCACTGCAGAGACTCGGTAGCCAGCTTCTTGTCGTTTACAGTAATCTCAACGTCGCCTTTCTTGAAGGGATGTGAATCCTTGCGCCCCTTGCCGTAGGCAGGAGCCGCGTAAGCTGCCATGACGTAAAAAGAGTCGCCCGATGCCGGCACGCATTCTACCAGGAAGCGGGGATCGGAAATGTCGTCTATTGCGAACGGAATCTCGCAGGAACACACCAGGGCGGCGAGACAGAACAATATGCAGAACTTCTTCATGGCGTCAGAATTTATAGCTCACGCTCAGCGTGGGGATAATCGGGACCAGGCCGTAGGCCATACCACGGTAGTTGCCTTTCTCGTCCTGGTCCAGCATGGCGAAGGAGGCATTCATGTGGTTATAGACATTGTAGATGCTCAAGTTGAAGCAGAGCAGGTGACGGCCGTCTTCAACAATGTCCCACTTGTAATCCACCGACAGGTCGAGACGGTGATAGTCCGGGAGTTTGGCATTGAACGGGGCCTCATACACGGTGTCGAACATGCCGCCGTCGCTCATGACTACGTGACTGGGAAGGGTGATGCGGTTGCCTGTATGCCAGTTCCAGTTGAACGATACGAACCAGCCCTTGGCGAAGTTCCAGTTGCCGACCAGGTTAACTTTGTGGCGGTTGTCGTTCCTGTCCAGGAAAGGGAACATGTAATAGGCGTCGAACTGCCGCCACGACCAGCAGAGTGTATAATAGGCGGAGAGTTCCAGCTTTGGTATGCTGTAGGTGGTCTCGAATTCCATTCCGTAGGATTTGCCGCTGCCGGAGGTGAAGGATTTCTCCCAGTTGACCAGCGGCGGATAGAATGCATTGGCGCCATTGTAGGCCAGCATTCCGTCCATCGTCTTGTACCATCCCTCCAGATTGATCTTGAAGTTGCCGGGCGTGAAGTACAGACCGCCGGCAATCTGGTCCGACACCATGGGCCCCGCCTCCGGAGTGGACGGCATCCAGCTGTTGGTGGGGAGGTCAATATACATGGCCGATACAAGGTGTATGTACTGGCTCATGCGGGTATACGACAACTTTGCGCAGATGTCGTTGTCTATCATCCACTTGAGTGCGGCACGCGGTTCTATGGAACCCCAGGTCTTCTTATTTGTGCCGAACAGCGAGAGGCGCACTCCGGCATTGACGGTGAAGTTGTATGCCAGGAAAATCTCGTCTTCCATGTAAACCGCCGGCTCCCAGGCGCTGTATTTGTCGCCTATTTCGTTTTTGTCTCCCTCTGGTTCCCCTTCGTTCATCAAAGCGAACAAGGCGCCCCTCTGCTCATACTTGCGCCCTGTGGCGTAGTGGTGCCATGCGACTGTCGCTCCGGTGCGCACATGGTGAGAACTGTTGGGATACCAGTCCATGTCGTACTTCACTCCGGCGTCGTGCACGGAACAGAGATTGTCGTCATTGAAATAGAGCATGGATTTCTCCTTGCCGTCTGCTATGGAGCCTATGTCGAAGGTGTAGCCGATATCGGAGCCGCTGCGGGTATAGTAGGCCATCAGCTTGCCGTTGGTCTTGGGGCTGTATTTGGCCTCCCAGGACACCGAGGAGGTAAGGGAACCCCAGGTGGTACGCACTCCGAGGTCCATGAAACTCTCGCTTTCTTTCTCCTTGAGGCCGGCGTTTATATTGTCGTCGCCCCAGTAGAAATTGGCGTTCAGCTTGCTGTCTTTGGACAGTTTGTGCGTTACGCGTGCGTTGAGGTCCCACATTGCATAGCCGCCGTGGGCCTTGGGATTATTGTGATTCTCGTGATTGACATAGAGCAGGGCGGGTACCGTAATTACGTCCAGCCAGGAGCGGCGCAGGCCGAAGTTGAACGACGTATGGTCCTTCCAGATAGGTCCTTCCACCTGTATGCGGCCATCTATGAGTCCAAGGGACAGATTGCCGTGATACTCCTGCATGTTTCCCTCAGAGGTCTCTACATCAACCACGGAAGAGAGCCTGCCGCCATATCGGGCGGGGAATCCGCTTTTGTAGAAATCCAGGTTTTCCACGACATCCGTGTTGAAGCTGGAGAAGAAGCCTCCGAAGTGGGCGACATTGTACAGCGGCACCCCGTCCAGCAGGAAAAGGTTGTCGTTACCGTCGCCTCCGTGAACGTAGAGGCCGGACATCAGCTCGTTGCCGGCCGCGACGCCAGGAAGCATCTGCAGGCTCTTGATAAGGTCGGGCGTGCCGAAAGCCGCCACAGTGCTGCGTAACTTGTTGCCGTCCAGCCTCATGAGGCCGGTCTGCGTGGTGTTGCGCATCTTCTCCTTCACAGCGGTTACATAGGATGTGTCCAGGGTGTCCCGCTTTTCGACCTCCTGGGCATGGCCGACGGCGGCCGCCCCTAAGACGGCCGCCATCAACATGGATGCGTGTTTGAACAATCTCACTTGCGGTTAACCTGGAAACGTGTATTGCCGGTAGCGAAGAAATCCGCCGTCTGCCTGGCGGCTGCGAGTCCTGCATTGATATTGGCCTCGGCCGTCTGGGCGCCCATTTTCTTGGGTGTGGCGAACACTCGCATACCGAACTTCCCGCGCAGATCCTCATAGTTGTCCGGCATGACGTCGGTCACGTACTTGAGGTCCGGACGGTCTTCCAGTGCTCGCATCAGGCCTTCCTCGTCTATGACCTCCTTGCGGGCGGTATTCACCAGCGTTGCCCCCTTGGGCATGCGGGAAATAAGGTCATAGCCGATGCTCCTGATGGTAGCCGGAAGTGCGGGGATATGGATGGAGAGATAATCGCTGCAGGCGTAGAGATCTTCTACGGAGTGCACCGGATCGGCACCGCCTGCGATGATCTGCTCGTCTGTCAGGAAGGGGTCGAGGGCGGAAATCTCCATGCCGAGGGCTTTGGCTTTCTGGCCTACCAGACGTCCTACGTTGCCATAGGCCTGCACTCCGAGTCGCTTGCCCTGTACCTCTGAACCGGTAGCCGGGGTGAACTGGGTGCGGGCCATGAAAATCATCAGGGCTATCGCCAGCTCGGCAACTGCGTTGGAGTTCTGTCCCGGGGTGTTCATCACCACGATGCCGCGTTCGCTGGCCGCCTCCAGGTCCACGTTGTCGAAGCCTGCGCCGGCACGCACGACGATCTTGAGCCTTGGCGCTGCCGCAATGACTTCGGCCGTCACCTTGTCGGAGCGGATGATGAGGCCGTCTGCGTCGGCCACAGCTGCCACCAGGTCCGCCTGTGCCTCATACTTCTCGAATACCGCCACCTCATGTCCGGCGGCTTCAAGTATATCCTTTATGCCTTTGACGGCAACAGCCGCGAAGGGCTTCTGGGTTGCTACAAGTACTTTCATATCTGCTAAATGTGAAGCTTCTCGAATTCTTGCATACAGGCCACCAGGGCATCTACGTCTTCCTGGGTGCAGGCGTTATAGAGGGATGCGCGGAATCCGCCCACTGAACGATGGCCCTTGAGACCTATCATGCCGCGCTCCTTGGCAAAGGCGAGGAACTCATCCTGAAGGTCTTCGCGTCCATCGGCGGGTACGAAGCAGACGTTCATGATGGAACGGTCCTCCTTGTCGGCGGTGCCGCGGAAGAGGGAGTTGCGGTC
>CAMYYI010000045.1 GCA_947303465.1 uncultured Bacteroidales bacterium
CTTGCTCTTGTCCACGATGTCGGCGTAAATCTGGGTTGTTCCGACGTTGGCGTGGGTGAGCAGATGCGAGACGGTGTATATGTCGGTGCCTTCGTTGACCTGAAGGGTGGCGAAGGTGTGACGGAAGCAGTGGAAGGTGATGTGCTTGGTGATGCCGGCATCTTTGAGCCAGTCCTGGAGCGGCTTCTGGGTGTAGTGCCGCTTGAGGTTCTTGAAGACGAGTCCGGTGCCGGGCGTGCCGCAGAGTTCGTAGGCTTCCTGTGAGAGGGGAAGGGTGGCCTCGGTGTCGGTCTTCTCGGTCTTGATGCGGATACACCAGCCTTCGTCGGTCGCTTTTACAATGTTGCTCCAATTGAGGGCGAGGATGTCGCTGATACGTAAACCGGTGAGGCAGCTGAACAGGGAGGCGTTCTTGAGATCGGGCGTGTCGCAGGGCGTGGCGGCCAGTTGGCGCACTTCTTCCAGCGTGAGGAACTCCCGGCGGCCATCTACGGCATCGATGGTCTCCAGGTAGTCGTTGACGTTCTCCTGCAGCAGTTTCTCCTGATAAGCGATTTTGAGGAAGCCGCGGAAGGTGGACCAGTATCCGGCTGCGGAGTTCTGGGCGAGCTGTTTGTCGGGGTGCTTGAGCTGCTTGGCGTTCAGCAGGTATTCACGGAAGCCTTCGCAGAAGGGGACGGTGATGTCGCCCATCTTGCATACGCCTCCGCAGTAGTTGCTGAAGTGGTCGTAGACGCGAATCCATTTCTGGTCTTTCGTGTCCAGCTTGGTTTTGAAGTAGGCGAGGAAGTCCATCTTCAGCTTGGTCTTGTCCAGGAAGTCGTACTGGCCGCGGATGATGGCCAGCTCGCGCTCGGACCGGATGGCTTCGGCCTGGGCTATCTTTTCTTTGTTGGCGTCCTTGTCGCTCTGGAAACGTGGCTTGTTTACGAGGTATATGCCAAGGTATTCGTGCCGGACGTACTTGCGTGAGTGCGGGTCTCTCAGGGGCGGATAGAAGTCCAGATAGAGGGTAATCTTGCCGCTTGGCAGCAGCCGCTTTCGAAGTGTTACTTTAGTTACTCCCATTGTCGCTTATCTTTTTGAAGAGTTTGTCCAATTCGTCTTTCTTGTACCAGACGTAGTTTCCTTCCGTCCGGACTTTGGTCACGCCTGCGGCCTGCGTTTCTTCGCTGAAGCGCTTCTGGCCGAGGTGGTAGTATTTGAGTGCGTCGCCGCTGCGCATGTAGTTCTTGCGGATTTCAGCGGGGATTTTCGGGGTTTTGTCTTTGAAGAGACGGTCGAGGTCAACAATCCGATAATAGACACGGTTGCCCTGGCGGATGCCTTCAACTCCGGCCTCGTTTGTTTTGTCGTAGAAGGTTTGCTGGCCAATGCGGTAGTGCTTCTTCGCCTGGTCAACGGTGAGGTAGTTCTTGTCTCTGTCACCTTGAAAGATGTGCGCCTTCTCCCATTCCTTCTTGCTCACAAGCAGCGTCCGTCCGATACGGCGGCAGGGGATGGCTTTGCGACGTGCGAAATCGGAAATGTATTTGCGGGCCAGCCCTTCCTTATTTATAAGGTCCTCCGCATCGATCCATTCGTCCGGATTGTAGACCGGCTTGGGTTTGAACATCCGCTCGATGTCAGGCTTGGGCAGGAAGGAGACGCCTTTTATGAGTTTTGGCCTGATTCCTTCCTCTTTCAGGCATTTGTACAGCCAGCGCTCGGATATGTCGTACTTGCTCAGGACATCGGCCTTTGAAATGAGCGAGGAGAAGTCGCCTTTCGTGGGCCTGGGTTGCATCTGGGTG
This sequence comes from uncultured Bacteroidales bacterium, assembly GCA_947303465.1. GTDB lineage: Bacteria > Bacteroidota > Bacteroidia > Bacteroidales > UBA932 > Cryptobacteroides. The sequence goes on from CAMYYI010000045.1 coordinate 1,794, forward strand.
CTTGTCTCGAGTTGTTCGATGGGAATCCTTACGGTGCGTGTGGATACGCGCAGGGGAGTGAGTTCCCCTTGCTCGATCCTGGCATACAGAGTGGGCCGGCTTACTCCGAGAAACTTTGCGGCTTCGGAAATGGAGAGATGTGTCTTGCCTTCGAGCGCCTCCCGAGCGGCGGAGGTTTCGATGCGAGCCTTGCGGGCCTTACTACGGGCTCGCTTCTTTCGCATCTGGTGCGTGTTCCGGCAGGTATCCGAGCAGTACTTCCGCTTCAGATTGTCCGTCGTGAACGCGCTGCCGCAGCAGGGGCATTTTCTCGTGACTGGGTGCATAAGTTTTACAACTTTTCGGCAGTTATGAGGTCTGGGACCTCGGTTATGCGGTTTTACCTCTCCAATTGGGTACAGGTTTGTAAATCTATGTAAATCCGTGTAAGGTTCTGCACTTTGGCGTACCACCTCCACAACCTTGAACCACGCGTGGTTCAAATGTGGTTCAAATATAGCAAAAAAATCCCGAATTAGACCAAACTAAACGGGAAAAGTTTTCAACATTTTTCAGTTGATTATGTGAGAGTTACGCCCTTTTGTACGGAGTGTGTAGAAGGTGTTTCGGTGTACTTATTTTCCGATGCAAAACCTGCTGAACACTGTGCCCAGGATGTCATCGGGCAAGACGGCGCCGACAATTTCGCCGAGGGCGGAGGTGGCGGAGCGGAGGTCTTCGGCGACGAGGTCGGTGGGGGAGCAGCCCATCAGGCCGTCCTGGACGCGGCGGAGGTCGGCGGCGGCGCGGCGCAGGGCGTCGTGGTGCCGCTGGTTGGTCACCAGGACGGCCCCGGAGGCTTTCAGGGAATCCACGTCGGCGGCGGAGATTGCCTGACGGAGTTCATCCAGCCCCTGGCCGGTCTTGGCGGACAGCTCTATTGCCTCAGGGATGCCGAGTCGGGTGCAAAAAGCCCCGTTTTTGCACCCGGAAGGTCCGGAAACCGGTGTCTGGGGTGCAGAATACCCCGTATTTGCACCCGGCTGCAACAGAGAAGGCAGAGGCGGCTGCAACAGAGAAGGCAGAGGCGGCTGCTGCGGCTGCTGCGGCTGCTGCGGCCGCTGCGAAGGCGGCAACAGATCCGCCTTGCTCATTACCCAGATAACCCTGGAGTCTTCCCGCAAACGCTCCTTAACGGCGGCCACTACGGGCAAAAGCGCTTCCGCATCAGCCGTGCCGTCCAGCAGGGCAATAACAACCGAGGCCTGGCCTATCTGCGCGAAGGACCTCTCGATTCCCATACGCTCCACCGTCTCGTCCGTCTCCCGAAGGCCTGCGGTATCTATAAAGCGGTATTTAACCCCGTTCAGACTCAAAACCTCTTCCACAGTATCGCGTGTGGTGCCGGGAATGTCGGACACAATGGCCCTGTCTTCCCCCAGCAATGCGTTGAGCAAAGTGCTCTTACCGCTGTTAACTGCCCCTACGATAGCCACCGGGATGCCCTGCTTGAAGGCATTCCCCAGCCGGAAGGAATCCGCCAGCCGTTCGGTTTCCTGCAACGCGGCAGAAACCAGAGAGCGCAGCTTGCCCCTGTCGGCGAACTCCAGCTCTTCCTCCGAAAAGTCCAGTTCCAGCTCCAGCAGCGCCGACAGCTCCACTATCTGCGAGCGCAACTCACGAAGCTTCTGCGAATATGCCCCGCGCAACTGCGAGTAGGCCAGTTTATGCGATGCGGCCGAATCGGAAGCGATCAGGTCGGCCACCGCCTCGGCCTGGGAAAGGTCCATCTTGCCGGCGACAAAAGCTCTCTGGGTGAATTCCCCTGCCTGGGCTAGCCTGCAGCCGGCGCCGCAAAGGCGGTCCAGAATCCCGGAAACGATGAACGAAGAAGCGTGACAGGAAATCTCCGCCATGTCTTCTCCGGTATAAGAATGAGGCGCACGGAAGATGCTCACCAGCACCTCGTCCAGTTCCGGCACCACTCCGAACTTGACGACGAAGCCGCCTGCAGAAGACGCATCGCCGTGGCGGAAAGACACCACTGAATCAACGGCATCCAGGGCGGCAGCCCCACTGATCCTGATGATTGCTATGGCGCCCCCGGCAGCTGTGGCCGGAGCGCAGATGGTGTCGGATATCATTGTGCCAGATGCAGTTCGTGTGCGGCAATACTGAATTCCAGGTCTTCTCCCATGTGCTTGCCGAGGTCATCGGAAATCTTGATAACCTTCTCCCACGGATCCTTGGTACTCATGCGGCAGCGGCTCAACTTCATCACTATGTTGGCGGCCTTATATCCGGGTATCCCGGGGTCGCAGGTGAGGTTGGTTCCTATGCCGGCGCTGACTTTGACGCGCCCCTTGAAGTGGGCGGCGACACGGCTGTACTTAGGGAAGTCGAGGGCGTTGCTGAACACCAGCACTTTCGTGCGAGGGTCAATGCCGAACTCCTCAAGACGGGCGATTATCATCTCGCCTATCTCTATTTCGTCCCCTGAATCCTGACGGAAACCGTCCAGCAGTTTTGCCTGCTTGAGGGTGAGGGTACGGAGGAACGACGCCGTGGTAAAGGTGTCGATGAGGGCGGTTCCGAGGGCCCCGTCGTACACCTTTATCCAGTCTTCGAGCCCAAGGTAATTCGCACGTTTATAGCCGAATACGCCACTGTGGAACATCATCCATTCGTGAGGGAAGGTGCCCACGGGAACCATATCGTACTTCATGGCGAAGAACACGTTCGAGGTGCCGGCGCAGTACTTGGGACACGTCTCCTTCAGACGACGTACAACTGCCTCATGGACCTCTGAAGAGAAGCGCCTGCGGGTGCCGAATTCAGAAAACACCAGCCCCTCGCGGTTCGCCAGTTCGATCTTGGCATCCAGCCTGTCGAGAACAGGCCCAATATCGGCCTTGACTCCGCGTCTGCGGTTGCGCAGCTCGGCTACGATAGCCAGCAGGGGAACCTCATACAGCGTTACTTTATAGAGCTGGTCCGTCACTTCTATCTTGAGATGGCCTTCTGCATCCAGCCGGCAGTCTATCTTCTCCGGCTCGAAGCGGAAGCCGCGCAGCCACTCCCAGTAATTACGGTGTACGTATCGTATGCGTTTGCAGCAGTATGCGAACTCATCGTCCGTAAGGGAAAGGCGCGAGAGCTTGGCAATCTCCGCCTTGAGCTCTTCCAGGAAGCCCTCGTCCCACACTTCTGCGGCCCTGTCGTTGAATTTGAAAGTACCTTCAGCGAGAGGATACAGCTGGAAGTAGGCGTTGCTCGTCGAGAACTTGTAAAGGTCGGTATCGAGTATGCTGAGTATCATGACAATAAAAGGCTAATAGTTGAAACTGCTGCCGCCGACGAATTCCCGGAGCAGGGAAGTAGGCGGTATCTGACGGTCGCTCACGGGCCTGAAGTAGCTGAGGAACTTCAGCAGGCGGTTGGCCTCGCTGTACTCCGGGCAGTTGCGCGGTACCATGGACAGTATCATCTCTGCATGCAGCCGGAACACTGCGAACTCCACCAGGTAGGCGGAATTGAACAGCACGTCGGCGGTCTCCTGATACGGGTATATCCACTTGACTTCGGAGCGCCTGACGTTGGGCCAGTTGTGGATGGTCTCGCGTGCGGTGAAGGCTCCCTTGTTGTAGTCCCGGACGATGCGGCGCAGCAGGCGGTTGTCGCTGGTAGGGATGCAGTTATGGTTGTCCAGGGAGATGCTGACTATGGTGTTGATGAAAATCTTGAACTTGGAGGCGTCCGGGATACGGTCGGTAAGGGCCGGATTGAGGGCGTGAATGCCCTCCACCAGCAGTACGGTACCGGGAGTGAGCTGAAGGGTCTTGCCGTTGTATTCACGCATACCCGTAACGAAGTTGTACTCAGGCACCTGGACCTCCTCTCCGGCAAGTATGCGCACCAGGTCGTCCTGCATGGCGGCATGGTCCACGGTGTCGAAGTTGTCGAAGTCGTACGATCCGTCCGGCAGCAGTGGAGTATCAAGGCGGTTGACGAAGTAGTCGTCGGTTGATACGGAAACCGGACGGAGCCCGCAGGCAAGAAGCTGTATGCTGAGTTTCTTGGTAACGGTAGTCTTTCCGCTGCTGCTGGGCCCGGTAATGAGTACCAGGCGCAGTGCCCCGCAACGGTAGCGCCTCTCGATTTCTTCTGCTATCTGGACAATCTTTTTCTCCTGAAGGGCTTCGGCCACCTGAATGAGCTGGGGAGCATAACCTTTCTCGCAGGCGTGGTTCACATCACCCACATTGTCCAGGTTCATTATGGCGTTCCACTTGAGGCTCTCGCGGAAGACCTCGAAGGTCTTGGGCTGGGGCTCGAAGACGGTGAGCCTTTCCGGATTATGCCTGTCCGGAACCCGCAGCAGCATGCCGTCCTGATACTGGGAAAGCTCCCATACTTTCAGGTAGCCGGCGGAAGGCACCAGGGCGTCATAATAATAGTCCGGCGTGCCCTCCAGGGTATGGTAGCGTACATAAGTCAGGCCGCTGGTTTCCAGAAGCTTGACCTTGTCGTCATAACCCAGTCCGCGGAAGAGTTCTATGGCCTCCTCGGTACGCACCTCCATGCGCTTGAATGCAGAATCGGCCGCCACTATCTCCTCCATCCGGGCGCGTATGCGCTCAACGTCTTCCGAGGTCACCGGCGACCCTTTCTGCAGGTCGCAGAAGTAGCCCTTGGAAATGGGGCGTCGCATCTTGATAGTGCTGTCGGGGAAGATGTCATGCGTAGCCTTGCTGAGCAGGAAGCAGAGCGAACGGCAGTAGGCGCTGCGCCCGGCGTAGGAGCGGTAATCCAGGAATTCAACCTCGCGGTTGTTGAAGGCACGGTACTTCATGCCCTGGGTGACGTAGTTCACCTTGGCGCAAAGTATGTCGTAGGGTCGCTCGAATTCGAAGTGCGGAAGTATTTCCGACAGGGTGACGCCCTCCTGGAATTCCTTGGAGGTGCCGGTATTCTTGCAATATATCTTCAGCATGACTCACAAAAATAGCAAAAAATGCTTAATTTTGCGAAAAACACATAGGATATGAGCGAAGTACATCTTGTCAATCATCCCATGGTGCAGCACAAGCTGAGCATCATGCGCCAGAAGGAGACCGGCTCCAAGGATTTCCGTCAGTTACTGAAAGAAATATCCCTTCTCATGGGCTACGAAATCACCCGCGACCTGCCGCTCGCGGAGATAGAGATCGAGACCCCTATAAGCCCCATGAAGGCCTGCCGCGTGCTTGGGCGCAAGCTGGCTATAGTGCCCATACTCCGTGCCGGACTCGGAATGGTTGACGGCCTGCTGGACCTTGTTCCGGTTGCAAAGGTCGGCCATATCGGCCTGTACCGTGACGAGACCACCCACGAGCCTGTGGTGTATTATTGCAAACTCCCGGAGGATATCCAGGATCGCCTGGTGATAGTAACCGACCCCATGCTCGCTACCGGCGGCAGTTCCTGCGACGCGCTGGATATGCTGAAGGAACGCGGATGCAAAAACATCAAGCTGATGTGCCTGGTGGCTGCCCCGGAAGGCATAGCCAGGGTGCAGTCTGCCCATCCCGACGTGGATATTTTCGTTGCCGCCATAGACGAGCGTCTTAACGAAAACGCCTACATCGTTCCCGGTCTGGGAGATGCAGGCGATCGCATTTTCGGAACGAAGTAATTACTTGACTATATTACTGCACCCATACCCCTGAGCCTCTCTATGAGGGCGGGGGTATTTAGGATATTAACGCCGGTATTCTCGGCTGAAGCCATGGCGGCGGCGACGCCTGCTGCTTGGCCTGTGCCCATGCAACTTGCCTGGACGCGGAGGGACGCAAAGGCTGTTTTGTCCGCTGAAATACAACGTCCGGCAACCAGAAGGTTAGGGAATCCCTTGGTGTAGAGAGCACGGTAAGGTACATATGCGGCCTCTTTCAGGAAGGTGACATTCTGTTCATGACCGGCAGCAACATGTATGTCTATGGGGTGGGCGCCCCGTGATACGCTGTCAGGGTAATGGAAAGCTGACACGTACTCCTGTGCAGTTATGATATGTGCGCCATGAATGCGCCTGGTTTCGCGGACCCCCGCCTGAGTTGCGACGGCGCTGATATAGCTGTTGCGAAATTCGGGGAAGTGCTCTTTAAGTACTCCGGCCATATAGAATGCCTGTTCCCTTAGTTCGCATTCTGCTCGAGTAAAATCCCGGTTGTCGCAGGCGTTGCCGGCGGTACGTGTCATATTGACCGTTACTACGCCAGGGTGCAACGTAGTACAGAACCAGGGGCCACCAAACTCGGGGATACTCCATTCTTCGCGGTGCTCGATCAACTCTTTACGAATAGATTCGCACTGGCAGTTCACCCCTTGACGGTTATGATGCATAGCCTCTTGCATCCGAGGCGTGGATGTATCAACACTACTGAGTACAAAGTAGGTAGAAAGGGGCTGAAGCGGCCGACCTTCATTATCCTGCATTGGAACTCCTGCTCTGGCCGCAAGGTCGGCATCTCCTGTACAGTCAATGAAAACGCTGGCTTCCAAAGCTTCTGATCCGTTTTTGTTCTCGATGATAACGGCCTTAATCTTGTTGTTTTCTATGATACAGTCGGTCAAATATGAGTGCAGAAACAAATGTACTCCTGCATCGAGAACCATACGCTGGCAGCAGAGTTTGTACGTTTCCGGTTCAAAGGAAAGGTTTCCCAGAGGATACCCCATTTCGCCTCCACCCATCGCATGAAGGCGTTCGGTGAATTCCCAGGGAATGCCGCCGATAACAATGTCTCCGTTATAGGTAAAGACACTTATAGGGGCAACGATGCCTGCAGTAGCCATTCCCCCTAGGAAGCCATATTGCTCTACTAGGGCTGTTTTAGCTCCGCTCCGGGCTGCAGCGATTGCTGCTATAAACCCAGCAGGACCGCCGCCGCACACTACTACGTCGAACGATCCTGCAACTGGAATGTCCTTGTTGATTCTGAACATTATGAGAAGGCTGTCTTAACGCATATCCCTGGCGGAGACCTTGGACATGTTGTCCAGAAGGTCGCCGTTGGTCTTGAACTCGTCCATGAGCTGGAGCATGAAGTTCATGGCCTCCAGAGGGTTCATGTCGGCGAGGAGCTTGCGGAGTATCCAGATGCGGTTGGCGCTGGCACGGTCCAGAAGCAGGTCGTCGCGGCGGGTGCCGGAAAGGACTATGTTGACGGAAGGGAAGATGCGGCGGTTGGAGAGGCTGCGGTCCAGCTGGAGCTCCATGTTGCCGGTGCCCTTGAATTCCTCGAAGATAACGTCATCCATCTTGGAACCGGTCTCGGTGAGGGCTGTGGCAAGTATGGTGAGCGAACCGCCTCCCTCTATGTTACGGGCGGCGCCGAAGAAACGCTTGGGCTTCTGCAGAGCGTTGGCGTCCACACCGCCGGTGAGCACCTTGCCGGATGCCGGCTGAACAGTGT
>CAMYYI010000046.1 GCA_947303465.1 uncultured Bacteroidales bacterium
CGTTGTAGGTAATCTTGGCTTCGCCGCTCTGTCCGCTCTTGGTGGTGATGAGGATAACGCCTGCGGAGGCCTTGGTGCCGTATATGGCACAGGCGCTGGCGTCCTTGAGCACGGATACGCTCTCGATGTCGTTGGGGTTGACCTGCACGAGGGTGCCCTCGATGCCGTCAACGAGAACCAGGGGCGAGCCGCTGTTTATCGAAAGCTTGCCGCGGATGTTGAAGTTGTAGCTGCCGCCGTCCAGCGAACCGGAACCCTGGGTGAGGACCAGCGAAGGGTCGGCTCCCTGTATGGCCATTGCGGTGTTGGTGACGGGGCGGGCGTTGAGGTCCTTGCCGTCGATGACGCCCACGGCGCCGGTGAGGTTGACCTTCTTCTGGGTTCCGTATCCCACTACGACGGTCTCTTCGAGCATGGTGTTCTCGGTGTCCATAGTGAGGGTGATCGGTGATGCTTCGGTTCCGTTGATAGTGAAGACCTTATCGTCGAAACCGATGAAGGAAACCGTAACTGTAGCGGGGAAGTTGATGCCGCTGAGGGTGAAGTTACCGTCGTTGTCGGTTAGGGCGTATTTGCCGCTTTTGTCGACTATGGAAGCTCCGATGAGGGGCTCGCCGTATCTGTCAGACACGGTTCCGGAAATAGTGGCCGGCTTATGCGATGTTGCCTCCGAAGTGGGTTTGCTGTCCTGCTTGGCAGGCTTCTGCTCTTCGACAACGGGTTTTGTTTCTTCTACGACCGGCTTCTGCTCTTCGACAACGGGTTTTGTTTCTTCTACGACCGGCTTCTGCTCTCCGGCAGCGGGTTTCGCCTCTTCTCCGACGGGCCCATGTGCTTCGGAGACAGTCATCTCTCCTCTGCTGAGGCGTCGTAGTGATTCCTTTGAAAATACTGACACCTCGACCGAACGAAGGCTTGGCATGACGTTATTGACAAGCCAATCCCAGGTAGACCCACCATTGATGCCGTAAAGGGCTGATTTCTTGGCCATCGATGACAGTGAAGCGTCGTTTAATATACGCTGGACTTTGGCCTTGTCGGGAAAATCATGTGAATCAACATATTCACACAGTCCGTCCCAGTCCTCGCCCGCAATGCGGGTAATAATCTGTTCGACTGAGAAGCCTTGAGAGACAAGATAGTCCTTCACGGCAGCAGCACGCTTGCCGGAAAGGCGCAGGTTAGACGCTGCGTCACCTTCCTGGGATGCAAATGCCGTTATGAAAACAAAGTCGTCGCGATTGGTGCGGACCAAATCTTTGATTGCCTTCATTTCGGTGGAGTTGCGGCCCAGAGACTCCTCGAGGTTGCCTACACCGTAGGGGAAGACAATCCTGAATTGATTGACAGGTTGCTCGCCCGTGGCTATCGCCGCTGCCGCATCGCTGTAAACAAAAACTTCGCGTGCGGTAAGTTGCAGCGACACCGTCCCAATCGCGGCGAGTGTCAAAACCAGCTTGATAATTCTTTTTTTCATATCATTATATTTATATTTTCCTTGGTCTTTTCAGTATTAGTCCGTATTTGATGATAAAAGGATTCTTTTCATTTTAGGTTGCTTTATTGATTGTGAAATTTGATGTTGTCGGAACTGAGGCTAGGGTTGCCAGTATTGGCCTGCCCTGCGTACTGGAAGTAATTCTCTGCGGTGAGGGTGACCATTTTTTTGGAGTTGCCGATTCGTCCGCTGATGCTGCAGTTGCTGAATACTGCATTGTTCTTGGGGCACTGTCCGTAAAGCACTCCGTTGTAAGTCAGGGCCTCGTCGGGGTTGATGGCATTGGAGATTATGTCGGCTCCTATGCTGGAGCAATCGGTGATTTTGACGCTGTCGTCGTTGACCAGACAGATGACTCCGGCCACGGAGCTGCCGACGTTGCTGATGAGGTTACCTCTGTTGATACAGCCTTCCAGAGCGCATCCTGCTGCTGCAATGCAGGTTATGTTTCCGAGGCGGTAGTTGGCGTTGGTCCCGCTGTGGGTCTGATTACCGTTGTTTACACAGTTCTGCAGGACTGTGTAGCGGTTTGCGGCAGCCAGAATTCCGGAGCTGCGTCCTGCGGCGCTGTATATGTCGGCGTCGTTGGTGCAGTCAATGAACTTAACCAGGGTGGTATTGTTCGTGTTGGACGAGAATCCGGCGATGCCTCCGAAATGGAAGGCGTATTGCCCGTTGCCAGAGTTGCCTCCATTGGACAGCGGAGCTTCGGGGGTGCCGATGGCTCCGGCGTTGTACAGGCCGGTGAGGGTGGCAGGTACGGATGAAGGCTGCACATTTCCTATCAGGGCGCCCATGGTTACACGACCGTTAGCCGTGTTATTGGCAAGATTGGAAGTGCCTCCACCGGTAATCGGGGCGTAGTTCTTGACGTTGGTGACGGTTGCACCAGTTACCAGACCTGCGAGCATGCCGAAGGTGCCTGCGTATTCTGTCGATATGTTGAGCGAACAGCTGCTGTCAAATGTGAGGTCCTTTACCACTGCTCCGTTGCCTAAGCCGCCGAAGAATCCCCATGCCTTGTTCTTCGCCGTCGGCGTGAATGACAGATGGAGGTTCTTGATGCTGTGCCCGGCACCGTCAAAGCTGCCTGTGAACAGCACGCCGGAGGTGGTAAGGGTGCTGTGGGCCCAGCTGCTCATGCTGCAGTTGCCGATGGGTGTCCATGAAGTGACGGCAGAGCAGTCGATGTCGGCCGTGAGCGTTACGTCTGCGCTTTTTGCAGCTTCGTCGCCGCTGTTCACCCTCTGGGCGAATGTGAGCAGCTCCTCGGAATTGGAGATGAAAATCTTCTCCACGTCTCCGGTTGAGCTCATGTCGGTTACCTGGTAGGGGTTGGCAATGGCGTAGCGTGCCGCCTGCAGGGCAATGGGTGCGTTCGCGTCGGTAACGGGAGTGGAGTACTCGCCGTTGGTTGTGGAGGAGTTGCTGTAGCGGTAGCTGTTGCCGTCGAGCTTGATGCCGCCGTTGTCAGGCCCTATGAAACTCTCGAACACAGTGCAGGACGCACCGTAGCGGGCGATGCCGTAGTCCATGTGGTAGCCGTCGCGGGTGAGGTCCATTTCGTTGTTTATCGATGAGGTCCTCAGGTTCTGCAGCATCGCTCCGGTGGAGATTACTCCGTCGAATCCGCAGGTCTCGACTGCTGTCTTGGCCTGCTTGGCAATGATTGTCCACATTTCGGCCTGTGTGCTGAAGGGCTTTGTGACGTTCTGGGCCTTGGACATGTTGAAATATGCCTGGGAAAGGATATAGTAGAGCTTGGGATTGCCGCCGAGGGCTGCCTGGGCTTCCTTTATCTTGGACACTATTCCATTCACGGCTGTCTCTTCTTCGCTTGTCCAGCCCCATGCCAGCAGGCGTCCGGTGTGCTCCTGGACGGTCACCGTGTTGTACACGTTGGCGCTTGCGATTTGCGCGAGGGTGTAGCCGGTGAGCGTAGTCCAGCCGCTTTCACCGGGGTTGCATACGTAGCAACTGTAGTCGCTGGAAGTGAACCATCCGTTGTTGTATTCGGGTATGGTGCGGCCGCCGTAGTACATGTGGACCATCTGGATATTGGTGAGCCCTGCGGCTTTGATTATGCCGGGGAGGTGCTGTACGGCGTCTTTTGTGAAGCTGTTGCCGATGAAGAAGATGCGGTAGTCGGCATCCACGTTGAGTTTGTCGATGACAGGCTCGTCGCCGGTGGCGATGTCATAGGTGATGTCTGTAAAGCTGCCTTTGCTGCCGTCGTTGTAGCCCAGATATTTTATCTTGGTGCTTTCGGGATAAATATCGTACTGGTAGGTTCCGTTGTTGTATGTGCCAACCTTTCCGGAGGCGTGACAGGTGCTCCAGTTGGATATTTTGTTGTTGTACGCAAAGAATACGCCCCTGTACTGGTTGTCCGAGATAATCTCGCCGTAATTCTCGCACTCGCTGTATGTTACGTTGTCGGTGTTGGGAAGGCATACAATGCCGCCTACGCGCGCGCCGGTGGTGGATACGAGGTCGCCGTAGTTCTTGCAACGGGTGATGGTGGAGCCGTTTGCAGCGATGCAGGTGATGTTGCCGAGGCGTCCGCCATCGGTCTTCGGCATGCTGTTGGTCTGGTTGCCGTGGTTCTCGCAGCCGGTGACGTTGGTGCAGGAATTCGCTGCGGCCACGATACCGGAGGTCCTGCCGGCCTGGGAGTCTATGTTTCCGTAGTTGTTGCTGTCGGAAATAACGACTTTCTTCGCGTTGCCCGAAGGCGCGTTGGCGAATCCCACGATGCCTGCGATGTGAACTGCGGTGGCGCCAGCGTTGAGGTTAACGGTATTGGCGGCGCTGATTTCGCCTCTGTTGTGGACACTGTCCACGATAACTCCTTGGTCCTTGGCGTACACGCCGCCGATCAGGGCCATATGTATGGCTCCGCTGGCGCTGCCGCTGTAGGTGAGGGGAGCGTAGCTCGTTATGTCGCGCACCTGGGCGTCATATACCACGCCTGCAATCATACCGGCGCTGATGAATGCCGATGAATTGACGGTGAGCGAGCAGTTGTCTTCGATGACGAAGTTCTGCACAAGAGCTCCCGGGCCCACGTAGCCGAAAAGTCCGAAGTGCTTGCCGGCGGTGGTCTCGTCGCAGACGAGGTGCAAGTTCTTGATATGATGGGCGTTGCCTTCGAACTTGCCGGTGAATGGATGCCCTGCTGTAACTGCGGGATTGTAGGATGTGCCCCATGGAGCGGTAGCGTTGCCCACGGGAACCCAGTCGGTGACGCCGGAAAAGTCGATGTCGGCGAGCAGGTTGACTACGCCTTCGTCGTTTTCCCAAGGCGCGGTGGATTCGCCTGCGTTGACTGCTGCGGCGAACGCCAGGAAGTCGGCTGCGGACATAATGCCCTTGCTGCCGGACAGGTCGAGGGCGGGCATGGAGCGTAATTGTCCTGCGGCGAGCGTGCGGCCGCTCAGTGTCCTGCGCATGGTGGCTGTTCCGGCGTTGAAGTCTATCTGAAGGCCCTCGGGGTATTCTCCTGCGGGAACAGGGGCGTACACGATGACGGGCTCGCTGCTCAGGGCGGCGCCTACTTTGACCGAAACGCTCTTGCTGCCGGAAACGGGGGCTATGGCAAGGGCATTCCAATCAACGCTGAATTCTCCGCTGAGAACCTGCTCGCCAAGGGCGGTAACGCAGATGTTGTCGAGTGTCTGTCCGTTGCCGGTGACCTGAAGTTTGAGAAGGGCTGTGGCATGACGGAAACTGAGCGTAGTCTCCGTTTCGGACGTGGCCAGCAGGGGCGTGGGCATGGGACTTGCCTCCCAGCTTTCGGGAAGGGTGAGCGAAGCCGCATCTTTGTAAATGGGTGCGGGATATACGGCGTTGTACGGAGCGGTGAGTTCCTCGGTAAAACCGAATTCTGCCTTGTCCGTGCCTTCGGTGATGGGCTCAGACGTCACTCCGTTGACGTTGATGGCGTCACCCGAAGCCCAGCTGACCTTTACACCGTTGATTTCGGTTTTGCTTAACGGCTGAAGACTGGCTGACAGTATGGTCTTGACATTTGCGGCAGGGACGATTTCCTGCTCCGGTGCTTCTTTCTCGCAGCCAGCGATCAATAACGCGGCGACAGCGGCGAAAACTAGTGTCTTTTTCATGGCGGTGTGCATTAGTCCCAGGTATCGGGAATTTCTTCGTAATCTTGAATCTGGCCCGATGCGGCTATCAAATATGCAAGTTCAGGGAGTTGCAGCTCCTCGCTGACCTGCGGTGACGTGTAAAAGAGTTTCATCCTTATATTACTTGTTGTTTGCGTTTCCAGTTGAGTATGGGCAGCAGGCACGAGATTACCGCCGCTCCGAGCCAGAACCAGCTCGCGTAGGTAAAATCGTGTACTCCGTTTATAGGGTATGCCGGCCTATCTTGGTAAGCCAGCCGATGAGAAGTTCGGGGCGGTCGGTCTGGAACATGCTTACTCCGGCGTCGATATACTGCCTGTATACCTTTCCGGGGTCCTCTTCCTGGAATGCGGCGTCGTCATCGTTGCCGTCACCTCCGCAGAGGCTGGCCCAGATGGTGTTGACCCATACTTTTGAGCCCTGGGCGATGATTGCTTCGCAGGCGTCCTCGAATGCGGCATCGTCGTTGTTCTGCCAGCATACCTCGTAAGCGAGAGGGACGACGCCCTGCTCCAGGTAGGAGCCAAAGAGCTTCTTGCCGCCGGGTTTCTGGATGTCCACGACGGGCATGTACATCATGTTGTGAGGGTAGGGAGCCTCGTGTTCGGCAACGACCTCGATGGGCTTCTTGCCCTTGATGAGGACCTGGTCGGTGACGCCGAGCTTCTCTGTAATCTTGAGGGCTGCGTCGTAGTAGTCATAGCCCTTGTCGATGTTTACGCAGATGCGGTCCTTTGTGCACATCAGCGCTTCTTCCAGAGTGGGCATGCGCAGGGTGTCGATGGCTACACCGTGGGCCCTCTTGAGGCTGAGCCGCTTTATCTCGTCCAGAGTGAGGTTGGAGATGCGGGCACTCTTGCCGGGCTCGTCCTTGAAGACTTTCGAGAAGTTGGTGGTGCGCAGCACGTCGCCGTCATGGCAGAGGACCAGTACGGAATCGGCGGTCATGTGTACGTCGATCTCCACGATGTCTGCACCCATGCGGATGACGCTCTCGATTGCGGGAATGGAATTTTCGGGGTAGTTGCGCCAGTCGCCGCGATGCACTGCAACGACGACATACTTGCTGTCCGGGTTATGAATTTGGGCGGCGATGGCCTCGGCCCTGTTGAACGTTTGTTTTGACGCCTGATTTGTGGTGCAGGAGGCGCCTGCGAGGATGGCTAATAGCAGAAGTGCTCTTTTCATGGTTTCGTAATATTAAGCATGCTAATTTAGACAATCCTGGGCGTTCTTTTGGTTCATGCTACGGCGCAATTTGTCGGCCCGTGTGTGATATTTTGTCTGAAATGGCGCCTCCGGCCCTGTTACCGAGGGTACCTCGTTCGGACCTCCGGTGAGCGCTCGAATCTTGAAGTGGTGGAGGGAGAAAATCCCTTGCAATGCTTGCTTAGGTTAAATGCAACATAGCCGCCCGGTTGGAGCGGCTATGGGAAAGAATCGGTATGCAAATACTACTTATAGTATTCTACACTTTTGCCGCTGAGCGAACCGGGTACCGGGTAATCACATCCGGCGGGGATATTCCAGCCTAAGGATGAACCATAGTTGTCACTGCCAATCGTCAAAACATAATTATTGGCGTTAAAGGTTTCGCAAGTAGCGTTGCTTGCTATTTCTGCTGCAGTTTTCTTTGCAAGATTGTCCTGCGTAGTATTGTTGTGTATAGTTACATTGGTATCATCTGCAACATAATAGCAGTAATGCAGTTCGCCATAGCTTTCGGCATTGCCCACGAATCCCCCGTATAAGGAATCAGGATTAGTTATGCTTGAGACCAGCGTATAACAGTTACGGATACGAGTGCGATTTTTGTTTGAATTTGAGCTGGCGAATCTTCCGACAAATCCACCGACTTTGGTTCCGCCGCCAACCGTCACACTTGTAGCAATTACCCCGCAATTATCGATTGCGATGTACTGTGCTTGATTATTGGAGACGAATCCCACTGCACCACCCGTACGGGCTTCGTTAGAGGCACCGGAACGTGTAGTCGTAACATTCATGGCAGTAAGGCAGTCATAAACACATACGCGGGAGTTATCATTCTTGTTATTTACCTGGACCAGGCCGGCGATACCGCCCACGTCGTACGATTCACTGGAAACCGTACCTTTGGCAAAACAGCTGCTGACGACAGAACCGTTTATAATGCGTCCCGCAATGCCACCCGAGCAGTTCGCCGAGGCATTAATGGTAGCATCATTGCGGCAGAAGGAAATGAACGAAATGGCCGAAGGGGCAGCACTTGCAGCGCCAATATCTCCGACGATACCACCAACATAGCTGGTGCCGCTAACGGTACCCTTGTTTACGCACTCGACAATAGTTCCGCCGTGAATTTGCTGGCCTACGATGCCACCGGTATAGGAAACCGATGATGTTACCGAGCCGTTGTTCGTGCATCCGGAAATAGCAGTGCTTGAGGTAGACTGATATAATCTTCCTGCAATCCCACCAGTATATGTAGCTGAAGATGTAATCGTTGCATTGTTGGTGCATCCGGTAACAGTTGCGGCGCCCCTTACGATTCCGGCGATTCCGCCGGCACAAGAATTGTCTGTTGACCCGGTCTTAGTAATGTTTCCGGAAACAGTCAAATCTTTGATTGAAGCACTTCCGTTCACATATGCAAAAATACCGGCGAACTGACCAGTTTCATTGATATTTACGTTCTGAAGTTGCTTGTTATTTCCGTCGTATTGACCAGTGAATTGATTGCTACTATCTCCAATCGGCGCCATCTGGACATTATTGAAGTCGATGTCGGCAGTCTGCTTATAGTAAGCACCAAGGAAATGCGCTGCTGCAAGTGAGCCATAGCCGTTTGTGATGTAAGTATTTATATGCTTGAAATCCCTTGCATTTGCAATGATGTACGGATCCTCGCTTGTGCCGGTGCCGCCGGAGAAGAGGCCGGCGTAGAATGACATCTTATAAATATTGCCACGGATGGCGTTCCAGTTGCCGCGGTCGATAGTGAACGACTGCATACTACCGTTATCCTGAGTTGTGAGGAATGCCGTTACGTTGACACCTGTGAGGTCAATCCCTGCGGGAACGATGAAGTAGAATATGGCAGGAGTATCTGAGAGCGTCGCGCTGCTGCTGACCGAAATGGACTGTGCCGAACCTTCGCCGCTGGCCATTGAAGGAGTATCACCGCTCCAGCTGACTTCGAAAGTAGTTCCGCCGCCGATAAATTCGCCTGCGGAAAGCTGAACTGACGAAAGGGTCCTGTTACCGGTAATACCTACCTGGAGAATGGAGGCTACATTCTTGAATGTCACGTTCACTGTCTCGCCGGCAGCTGATTTTGCCGCCATGGGAGCCTTGTCGCCGAGGTCGGCGAGG
>CAMYYI010000047.1 GCA_947303465.1 uncultured Bacteroidales bacterium
GAAGCGTGCCCGTCCTGGCTGATGCAGCTGGCAAGCAGCACGGGCGCCGGGATCACTCCGCTTGCGAACAGGGTGACGAAAATGAGGTGTGGCCCCGATTCCGGAATAATGCCTATCAGCGTCGCCAGGAGTATCATTAGAGGCGTATTGGAGCTTATCCAGGCATTCAGGTCGAAGACTTCCGTCAGGAAGCCCAGGAGTACCAGTACTCCGAATGTCCATGCAAAAATCTTGGGGACGTGTTTTGCGATAACATGGCTCCACAGATGTCCTTCTACAAAGTGGTCGGACCCGAAAGCCGCCACGGCGAGCATAACTATGCTCAGCCCTGCGAACAGCATGTTCATCCAGTCCTCGCTCAACAGATTGAATCCGTGTCCGTCATGCGTCTCAGCCCCTTCGTGCTCATGCTCCAGCATGCCGGTGGCGAGTGCGGCGATGTATAAGGCTATACCGCCGAAGAGCAGCGCCCGTTTCCAGGTGAAGCTGCGCTTCTTCTTATCGTGATGGGTGTTTCCGTGCCCGTTGTGAACATCTTCCTCGTGAAGGTGCATTTCTCCGCAGGCCTTAAGGGCGTAGGGCCGGATTCCCAGCCGTGGACCCAGATAATCTATGGCCGCTCCGGTTGTTATGCCGAGCACAAGGGTTATGGCGGATAATAGCAGAGCCTTGCCGGGGAAGAGCGTCAGCATCACGAAGGCCTCGTCTCCCGCCGTCGCTATCAGCATGGCCACCAATGCTCCGAAGCTTATCATGCCGTGGGAAAACAGGGATACGGAAGCGAAACCTCCCATGCACCCGGGTATCCATCCAAGCAGGGCGGAGAGCACTATCTGGCCAATTTTGGTTTTCTGCAGGCGCTGAAACACCCGGCCCTGGGAGCTGATGTTGAGGCTCTCGATCATCAGCATCATTATCACCACCATGCCGGTGATGAGTATGGCTGACCGCAGCGCGTCAATAAGGATGTCCGCTATATCCATTTACTGCTTGTAAATGAAATCGAGGGTTATACTTTTCCAGACCGGCAGATCGGGGTCTTCAATCGATGAGTCGGAGATGCGTCTCTGGCCGCGGATTACATTTGCCTCGAGGAAGCGTTTCTGCTCCGGCCAGGTCTGTGCCATGCAGGCGGCAATGTCGTGATTGTGACCGGGATACCGGCAGATATTGTACACATATCCATGCTTGCTGAAGATTTCCTTCACAAGGGCGCTGCTTCCGTAGTAGCCGAGTTTGCCGAAAGCGATTTTATTGTAGGTGACCGCTTCGTCCGCATCGCCGTGAAACAGCAGATGGGGCGCCGGATCCTTCTGGTAAGCCGGCAGGCCGGACACGGAGATGATAGCCCCGGCAAAAGACATCACACCCTTGAAACTGAAGCCCTCGGGCAGCAAGGCGGTGCGCTCGGTCGGGGTGCATGTTTCAAGATCTGCGGAAAGAGAAATCATGGCCCCCGCCGAACTGCCTGCGATAACTATGTTTCCGGTGTCGATGCCGAGGGTATCCCTGTTGTCGGCGAGGTAGCGAATTGCGCTGAATATGTCTTCTATGCCCATATCCACGGCCCGTTTGACCAGCCTGGCGCTTTCTGCGATATGGAAGAGCCCGAAGTCCAGCTTCTTGTCCTTAAGTCCCAGTCGGTAGTCCACGCAGACCACAGGATAGCCGTCGGAGGTGAGTTGCTCCAGCCAGGGGAAGATGTACGGGTCGTCGCGGCGTCCGGTTATGAATCCTCCTCCGAATACGTAAAGTATTGCAGGTTTGGCAATCCCGTCCAGCGTTGCCGGGGCATCTTCTGAAGGATAGTAAATGTCCAGCGACAACTGCTGTCCGTCGCGATCGGCGAACACACAGGTGGCAGAAGGCGTAATGGCGCCGGCAGCCCATGACAGAAACAGGAATGCGATGAATATGTAGTAACGCATAAGATAGTATGTCAATAACTGACGCGAATATAAGACAATTTTCGTTACCTTTGTGCATTATGAGAAGAATAATCCTTATTCTGTTGGCGCTTGTTTCCGTACAGCTGAATGCTCAGGATATGGCGCATTACAAGCGGGTCGTAAAGGAATTGAGCTCTGCCCGATATCAGGGCCGTGGATACGCCCGCGGCGGTGCAAACAAGGCCGGCAGGTTCCTGGAGAAAGAGTATCGCAAAGCGGGCGTTGACGAGCTTGTAATCCAGCCGTTCACCATAGACATCAACACTTTTTGCGGGAAGATGGATATGTGGGCCGATAGCCGCAGATTGACGCCTGGCGTAGATTTTTCCATGAGGGAGTATTCTCCCGGCGTACATGGAGAGTTCCCCGTGTATCATGTGGATACGCTAAATTTCGATGCGGAACGTATGTATGCGGATCTGGCCAGACCGGAATATGCCGGATGTATGGTATGCTGCGATTTCTGGTTTGCATACCGTCACGGTAAAGATTTCTCGAGGCTGCAGAAGGAGGGTGGATGCACCAATGCGGGCCTTATCCAGACCTGGACCTCTCCCATCAAGTTCTATAAGGCATACGGGCATCGCGTTGCCGACAAGCCAATAGTATGGGTAACGCCGGAGGCTATAGAGGGGGTGCAGAAGGTACGGCTGGATGTAGATAACGAGTTTCTTAAGGGATACGAAATCTTCAATGTGATTGCCAGGGTGGATGGCTGCAGCCACGACAGCTGCTACGTGTTCACGGCTCATTATGACCATCTGGGCAATCTGGGGCGTAAGGTTTATTATGCAGGAGCCAACGACAATGCCTCAGGTACTGCCGCATTAGTTACCCTGGCAGCTTATTATGCCAGGCATAAGCCGCAATATGATATGTATTTCCTGTCAGTTTCCGGAGAGGATGCCAATCTCAGAGGCTCGGAATTCTTTGCTCAGAATCCCTTGTTCCCGCTCGAACGGATCAAGTACCTGTTCAATCTGGATATGATAGGCGACGATAACCCCGTTCAATATTGCGAGGTGAGCGACGAAGGCATGCGAGGGTACGCACTGTTTGAAAAGATAAATGCCGGGGCTCGTTATTTCAAAGAGCTCAACCGCGGTGAGCTGGCAGCGAACAGCGACCATTATCCCTTTGCAAAACGGGGTGTGCCATGTATTTTCCTGGAAAACCAGGAAGGCTCGGCATTCCCTTACTACCATACTGTCTACGACAACTGGAAAAACGCAGTGTTCGACAGTTATGAGCCGGTTTTCAAGTTGGTCAGGGACTTTATTGAGAAGTATTGAAATTAGTTGTAGTATGATTAAATATCCCGTTTTTCTTACATCCTGTTGTGTTCTGGCGCTGATGTGCGCCGTTGCCTGTTCGCGTGAAGAATACGATATCAGCCGTGGTATCGACAAGGAAATCACCCTGTTCACAGATGAGGTCAGTCTCCCCGTCGGGGACTTTGGCCCGCTGACGCCGAGGGCTCTGCTTTCCAAGTCAGGTATGGGCGATACGCTCAATAGTTTTGTCAAAGAAGACGAAGACGGATACCTTGTGGTCGAATCGCAGGGATCCTGTTACTCCAATCCTGTATTGCTTGTGTCCTTCTTCCTGCCGGATCAGACCAAACCGGTAGATCTTCCGGTTGACGCGTATTCCGGTAATCTGGGAAGCACTGCATCCTCACTGGGGATGCTGGGCTTTTCTTTATCTCCTCAGATTTTTTCTTTCTATGCGGGGAATCCCCTCACGGAGGAAATAGCTGTTTCCGGGAAAGTGACGCTTTCTTCCCAGCCGGAAGATGGTAATCCGGAAGAAACTCTGATTTCCCGTTCTTTTTCGCATGCAAAGGTCGGGGCGGGTGTTCCTGACGGAGTGATTTTTCGGGAAGAGTACAGCGGTGATAAAGCTATGTACGGCTGCAGGATTGAAAATCTGGTCCTGCATCTTCCGGCCTCCATACTGGGAAAGGATCCGTTAGGCGGTATGGGCAGTTTTTCCCTGTCATACAGTTACAAGTCCTACCTTTCTCTGTCAAGAGATTTCCCGGAGGGTTTACAGTTTGACATCAGCGATCTGAATATCCCCCTGGCTCAGTTCCGTGTTAAGGAAGCCAGAATCAGCACAGATGTCTCCAGCGAGATTCCAGTTACCCTGGAGGTCGGTAAAGTAGAGGTGCTGGTGAAAACGACAGGTGAAGATGGCAATGAGAGCATAGTTCCGTCGGAGGAGGTGAGCGTTACTCCAGGATTGACTGTGGCATCCGGCAGTTCCGGCAGCCCCACCGTTTCCCCACTGGAAATAGTGATCCGGGCCCGAGAAGCTACCATTCCTGACATCAGCGGTTTGAGGCTAAGTTTTTCCGTAAAGGCTCCTACAGGGTCCGGCGACAAGCGGCTGGGCATGAATCAAACCGTATTCTTTAACAATATCCGCGCTACCGTATCTGGCGGAATAACCATTCAGAACTTATGAAAAAGACAGCTATCCTTTCTATGGCGGCGATGGTTCTGTGTACCGTCGCATCTGCTCAGAGTTTTGAGAATCCCGCCGGTTATTCTTATCTCAGCAGCGGATTCGTGCGTGTAGGCGAGTTCAGCAGCACAAGCCGTAATAACGTGGGCGCCTCAGCCTTCCTTTTCCCTTCAGGCGATAAACTGGTGACCGGCTTGCATTCTTCTGTTACGGCCGAGGAGTTCCTGGGCGGACTCAAGCAGGTTAACAGCATGTTCGGACAGGTCGATTATAATCTTGTTTCGTACGGCTGGAAAGCCTCTTCTGGTGGTTTTCATACCATAGAGCTTGGCGCGAAAGTCAACTACGGCCTTTCCGTCCCTAAGGAGGTCTTCCATATCCTCAAATCGGGTACTGCACAATCGCCATACAACCTCTCCTCGCTGCGGGCATTCGGTAACCTGTATGGCGAGATAGCGTACGGCTATTCGTTCCCCCTGAGCGACAGTTTCTCCCTGGGCGGCAGGATTAAACTCCTGATGGGTTTGAACAGTGTTGACGTAGTGGCCAGACAACTGGCGCTTTCCACTACGGAGGATCAGTACAGACTGGACCTGGATGCCGATATAGACCTTACGAGCAGAAGCAAAAAGCTGGGCGTGGACGGTTCCGGCTATCTGGACTATACAAGCTTCACAGGCAAAGGGAAGCTGGGAGCTCCCACAGGAGGCGGTCTTGCCGTAGACCTGGGGCTTGTATGGAAGCCTTTCAAGGGATTCTCCCTGTCTGCATCGGTGCTGGATATCGGCGGTATCTTCTGGTATTACGGGAACTCCGGGACCTCTTCCGGCTCATACGCTTTTGAGGGCTTGAAATTTCTCGGTATGGAAGAGATGAACCAGGATGTGATTATGGCCAAGCTAAGACAGACCGGAGAAGACGTGCTGGGTGTAATCAGGCCAAAGGCCGTTGACGGTTGCGTCAAGTTCAAGGCTGTGCCGTTTAGCGCCAATCTGCAGGCAAGTTATGCTATGCCGTTCTGGGAGAGGCTGTCAGTAGATGCCTCCGGCCTCTATACGGGTTATAGCTATTGCGCCCCGTACTGGGAGGGAAGAGGCGGATTGTCGCTTGATTTCCCCGGCTTTGCCCACTTGGGAATCAGCGCCGGCAGCGGGGCCTTCGGTTTTGTTTATGGGGTGAACGGGGCTTTGGAATTCCTCTCATTCAAGTTGTACGCCAGCTATGAGAACGGTATCGGTGGCGTAATTCCCTACGAAGGCACGCCCTTAAAGGCGAACAATAAGGTGATGCTCGTCGGATTGTGTTATCTTATTCGCTAATAGTCCTATGATTGAACCAGTTTATTCTGCTGCCCCCGGGCGCTACGAAAACATGGAGTACCGCCGTTGTGGGCGCTCCGGTGTCAGGATTCCCGTCCTGGCACTGGGCCTGTGGCACAACTTCGGCTCACTCAAACCCTTCAGTGAGGTAAAGGCTATGGCTCACTATGCCTTCGACAAGGGCATCTGCCACTTCGACCTTGCCAATAACTACGGTCCTGTGTTCGGCGCCGCGGAGGAAAACTTCGGGCGTTTGATGGATAGCTCTTTCCGTCCATATCGTGACGAGCTGTTTATCAGCACCAAGGCCGGCTGGGACATGTGGCCGGGACCTTATGGCAACTGGGGCTCCCGCAAGTATCTCATGGCCAGTCTGGACCAGAGTCTGCGGCGTATGAAGCTGGATTATGTGGATATCTTCTATTCGCACCGCTGGGACCCGGAAACTCCGCTGGAAGAAACCATGCAGGCGCTTGTGGACATTGTCCGGCAGGGGAAGGCTCTCTATGTCGGGCTTTCCCGATATCCTGCTGAACAGGCCCGTAAGGCCTTCCACTATCTGGCAGAGCGCGATGTCCCTTGCCTCCTCTATCAAGACCGATACAACATAATAGACCGGGCGCCGCAGTGCAGCGGGCTTATCGATCTTTGCGCGGAGGGTGGATCTGGATTCATAGCTTTTTCGCCGCTTCAGCAAGGTCTGCTTTCGGGTCGGTATTTGAACGGCATCCCTGCCGATTCCCGCATGGCCCAAGGTGTTTTTCTGAAACAGGAAATGCTTACGCAGGAGCTGCTTCAGGCTTTGGACGGTTTGAACAAACTGGCTGCTGGACGCGGGCAAAGCCTGGCCCAGATGGCCTTGTCATGGCTGCTTAACGACAATCGCGTCACCTCGGTTATCATCGGTGCAAGTTCTGTTGCCCAGATAGAAGACAATCTTAAAACTATAGGCACCACCGGTTTTACGGATGAGGAACTCAAGCTTGTTGAGTCTCTGTCGGCGCCGGTTCAACTTAAAAAGCTGGGTTAAAAGACAGACCTCATGGCTACAACAGCTCTCTTCTCCCAGCAGCTTCTCCCGGTAAAGGGGATAGTGAATGCTCGTGATCTTGGCGGTTATGAGGTAGAGGGTGGCCGGCATGTGAGAACGGGCAAACTCATCCGGGCCGCCCATCTGGCCGATGCCACAGACGCAGATATTGCCAGTCTTGTGAGCATGCCTGTAACACTGGTGGTGGATTTCCGTACAGACGTGGACCTGAAGGGTAAAGCCAACCGGGACGTGCCGGGGGCAAGGTATGTGAATCTGCCCGTCGATGCCAGCGGCAATGCTGCGGCCACAGCCAGTGAAGAGGAAATCAAGAAGGTGACGGGGCGGAAGAAGTTTGAGGTCAAGAAGGTCATTATGTTTGCCGCTTTCAATGAAAAGGCGAAGACCATTGCCAGGGAGATGTATCCGACTTTGCTGTTCAACCCCGATTGTCAACAGCAGTTCGCCCGCTTCCTGCGCCTCGTGGTTGAAGCGGAAGACGGCGCAGTTCTGTATCACTGCACTCAGGGCAAGGACCGCACCGGCATAGCTTCTGCCCTGTTGCTGGCTGCACTGGGGGCAAGCAGGGGAACCATCATAGCCGACTTTGACGCCACAAACAAGATATATGAGAAGGACGTCAAGAAGTACTCCCGCCGCGTCAGGTTCTGGGGCGGTAAGGAGGAAGAGATTGCCGTGGTGAAAGCCTTCCTGGGCTGCAATACGGATAACTTTATCAATGCCCTGGACTCCGTTGATCAGAAGTATGGCTCCATGGAGGCTTATCTTAAGGGCCCTATGGGCCTGACGGAAGAAGATATCCGTGTCCTCAGGGAACGCTACCTGATTTAGCAGGATTATTACGTATTTTTAGAAAATACTCTGAAACAGATGAATAACGCAAGCTATCCGCAAATAGACCTGTCGCAGTGGCATCAGGTTGGTGAAGGCGGCAACGGAAAGACCTACGAAAACCCGTCGCGCCCGGACGTAATCTTGAAAGTCAACAATGCCCGTTTGAGCACCTTTGAGGCCGTGCAGCACGAGTACGATGTTGCCAAGGCGGTCGAGGCATTGGGCCTTCCTGTGCCTCAAGTTTATGAGATTGTACGTGTGGATGATGCTTATGCGACAATATCCCAGCGTATAAAGGGCAAGAAGTCCCTCTCCCGCATCTGCCACGACGAGCCTGAACGTACGGAAGAAATTGCGCGCCTTTTCTGTCAGAAAAGCAAGGAATTCTTTTTTACGCCATGCAACACCGACTGTTTTCCCCGCCGGAAGGAGCAGGTGCTATGGGCAATTGATCATGCAGACTTTGTGAGCAAGGGCAACAGGAAGATAATTCGTACCTTCGCCGAATCCATCCCGGAGAAAACCACCTGCGTTCACGGAGATTTTCAGCCGGGAAACATCATCCGTTCCGGCGATTCTTTTTACTGGATAGACCTTGACCGCTTTGCGTATGGAGACCCGATGTTTGATATCGGTCACTTGTTCCAGATTTGTAAAGTCTATGCCCCTATGAAGCGGGTACAGGATATTTTCCATATGACTCAGGAACAGTTCGGCCGCTTCTGGGATGCTTTTGCCAAAGAATACACCGGTAGGGAAGACCATTCAGAGTTTGACAGGCTTTCCGGCAAGTTCGCCTGCCTGGACGTGATTGTACGTACTTTTTTTGTCAAGCCCACTTTCCTGGAGAAGCTGTTCTTCGCTGTGCATGTGAGAAAACATGTCAAGGAATACTATCGAGAATGAAAAAAGCAGGCCGCAGCCTGCTTCCCGTGGAGCATAGGACTCCATTTTCAAGAACAATAATATTCAAAAATAGTTTTATAA
>CAMYYI010000048.1 GCA_947303465.1 uncultured Bacteroidales bacterium
TGGTCCTACAACCCCGCATACGCCGTAACGCACACGGTTTAGGCTCTTCCCATTTCGATCGCCACTACTTTGGGAATCGATATTTCTTTCTTTTCCTGCAGGTACTAAGATGTTTCAGTTCCCTGCGTTCGCCCCATCTCACAGATGGTCTGCAGCCTTCAACTGCAGGGGTTCCCCCATTCGGATATCTCCGGATCAATTCCTGTTTGCAGATCCCCGGAGCTTTTCGCAGCTTACCACGTCCTTCCTCGCTTTCGGAAGCCAAGGCATCCTCCGTTCGCTCTTATTCTCTTTTTCTCGTACTTTCTTGTGAATCACACTTCGACGACTTGCGTCTCTCGTGTTTTTACTCGTTTTGCCTTATGAAATTGCAGTCCCTACAACATAGAAAAAACTCTAAGTTATATCAGACTATAATCTCTTTTTTACCTCGTTATCTCTCTCAGTATTATCAAAGAACTTACCCTCTTTTCAGAAGGGGATGCAAAGGTAGTCATTTTTTTTTACCCCGCAAATTTTTTTTAATTTTTTTTACAAATTACCAAAAAAAGCTACCATTCCAGCTCCTGCTCCATCCTGAGGGCGATTTTGTCGTTGCAAAGATTGCCGATACTGCCGATGTGAGTGTGGCCGAGGTCGGAGGCCAGGAGGTGGTGAGATTCTTCGACTCGCTTCGCTCGCTCAGAATGACAACCGGGACGGTATTCGAAGCGTCCTTCGTTCACTTCCTCACCAACCTGGCGGTATGCGTCGCGGAAAGGTACGCCGGCAAGCACCCGGGAATTGACTTCCTCGACGGTAAACATATAATTATATATAGGATTGTCCAGGATGTGCCCGTTAACCTCTATGTGCTCCAGCATGAATGCGGCCATACGCAGGCACTCATGCATACTTTCCAGAGCCGGGAATAGAACGTCCTTAAGCAACTGATAATCACGGTGATACCCGTGAGGCATATTGCTGCACATCAGAGATATCTCATTCTCCACCGCCATAATCCGGTTGCAGCGCGCCCTCATGACCTCCCAGACATCGGGATTCTTCTTGTGCGGCATAATGCTGGAACCGGTAGTCAGGGCGTCAGGGAACTTGATAAAGCCGAAGTTGGGCGACATATACATGCAGCAGTCAGAGGCGAACTTGTTCAAGGTCAGAGCCACACTGCCGACAGCCGAAGCCACGCACTTCTCCACTTTTCCCCTCCCAAGCTGGGCGGCCACGCTGTTATAATCGGGCACCGCAAATCCAAGCAACTCCGTAGTCATTTCCCTGTCCAGAGGGAAAGACACGCCATACCCGGCACCAGAGCCCAAAGGGTTGCTGTTCACCACCTTATACGCTCCGTGCAGCATGCAGACGTCGCTGACCAGCGCCTCAGCATAAGCTCCGAACCACAGGCCGAAAGAAGAAGGCATGGCAATCTGAGCATGGGTATAGCCGGGAAGCAGCACCTCTTTATGCTTCTCGCTCAGCTCCTGCAACACGGCAAAAAGCTTATGCACCTCGTCGCGTACGGCCAGCAACTCGTCGCGAAGGAAAAGCTTTATATCTACAAGTACCTGGTCGTTGCGGGACCGGCCTGAGTGTATCTTTTTCCCAATCTCGCCCAGCCTCCTGGTGAGCAGCAGCTCCACCTGCGAATGGATGTCTTCCACATCAGGTTCCAGCACAAAACTGCCGTCCTCTACCGAAGCTGCAATCCCGTCCAGCGCACCCAACAGAGCCGTCAACTCTTCCTTGTCAAGCAGGCCGATGCTCTCCAGCATGCGAATGTGGGCCTTCGAGCCCATGATATCGTAGCGTGCAAGCCTCAGGTCCAGCACCCTGTCGTTTCCGACGGTGAATTCTTCCACCAGACCGTCGGCCTCGATACCCTTATTCCAAAGTGTTGCCATATAGATTTCGTATGATGTTCGTGTAAACTTCCACCGCCGCGGCTATCTCGTCGCAGCGTATGAATTCGTCCGGCCTGTGCGAGCGTGACGACTCTCCCGGGCCGATTTTTATGGCGTCGAAGCCCATCCTCATCCAGTCGGAGGTGGTGGGTGACGAGAATGTCTCTATCCCTAGGGCCTCCACAGTACGCACCAGCGGTGAATCAGGGCGGCTCGCAGAGGAACGGTTGCCCAGGTTGCGCGCCACCAGCTTGCTGCAGCACATGCCCTGAAGTTCTTCCAGCAGCTCGAGGCAGCTGTACTGCTCCGTCGGGCGCACATCAACTACAAAGCGGCAGCAGTCCGGAATCACGTTGTGAGCCGTTCCCGCCTCTATCTGCGTCACGCTTAGCCGCACCTCACCCGTCAGCGGCGACACCCTGTCGAAACGGTGTGCCCGCAAGGCGGCTATGTCATCCAGAGCGATGTAAAGAGCGTTCACGCCCTCTCCCCTGGCCGCATGCCCGCTGACTCCTTTTGCCTCGCCGTCCAGCACCAGCAGCCCCCGCTCGCTGGTCGCGGCACGCAGGCCGGTGGGCTCGCCGACTATGGCCCATCGAGGCATTCCGTACGACGGATCAGAGGCCAGAAGGCCTTCCGGAGAATACAGCCAGGCGGCGCCGTCGGGGCCGGAGCGCTCCTCCTCACAGCAGAGGGCAAGCAGCAGATTGAAAGGCAGCGGCTCCGAACGCAGGGCACGGAAAACGGCTGTCATGGCCGCCACACTGCCGCCGTCATCGTTGCTCCCGAGACCGTAAATCACCTCCGGATCATCTCCCGGGTCGAAAGGGTCGCGGGTGTAGCTCCCCGACGCAGGAACCGTATCGATATGGGCGTCCAGAACCAGGGTCGGACGGGAGGGGTCGTAACCATCGCTGCGGGCGACAATATTGCCGCGAGCCGTTACGAAAGGCACGTCCCAGCTATCCAAAGCGGCGCAGATAAGAGCCCTTACCGCCGATTCTTCGAAGGAGACCGACGGAGTGCGGACCATCTGCCGCAGCAGCGCAAGCGAATCGTTAACATACTGGTTCATAAGCGAATCTGCGTTTTTCCTATAAAAACTTCGGGCACACCGGAGCGCAAGGCGACGAAGGCCGTATCGAGTTTGGGAAGCATGCCGCCGGACACTGCGCCGAAGGCCTTAAGCCGCTCATATATGGCGCAGTCTATCTGAGGGATTACGCTGGAAGGATCGGTGGGGTCGGCCAGCACGCCGTCCTGCTCGAAGCAGTACACCAGACGGGCGCCGAGAGCGGATGCAAGCGCTGCCGCAACCGTATCGGCATTGGTGTTGAGAAGCTGGCCGCGGCCGTCATGGTTGATGGCACAAAATACCGGCACCAGCCCCTGGTCCATCAGCCCGTTCACGAACGGTACACGTATGCTGGAGGGAGTAACGTCGCCCACGAACCCAAAGTCCACGGTACTGCCGTCCGCAACAGTGATGGGCGGGCGTCTGGAGGCCGTTATTACAGCGCCGTCGGAGCCGGAGAGGCCTATCGCATTGCAGCCTTCCGCCTGCAACAGGGCTACGACGTGCTTGTTATACCATCCTGCGTACACCATTGTAACCACCTGAAGAGCAGCGGCATCCGTTACGCGGCGACCGTCTATGCGCACGGGCGTGACGCCGAGCGCCTCCTGCACCCGGGACGCGAGCACGTTGCCCCCATGAACCAGGAGTTTGGGCCCGGGAGCGGCGGCGAAACTGCGACAGAAGTCCTTCAGCAGCGCTTCGTCGTCCAGAATCTTGCCTCCTATTTTATAGACGGTCGTCATAGGCTTTCAAGCATGCGTTTCATTACCACCTGGGCGGAGATTTCGCGGTTTGCGGCCTCAGGGATCACAAGGCTCTGCGGGGAGTCTATTACTTCGTCGGTGACTATCACGTTGCGGCGGACTGGCAGGCAGTGCATGAAATATGCGTTCTCCGTTACCGCCATCTGGCGCGCACCCACGGTCCAGCTGCCGTCCCGGATGAGTATCTGGCCGTACTGCCCGGGGTTGCTCACTCCGGGACAGCTCCAGTTCTTGGCGTAGATGAAGTCGGCGCCTTCGAAAGCCTTCATCTGGTCGTATTCTATGCGGGCTCCGGCGGTGAAGTGGGGGTCAAGTTCGTAACCTTCCGGGTGAGTGATTACCACCTCATATCCTGCGGCCACCATCCATTCCGCAAAGGAATTGGGAACGGCCTGCGGCAGGGCGCGAGGATGCGGCGCCCAGCTCAGCACCACCTTGGGACGGGCCTTCTTTTTATATTCATCGATGGTGATGAGGTCGGCGAAGGCCTGGCAGGGGTGCACTGTGGCGGACTCAAGGCTGATCACGGGGCGTCCGGAGTATTCAATGAACTGATTCAGCACAGTCTCTGCGTAATCGGCGGCCCTGTCGGTAAGGCCAGCGAAGGAACGCACGCCAATGATATCGCAGTAGCTGGACATCACCGGGATAGCCTCGCGCAGGTGCTCGGACTTGTCTCCGTCCATCACCACGCCCAGCTCGGTCTCAAGCTTCCAGCTGTCCTGGCCAACGTTCAGCACGATGGCATTCATGCCGAGGTTCTGGGCGGCCTTCTGGCTGCTCAGGCGGGTGCGGAGGCTGCTGTTGAAGAAGACCAGCAGCGCCGTCTTGTTGGTACCCAGGGACTTCCAGGCATAACGGTCGGCCTTCACCTGCCGCGCCTCTTTGAGCGCCGCATCCAGGTCACCGATATCTTTCGCGTATAGAAACTGTTTCATTGTTATTGTTGGTTAGATTCTTCACTTTGTTCAGAATAACAGATTGTGGTGTTAACGGGCATTGTCATTTTGAGGAGGGTGAAACCCGACGAAGAATCTTCATAAACGCCTCCAGGAAGCGGTCGCAATCCTCACGAGTCAAACAAAGCGGCGGCAGCAGGCGTATGATGTTGTTACCGGCGACCCCCGTGAAAATGTGGTCCTCATAAAGCAGACGGCGGCGAATCTCCGCGATGGGGCCGTCGAACTCGATGCCGATCATGAGGCCGCGGCCTCTAAGCTCCTTGATGGAGGGGGAGATTCCCCGACTTCGCTCGGAATGACAAGAGGGGCGCTCGGAATGGCAGGGTGCAAGAGCATCCATCAGGTAGTCACCGCAGACCAGTGCGTTGGCCATAAGGCCCTCGTCCTCAATTATATCCAGCACCGCGAGTGCAGCCGCACAGGCGAGGTAGTTGCCGCCGAAAGTAGTCCCGAGCATGCTCTTGCGAGCCTGGAACCACGGAGCGATAAGGATGCCGCCGCACGGAAAACCGTTGGCAATGCCCTTACCCATGGTGATTATATCCGGCCGTATCCCCGCCCACTGGTGGGCGAAGAACCTGCCGGTACGCCCGTAGCCGCTCTGCACCTCATCCAGCACCAGAGCCGTCCCGTACTTGCTGCACAGTTCCCTCATCTCCTGAAGGAACGCTGCCGTGGGAATGTTGATGCCTCCGCATCCCTGTATGCCTTCGATGATTACGGCCGCCACGTCGCCTCCGCGGAGCTCTTCCTCAACCGCAGCTGCATCCCCCAGTTCGCAGAAGCTCACCTTGTGGTTCGCATTGAACGGGGAGACTATGGCAGGATTGTCGGTTGCGGCCACTGCCCCGGAAGTGCGGCCGTGGAAACTCTTGCGAAAGGCCACCACACGGTCGCGCCCGGTCTGGAAAGACGCCAGCTTGAGGGCGTTCTCGTTCGACTCCGCCCCGCTGTTGTCCAGGAACAGTGAGTAGTCTTCGTAACCGCTGGCCACACCGATACGGCGTGCCAACTCCTCCTGCAGGGGATTGCGTACGCTGTTGGAATAGAAGCCGATACGGCCTGCCTGCTCCGTCAGCGCCTGTACATAATGCGGGTGGCAGTGCCCTACGGATATTACCGCATGGCCTCCGTACAGGTCCAGATACTCCGTCCCTTTCTCGTCCCACAGCCTGCAGCCGCGGGCACGGACGGGAGTAACGTCGAACAACGAATAAACATCAAAGAGTTCCATACTCAGAACGCCGTTGCTTTAAGGTGCAGGCCGGCGTCTTCCGGCAGCCCGCACATAAGGTTCATATTCTGTACCGCCTGCCCGGACGCCCCCTTGAGCAGATTGTCGATGACAGAGCAAACCACCAGCCGGCCATCGTGCTTCTCCAGCTGGAGGAGGCACTTGTTGGTGCCGGTTACCTGCTTGAGGTCCACCTCTCCCGGAGCCACGAAGGTGAAAGGTGCGTCGGCGTAATAGTCCTCGTAGAGCTTGCGGGCAGCCGCTTCGTCCAGCGGGCAGGGGGTGTGGACGGCGGCGAAGATGCCGCGGGCGAAGCCGCCTCGTAAGGGGATGAAGTTGATTGCGGGGAGGAAGGGGGATCCTTCGCTTCGCTCAGGATGGCAGGAGGGCGCAGGATGACAGGAGGATTGCTGCAGGGCTGACAGGTTGCGGCGAATCTCGGCAAGATGCTGATGCTCAAAAATTTTATATGCTGATACGTTGTCCGCTCGCCAGCTGAAGTGGGTAGTAGCGCCGGGTTTGACGCCGGCTCCGGTAGAACCGGTAATGGCAGTTACGCTGACCTCATCCTTAAGCAGGCCGGCGGCGGCCAGAGGCAGCAGGGCCAGCTGTATGGCGGTGGCGAAGCAGCCGGGGTTGGCGACGCTCTCCGCTCTCCGGATGGCGTCACGCTTGAGTTCCGGCAATCCGTAAACGTAACCGTCGGACTCGTCGCGGTAGTCTTGCGCCAGGTCGATGACCTTGAGTCCGGAGGGACGGGGATTCGCCGCCCAGAACTCGCGGCTGGCTCCGTGCCCGCCGCAAAGGAACAGGACGTCGATTCCTGCGGACTCGACGTCCTGCGGACTACTATCCCCCTGCACCCCCAGGGGA
>CAMYYI010000049.1 GCA_947303465.1 uncultured Bacteroidales bacterium
ATTGAATTTTGAGATATTTCTCGTTGTCGAATCCGTATTTCATACGGACTACAAACATACTAAAAAATTGCTTAACTTTGCATTTTTAGGACCAAAAAAATGAAGATTCAGAAGAACAAAGTCGTAGCCGTGAGCTACGAACTGGAAGTGGAGGGGAAAACCGCCGACAAGGCTGGCGCAGAGGCCCCTCTTGAATACATTCATGGCACCGGAATGCTGCTGCCCAAGTTCGAATCCGAACTTGACGGCAAGGTGGCCGGCGACTCATTCGAATTTACCCTCACACCCGAGGAGGGTTACGGCGCTTACAACCCAGGATATCTTGCCCGCATCCCCCTGGAGGCGTTCCAGATAGACGGAAAGGTGGCGACCCAGTTCCTGCAGCCCGGTCGTACGCTGCCCATGCTCAATTCCGACGGACAGGTGGTTCGCGGAGTCATAGTTGAGGTTGGCGATACCGACGTCACCATGGACTTCAATCACCCCATGGCCGGCAAGACCCTGCATTTCACCGGAAAGGTGGAGGCCGTCCGCGACGCTACCGAAAAGGAGCTTAAGGAGGGTCTGCACGGCGAGTTCCTGCCGCCCGAGGAGGGCTGTGGAGGCTGTCACGGTGGCTGCCATGGCGAAGTCGAATGCCATAAGGGCGATTGTGGGGGCGATTGCGACTGCAAGGGCGACTGCGACTGCAAATAGGAGATGAAAACCGCCGTCGTCATACTAAACTGGAACACGGAACGCTACCTGAGGGATTTCCTGCCCGATTTGGTGGCGTCCTGTCCAGCCGGTGCCGGCATTATAGTCGCTGACAACGGTTCCGACGACGGTTCGCTGGAAATGTTGGCCCGGGAATTCCCCGGCATCAGGACCATTCCCCTTGACGCAAATTACGGATTCACAGGAGGTTATAACCGTGCCCTGGCGCAAGTGGATGCAGAGTATTTACTTTTGCTGAATTCCGACATACAGGTGGCTCCCGGTTGGCTGGAGCCGCTGGTGGAGTATATGGACTCCCACCCGGAATGCGGAGTATGCGGACCAAAACTGCATGCGCTCGTGCGCTCTGTGGACGGTGGTTACGAGCGGCTCGACCGCTTCGAATATGCCGGTGCTGCAGGGGGACGTATTGACCGCCTCGGCTATCCGTTCTGCCGCGGCAGGGTTATGCAGCGGGTTGAGAGAGACGAGGGGCAGTACGATGCTCCGTCGGACCTGCTGTGGGTCAGCGGCGCCTGCCTGCTGACCCGTGCCAGCCTCTGGCGTGAACTCGGCGGTCTGGACGAGCGCTTTTTCGCCCACATGGAAGAAATCGACTACTGCTGGCGGGCGCAGCTCCGCGGGTGGTCGGTGGCAGTGGTTCCGGAGAGCGTGGTATGGCATCTCGGTGGCGGGACCCTGGTGCCCAAATCTCCCTGGAAACTGGAGCTCAATCACCGTAACAACCTGTTGCTGATGGAGAACAACCTGCCTGCCACCATAGGGCGGGCGAGGGCAAGGATCCGTATCTGCACGCGCCTGCTGCTGGATCTGGGTTCGTCCATGGTGTACCTTCTCAGCGGGCGTCCGGAAGATTTCCGGGCGGTGGCACGTGCGCACAGAGGCTACAGGCGCTTGCGCCGGGAAGTGCCCGCATGCCAATCGGGACATGCGGATATTAAGGGTTATTTGAAAGATTTCATTATCTTGCAGAGCCTTCTACGCGGAGGCGGAATATTCAGATATTTGAAGCGTTATGAAGATAGTCATTGAGGGCGCCGGCGAAATCGGCTCCCATCTTGCAAAGATGCTTCGTGCAGAAGCCAACGAAGTAACGGTCATCGATAACGACGTCCGCCGTCTCAATGCGCTGGGCGGATACGCCGACGTTGAGACCTGCCTTGGCAATCCGTCGTCAATTAAGACCTTGCGCGACGCCGGAGTGGCGAGGGCGGACCTCTTCATCGCAGTGTATCCATTTACCACCCAGGAAGTCAATCTCGTCGGCGCTTTGCTCGCCAAGCAGCTGGGCGCCAGGAAGGTCATAGCGCGCATAAACGACGAGGATTATCTGACGGCCGAGAACCGCCTGCTGTTCAAAGAGCTGGGAATAGAGCTTATGTTCTACCCGGAGAAGAGTGCGGCGGACGAGATCGTCAGTTCGCTCAAGCACGTTTCGTCTTCCGACACCATGGACTTCGCCCACGGCAAGCTGCAGATATCCGTATTCAAGATAGACGAGGATTCGCCAATGGTGGACCTGAAACTGGAGGAATTCATCCAGATGATGACACCGGAGGAGACTTCGCTGTTCCGTATCATTGCCATTTCCAGGGACGACAAGACCATAATCCCCAAGTTCGATACCAAGTTCATGTTCGGCGACGTCCTGTTTACCGTCTCCCGACGGGAAGGGATGAAGAGCATAGTGAAGTACTTCGGAAAGGCGGACAAAGCGGTTACCAGCGTCATGATACTTGGAGGTGCGCCTCTGGGAGAAATGGTCGCCCGTGCCCTTGCCCCTACGATGAACGCCGTAAAGATAATCGAGAAGGATAAGGAGCGCTGCGTCGCCCTGTCGGAGCGTCTTCCTGATACGGTTATGATTGCCAACGGTGATGGCAGGAACTCGGACTTCCTTTACGAGGAGGGAATACGTGACTACGATGCTTTCATTGCCCTGACGGATAGCGACGAGAGCAACGTGCTGTCTTGTGTGGTGGCAAAGAAATTCGGCGTGCCCAGGACGGTTGCCGAGGTGGAGAATATTGAGTATATCCGGCTTGCGGAGGAGATGGGTGTGGATACGGTTATCAATAAGAAACTCATTACCGCCGGCAGGATTTTCAAGTTTACTCTTTCCGGCAAGGCCCGTTTCGTCAAGTACCTATCCGGCAGCAACGCGGAAATCATCGAATATACGGTAGCTCCGGGCAGCGCTATTACCAAAAAGCCGCTAAAGGATCTGGATTTCCCGGCTAACGCCATCATTGCCGGCGTTGTACGTGGCAGCGAGTCTTTTATCGCCGTGGGTGATAC
Organism: uncultured Bacteroidales bacterium; assembly: GCA_947303465.1. Lineage (GTDB taxonomy): Bacteria > Bacteroidota > Bacteroidia > Bacteroidales > UBA932 > Cryptobacteroides. The sequence goes on from CAMYYI010000049.1 coordinate 3,016, forward strand.
CCGCATAGAGGATTACGACCGCGTGGCCATCTTCGCCATGCCGCAGACTATCAAAGAAATCGACAAATTCTTTAAGGTTTAGCAGCGTTCGAAGAGAGTTACGGAGGAGCGGAGCGACGACAGAAGGGGGACGGCTGGGCCGTGCGGGGGAATCCTTTCCCCCGTTCCCTGGGGGTGCAGGGGGATAGTAGTTGCTGGGCGCGCTAGCGTCCAGCAGCGCTGCTACCGGCTAGACAGCCGGTGCAGAACGCGAGCTGGAGGTTGTATCCGCCCGTATCAGCGTCTATGTCAAGGACCTCTCCGCAGAAGTAGAGGCCGGGAACCACGCGGGATTCCAGTGTCTTGGGGATTACGTCGTCGAGGCTGACGCCGCCGGCGGTAATGACCGCCCTCTCCCATCCCACGTATCCGGCAATATCGAAACGCCATGCCTTAAGAGCCTTGGCTATGCTGACAAGATTGACCCACACTTTGGTGTCGGTGCGGCCGCGGCGTTCCAGGGTGATGATTTCGGGGTGAGCTGCCGTGAAAGCCGGGATCAGGTCCCAGGGCATCAGCTTGCCGAGGAGTATGCGGCAGCGCTCCTTTTCTTTTATGCGGGCGCTCCGTGGATCACGGGAAATATCTTCCCAGAGTTCCTTGACGCGGGTGGTGAGGTCGGTGAGGCTTACTCCTGGCTTGAGGTCCAGTTCCAGGGCGACGCGGGATCCGTTTACCAGCGCTTTTACCGCCTTGCGGCTAAGCTGGAAACCTATGGGGCCTTCTATTCCGCCGTCGGTGAAGTCTATGTCGCCGAATTCGTTGCCCGCTTCCATTTCCTGCACCAGCAGCCGTGCACCCACGTTTTTCAGTTGTATGCCGCAGAGTTTCTGCCCGAACTCTGTAAGGGGCGTCTCACGGGGGATGTGGTGGGGGAGCGGCGCCGCAGCTACGGCAGTGGACGGCAACTCGCTCATGATACAAAGATGCTCCGCATTTTCAAAATCGCCCGCTGTCCGTCCACCGCCGTTCTGCTGCGGTGCCAGCTTGTAGCCCTTCGGCACAAGGGCGGTGAGGGACGGGAAGAGGGGCGTGACCTTGTGTCCAAGACCCCCGGCCCAGCGCAGACCGTCTCCGGTGCTGCCGGTGGCGGGGTAGGTCAAGCCTCCGGTGGCGACAATCAGCCTGTCGCATTTGTGCTCGCTTCCGTCTTTCATCCGTACCCGGAAGCTGGACGGATTCTTCACGTCGCGTTGCTCGTTCAGAATGACAGAACTGTCATTCCCGGCCTGACCCGCAATCTCTATCGACGTGACCTCCGCATCGGTCTGGATTATGACTCCTACGCTGTGGCAGGCGTTTACTAATGTGTCCACCACGTCTGAGGACCGGTACGAGGCGGGATAGGCACGGTCGCCGCGTTCCACCACGCTTTCCATGCCGTAACTGCTGAACATCGCGGCGAGCCGCTCAGGCGGAAGACTGTAAAAGGCGGAACGGAGGAACCCTGAACCGGAGCGTACATGGGCGGAGAAGCCGTTCCAGTCCTTCATGTTCGTGAAGTTGCACCGGCCTTTGCCGGTAATCATTATCTTGCGACCGGGGCGGGGCATCTTTTCCAGCACGCATACGCGCAGGTCCCTGCCTTTGTCGGATGCGCTTTTGGCCGCAGAATATGCTGCTAAAAGGCCGGAAGCGCCGGCGCCTATCACCAGAATGTCGTATCGCATGGCGTTTTTAATACCGTTGACAAATATAGGGATTCTTTTTGTCCCTATGAATAATATTCATAAATTTGCAATACGTACGTTTAATCCATAGTATCATGGCATATCAGAAAGTAACAAAAACATCCTACGGAGGAAGATTGAAAAATGCCCTTGGCGGCGTAGTGGCGGGGCTTTTATTGCTTGTTGCGGGCACTGTCCTGCTGTTCTGGAACGAGGGACGCACCGCAAAGACCACCTCCATGCTCAAGGAGGCGCAGAAAGTCTGCGTGGAACTTGGCGATATAAGTCAGGTGAATCCGGATATGAACGGCAAAATGGTTCATGCATGCGGCTATGCAGACACCGGTGACATCCTTACGGACGGCCAGTTCGGAATCTCCGTCAATGCAGTCAAACTGATTCGCAACGCTGAGTTCTATCAGTGGGTCGAGCATTCCAGCTCTACCACCAAAGACAAGATAGGCGGCGGCCAAGAGACCGTAACTACCTATACTTACAGCAAGGAATGGGTAAGCAGCCCGGTTAACTCCTCCGAGTTCGAAGACCCTGATTACAAGGGAATTAACAACGATGTGCTGCTGAAACTTGATGACCGTTCATGGCAGGCGCAAAACGTAAGTTTCGGTGCCTACAAATTGCCTGAGGCCCTGGCGTCCCAGATGAGCAAAAGGGCTCCCCTCATCGTAGATCTGGAACCCGAGGTGGTTGATGGCTATGAGGCTGATTTCCACAAGGAGTTCGATGTCGCGGCAGACCAGAGTTTCGTGCACACCGACGGGAATGTAATCTATCTGGGAATCAATCCCGGTAATCCCACGGTCGGCGACGTCCGCATCAGTTATGAGAAGGTGCTTCCCGGGGATGTGTCCATCCTTGCCAAGGTAGTCGGCGACAGCTTCGAGAAGTTCACTTCCAAGAACGGATACAGCCTCCTGACCCTGCAGGATGGCACCGTCGGCCTGGAGAATATGTTCGAGTCGGAGCGGGAGGGCAACAAGACCATGGCCTGGATACTCCGTATCGTAGGAATACTCCTGGTGGTCTTCGGCTTCAGGAACATCTTCGACATCATCACCGCTCTCCTCAAGGTTATCCCGTTCCTTGGCAATATCGCCGGACTCGGAGTCGGCATCGTGGCCTGGGTGCTCGGCCTTGTATGGTCGCTGGTAGTGATTGCAATAGCATGGGTCGCTTACCGTCCTGTGCTCGGCATTTCCCTGCTTGTCGCAGCCGCCGCCCTTATCTGGTTCCTCGGCAAAAAGAGCAAGGAAAAGGCAGCAGCTCCGGCCGGGCCCTCTGAAGTGCAATAGTGCTACTTTAGGCGCGTAAAACGTAAGGTGCTGGTAATCAGCAAGAAACAAATCTCCATGGTGCAGAATTGCACCATGGAGATTCGTAAAATATTGGTACTCAGTAATATGACGAGTACGCAACAGGGCATAAAAAAGAGCAGGATAAGGGAGTCGAACCCTCCTCCTTGGCTTGGGAAGCCAATGCACTAC
>CAMYYI010000050.1 GCA_947303465.1 uncultured Bacteroidales bacterium
ATACACCCTAAACAGAATCTATTTATCAATCTTTCTGATAAGCGAGAGGTCGCCGATGAAATCGTAGAAGTGCGTAACGTTGCATAGAAACAGCCTGTTGCTATGGTAACAACCCGATATTATTAGTATCTTTGGAGGTCCCGCAAACAAGTGTGCCAGATATTATGACTAAAAAAACGGACTATAAGGAATTCCTGATGATGCTGGCGGTCATCATCCTTTTTCTGATGGCCGGGACGGCACTGTTCTCCTGTGAGCGTGATCCGCATGTGGAAGCCAACGCCGTCAGCCGGACTGTGGCTGTTGTGGCTCCGGCATCGCTCCGGGAACGGCTTGAGCGGACGGCGCAATGGTTCCGGGAGGAAACCCCATCCATGTCGGTGCCGGGAGCGCCAGCTGTCAAACTGACGTTGGAGTGGTTCGACGAGGAAGCAGAGGACATGGTTTCTCTGGGCCGGACGCTTGCGGGCAGGGATGACATTCTGGCCGTGATAGGCCCGTTCGATAACGACCGGCTGGCCCTATTGGCGCAGGAATGCAAGCAGACGCTCAAGCCAGTCATAGCGCCCGTGGCCAGCAGCGAGGAGGTGACCCGCCGCTATGCCGTGAAAACGGCCGGAAAATATAAGACGGCTGACCCATTCCTGTGGTCGCTCACATCGACCGACATCCCACTCACGGAACTGCTCCTGAGCCATTACGGCGCTTGGCAGGAGGAGAACAAAGAATACACACGCTTTGCCTGGCCCGCCTTCTTTGCGCCGGATAATGCCTACGGAAAGACCTTCATCGACTGGGCACCATTTTTCGCCATGCAGCAGGATTTCCCCATCAAAGAATATGAGGAGTTTGGCGATACGGAAGAGCTGGTAAGGCTGCTCAGGGAGCAGATGGACCGTATCAGCGATGGCGGCTTCTTCTGGCTATACCTGAGCGGATTCTGTGTGTTGGAATCCGTCTCCCAACTGTTGGACGTGGCTCGGGAACGGCGTCGTTGGATGCTTTCCGATCAGTTCCTTCAGGATAGATATGCTTTTCCTTCTACGGATCCGGCAGACCTTGCCAACGATGCATTCCAGTCGGTTTTCCTGGACTATTACCGCACCTGGTTCTCCCTGTCCGACCTGAAAGAAGAAGACCTGCAGGCGGTGGGCACACAGATCCATCTGCTGGAAGGATATCAAGGGCTCTCGCCATACGCCGATCCTGAAACGGGCTTTGAGCAGCGCTATGAAAATAAATTCGGCATAATGCCCTGCTTTGCTGAATGCAAGTTCTATGACGCCCTGCTTCTTGTGCAAAACGCGGCCGGTTACATGGAGCAGGAGAAAGGGTGGCCCGACAATCTGTCTGACAATGAACGTTTCAACCGGAGCGTCCTTCCCGTCACACCGCTCCACGGTGTATCGGGAGTTCTGTCATTTGACGATGAGTCCTTCCTCTCCACTACTCAGACCACTTATCTGCAATGGGACATCAAAGACGGGAAATTCCGGCACCTGCACTACTACCGGAATGGTGCGGCCGAAGTGATTGCCGACTGGCAAAACAGCTACGATGAGCGGCACGCCATCGATGACTTTGCCAATCAGGCCGGCAACGGCCAGGAGGCAGACTATGCACCCCTGTCCGGTCAATATGCCGTTCTGGTCCATGCAAGCGACCGCTTTCAGGATTACCGCCACGGTTCAGACGTGCTGTCGGTGTATCAGCTCCTGCGCAAGGGAGGTTTTGACGATGAGCACATCATACTGATTTTTGACAAGTCGCTCCCCACGGATCCTAAAAACCCCTCGCCCGGTGTTATCCGGGCCAATCTTGTCACCAGCCAGGATCTGTACGGTGGCACGGAAGACCTGCCAAAGGCCGTGGTGGACTACGATGCTGCCTCCCTCACGACGGCCGACATCACAGATATCCTGTTGGGCAAAAGCAGCGAGCGCCTTCCTGTGGTTTTGCCGCAAGGCGAAGGAAACAATGTCCTGCTGTACTGGAGCGGGCATGGCCAGAAAGCCAGGCCCGGTCAGGAGGCCGAGTTCATCTGGCGCGGGTCGCCTGAAGGCTCCGGCTACACCGCGTCCATGCTGCGGGATGCCGTCGCCGCAATGAGTATCCGAAAACTGCTTGTCATAGCCGAGCCCTGTTACGGTGAGGCCGTGCTGCGTCCGTTGGCGGATGTCCCGGGCACACTGGGAATCTCCGGTGCCAATGCCTACGAACAGTCATGGGCGGATTGCTGGGATGCCGATAAAGGTTTCTGGATGTGCGACCGCTTCACGCGGAATGTCGTGGAATATCTGGAGGAGCATTCCTCGGCCACATACCGGGACCTGTTCCTGTATTGCGCATCCAATACGCTGGGATCGCATCCCCAGATTATTCCGGGGCCGCTATTCGGCAATCTTTATGTCACCGGTCCGAATGAGTTCTTCGTCAAGACCGATTAGAACGAGCCGCCACTGACGACGGATGCACCGGATTTCCAATCGCCCTCAAGTATCTTCAGGGCTTCCCTGAAGCTGTAATAGATGAAAAAGGGGCTGCCCACGCTGCTATGGATCCAAGTGTCCGTGTTATACTCAATATACTTGGCTTTGTCATACCCCCATCTCAATCTGACCAGATCCATATTCTCATAAGGGACCACATCATCTCTCCTGGCGTGGAAGAAGGTGAATTTTGCGTCAGACGGTGGAACCCAGGTACCGCCCTCACTGTAGGTAAGGCCGTGTTTTTGCAGGCAGTGACCCAGAGTCTGGAGTTTTAAAGCGAGCGTCTTGTCATCGGGCAATGTTCCATCGGTAAAGTAATCTATTGTTGCCTTATTGGCCGCTGTGTTGGTACACAGGTGCGTGTGCTGCTCCTTACCGTCTGGCTCCACGTAAGTCTTCCATTGGAACGCGCCGGGGTGCTCATCCGCATAATGCCAGGTACAGTCGCCGCATTCATCGGTCGTATAAATCTTGGCGCCAATCTTTTCGTAAATACCGCATTTGTAGAAGGATTCCGTGGAGAAGTCCTGTGGCTTTGCACCTACCTTGATCATTTCCGGATCAGTTTCGCAAAGGCCCTTCAATACCAGGGCAATGGACACTGGCATAGACAGTATATTTGAGCTGATGTAAGTCTTGAGTGTCTGCTCAGGCTCATAGGGGCCGTCTCCGCAGACTGCTCCTACAAAATTCAGGTCATCAGCGTATCCGTTTTCCAGCGCATACCGGTAGGTTGCAGCCGACACGGCGCCACCCTGGGAATAGCCTATAGCGATGGTCTTGTAGTCATCGGTGAACTCCTTTTTCTTGTTTTTCTCAAACCACTCCTTGGCATAGAGAGCTGCCTCCAGGCTCTGACGGGCCTGGACGTTGCGATTAAGGTAGGGGTGCGTACGGGAAAGAGATGCGCCATAGCCTTCATAGTCAGGCATAACCAGCAATGCTTCGCGGGGGTCTCCAATTATTTCTCTGATTCCATCTATCACATCCGGTAAAATGAACGAAGCCGTAGCCCAGGTCGTGGCCAGCAAGTGAACGTCCGTAGCCGAACTCAACGTCTTGAAGTATGAAGGGACTTCATCGTAACGGGTGCGAGTCACATGGTTACCTATAACAAGCGTGTTGGGGCTGGGATCCGGAAGACCTACGCGCTCCGGCCAGCAGACCAGCATACTCAGCGTTATGGGCGTGCCGTCGGCTGAAGTGCTGGGATAATCCACTATCGCATAGCCCATACGTAGCCATTCGTAGGCCGTGAGAACGTGGTTCCAAGCCTCCTTGACAGCCTCGACACCCTCATCCACGGTCTCTTCCACCCATTCAGAGAATTTGTTCCACCCTGCTTCGGTGCCGGTTTTGATGAGAGTCCAAAGGCTTAAGTTCCCGCCGTTGATGTCGATGAATTCCTGAGTTGCGTAAAGATTGGCCGAGTAGAGGTTATCCAGCAGCGTCCGGTATATCTGTGCCCTCACAGAGTCTTCTGGGGAATTGCCCTCCTGGATCTCCTGAAGTGCGTCATAGCAGAGGTTAGCGGGAGAGAAAGTACCTGATTCCCTGACAGTTAATGCATCAAGATTAACAACTATGGGTGTCTCTTTCTGTTCGGGTTCAGAGGTGTTTTCCTTTTCGCACGAAGTAACGAGGGTTAAGGCGAACAAAACCGGCAAGACACTTTTGATTAAAAAAGATACACGAGCTCTCATACGATAATTGATTAAATTTTTATTTAAGTTTCGCAAGTTAATTATTTCTTAGAAAGTATTCAAAATAAAGCATAGGATTATTCTGCAAATGGCAGAAAAATAAGTAACTTTAAAGTGACCAAACAAAAAGCTACCAATCCTATGCTTAAGGCCAAAGATACAAACTTTCTCTCAGAGATTAGTTCATTCTTCAAAAATAATGACGCTTCAAAAGCGATGAACAATTAGGTTAGATATATTTAGAGGTAGTGTACAAATAAAGGTGGCTTTGGGCCACCTTTATTCGTATGGGCGATGGGACGCCCGACCTTTTTATTCTACTTTGAGAACGGTGTTGGGAGTGATGGCGCGGTAGGCGGGGGCATAAAGACATTGTATGGTAGCCAGGCCCATGCTGTAGGTGCCGGTCTTCTGTACATAGAGGTCATATTCTATCGTGTAGGAGCCGGATTGGAGACGTTCAATGTAGAGGTCATCGGATGTGTTGGCAGGAGAGCGGTAGTAGAGGATGTCATGTGTAAGGTTATAGGTGTAGCCAGCACCGGTATTTACGGGTTCCATTGAAGCGGCACGTTCACTCTTAAGTTGCAGATACTCGTAGGTGCGGTCAAGCGTAAGCTCAAGCTTAACCTTTATGCGGTCACCCATGCGGAGCATAGTGCCAGGTGTGACCTCTTCAAGACGTTCACCCTGCGCATCGCTTACAATACGCCAGAGGGTGCGCTTGAGTTGCATGCCGTTGCCGCTGTTCTCCACATCGTCCAGATTCTGCGTGAAGGTATGATAGAGTGCCCCCCAACTTATACCTTGATGGTTGCTTGATATGGTTATTGTACCCTTGTCAGGTGTTACCGGACCGTTCCATGTGCGGCTCATGTATCCGTCTTCATTGCCGTCGGCTCCGGACTCAATACGGTCGTTGCCTATAGTGACGGAAGTCGTGGACAGGTTATCGGGCAGTGAACCGCTTGCGGTCTCAAGCAGGGCCATTACCGCAGCGGCAGTGGCGGGTGTTGATTCCCATGCGGTGGTCTCTTTCTGCTTGAGTAGCCAGCGGGCAGCCTCATTGGCTTCACGCTCATAACCTGCTGTCTTGAGGGCATGTATCAGTATGGCCTGGGTTTCTACGGGGGCCTCATGCCACAGGTATCCGCCCCGGTTCTCTTGCCAGAAACGGCCCATTTCATCAGTGTATTCAGAGTCTGCCAACAGTTTCTTTGCCAGGTTGTGTGCAATATCAGTCTTGCCTACTCTCATGAACAACTGTAAGAGAAGTCCACGGTAATAGAGATTCTCATGATTGTAGTTGTATTTCTCCACCTCTGCAAGCAGTCTCTCAAACGTCTCCTTGACATCGGCAGGTGAATAGTTTTCCAGTTCTTTCCGGTGGGCGGAACAGAGATAGAGGAACATGATGTCGGAATGAGAAGGGCGTGAAGTGTTTTGCTGTATCTGTGAAGCAAGGAACTGTAAGCCCCTGTAGTAGGAGTAGTCCATTGTATCCCCATGAAGTCATATACGTAGAGTATCAGCGAGGTGACGTAGATACTGG
>CAMYYI010000051.1 GCA_947303465.1 uncultured Bacteroidales bacterium
ACGCTTGCGGTCATAGACCTTTTTCGATTTGTGGAGCGCCGATCGCATTGAAACCGGCCTCCCGTGCTCGGATATCTCTTCCATCCGGGCCGCCCTGCGGTTGGCGAGCATAAAGTCCGCCTCCGTAATCCGCAGTTTCTTCTGTATCCTCTTCGGTTTCATAACGTTTATCTTTTACTGCCTATAGATGCAAATGTTACGCCTTCCGTTGCTAATTCATCTCTTCCGCTTCTTCTGTCCCATCCGGTCATAGTGGTTCCACATCTCCCAGATGAGGATTTCCTGCACGTCTTCGTCAATCTGATAGACCAGTCTGTGCTTGGCACTTATCCTTCTGACGTAAAAGATATCTCCGTCATCCACTTTCTCCAGTCCGCCTCCGCTGTTTGAATAAGGATCTGCCCGGAGCTGGGTCAGGATGGTCTCTGCAATATCTGCATAAGGGCTGCGCATCAACTTCACGCGGTCCTTTTCACCTCCCTTGGTATAACGGATTTCGTACATCAAAACAGCGACAATTCCCGATTAAGCATACTAACCTGCCTTGAAGGCTGAATCCGGTCGTTCGGCCTAAGATGTCCCAGCAGCAGGGGAGAATCCGGATCATGCGTCAAGTAGTTCTGCATGGCCTTGTTGTGATCCTTATTGGCATAGCAATAACGGCAACCGTTAGGGCAAGAATTGTAGTCGCCAAGGCCCCGGCTCTCCATGCAGAGGCATCCGGCCCGGTTGCCTTTGTGCGGCGTTTTCTTGAAGTCCAGGCCGAGTGCTTTGCTGAAGATTTCCGTAGTCATGCAGCCGCTGGTGTGGATACCGAACTGCTCATAGTTCTCCTTGGTGGCACAGGTTTGAAGCCAGAGGCCGTTTTCCCGGGCAATCCGGCCCAATCCTTCAGCAAGCGTGAGTTTCTCGGCTTCCGATACTGGTTTCAACTCGGGCATGTTCACCTCAAGTTTCTTGTACATCTCCACAAAGGAGAAAATGCAGCGGTCTACAAAAGGCGTCAACTCCCCAGCCATCCAACCGAAGGTATCCAGATGCCGCTGGATGGTATATTTGTCCGTCAGGAGCACAGGATCGTATCTCCAGCCGATTTTCTCCGGCCCCACCTGATCGGCCAGGCGTTTGAGCGTGTCGATGCTCTTCTCGATAGAAGGCACACGCGGCTCTATATCTTCATCATAGGCGGTAATCGTATAGTGATAATAGCAGTTGAACCGGTCTGAGATCTCGTACAGGCGCTCCAGGATGGGGCTGTAATCCTTGGAGCAGAATACCACCACATCAATTGTTTCTGGATTCAGTTCAATCCGGTTCACTATTTCAGGAAACAGCGGGTTCCGGGAAAGGACATAACCTTCCCGGAAGCGGTTCAATAACCACTCGCTGTAATACTGGACGGTATCCGTTCGCCCGCCGGTGTTCAGAATCATTACTTGCTTTCGTTATTGGCCTTCCTGTCGGCCATGATGGCGTCAAAGTTGTCGATGGACCACTGGAGCAGGCTGTCCAGATAGGGCATAACACTCTTTGCTCGGTCTGTCAGGCTGTATTCCACCTTCGGCGGCACAGCCGGATAGAGCGTCCTGGTGAGGAATCCGTCATCCGTGAGCGCCTTCAGCGTAATGGTAAGCATCTTCTGGGAGATGTCAGGGATACCGCGGTGCAAGTCATTGAAACGTTGCGTACCTTTCTGTTCCAGGGTGTAGAGCACCAGTAAAGTCCATTTGTCGGTAAAACGAGACAGTATATTCCGGATGGGACAATCCGGAAATACTGCGCTCTGAAGTTCTTTTCTATCCATTGCTTTCTTTTATAGAGTTACGCAAAGATAGTAAGTTTTGGGGTTATTTATACAAGGCTTCGGCCAGGGCATCGACACCTTCCTCGCCGGGAAGACCGGGATAAGCAGCTTTCAGTGCTTGTGCGAAGGCAGCAGCATTGTCATACTGGACCAGGAGTTCCTTTACCGTGGTTACATAAGCGGTCTTGAAGGCAAGAGCCTCTGCGTCGGCTGCACCACCGTGACCACCCAGGAAGTACTTGGCACCGGAGGCTTTCATGGCCTGGAGAAGCACCAGCTCGGCATCGACGGCAGCGGCAGAACCCAGCTGCAGGTTATTCATGTGAGCCTTGGCAGGTGCCCAGTGGGTAAGAAGTGCTGTACCATCAATCAGGATGGCTGCGCCAGGGAAATCGGCAGCAGAGCCGTGGTTGAACTCGAAATTCACACCGGCATAGGTGGCCTTTCCGCCAAACGGAATCTCAGTCACTTTACCGGTAGGCAGGTCCACAATTGCATCGCCGAAACCCTGCTGAAAACCGGCCATCATAGCAGCGTAAGCGCCTTCTTTGGTAAAGGTGCCCATACCTTCGGCCATCACCACCGGACGGTCGTGGGTACCGCCCACATGATAATTGGCCAACTCGGCCACTACGGGTTTACCAAGTTCTTTAACGAACTGCTCAAACTCTACGAGGTTCTCCTTGAACAGGGGAGTCTCGATAGTTACAAGACCTTTTTTGCCTTCTACGATGTAGCTGGCATCACCCAGGGCGTCACCGGTATTGTAAACATACACAGTTGCGTTGGGAAGGGAAATTTCCGTGAACTTGGGGTTCTGGGGTTTGGTGTTGCAAGAGAGTGCCATAATCAGAATTGTTGAGAGGGTTAATACTTTTTTCATTGCTTTCTATTTTAATTGTTACTTTTTGCAAGTCGCTTTCTTTTTTGCACTGCAAAGGTCACAACAATTCTGCACACCTGCAAGAAGGCACCTCAATGAATGTCACACACCAAAATGAAACTAGTACTGATTATCAATTAGTTAGAAAACGAACTTTTTTCACCCGCCAACGGGCCTGCCCGTCATAGTTTAAGTATATTACATCAGCAGCCTCACACGTCCTTCATTGAAGCAAAAGATCTCCGGATGCTTGTACACAATAGCCGCAATGACCCTCCCATCCAGCGGCGGCCTGCCGGCACGCCTCGGCACTAGACCGCGCAGCTCCAGCTCCCTGGCAATCTGCTCCGTCTTCATTCCGTGCTGACTCGTCGCCAGCAGGTACACTATGGCCTCTTCGATCTTCATTGCTTAACGTGAAATCTTCCGTCATCGTCCAGCACAATCGTATCGCACTCCTGCACCGTCACAAACCCGTCCTCAGTTATCAGTGACAGCATCGTGAACCCCATGCAGAAGTACGGCGCCAGCACCTTATCCCCGCAAAGCGCCTTCACCTCCTCATAGTTCGTTCCCGTATACTGGACTCGTTTCATACGGCGAAGTTACGCAGAAAAAACGTAACTTTGTGTCATGGATTATCAACGGATCAACCTAGACGAGTATATTCTTTCCGGAGCGGGCGGAACTGCGCTGACGTATACGCATAAAAAGGAGAAACGGCTGGCGAAGTTATTCACACTGGGCTTTGCCGCAGATATGGCGGCTCAGGAGTTTGCCACTTCTCAAACCGTCTATAAACTTGGGATTCCCACTCCACTTCCCATCCGTCTTGTCACGGACGGTGAGCGCTACGGTGCTGAATATGAGCTGATAGAGAACAAAAGGTCCTTCGCACGTATCATCTCGGAAGAACCCGATCGCCTGGAACCGCTGAGCAAAGAATTCGCAACGCTCGCACGGCGTATCCATGCTACGCCTGCCGATACTGCACGCGTCCCCTCCATGAAACAGAGGTTGTTGACGTTCTATGAGGACAAGGAGATGGTCCCGGACTTCCTCCGGGGAAGAATTGTGGATTTCATCCAAGCGGTTCCCGAGTATCCCTTTTGCCTTCACGGAGACCTCCAGATAGGGAACATCATCCGTTCCGGAAACAGGGACCTCTGGATAGATGTGGGACAGTTCAGTTATGGCGTCCCCGAATGGGACCTGGGCTTTACCTGGCGCGTTACCGGCATTACCCGAGAAGAGCGCAGCCAAGAGCTGTTCCACCTGTCTCCAGACCAGCTTTCCCGGCACTGGCAGGTGTTTTCTAAGGCATATTTTGAGGCCGATGGAAAAGAACTGGAGGACAAGGTCCGCACGCTGTATCCTTATGCCGCCGCCCGTCTTCCCTTCATGATTTTCCTTGCATACCACAAGCCCATCAACGAACAAATCGCCCGGAAGTTTGTAGCCCCGCTCTTTGACGGCGAAAATGTCTGGTAAATGGCAAGCGAGTTCGTCATATACCTTATCGGTATCAACGTCCTGACCTTCCTCATCTACGGCATCGACAAATGGAAGGCCAGGAGAGAGAGGTGGCGCATTCCCGAAGACACCCTCATTTGGCTGGCCATCGCCGGCGGTAGCATCGGCGCCCTCCTAGGTATGTACCTCTTTCGCCACAAAACCCAGCACCGCAAGTTCACCCTCGGAGTCCCCGCCATCCTCCTCATCCAAGCCGCCCTGGCCTACTACTTTCTCCTTAGATAGCCGAAACCGGAGCCCCGCGTGAAAGAGGACTCCGGTTTGAATTATCGCATAATTGTAACTATGCCTTATTGAATCTGTCCTTGCCTTTCTTACAGCGGGGGCACTTCCAGTCTTCGGGAAGATCCTCGAATGCTATGCCATCGTGCTCTGCAGGGTCATAGACATAACCACAGATGGAACAAACGTATTTACCGGAAGCTTCCTTCTTCTCAAAACTCACTTCGGGCCAAACGGTAGGAATCGGATTGTCCAGATCCATCACACGCTTTGCCTCCAGGTTTTCGTAACCCTGCGGGGTGTGGGTGCCCATATAGACAGTGGGGTGGTTGCGGACAAACTCACGCACGCGGTCCAGGGTCTCTCTTGCAGCAGGCAAATCTTCAAAGACAATGGAAAGTTTGTTCTCATACAGCGCCTCGTCAACGTAAGTGATATCGCCTTGGAACATGTAGAACAGTCCTCCATCCTCGGCAATCACCAGGCTGTTTCCATTGGTGTGGCCTTTGGCCTTTATGAAATAGACACCGTCCG
>CAMYYI010000052.1 GCA_947303465.1 uncultured Bacteroidales bacterium
ATAGATTACCCCATTACTGGGCAACCTTCAACACAGGAACTTCACCTGAGAGATCCCATACTGTGGTCGAGAAACCGAGGTCGGTTGCGACCTGTGCGGCGGTCTTGCCGGCCGCGGCAGCCTTGCCGTGATAAGGTGCCTGGCAAGTGGCGGGCGCCTCTACCGCTCCGTCGTAGTATACGAGCGGTTTGTCCTTGGTGGAATTCTCCTGGTCGTAGACAAGAGGCCACTCTTTATTGGCGCAGTTGTAGGAGACGGTCATCGCAGGGTTGCGGAAGTTATCGGTGAGGGTGCTTCCGCCTGCAACTGAACCGATAAAGGCACCGGTTCCCCACTGGTTGGTTTCTCCTGCCTCAGCAACTACGCTGGCACCCCAGGCGATGCAATACTCCACCGTCAGGCCGATGTCGGCGTGCGTTCCTGCTACATTATTCGCTGACTGGCCCAGGCCGATGAAACCGCCGGCACCAGGTGAAGTAGTCTTGACAGAGGCCCCGGTATAGCAATGACGCACTGTTATATTGCCTGAGGCCGCATTACCTATGAATCCGCCAGTACGCTGGCCATTTCCATTAACGTTGCCGTAGAAGGCACAATCTTCCACCTCGCCATGACGGTAGTAACCTATGAGACCACCTGTCCAGTCGCCTCCCGAGACCTCTCCGGTGGCATAGCTGCGGGTGATATGTTTCCTCCCACCGTTGTCGTTGTTGGCACTGTTTCCAAGGATGCCGCCCACTTTGGCCTTTCCGGTCACCTTCATAGTACTGTAGCAGTCGGTGATTGACGTACCCTCGGTGTCGGCAGAGTTCGGGTTGAGGTCGCCGATGAGGCCACCCACACGTTCGCCCTCGGAGGAAAGCTCACCAGAAGTATGGCATTTTGAAAGTTGGACCCAATGGGTCAAGTACGGAATGAGGCCACCCACATAAGCACTTCCGGTAACGCCTGCATTGGTGATGGTGCCCTCGTAGGAGCAGTTCGTATAGATGCCGCCGCCGGTATAACCCTGTATACCGCCCGTCACGGTCCCTGCGGTGGTAATAGTCATCGTCGAGCTGCAGTCCTCCATCTTGATATAGGCTCCGGCATTGGTGCCGCCAAGGATGCCTGCGGTAGAGTTGCCGCTCTTGGACGTCAGGGTTCCGGATGTGCTGCAGTTCTTGAAGGTGGTGAGGTATTCGCCTGCCCATTCATCGGCTCCAACCAGACCTCCGATGTACTTGTAGCCGCTGGCATTGGTCGCGGTGCGTTCCACCGTTCCGTCGAACGAGCAGTTTATGAATGTTGCGTTATGGGCGCGTCCTACAAGGCCTCCGACCGTATTGGAGGGGCTTTCGCTAGTTACCGTGCAGTTCTTTGCATGGACATTCTCGATAGTTGCGTCGAAGGATGCATTGCTGATGCCGGCCCAGCCTGCCAGAATGCCAAGCGGTCCGCCTCCGGTGCCGGTATAGGTTATAGAACAATTCTCGAAATTCAGATTCTTGACCGTACCGTTGATGGCACCGAAGATGGAGGGATATCCAGAGTCGAAGGAGGCCGTCAGATCCTTTATCGTGTGGTCCTGTCCGTCAAACACAAAGCGCTTGGTGTCTGCATCCGGATGGAGTCGTTCCCATGAGGTCTCGGCTCCGAGATCGATATCCGCGCCAAGCTTGAAATAACGGGTTTCGCCCTCAACGAGCTTGTTGCCGAAGTCCTTGAACTGCTCCACCGTGCGGATGACATAAGGATCCGCTTCCGTTCCGGTTCCCTGCTCGGCGGCCGTCCAATTGGAAGCATCGAGTTTAACGGTATTGACCATTCCGCTCTTGAAGGAGCCAGCATTATCATACGTGATGATATTGGTCCATACGCCGCCGTCCGAAGCGTTCAGGGTAACCGTAACTTGCCCGCCGGCCGGAATGTCCAGGTCCACCCAGGGGAAGCCGGCATAAGCAGTAAGGACTTTGTCGTCTCCAAGTTCCACATTCTCAAGGTCCAGCCCAACGCTGATGATTTCGCCCGAGTCGGCCAATTGTACGCGGGACACGCCGGGAACGGCAGCCGGGAGAGTCAGCTCAAACTTGACGATACCGCTCTGCTTGAACGCGCCTCCGTGGGCCGTGGCCCAATCGTTTGCAAACGCAACCTCTGTGTAAGCATCGACATCCTTGAGAGCGGCAACATACTTAAGGTGTGCCTGCGAATTGTTGCCCACCTGCTTTTGCTTCGTCCAGTCGATGGCTTCAGCATCGGATAGCGTGGCGCAGGTGCCGGGATACAAGATGGTGAAGGCGGTTCCTTCCACTTTGTTTCCCTTGAACTCGGCCGACGCGGTAGAGGCGCCGGAGGTGAGATCAAAGGTTTCGGTCGTAGTTCCGATGACGGTCAGTTTGTCACCTTCCTGCCATTTCCAGCCCATTTCGCTGGCGGGAATAGAGGCTTTGATGGCGACTGTTCCATCGTCCGGTTCGGTTCCGGGCTCATCCGCCTTTTTACAGGCGAAAGTCATTGCAGCGATTGCTGCTACCGCAAAAGCGGCTTTCAAGATGTTCTTTTTCATTAGACCTAAGTTGATTTATATTGGAAATAATTATACTCTTTACTTCACCTAATTGCCGAAATATGCTTTTTCCGCTGCGGCGCGAAGGACCGCGGTCTTTGCCGGGTCGAGCCCGCAGTCGGCAGGATGGGCGCCGAAGCGCGTCTTGTACAGCACCAGGTAGTTGACACAGGCCTTCAGGTAGGCACCGTAAGGGCCTTGATGATAATCATCGGTATGATACAGATTGATGCCGGAAGAACCATTGCGTACATCCTTGAAGGCCGTCCCGATTGGCGAAACGATGTCACCAGCGGCTTCCGCCAGAGAGATGGTTCCCGCTGCAAGCAGGTTGGCGTAGTTCTCGAAGTTGCCGAATCCCTCGTAGTTGTCGTGGGTGGATGCCCAGGTCGCCTCCAGGACTACCTTGCAGGAAGGGGATGCTGCCCGGATCTGGTCCGAAAGCGCACGGACGGCCGTGAGGATGGAGGTATTCCCGGAGGGATTCTCTGCATAGCGAGCCTCTTCGTAGCTCTCTCCTTGAATAAATGCATAATCGAAAGGACCGCGGGCGATGGCATCCTTGGCGAGCGACAGGTTGCAGAGGGAGGCGAAGGTCTGCGACCCCTTGAAATTGGCCACCACATCTACCTGGTGCCCTTCTGCAAAGGCGATTTCCTTCAGCATCCCAACAGGGTTGTTGTAATAGGAGAAGGAATTGCCGAGACAGAGGACGCGCTTGGTGTCGGTCGGTGTCTGCGTGCCGAAATTCTGCACGTACGCTCCGGTAAAACCGAACGGAGCGAAGCGGCTGTATCCGCCACTGGAGGTGGCCGAAAGCGTGCTGCCGTCGCAGGCTTCGCTGCCTTCCACACGGCAGCGGACCTGAAGCTCCCCGGAGATGGACTTCGTCAGCTTGAACGTGTGCATCACAGTCGAATGCTGGTAATCATCCCCGGTCGGGACTCCGGAACAAATGTAGCTGACACCGCTCTTCCAGCTGTCTCCGTCCAGGATTTCCACCACCCAGTTCTTTGCCGACGTGGCATAACTGACCATAGTTGCGTTAAAGTCGATGTATGATCCTGCGGGGATGGCCGACTCCAGCGGCATACACCATACCCAGGCATCGCCTTCCGCGAGCGTGGCTATCTGCGGAACGCCGTTGGAGGCCACGCCGAGATTCCATGAGGCGGAAGCGTTTGCCGCCGCCCGCGTCACGGTAATATATGCGCTGGCATTATTGGTCGCGGGGATCTTCCGCTCCGTGGTCCAGGACGAGTAGTAAATGGGCTGGTTGGATGTGTTGAACACCCATTTCGCCGGCATCGAAGGGCCCTTGGCCGGTTCATCTCCGCCTTCCAGGGAGAACAGGATGTTTTCCCT
>CAMYYI010000053.1 GCA_947303465.1 uncultured Bacteroidales bacterium
ACCAGGAAGCAGGCCGTCACCCGCAGCCAGTCGAGCCAGATCTCCCGTTTTTCGTCTTTCGCCACCATGTCAGTTCCGGATCCAGTCGTTCAGGGGAAGATCCTCCCCGGTCAGTTCTTTCAGGAAAGGATCAAGCAGGTCGTGGCCGGTCGCACGGTTCGAGAGATATACGAAGCCTTCTTTGGTGCCAGGATGCAAGAGCCAGAGTGCCTTGAAGTTACCATTGTCGCCCCAGTGCCAGTAGTACTCCCCTGCACCGGCCGAAGGCTCTTCCACGGCCCCGAAGCCCAGGCACCAGAACACCGAGCTGTCGCAGGCCCGCGGCTCGTCGGCATAACGCTGGGCATGCACCTGATGCTGGAACATCTCCTTGTGCGCAGCGTCTGAGAGGCCTTCGCCGTTCAGCAGGCCATGCTGGATAAATCGCGCATATTCGCGAGCGTTGGTGCGCAAGGTATAGGCGCAGTTGGCGCGCGGATGGCGTCCTTGCCCGCGGTTTTCACCGTCGCGGTTGAAGCCCACCAGCGCCAGGGTATCATAGGCAGGCTGCCAGTCGTAGGAAGTGGTCGGCATATCGAAAGGCTCGAAGACTTCGCGGCGGGCGATTTCATCGAGCGGAGCGCCCTGGATGGCTTCCACGGCGCGCTGCAGGAAGGCGTAGCCCTCTCCCGAGTAGGCGAAGCAGGAATCGGCCGGATACTTGAACGTGATGCAGCTTGTCGGCCATTCGTCTGACGACGGCCCGGCCGCCCAGTTCGGCAGGCCGGTCTGGTGCGAAAGCACGATGCGCGGCGTCAGCCGCCGGGCCATCTCCTTATCCTCAAAGCGCTCAATATCAGTATAATCTGCGACAGGCCGGTCAAGGTCGATTTCGCCCCGGTCGACCATTCGCATCACGATATAGGCGAAGACCGGCTTGCTCAAAGAGGCCGCCTGGAAGATGCTTTCCTCAGTGACTGGCTGCGGGATGTCAAAGGTCGTATCCTGTGCCTGCACGAGTCCGTGCAGTTCGCCTTGCGGCGAAAAATAGCAATATTGCAGGACCGGGATGCCGCAGGAATCAACCAGGGCGGGCAGCGCGTCGAGCGCAGCCAGCACCAAAGGATTGACGGGTTCTTTCGGCGTATTGCAGGCTGCGAGCATCAGCGCAGCGCAGGTGACAGACAAGAGCAACTTTCTCATACCGAATAATATCCTTTATATTTTGCGTTTTATCAAAAAGTTCCTATTTTTGCACTCCCAAACCGGAAGCATAGCTCAGCTGGTTTAGAGCACCTGCCTTACAAGCAGGGGGTCACTGGTTCGAATCCAGTTGTTTCCACGCCTTTTAATTAAGCACTTACAGAAATATGAGTGCTTTTCTTTTTAGTATGCGGTCGCAAAAAAGTCGCATAATCATTGTGTTTTAAATGCGAATTGAATCTCTTTGCGCCTATAACGGAGGCAGCGAATAAGGACATAAAGGTGACTTAAATACTGTCATTCCCCTACTTCTTATACAAATCTGAGTGGGTGCCTGTCCTTACAAGATTCAGAATGCGCAATTCCCCCTCATTTTCCTTGTTGTAGATCAGTAACCAGTTGACACTCCCTATATCTGGCAAGATTCCCTTTTAAGGCATGGTCTTTCTTGTCTGGAGACAATGGAATATCAGAAGCCAAATCGAAGATAACCTGATTCAGCTCCTCCTCGGGAAGTTCTCTCTTTCGCGCCAGTTTAAGATCCTTCTTGTACTGCGCTGAGATGACAATCTGGCGCATTACTGTACAGCTTGAAGATATTCCTCAAATGTATTACAGCGGATGCCCTTGCCGCTTTCTATCTCAGCAACAGCCCTCATTGTCACATCATTGGGTTCCTCAATCACGCCCAAAGTGCGCAGATAGGTTATAAGACCTCTCCCAGCCTTGGTTCGTTCATTCACTCTAATTGTATACGTTGCCATATCTTTTTACTCCTATATCTGCAAAGTTAACAATCTTTCTGGACAATGCTAATTTTCTCCACAACCATCCGGCCTCATTTTGAAAAGCAGACCTTCATACGAAGCGTTCACATCAAAGATTATAGTCTAATAGACATTGGGGGTGATGGATTACCATCAAAAAAGATCCTAATAGATATTTCGGGAGATGAACAGGGCAGCAGTCGAGAGCGAGGATGACTCCCTTTTCGCTCCTGCTGTACGAGCCCTCCCTGTCGTCCCTGAATATCAGGACCAGCGCCACAATCACAACGATTCCGAGGATTACGTAAAACCTACTGTCGGTTGCATTATCACCCTTTCATTTCGTCTTTACGAATTGTCTCAGCGCCGGCTCCGTCAACCGCTGAACCGTCCACTCGTCCAGCGGAACGGCTCCGATGGAGCGGTAGACCGACAGGGCTGGCTTGTTCCAGTCGAGGCAGATCCATTCCATGCGGCCGCAACGGCGTTCCAGAGCAAGATTGCCCAAGTATTTCAGCATGGCCTTGCCATAGCCGCGCCCGCGTTTTTCCGGGAGGATAAACAGGTCTTCCAGATAGAGTCCCTTCCGCCCCAAGAAGGTGGAGAAGTTGTGGAAGAATAAGGCGAAGCCGATGACTTCGCCGTCTTCTTCTCCGAAAATGACCTCGGCAGAACGCTCTACGAACAAGGAATGATAGAGCGTAGCCTCGTCGGCGACGACTTCGTCAGAACATTTCTCATAGTCAGCCAATTTCCTGATGAAATCAAGGACGACTCCGGCCTCATTGGGCCGTGCCGGACGGATGGTAAATTGCGGTTGGCTGCTCATCATGCTTTATCTCCCGTTGGCAAGGAACGCAGCCTGCACGGGACCAATGCGGCGATAGCCTTCCTCGGTCATATGCAGTTTGTCCTCCTTGTAGAATTGCTGGTAATTGTATTCGTTGATTCCCTGTAGGTTATACTGGTCAAGGACTGGAATACCGTGGTAGGCGCAGCAGTCCTTCTGGGCTTGGATGTAGTCCGCAAATGTCTTTCCGCTCCTGTTGGGCTCTTGGGAAAAGGGGTTGTGACCCGCATCATTCCCGAAGAAACGGAGCGACGTGAAGAAATAGATTTCCGCCTGCGGGTTCTTTTCCAGGATCCGTCTGATGCAGTAGTTAATGCCACCGCACTGCGTGACCAACTTAGTTTCATCGTACCCGTCTAAAACCGTATAGTCCTTCCATGTGCCACACTTCCGACTATTGGTATAGTCATTGGTTGATGCCCACAGCACATAGATGTCGAAAACGCCGGCCGTATCCACTTGGCGCTGTAACGTGCAGCCTTGTTCACTGGAGAAGCCGGCACCTCCTACCCCGTAGGTCGTCACCTCCGCACCGAGCATGTCGGCCCAGATCTGCTTGGCCACATCCGACTCGGGATTCACGGACAACGATCCGCCAAACACGGCGATCCTCTTGCCGAAGTTCTTGCATCCGCGGTACGGACTGCGACGGGCCACTTTTGCGTTCGGCCGCAGAACATGCTTCTCTGGCTCAGGATTTCTCGTCCTCAGCCAAGCCTGGACCTCCTCCTGTGTCATGGGACGGTGTTCCTGATCTTGAGCAAAAACGCCAGAATTTCCCACAATGAAAAGGATCATGCAAAGGATTATTTTGCGAGCAACATGTTTGTCGGCTGTTTTCATGATGATTGATATATTGTGTTTACGAAATGATGACGATCAGGCCTGCAATCACGGCGGCCGGAATGGCCAGTACCATCCCGATGAGTGCTCCTATTCGGCAGCGACTACTTCCTTTATTCAGCGAACTTTTTCCCCGCACCCCAGGCCTTTCCGACGATGTCGCCGATAGCCCTGTAGGACATCGAGGCAGCGTCGAAAACGATGGGCTGCAACTTCGCAAGGTCCACCTTGCCGTCCGTGAGGATGCTTTCGTCAGCGCTCATGTTC
>CAMYYI010000054.1 GCA_947303465.1 uncultured Bacteroidales bacterium
TCTTTCGTGTACTTGGTGAAAGTCTGCCCGTCGTGGGAAGGGTTCCAGATATAGTTGTCCCAATTGAATGAATGGTCTGAATAATCCGTGCTGCTGTAGCCTGTGGTTTCGCCCCAGGCGAACATCTGGCCATATTGAGAAGCCTCTTCTGCGCCGATATTCATATTGGCCCATTTGGTACCGCTGGGCAGGCCCAGATCCACGGCGACGAGCTCTTTCCGGATATAAACCGGCCGGATGCTGATGCCAAGATAGCGAGCTACGCTGGAGGTGTATGTAGAGCCTCCCTCATGCATATACAGATACTGCGCAGTGGCAACATCATCCCCCAGGGTTGAAGTCCAATAGTATCCGCTATGATCGCGTCCGGTTACTGTCGCGTCCATATATCCTCCAAAGGACAGGAATATGTGTTTCGAGGCGTCCTCCTTACTGATGAACTTAACGCCGGCAATGGAGGAGGATTCGTAATTGGCAACCACTTGCTGGGTGGTCTGGTCAATCAGCTCGTCCATTTCATCTTTCGTGGGCATTCTCCACAATGCGCCCCATTTTGCCCACGCGGCATCGTCGTATTCCAGCATCAGTGTTTTGATATTGTCTTGGGAATTATATCGGAAGAATTCCGTGCTGGACCCATTTTTTGACCACAGGTAATTGTTCCAAGAGAATGTATGACCGCTCATTACACCGTAGTCTTGGGTTTCCCCCCAGGCAAAGAACTGGCCGTAGGAAGGCACACCCCATGCTCCGAGATTCATATTTGCCCACCGGGTTCCGCTGGACAATCCCAGGCTGACGGCCTCCAGACCGACAACCGCAGGAACACGCTTCCGGATATTGTATATCTTGTTGGCCGCCAGAGTGATGGACCCGCCGAAGGGAAGAGCCTTGCCCCCGACCTGCACCGTGGCATTATTCAATTCGGTTCCGGCAGGAACCACTGCCACAAACAGGACCATCACATCGGAACCGGACAAAGTGGCAGTAGTGCTCCCCGTCCGCATTGTGCCGGTGCCGGAATTAATATAAATGTCCAGGACGTCTCCCGCTTTGGTCGCATCCTCAAATGTCATGATGAAGTTAAGGAAAGTAGACTGCTGGGACACGGTAAAAGACTTGGCTGCAAAGGTGGATGTGCCCGTAAAATGACTGTATTTCTGTACAGCCTCGGCCGTCGTGGCGGTAATAGCCGAAGTAGGGTACTCGGCGGAATCATAAGACATCGAAGTCATAGCGTCGGACGTGCTCTTGAGATATGCCTTCAATTCCAGGTCCGGAGCCGGTGAACCTTCCCCCGTATAAGTGAGATTACCATCAAAGGTAGCATTGTTCTCTCCGGCTCCGGTTTTCAGCGTCAGGGTTCCGCTGATGTTGGTGCCGGTAAGCACCAACTGGTCTCCCGTTTCAAAGATGTAATGTTTGTCACTGTCGAGGGTAGCACGGGTTGCGTCGGCGTCACTGACGGTGGCGCTGTAGAAGATCACAGTTCCCTCGTTGACCGCCGGCTTTTCTGTTTCCGACGGTTCCTCTGACGAGGCGGGCGCTTCTTCCCTCACACACGATGGTCCGAGAATGATGGCCATTGAAAGGGAAAACCATAGGAATAATGTTCTCGTATTCATCATATTTTTTCGCTTTATTTCTCAACTAAGGCAATTCTTCTTCCTCGGGATTACTACCGAATCCGGCGCCGGGGTTGCTGGTCTGGATCAACATGCCCTGCTCCGGGGCAATGATTACCGTTTCCGATGCGGGTTGTTCATAGACTTTTTTCTGTTCCATAATGCAAATGTTAAGTTTACGATCATTCTTAATGATTTTGCAAGTTATGTTATAACTTTAATAACGCTGTTCTCATGGCGCACAGATTTGTACTCACAACGCATACACCCCCTCCAGAGTGGGGTTGTTCGCTTCTTTTTAGTATCTTTGCCCATCTGTTTTTTGAGAAAAATGAGAAGGTTTTTATACATTTTCCCCCTGTTTCTGGCGCTGGCCGCCTGCGAGCGGAAAGGGAGCATGACCCCGCTTCCGGCTTCGGATGCCGACAGCATCTACACCTACAGATACATCGCAATGCGCATGGTCCGGGAGCCAGAGCGCTGCCTGAGACTCTTGGACACAGCCCAGCTGAAGGGGACCATGTCGGCCGACAGCTGCAACATGATGCGCGGCTACGTGTACAACACAGGGCTGCACGACAGGGAGAATGGCAAGCAATATATGCGCGCTGTGCTGGACCGCGAAGGGCTAGACCACCACAGCGACGTGTATCTGTCCACGCTGGACGCCTTCTGCACGCTGTGCGTTACGGAGGGAAATACAGAGGAGGCGCTGAATGCGTCGCTGGAAGGAATAGGTCTGGCCCGCGATCGGGAGTTCCCCCGGCTGGAAGCGTCATTTTATGCGATGGCAGGATCGGCCATGGAGCTTCAGTGGCCGGGGTCAGGAGAGCAGTACATGCGGCAGGCCATCGGCATCATCAAGAACCTGGAGGATGCGGGAGCCAAACCCAAGGCATCTTATTATATGAGCCTGCTGGCCCAGCGTCTGGGAGAGCAGGGCAGATATGCCGATGCCGCCGAGGTGTGCCGCGAGCGTCTGGCCTACGTAGACGAGATGGAGAAGGCCGGAATCCACATGCCGCGGGGCTACTTCGACAACCAGCGGGGCGGCGCCTACTGCATCCTGGCCTGCTGCGAGGCCGAACTGGGCCACTTGAAAGAAGCCCGGTGGGCTGCCCAGCAATATGAAAATACTCCGTATGCCCAAACACCTACGGGGCAGTTCAACATTCTTCGTTACTATGTGTTGGCTGGCGATAAGGACCGCGTGGAGCAACTGAGCAAACTCCAGGAAGAACGTCTGCTGCGACAGGGTGACTCCATCAGCCCGCTCTACCGCACCCTGTTCCTTAACAAGGCCAACCTTTATAAGAATCTGGGCGACTATCGCCGTGCCTTGGAGGCCGCTATGCGCGCTTCCATCCTGCAGGATAGCCTCACCGTCCGCGAGCGCGACAGCAAGGCGGCCGAGTACGAGATACGTTTTAAAACGCAGGAGGTCCAGTTGGCTCTCCAGAAGAAAGAGGCCAAAGAGCGGCTGCAATGGATTATGATTGCGGCTCTGGTCCTGATCCTTCTCATATCCGGCATCGCTCTTTGGCGTAATATCGTGGCCAAAAGACAATTGAGGAAGGTCAACCACGATTTGTACGATACCATCCAGCAAATGTTGGAGCAGGAGAAGAAGGCCGAAGAAGCGCTGGAAGGGATTCCGGTATCGGCCCTTTCTGGCACACAGCAACTGTACCAGCGTATCGTGAAGCTGATGCTGGAGCAGAAGCCCTATACAGACAGCGCCATGAACCGCGATACGCTGGCGCATATGATGGGCACCAACTACAATCTGGTGGCCGATGCTATCCGCGAATGTGCCGGTGGGCAGACCATCGGCGAATTCATCGACGACTGGCGCCTCCGGCATGCGGCCGAGATGCTGGCCCATACCGACGAACCTATCGGCCTGATTGTGGAAATGAGCGGCTTCAAGAGCCGCAGTCACTTCAACACGCTCTTCCGCGAACGCTTCAAACTGACGCCTTCGGAATACATCCGGCTCAAGAAGTAATTATAGACTGCGGCTTCATCATCGAGCCGGACCGCAATATTATTTCGGCTGGAGGCCTCGGAGGAGTACATGATTGGCCGTGAAGAAGCCAGCCGGATTATC
>CAMYYI010000055.1 GCA_947303465.1 uncultured Bacteroidales bacterium
GGGACTTCTTCATCACGTCTTCCTGGACGATTGCCTGCTGCCAGAGCTGGTAGGCTCCCTGGATCTGTTCGCTGCGCGCACCGTTCCTGGCCTTGCTGCTTTGGGCGGCTGCGGCGCTCCTGGCGGCGTTTGCCTGTGCCAGCTTCGCCCTGACTTCAGGCGAATCGATCATGGCGACTGTATCTCCCTTGTGTACGGCTTGACCTTCCTTTACGAACAATTCCTCGATCCTTCCCGGAACCTTGCCGGAGACCCTGTATTCGCTGGCTTCGGCCTCACCCTGGATTACCAGCGGCTTCGGCTTGGAAACGAAATATCCTATAATGGCGATTGCCAGGATGATCAGGATCAATGCTGCTATACCTATGACCAGGTTGTAGCTTTTCTTTTCTCTTTCCATTGTATCTGTTTTTTTATGATTATCTGTCTATCTGTCCGTGGATGTTGCCTTCGGCCTTGTTCAGCTTGGAGGCAAGCATCTGGAGTTCTATTCCTGCATCGATGAACTCTGAGTGGGCCTGGAGCCAGCCGGTGTGGGCTGAAAGGGCCGTATTGGCATTGATGACTCCTTCATTGTACCCAACCGTGGCTGTACGGAGGTTCTCTTCGGCGCTTGCCAGGTTGCTCTTCGCCGTGACAAGTTTCTCCAGGGCTTCGTTCTCCTGCTTGCGCAGCTGGGTGACCTGCAGGTTCACGAGATTCTTCGCTTCCTCGAGCTGGGACCTGTAGAGGGTGGCTTCCGCCTTTGCCTTCCTGGTCCTGTTCTGGGCTTCGAAACCATGGAATATCGGCACGTTCACGACCACACCGACTCCCCAGTACCCGTTCCATTCCTTTTCGAATCCGTTCTTGAGGCTCGGGTTGGAGACCATGTATCCACCCATCGCCGCGACCTTCGGCATCATGTCTGCCCTGGCGACCCGGACCTTCCCGTCGTATATCCTGGAGGCGATGTCCAGGCTCTTTATCTCGGGCCTATCGGCATAGATGTCATCCATGCTTTTCTCAACCGGCATCTGCGGGACAGGGACCGAGCCGAGCTGCTCGTCGGCCAGGATGATGTCAGTGTCCAGAGGAAGTCCTACCTGCTTGCAGAGGAGCATCTTGGCCAGGGTGAGCCCGTTGTCCGCCTTGGTCTTGAGGACGTCGGCCTCGTTGGCCTTGACTCGGATCTGCAGGGCGTCGGATTCGGTGGAAACTCCTTCCTTCACGGCGACCTCCACATCGTGCTGCATATTGTGCAGCAACTCGGCATAGGACTCGGCCAGTTTCTTCTTGTTGGCAATGGAAACGATCTGCCAGTAGGCTTCATCCACATCGATTATGACCTGCTGGTACTGCTGGTCGTACTGAGTCTCTGACAGTTCTTCTGCCAATTTGGCAATCTTGTTGGCTGCGATGATCTTGCCTCCCGCGAACAGAGGCTGCTGTACGGTGACTGAACCGACCAGGATATTCTCGAGGTCCGGATGCAGGGCATCGTCTATCTCCTGTCCTATCGCATTGATGGTGGCAGAATAGTCGGTTGCCTGCAGTTTACCCAGAAGTGATTGGAACAGAGGGTCCTGCATTATTCCTTGATATTTTGCCAGCTGGGCGGCTGCAGCGGGGTCACCTTGCATCGCCGCGGCAGCGAGTTGCTGCATATATACGGTGATGTCGGCCATCAGTCCCTGCTGTGTCTGCTGGGCCAGGCCGTGGAGCGTGCTTCCTGCGGTCGTAAGCGTTTCGGAAGCGGCATCGCTGATGAGGGCTACATCGTTTGGATTGTACATGTACGCGCCCGTGGCGGAAATGTTCGGCAGGTAGTTCGCGAATGCGATCTTGCGGTCGTATCCTGCCATCTCCACCTTGGTTCCGGCCTGTTCCAGGGCCTTGTTGCTGCTGACTGCCATCTCGCGGCACTGGTCCAGTGTCAGGGTCTGCTGGGCGCCGAGCCCTGCAGGCGCTGCGACCATCGCGGCCGTGAGGCAGATTTTGATGAAACTCATTTTCATATCAATTCTTTTCCATTATTCTTTCCAAGGCGCAGGAATACTACAAATAAGTTGCCTTATTATCCTCAAAAAGGAGCCTAACTGGCCCATTTGATTGTCAAAAAGTCGAATTTTGCGAATAATTGAAATGAATCAGTTTTTTCATTATATTTGTGTGGCCAACGGAACAAGCAATGCAGAACATAGGTTTGAAACAGATAGGGAAACTGCTTCCCATGGAAAACGGTTTCCGGATAGGAGACGATTTCTTCATCGTGCCTTTCAGGTATAATGACAACCTTCATCTCCTGAAATATCCTTGCAGGAGCGACGCTTACATCGCGATTTTCTGCAAGTCGGGGGAATTCAGCGTGGAAGTTAACCTGCGCACGTACCACGTGGGGAA
The DNA here is from genome assembly GCA_947303465.1 of uncultured Bacteroidales bacterium. Lineage (GTDB taxonomy): Bacteria > Bacteroidota > Bacteroidia > Bacteroidales > UBA932 > Cryptobacteroides. Next base: position 2,383 of record CAMYYI010000055.1, read on the forward strand.
GCACGGGGTCTTCATAAGCACCCCGGGCAATATCGTGAGGGTGAGCGAAGAGTCAGGCAACCCGGAAGGGATGGAATTCATCGCGATGGCCATCTCCAAGGAATATCTCTCCAGCATCAGTTTCGACGTCAAGAAGATATTCGACGACAGGCTCACGCTGCTTGCCGATCCTTGCGTCATGCTCGACGAGAAGGAACTGGAATTCTGCGACAAGTACATCGACCTGCTGGGTGTGGTGATGGAGACCGATGTCCCGAACAAGAAGGAAGCGGTAGGCTCGCTGATCGCGTCTTTCTTCTATTTCATTGCCGGACTGTTCGAGAACAACTTTGCGAAAATGCCGGATACGGCCTTCCCGCATTCATCCGCCACCAGGGTCAAGCTCGTGTTCGAACACTTCATGTCCCTGGTTACCGAATATCACTCCACGGAGCGCAACATGTCATTCTATGCCGGCCGTCTCGGCCTGACTCCGAAATACCTGTCTAAGCTGATAAAGCAGGTGAGCGGCCGCTCAGGGCCTGCCTGGATCGACTCCTTCGTGATCCTCGAAGCCAAGAACATGCTGAAATATACTGATGCCCCGATCAAGGAAATCGTCTATAAACTGAATTTCCCGAATCCGTCCGTATTCTACAAGTTCTTCAAGGCTCACACCGGCATGACTCCGAGCGAGTATAGGAACGGATAATAAGTTATAACTGTAAATCGTTTTAAAAATTTCAAAAAATCCTTTGAGGTTAAGAAAATACTTGATATATTTGCTTTCGGACATACAAAAGTTCTTTTTGTTGTCTATTTGTTAAGTTCGTTTTATATACAACAGGCCGTCGCTTTGGGGAAAGCGGCGGCCTTTATGTAAAAAATTCCTATATTGGACCGATAT
>CAMYYI010000056.1 GCA_947303465.1 uncultured Bacteroidales bacterium
CAGCTTCTGGGTGAGTTCTTGGAGTTTGTCCATATCGTATCAGTGTTTGTTTATTTGTCTGCGGTTACTAACCAACAAATATAATAAAAAATGGCCAAAACCCAAGGTTTCAGCCTAAAAACAAAGTGATATTGTCAGAAAAAAAGGTAGTCTCTCGCCATCGCACCCCCTCCCTTTTCGGGAGGGTCTAGCACGCCCGCGTGCTGACCCCTAATACTCCAGCAGGAACCCGATGCTCCACGTCCTGTACTCCGGTCCATGCGGCGCGGTAAAAGCAGGTGTCGGGCTATATCGGAATCGTACGCCGAACCCGTTACAGGTGAGCGATGTCATCAGGTCGACGGTTGCCAGGTTGGGCTTGATGTTGTCCACGAGTTCAATGACATGATTCCCGTTCAAATGGTAGTGGGTACGTGTGTGGTTGACCAAGTTCCAATGCAGTTCGGCGCCGGCTGATGCCCTCCACGAGAGATTCTTTCCAAACACGAACGTGTACTGCAGCGGCAGAGAGTAGCGGAGCCTCCGGATGGTAGAGGTCCCCAGCTTCGAGGCACCGGCTGGATAATCAACCCAGGAGAGCATTCCGCTTGTCTGTGATAAGTGTTGTTCGTTATTCAGGATTTCTGTCATCGCATAACCGACCGTCCACCCCAACGAGAGATAGTGATTCTTCAAGCCGGGATAGTACCTTAGGCTGATTATCCCGAGATCCGCGGAATTCTCCCGCGTTTTCCAATGACCGAACAGATCCTCACCACCTAATACGCCCTCGAAGAGCCCTACCTCTTCCATACCGAGTAAGGCGATCTTCCAATGGGAAAGATTTTTCTTCCGGGTAAAGGGTGTCTCGAAGTTCAATCGGTCGGAAACCGCTTCCACCTCCGAACCAGCCTTCAAGGAATTCGAATAATGGAAATCCGGCTTGTCCGCAGTCCCGTCGATACTGACGGAAAGGCTCCCGGGCGATGAAATCACCTGTACGGAGGAAGGGTTTTCAATGCGCAGGGTGTCTGCCAATTGGGCTTGAGCGACAGCCGGAATCAGGGCAAGAACCCAGACAATTATTCTTTTCATATGCGATAAGTTGTTAATTCTTAAACAATTGCTTCAATTCATCCAAGGTTGCGTCGCCGGACATATATACCAGCGTAACGTCATAGCGGGTTTCCTTTGGGAACACCTGTAAACAAAGGTATTTGTTTCCTTCCACCGGCATATCGTACCGGGAGGAATGGACTTCTGCTCGGAAGCGGAACAAGGCGTATGTCAATACACCACCGGTATACTCAGTTTGCCGGTCTTCAGCCCCCTTCCCATCCTCGAGCAATAGTGCTTGGATGCGTGACAACTCTGCTGGCGTGGCCGTGAACTTCACACTTCGGAATACGCGGAGTTTATAGGGGGCCAACTGGGTTCCATTGATGTATGTTTCCTTGATCCGGGAAGATGGAATCAATTTCCCGTCGAAGACTGGATTTATTCCGTACCCGGATTGAGCTGACAACTGAATCACGGCTAACAGCGCCCAAAGCGCAAGGATCATCCGTTTCATCATCATATTCATTTCAAAAGGGTTTCCAATTCTTTCTCAATGTCTGGCGCAGTACCGAACAGACTGGATAGGGTGGCCTCCATGCTTTCCAGTGCGAGTTCTTTGTCTGTGCTCTTTTCACCGTATGCCAGTATGTAGCATTGATTCTGGTGCTGGTTGTACAGGCCGATGGCTGCGACCAGGGCCAGGCTGGCGGCGACGGCGATGGCCGCCCAGGCGAGCTGGTGCGTGGTTCGCCGTTGCCGCGCGGGCCGGTTGTTCTCTTCCTGCGCCCCGTACACGGCTTTCCCCGTCGCGAAGAAGCCGGCCACCGCTTTTATTTCATCGAAGTCGGGATCGTCGGTCGATGCCAGGAAGGCTTTCAACACGCGCTCCTCGTCCTCGGTGAGAAGGGCGTCGAGCCAGCGCTCGGAAAGGTCTATGTAATATGCCTTATTCTTCATGGTATCGTTTTCTGTATTGTTCTCGAATGGTTTTTCGGGCTCTGGAGAGTTGCATCCGTACTGCAGGGGGCTGCATGCCTAGATCTTCTGCTATCTTTTCCAAAGTGACACCTTCGTATTCGTGCCGCCGGATGATTTGTCTCTGGATATCGGTCAATGCTGTAGTGACCATCTCCTCGACCTGCCGGAACCGTGTCTCCAGGTCTTCGGTATCTTCTTCCGGCAGGTCTCCCGCGAGCGGTACCGTCTTTCGCTTCCGGAGCTGGTCGATGGACACGTTCCGCACCGTCCTGGTCAGCAGCGCTTCCGCCTCCTTCTCGTTCCGCACCGGGTAGCGCCCCCAAAGTTTCAAGAAAGCGTCCTGCAAGGCATCCTCGGCCGCTTCTGCGTCCGCGAGCACTTTCCCCGCCCGAGCCTTCAGCCGCAGTCGGATCCGCTGGTATGTCTCTGTCAGGATGTCTGCCATCTTGTTGTTTCTCTGCCCTTTAAACGCAAAGATGGACAAAATGTAACAAGAAATAGATAAAATACCTACTGAAACAACACAAGTTATCAACAATCCCTTGCAGAATGCGGGCGGCGGGTGT